>JASFHP010000004.1:0-170657 GCA_050123155.1 Candidatus Bathyarchaeota archaeon | reverse complement strand
AGCTGACGGGTGGAGGAAGGCTTTCTCCGCCATCTTCTCTCCACCTTCTTAAAACATCGATGAAATTCTCAATGAAATCATCCATCAAACTATTTAACATTGAAGCTCCAAGATCATGATTGGCGTTTCCATAAATTGGAACGCTAAAGGCAAAGATGAGAAATTTGTTTTTACATAACATAATCTCTTCGGTTTCGTATCTGTTGAACATTTCTTTTCCATAATCGGATTGCGAATATGGTTTTTGTTTCTCAAACTCCTGTTCTGCATCTTCTACGGTCGCATACTCGTAGATCTCGATAGATGTTCCAAATGTTCCATCGGCATCACCATAATAATCCAAAACTAAAACCCGTTCAGGCTTGACAGCACCCATCAAGAAATCGGAAGGTAAATCGTATGATTCCAGTAATTCAATCCATTCGAAGTAAGTATAGTCCGAAACAATTTTCGCATATCCTCCCAAATCAATATCAAAATCCACCGCTGTAACAGTCTGGGCGTTTACGATTGCAAAGTTAAGATTGCAAGCGCCTACTATAATCAAAAATATTAAAAAAGCATTAATTACTAACCTGTTACCCTTAATCAAATGTCCCACACTCACATTGGAAACAATGTTTTAACAAAAGATATTTGATATTACTAAAAACTTGTTATGAACTAATACTGAATTGAAATTCATATTTGCTCTTGTTTATAAATTAAAGCATGGTTTGGGTTTGGGGTTAAAAGTTAACCCTTAAAAAAGAGGGGAGTTTGGAACCATCACCAGGTGATACGGTAAATTAGCTTTTAGGTTGATTGCTAACTGTTTAGTATAACTTTCATTTGGGTTTCTGAGATACCAATCGTCCCGTCATTCTATGGTGCTTAAAATCTCTACGAGTAAGAGCCGTCTGATTCAAAGGCAAGAAAGCCACAAGTTTCTGTTGTGTGATTTCTTTCACTGTCACCTACTTGGTCTTCGTCAACCATCAATCCTGCTTGTGTTTGAGATATTGTATGGGCAGCTACCCATCCGCCATCTCCACCATCTGCTTCTAACTGAGCGGCTAAAAGAACGGTTGGAGTGCTATCAAAACTTTGAGAATATGCAGTGTCAAATGGTGGTGAGTTACCATAACCTCTCACGAAATCGCTTGTTCCCGTTATATCATATTTTATTCCAGAAATTTCTCCAAAAACTTGTTCAAAAATTATGTAACTTATCGTTTCATTGGAATGTGTTGTTGCTGCTTCTGCCCCATTCAGTGCTATCCTAAAACCATCATCACCTGAACTGATGGGCTGCTGCCTATTATCCTCTTTAGAAACATATGTTGTTATCCATTCAGGGTCATTGTAACTCATAACCTGATGTAAAGCTATAATGTCACCAGAATATGTTTGCTGATAGTCTCTGGTGTCATAATCCCAGTTGCTTTTTCTCCCAACTGTATTTGTAGAATATTTCACAGCTTCTAATTTGATAGGCGTAGCCCAGACTCCTTCCTCGACAACCAAATAACTAACTTCAGTATCGGGACAGGAAGCTGCAGAAGGGTTTTGGACTCTAACTTCGAAACTTTGGCTTGTCACATCAGTTATTCTGATACTTCTTGGCACTCCAGAACTGTATTCTGGTGTGCAAACAATAACTGGACTAACATAACTATTTTGTAGGTCAACTTGCCGATACGTGTCATTAATTGTGGTTTTTCCCCATTCCATCTTAAATGTTAATGAACTGTCAAGTGGTGAAGTGGAAACAAAGAGGAATTTTTGTCCCTTGGAAGTAGCAACTGAAAACTTGTATTTAGTATTAACCGAATAATCAAAATAGACTCTCATTACAGCTTCTTCTCCTGCATTAATTGTAGAATTTCCTGAAACAAAGGAAATAGAAGAAGCGTCTACATCACTAATTTGAGCTGAGTCTAATGTCACACTGCTTGTTCCAGAATTCTTAACTGTTAAATCAACATAGGAGGCGTCTTCTGCCCATTGACAACTTCTTATATGGATTTCTTCTGTTGACGTAAAAGAGAAACTCATTGAACCCAACCAAGTTGTTGCTGCGATAGCTACAGCTACTGTAACAGCAATCAGAATTATCGATGCGACAACTGGACTCAAGCCTTTTTTATTGTTGAAATGCATCCTCATATCCATTCTTCAAAAATATTCTGTTTCGATTTTTGATATTTGTTATGACGTAGTAATTATTACCCTGAATTCTTACATAACAAAAAATTTCTTGCTTTTTTTTCGTGTGCACCACATAGAATGATGGTTTTAAGTAGTACAGTATTCATTATTTTTTGGTGATGATGCAGTATGAAAAGTAAGGAGCAGATTTGTCAAAGTTGTTGTATGCCCATGAATAGCCCTGAGCTTATTGGTACCGAAGCTGATGGAACAAGAAGCAAACATTACTGTGTACGTTGCTATAAGGACGGCGCATTTACTCAGCCTGATGCAACATTGGAGGTTATTTTAGATATATCTGCAAAAGTGTGGGCGGACAAAGACCCGACCATTACCGTTGAGCAAGCTAAAGCCCAACTGAGAGAGAAATTTCCTTATCTAAAAAGATGGTGCCGATAAAAACAGTTGCAGACGGCACATAACCGCTGAAAGAGTAGTTCATGTGTGCCATGCGCGAGCGTTAGCTTCTAGGTTCGACTAAGTAGTTGAAATGCTTCTTTTCCTTCCTCGCTCAAGAAGTACCGCTTTTTTTTGTCTTGTTCAACTAGACCCGTCAAATTGTCGAGATGATAACAGCATCTGCCCAAACTAATGTTCAGTAAACTTGCTAGTTCAGACGAACTTAAGGCTCTATGAGACTTCAGAAGTTCTATAATCCAGCATCGAAGAGGACTCTTTAGGGCGAGGAACATTTTTAGTTGGTTTTCCTGCAAAGTCATTAGTTTCACCATGGCCAAACGATTGTTTTATCTGCTGATTACGTTTCCACGTTTAAACAATTATGAATCAAAGATATTGATTATTGGGTAGTTTACCAGAAAAAACTGTTTTCAGTTAACGCTGTTAGAATATACTAATGAAAGTGTGAACCTCAAACAGAAACTTTTGCTGAGCTGCTGAATTTCAGAAAAAAGCTAGTTTTCAACAATCCACTGTTATTAGGAGCCTAATAGGGTCGGTTTACGTGCTTTTGTGTTAGCAAAAATTTGTGAAAAAAACTGATTTCAACAATACGCTGCTATTAGGCATCAAATAGGCGAACAGGAATGCTTGATTTGCGGGTATTACAAAAGGTCTGGGAAACAAGAAAGTATTTTACGGATTATCGAATCAAAGATTACTTGATAGGGGCTGGGTCTTGTTGCTGCTGCTTCACCAGAAGCTTTGCCTCCGCCTAAAGCGGCTTCAGCCAATAACATGCCCAAAGGATAGAATGAGATGAACAGAAAAGCGATTGGCTGCTCAATCTTAACAGTGCTGATTCTTGCCTCAGCCTTTTTCAGCGTCACCTTATCCACAGGCGCTTCTGAAGACTCGGCGAGTCAACAGGAAACAGACGACTGGGGCATGTTCCACCATAACGCGGCAAACACGGGCAACTCAGGGTCGGCAGCGCCGAAGACAAATCAGACATTGTGGAAGTTCAACACTGGCGGTCCCGTGGATTCTCCTGTTGTCTCCGACGGCGTAGTTTACTTCGGCTCGTTAGACGACAACATTTACGCCTTAAGCGCGTCAACAGGCTCATACATATGGAGCTACACAACAGACGGAAACGTCCTGTCCCCCGCCGCAGTTGCAGAGGGCATGGTCTACGTGGGCTCAGAAGACTACAACGTTTACGCCCTAAACGCCTCTACTGGCGCTTACGTGTGGAGCTATAGAACAGGCTACTTCGTAGACTCTGCAATCTCTTATTCTGAGGGCGTAATCTATGTGGCTTCGGAGGACTCCAACGTTTACGCCCTGAACGCCACAACAGGCGAATACATATGGAGCTACGGGACAGGCGACATGATAATGTTGTCTTCGCCAATTGTCGCCTACGGCATGGTCTACATAGGTTCAGTCGACAGCAAAGTTTACGCTTTGAATGCTACGACAGGCGACTGCGTATGGAGCTACATGACAGGCGATGATGTGGTTTCTACTCCCGCGGTTGCAAACGGAAAAGTCTACATCGGCTCAGACGACAACAACTTATACGCCTTCAACGCGTCAAACGGCAACGTAGTGTGGAACTACACAACAAATGGACCAATATTCTCTGGACCCGCTGCCGATCGCGGTATTGTATTTGTGGGTTCAGTTGACGGACAAGTCTACGCCTTAGATTCTTCTACCGGCTCTGCCATATGGAACTACACGACAGGCGGCGCCGTAGCCTCATCCCCAGCAGTCACCAACAACACAGTATACGTGGGCTCAAACGACAACAACATCTACGCCTTGAACGCCACAACAGGCGAATACATATGGAGCTATACAACGGGAGAAATGGTGATCTCTATGCCCGCCGTCTCCGAGGGCATAGTGTATGTGGGTGCATGGGATGGACGATTGTATGCATTAAATGCTTCTACAGGCGCACACATATGGGAGTACATAACAGGCGGCGTAGTAGATTCTTCTCCCGCCGTGGCAGACGGCAGAGTGTACATAGGATCTTACGACGGGAACGTGTACGCCTTGAGCGCTGTCACCGGCACTGTCCCGTTGGATGAATTCTCCAGCGAGGTCATATGGAGCTACAGAACCGGCGACATGGTGATGCTGTCCTCGCCAGCCGTGGTTAATGGCATGGTCTATGTGGGCTCGTATGACTACAACGTCTACGCACTGAATGCTTCCACTGGCGCACGCATATGGAACTACAGGACAGGCTACGCCGTGGTTTCTTCCCCAGTTGTTGTTGACGGCGTAGTTTACATCAGCTCAGAAGACAACAAGGTCTACGCTCTGAACGCCACAACAGGCACGCTGATATGGGACTACACAACAGGAAACCAGATTCACTTGTCTTCTCCCGCGGTCGCCGAAGGCATGGTCTACGTGGGCTCAACCGACAAAAACGTTTACGCTTTGAATGCCTCTGACGGCTCTCTGGTTTGGAAATACCCCACCGGAGATGTAGTGATTTCTTCTCCCGCCATAGCAGACGGCACAGTATACATAGGCTCTTACGACGGGAACGTCTACGCCCTAGACGCTTCTACCGGCTCTGTAGTATGGAATTACACAACTGGCGGCGCCGTAGCCTCATCCCCAGCAATCGCCGATAACACAGTATACGTGGGCTCAAACGACAACAACATCTACGCCTTGGATGCATCAATGGGCACGGTGATGTGGAATTACACGACTGGCGGCGCCGTGGCTTCTTCTCCAGCTGTTGCTGACGACACAGTTTTCGTGGGTTCCTACGATAAGAAGGTGTACGCCTTAAACGCTACTTCAGGTGCACATTTATGGAGCTACGTAACCCTCGACAAGGTGGTTTCTTCCCCTGCCGTCTCAGACGGGGCAATATACTTTGGCTCATATGACCACATAGTCTACGCTGTCGGCGATTCTTCATCTAGCCCACAAACTTACGAAGTGCTATTTGCTGCGTCAGGTTTGCCTCCGGAAACAAGCTGGACAGTAACCTTAAACGGTCAAACAGAGGACTCCACCTCAGACACCATAGTGTTTAACATGCCAAACGGTGTCTACTCCTTCTCGGTCACTTCACCCCCTGATTACACCGCTTATCCGTCGTCTGGAACTGTGACCATTAACGCAATGAACGGTTACCAACAAATAACATTCACCTCTGCAAGACAAGAATTTCCATGGCTCCTTATTGTCTCATTAGCTGCCGGAGCTGTGTTATTGGCGCTAGCTATAACTGCGTTCGTGCTTTACAGGAGAAAACATGAAAGGTAAAGGCATGACCTAATGGTTCTCTAGGTTACAGGTATGCAATCAGCTTTTGGCTTTTTCTTTGGCATCTTTCTCTGTTTGTGGTGGTTTTTCTTCGGTCTTCGTTCCTTCTTTGCCTCCCCATTCAACATGTCCCTCGGCGCCCTTTTTGTTCAGTTCGCCTGAGGAAAGCATGTCTGGCGGCGGGTAGGATGTGTCTAGGAGGGTGGCCAAGAGGTAAGTTGACGTGAAAACGCTCTGGTAAACTCTGTTGAGCAACAAAGGTATCTTATTTTTGGGGTTCACTTCCAGCAGTTTGTCTATGTCTGGATTTTTTCCTTCAATGGTCACTATTCCCTCCACCTCAAATTTTGCCACACTGGGTTTTGTGCCCACCGTTAACACGAAGCCGATGACACGCATACCGCTTTTCCGGTCTTTCTCCTCCAGTTTCGCGTTAACATCAAAATTCAACGCAGGAGACTCTATTCTGTCTTTTAGTTTAACGCCTCGCAAACCGAGAATGTCAACCTTGACTTGAACGTCAGACTCGTCACTTTTAGTTGAAATTACTGATTCCTCACGCTAGCGAACTTGTAAACGGTATTTTTTTAATCCCTCTTGCTGAATATAATTCCTGATTTTCGATTTTTTCCCTTTTGTGTGTATCGACATACTACACACAATTTTTGCACTGCATGTCTGTTCATCCTACCTTTCGAACGCTAACTGCAAAAACATAATGTGTGCCATCCTTGCTGAAAATAAAGTGTTCAGACGGAATTGCATGGTTCGAAGACAAGCAATCTATGTTTCGGATTCATCTGTGGACTCTGACGAGAATGCTTTAGAGATTTTTTGTATTTCCGTGGTCACTGAAGATAGAAACTTCATCCTGTCTTCAATTTTCTGTCTGTGAGCACTGGTGAGCTGCTTAAACTTTGGCATCACATCTTTCATGACACAAATCATAAGGTCGCGGTGGCTCTTCTCGTTGAGATTCATTATTTCTACCTGTTCATCCTCATATAGAAGCATAAGGTTTCCTTTAGGATCAACGTTCGCCTGCTTCACGGTTCCCAGCTCGTCGGGAAGCGCAGTTGGAGAAACAGAGATCGTTTTTGCCAAGGGCTTCATGAGTGTCAAGAATGAGGCAAAGAATACGTCCACAACCCTTTTTTCTTCAGAGCTTAGTTCTGTGATCTGACCAATGTCGTCCTGGAGGCTTTTCAGAGATGATATTAGTTCTTCTAGGGTTATTTGTGGCGGTTTGACCGTTTCAGTTTTGGTCTGTTCAGGTTTGGCTGGTGCAGATTTAGCTGGTTCAGATTTAGTCGTTTCAGTTTTGGCTGGTTCGGTCTCCTTGGCGGGTAATTGTACTGTGCCTTGGCTCATAAAGATCAACCTTTGTTCAGTTTTTCGCTGGTTTATCACAAAAGCGCTTGTGTGTTGGTTTTGTGACACACATAATTAGTTAAATGTGTGATTGATTGCTGTTTATTGTTCATGCCTAAGAGACGTCTTTAGTCGTAAGACGCAATACTTATATCCCGTCCCCCACTTTTTCAGTACGGGTGGAAGTCTTTTGAGCTACGGGCATCAAGGTCTAAGGGAAAACGAAGCAGTCAGCCGAATGAAAGTAGTCTCTTCTGCCCGCAACGAAAAAGGCAAAATAAAGGTTTCCATAGACAAAGAACGCCCAATGTCCCAATCTCCACTCTACAACAGATATGACATCCAAAAATACGACCTTCACCCCGGCTACAGTTTCGCACACATGGATGCCCTGATACCCAAGGGCACACCCTATTACATCGACAGCGGACAAAAATACGTAGAACGCATCGTCCGCGCCCTCTACTACTTCAAACAATGCTCACTCATAGGCCCCTCAGGAACAGGCAAAACGCACATCGTCTACCTTGTCGCAGAACTCTGCGGCTTACCAGTTTGGGAGGTCAACTGCGGTCTCCAAACATCATCATACGACCTGATTGGACGGTTCATAGGGTTAGGAAAAGAAAACTGGATCGATGGAATGGTAACCCGATGGCTAAGAGGAGGCGGAATCATGTATCTCGACGAAGCAAACATGATGAAGCAGGACGTAGCCACGAGACTGAACCCGGTTCTCGACACTCGAGGACACCTTGTGCTGAACGAAAAAGATAACGAATGCGTACACAGACACAAACATGGTTACATGATCATCAGCATGAACCCCTACTCAGCAGAGTTCTCAGGAACCAAACCGTTGAACGCCGCCATGAGACGCCGAATGGCAGTATGGATAAACTTCGACTACACAAGCGTTGGCGAGCAGATTTCGCCCCACGAAGTAGAACTGCTCAGGAAGCGGTCACGCGTTGACGAAGACACGGGCTACAAAGTCATCCAAGTGGGCGCTGAACTGCGGAGACAGTACAAAGCAGGAGACATTCCTTACGGTCCTTCGCTGGGAGACTTGATAAACTGGGCTACCCTCATTTACGACGGCAACACCCCAAACGTCGCAGCCGAAGAAACCATAATCGCCCTAACAAGCGACAACAGCGAAGTGCAAGGGGATGTCAGAAGAGTTGTAGAATCGGTGTTTCCCCCTCCTCAATGATGTGAAAAACAGCAAAACACGCGGTAACCGCTATGGGATTCCTTGATTATGCTCGTTCAATCTCTCTTCAAAAGGACGAAATGAAGGCAAGAATCCGCATAGATTCAGGACTCCAGCTTCCGATTCTTACGCAGGACAAAGCCGGATTCAACGTAGCCTTGCCCCTGCCATCCGTGTCAGAGACAGAGGAAGAGGAGCAGGAGAAGACCGTGTCCTTTTTGGGCTACGAATTTCCAGCAAACGACAACGGAAAAGCTAAGATCGGGAGATTGTTCAGAGCCTGCGTTTTCCATCTAACAACTCACACCATGATGCCTGTTAGCGAGGAAAAACTGGCGTCATTAAACTCAGAGCATTCGCTAGTTGAAGCGTTCTCTGAATCTTTAGTCAATGACGCTTATGTCAACGCCTACCTTGCAGCACGGTATCCTGACAAGCTTGCTGACATAGCATACGCAAACTCGCTGGCATATACAAGGATGAGAAACGTGGATACCATCTTCAATCCAGCAACTCGCATAATGACGGCTCTGCTGACAAAGCTCAACATAGGCACTGTAAATGGAGCTCTTCAGCCAGAAGAAAAGAAAGCGGTCGGCCATTTGACAAAAAAAGTGAGTGCACTCAAAAAAGAAATTATGAAGGCTCTAGCCACGGAGGGGGCTGAAATCGACGAGGTTATGAACGCAGCAGCCAACGAAATAACTCAAACTCTGGAAAATTTTGGTCCTATTCTGGAGGCTCCATCCCTGCAATACACCGAACAGACGGGCCCATGCACGATCTACTCACAAAAACAGATGCCCTCAGATTCTGTGCTTGAAAAGATCTTCAGAAAGTCTCTGGCAACTTTGGGCGGAACAATTCCGTCTGAAGACTCCGTTGAATCATGCTGGAGAAAAGAATCCAACATAGAGGCTTCACAGGCCTTCGACACATGGTTCCATCAGGAAGCCCGAGAAAAGAAGATACTCACAAAACTTGAGAAATACACGGAGTTGACCAGATTCAAAACTGCGAGCTTTCCAACCGAGGACTACACGCAGTATCTTAGGGCTAGGACTCTTGTAAAGGGAACGAGCCGCAGATTACTGGACACCCTCAGAGTAGCTCAGGACGCCTTAGATGAGGACCCTAGAAAACTGTACGGTCAACTGGACCTGACAGCCGTTGTCCAGATGAAGGCAGCCGGGAGACCAAGACAAGACGTTTTCATGCGGGATGAATACCTGAGCAGAAGCTACGCGTGGAGTATTATCTTAGACGCAAGTGCTAGCATGAGGGTTAAGGGCGAATACGCGCGGGCAATGGCCATCTGTATTGCTGAAGCCACAAAAGAACTGCTGATGGATCCTGAGTCGTGGACATTTTTCGCTTTCAGCGACCAACTTTATGTCCTGAAAGATGCTTCGGAGGCATATTCACGTAGAGTGCGAGCGAGAATTGGGGGACTGAAGTTCGGTGGTTTAACGTACATGCCTGACGCTATGCAGGTTGCAGGACAAATCCTTGCGCAGCGATTCGATGAACAAAGATTCTTGATAGTTCTTTCAGACGGTTGGCCCTACGGCTACCCAAACATGGATATCGCCCTAGAGGAAACCATCAGAACACTGGAGAAAAAAGGCATTATAGTGATTGGAGTCGGGTTGGAAACTGAAAGGATGAAGAATTACTTCAAAACGAGCACCGCGGTCTACAATCAACGAGACCTAATAAAAGCCTTCGCAAGGCTTTACGTGCAAACCTCAGCAGGTGCCCTTGAAAGTTAGATCAAGTCACCGAAGAATTGCAGGTTGATTCAAACCTGAGAGCTTGTGTATGAGGCTGCGGAGAGGGAGATCGTAGCCAGGAATTCAAATTTTTTTCCAAACTCATCCCCATTTTTCTTGTTCAGAGCAATCTTTTCGGGGATTCCTTCACGCAGGTAGGTTATGTAAACTACGTTTTCTCCTAGACCTAGTCGTTTCAGGTCCTCAATGGTTTCATTGGCATTTTCAAGTTGAGTAATCTTGCTCTTCAGGTCTTCCATAGCATCGAAGAGAATCTGAGCCTCGCCATACTCTTCTTTGGAAAGCATGATGTCTTTGAATTGAATCCAACCGGATTTTCCCCCTTTCTTTTTACCTTTACCCTTACCCTTACTTTTGTTCTTTTTAGGAGCTTTTTGGAGACCAGACAATTCTTTGAACCAATCCTCATCCCCATGAGTTGTTTCCTTCTCTCTCAACAGGGAACCTAGCCTTTGTCCGTATTCCTCAGATGCAGTTTTGCAGAAGCCAATATCTTCTTCAAGGTTTTCACTAAGCTCCTTCAAGGAATGGAAATATCGTATCTCAGTAACCACATCGTTCACCGCCTCAGAACGCTGGCTAGATAAGCGCTCTCATTTATCCAGTTTTGTCTTAACGCAATTACTCTAATTGAGGGGGTGATACTAAGAATTTGTATGTAACACTCTGCTACACACAGCGAATTGAGTGTTGATGCTTCGTTATTCATGAAAAGCTTGTTTTTGTTTTAGATGGAGATTCGTTGTATTTTTGAAGCTTGGGAAGCGATGGTGAAGATTAAAATGTAGATGGAGAATCCTGTTATCTGGCGTATCAGATGTGGGCTGGTCCAGAACCAGCTTGTGGCTCCGCTGTAGTGGTATCCGGCAACGAACCAGGCAAGGAGCACGTCTATTAGAGGTTCGGCTATTTTTGAGAACTTTGGAGGCAAGGTGCCAAAGTGAGAGTTGAAGCATATGATAATGTAGATTGGAAGGTTGATGAGGAAATCAAAGATTGTGAGACCTAGAAGAACGCCATAGTTCTCCATGAAAGTTCTAACAAGAAGGTTGCCTTCCTCTAGTGGAGATTTGATGAATATCAGTGTAGTTAAATAATCTAACAAGATGAAACCGAATAGAAGACCTGCCCGCTTTAACCACAAATTATTCTTCGGAACTAGATACTCTCCTAAGAAGGTGAGTCGCTTCCAGTTGGGTATCACTTTGCCGTCTTTCCCTCATATATTATATCATATGCTATCAGATAAACATTCCTTGAAGCAGCGACAACAATAGTTTTTGTAATTGTTCAGTTTAAAGACAAGTTAAGGCTCTAATTCCGTGTTTGTGTATGTGGTGTGCGTCTAAGCTCGCGCACACACAAGCAAATAAAGTTTAACGTTGAACTGATTTGTAAGTAGCATTATAGTGAACACTATTTGTCCGTTTTAGAATCGAATTCCGAATATGAACGTTGACTGTTGATTCAGAGTTCATATTCATACAGTTTAAATGTCTACAACTTAATTCCAGTTCGGATTGGAACTAGATTCAGGTTGGATCACATGGAAACATTGAAAACAAAATCCCAAAAACCAGACACCCTATACGACAAGAATGCTCCCGTATGGAAACTCCTGAGAAAAGAAAGAAAACCATTTGACTTCCTTGCAGACATTGAGAAAACATTTCTCCAGTTTGACCTCTCCCGAAACGAAATCAGAGTGTACCTTTACCTAGCAAGGTCTGGAATGCAAAAAGCTCGAGAAATTTCAGACAGTCTTTCTCTCCACAGAACCGAAACCTACAGAATCCTGCGAGACTTGGAGAAGAGGGGTCTCGTATCTTGTGTTTTGGAGAAACCATTGAAGTTTACAGCAGTCCCCTTTGAGGATGCCTACGACGTTCTCATAGAAACAAAAAAAGTGAATGTGCAACTTCTAGAAAGGAAAAAGAAAGACCTGGTTGACCTTTGGACATCTATTCCCCAACACAAGGCAGAGCCTGAAACCAAGGAAATCTTCCAGATACTTGAAGGGGAAGAACAGCTGATTCTTAAAGCCAACGAAATCGCTGAGAGAACCGAGAAAGAGATTTGCGTATTAGCGCCTGATCTGGAGCTTTTGCGTCTGTATCATTCCGGTTTCACAGACAACTTGGAGAGAGTTTCCAAAAAGAGAATGAAGGTGCTACTTCTGACCAATAATTCGCCGAAGAGCCATTTTATTGCTGAAAAGACGGGGCTAAGTGACGTGAAATACCTACCGGCAATTTCTGGTGATCTGCCCAGTTTTATACTGTCTGATCAACAGGAAATTCTTTTCTCGATAAAGAACGGAAACGACCACTACGATACTGAGATGAGAAGAAAGAAAGAAAAAATCTCTTTTCTCTGGACCAACTACAACACCTTCATCAAAGCTTTGAAGCTGCTCTTCACTAACTTGTGGACCGCAGAAACATCTCCAGCAAATGACGTTTACTAAAGTCCTTGGGGCTACAAGATAAAAAAGGTGGGCGATTACATGTATACTATCGAAAAGACCCACAGGCCCAAAAATGATTCTGAAAAACATCTGAATTTTCAATACAGAATCTGCATTCATAACACTCAAAACAAAATCCATGAAACAACTTTCAAAAACAATCTTCAGTGCAGAAAGTTTCACACCTTAAAAATTTTGGAGGACATAAAATGGCAACCCAACTAGATTCCGAAAAACGCAAAAAACGAACTGAGTATTCTGACATAGAGACCAATTCTTCGCAGGTTTTACTCCCGCCCACACCAGAAGAACGGGCAAAGGATTTGATGGTTGACCAAAACTTCTGTGTTTTCTGCGAATGCTATCACAAACCCAACGCCAAACTGAGATGCGCATTTAATCGCGCAATCAACAAAATCGAGGCAAAAATCAGTTCGCGCACACATTAAAAGATAAAAGCAAGATTTTATGTTTCAGTGCATGTGGCGTTCGCCAAGACAAAGATGTCTCGCACATCATATGCATGGGCTGAAACCAGCATGGGGTCTTCGCTGGTTTGGGTTTCGGCAGTGAATGAGGTTGTGTATGTGCCGTTTCCGTAGTCAGTTGTAGTTGGCGAGTCTACGGCTGTCCAATCTGAGGTCCCTAAATTGCCGTCATAGTCATAATACAGTGTGGTATTGTTAGCTAAGGCAGACTCTCCCTCGTTGAAGATTCTGCAGGTTACGTTCACCTGCTTAAGTGTCCCCCCCAGTTTGCTGTAGGTTCCCTCCACATCGAGCATTGTTGTTACGTTGATGGTGTGCTCCAATTGTATCTCTGAGTCTGTTTCGGTGAAAAGTAAGGTGAAGTTTGCATAGGCGCTGGAGACTCCTGTTCCGTCGGAGCCCCATGAAATCCACATTCCTGACTGGTAAGGCGAAGCATCAGACACTGTAAACAGGACAACACATTTCCCGAAGAATGATTGGTTTCCAACAATCGAAGCATACTTGTTGAGGTTCGCTGCCAGCATCTCGGCTTCTCCCCCGTTAGAAACGTTAACCAGAGAGCTGATCACCGTGTTTCTCAACCCCAACTTCGTAGCTAAAACAGGGCTGTTCAATGTGGCTGCAGACCGCATTTCACTTCTTCTTCCGGCTTCAAAAACGCCGTAAACTATTGAAAGAACCAGCAAAGCTATCACTAATGCGGTGATAACAAGAGTTTGTCCCGAATTTCGGCGATTTCGAGCATTTCTTCCCATAGGTTAGCTAGCCTCCGCCAACTGCAACCGCACTATATACACCGTATAGTTTCCGCCTGAGGCTGCACAAACATAGTTAATGGCAACTATTTCTTCACTAACCGAACCGCCATTAGAAACCGCAAAATCGTTTAGAACACTCATATTCTCGTCGAAGACTGTGAGGTTGAACCACAGGCTCACAGGCAACAGGGATTGGGCGCAGTCCTTTAAGGCAGTCCAGTCGCTGTCTTCTATGAGGGTGGAGAGCATTCCGTTGCTGTCCAACGAGACAAAGGCTTGTGCTCCAACTGAATGGAGGGTACTGTAATGTGTCTTTTCAACCCCGCCTTGAGATGGAACCAGAACTAGAGTTGAAGCTATCAGAAGCGATGCAAAGAATGCTTCTATGACACGTATCTGTCCACGCCGGTTATTTCTGAAGCTCACAGGCTGGGACCTCCACACCGCACATTCAGCCGATAGAACACTCTGTCTATGGTAATCAGGTAACTGAAAGAGAGACACTCCGTGTTCTCGAAGTCGGCGCCCATTTCTAAGGGAACCTGCGGATAGGTAACCCACTCTACGAAGAAATCTGAACCATTCCAGCCTGTTACAGCCAAAACTTTTGGGCTTGAATCCAAAAAGCTGGGAATAGTATAGGTCTCGTTAGATGTTGAGGTTAAGGTGGATTCGTAGCCGTAAGAAAACTCGTAACCCGTCTCCAAGGATGTTTCAGAAAACTCTGTGTCCACCTGCAACGTGTTGTTGAGGGGACTGAGGTCAAGAAAAGTGTTGTTTGGCGAAGGGTCAGAGGACAGGTGACCGAAAGCGTATACTCCTTGGGCGGTCAATCTATCGTCATATGATGCTCTTGCAAAAACGATGAGTAATGCCGCCCCGTTGGAAGAGTTAGGGATCTCCATTTCAACAATTCCTTCGCCGTTGCTTGAAGTGCTGGAACTGGTGTTGTTGACAAAATCGTTTGCAACCACGTAACATTTTAAACTGGCAGCCACAGGAGCTTGGTCCCTGTTAACAGAAACGCTGAAGGAGTATGCGGTTGAATCTCCCACAGTCTCATTCGAGTTTAAAGTTATGGACACGTTCATAATCTGCGAGAAGGTGAACCTGAGAGCAACTTTTTCCAGCCTTAAGGCTTCGTACATCTCCAAATAGTTTAAAGCGTAACTGTTCTGACTGTTGAGCCTAGAAACCTTATCCACATCAAGCGCGTAACTAACTGAACCATCTTTGGCTAAACCAAAAGCTTCTGGAGTTACGCTCTGATTTTGACCCCAGTTCACCGGACTTCCAGAGCTTACTATCGTGTGCTCAACTATCTTTCGCAAGTATTCCTCCTCGTTTACATTCTGTAAGCTGCTCATGTAGGGCGCAACTATCTTCGTGGTCGCAGCCATAGACACAACCACTACAATGACGATAAGGGTGCAGGCAAAGAACGAATCAATCGAAGTCGCCGGCATCTTAAATTCACCTCACAGTTTTAGCTGGGGGGAGATACTTGGAAGAGTGCACCCATGAAGTTCTGGGAAAGAACAAGTGACACGTAGGCGGTTATAGCTAGGAGAGCCGCGTATTTCAGTCCAGCCGCGAAGTTTCCTTCACTGATTTTCCCTATGAAGAACCCTGAAACCCAGCATTGAAAGATTATCCCCAGAGAGAACATCCCGATCTGACTTGAGATTTCTGTGGACATAACCTCGTAGAGGCTTGGACTTGACAGCTGGGTTAGAATGTACATAGTCATGGTTACTATTGTGGTTGTCAGGGCTATGAGTACGCTCCACACAAAAGCCAAGATAACATAGGGTCTAAGCAACGCCCGCTTGTTATCCTGAACCTCAAACTCCTTTTCGCTATACTCTGACAGCAACTCCAAGGCACGCACTGGCCCCCCGCCCACCTCGATGGTCTCAACCATCATCATGAAATTCACAAGAACCGGCCAGCTGTGGATTTTCTGCTTAAAGTTCTCAAATATGTCTTTCAGGGATACCCCCCACTCGATTTGACTGCGAATCAACTCTAAGAACTGGGAGAAGCGCCCATAGTCTCTACGTTTTGCCGCGTGAATGATACTCTTTTCCGGGGAAATTCCAGTTTTTTGGGATTCTGTGATGTCCCTGAGGAAACTTGGCAGAGATTTCTCAGCGTTATAATTCACCCTTGTGAGTTTGTAGTATTGGAGGGCACCGGGCAAAACGCCTATTGTGAGGCATACTGTCAGCAAAAGAGGCAAGCCGAGGGAGTCGGATAATGTTGGAACAAGAGTGAAAACTAGAAATAGCCCCATGGACCCAGCTAATGGAATCATGGTTTTTTTGTATAGAGGTTTTAGGTTGAGGAGTGTGCTCTTTTGGATGTTATGGGCGATAAGCATGAATATGAGGGATATCATAGGCATTACCATGAATATCACCAGATAGGATATGATTGGTGATGTTGGAATTGATATTCCAGCCATGAGTTCCAGCGAAGACGTTGAGGAGAGTAGAACGTAGAGTATGTAGACGCAGAGGATGACTATCAACATAACTGAGTAGCCTTCAACCAATGTAGCGATTTTCTCGGTGGAACGGGTCATGGCTTTGCTTCTCAACTCGAAGATTGTCCTAAGTTTGCTCTGCATGTAATCAGCTACTTTGCCTCCGCTTTTGATAGATGAGATGAAGCCTCCTAGAAAATCTCTGTACAGTCTTGAATGGGTCCTTTCAGTCAGCTCATACATGGCGGTTAGAGGATCCTTTCCCAACACCTCGACCTGTCTAACAACCTCTTCCGCTTCCTTCTGAAACCGTGGCAAAAGGCTTGCCTTCTGCAGTCTTCTCCAGCTTTCATAAAGAGAGACACCGCTAGTAGCCAACAGAGTGAACAGCATAACCACGAAGGGCAACTCACTTTCTATTTCGTCTTTCTCCTCGCTGGTCGTCCTAACTATCTTAGCAATAACCTTACCAAGGAAACCATCTGACGTACGCATTTCAGCTCAACCATCCTACGTCTTTTTCAATAAACTCATCTACGACCAAACGTGGATTCTTGTTGTAACGACTTAAGACAACGCTCACGCTTCGAAAGTCATGTATGCCCCGTTCAACCATAGCCGACAGTATCTGCTTCCGTCTTTCCAGTTCCTCAAACAACACTTCAACGGAGACATCCAAGTCCCTGGCGATTCGCGATAAAAGGTAACTTCCTTCAAGCTCATGCTGGAAACTGTCCATGGAAGGGTTCCATCGAAAGACGTTGTGAATGGCTTCTGCGTCTTTTATTTCAGCGATCCGCGCGAATTTTCGAGTTGCGAATTTGTTACCAGATTTCAGAAAGTTGGAATGCTTTATGCGTCTGGCGATTATCATGCAATTCATCAGGGGCAGTATTGAGGTGGGTATGTTCATGGGCGGTTGGGTTAGACGTTTGAGTGTTGTTTCCACATCTTCGGCATGTATTGTACAGAGACCGCCGTGTCCTGTTGCAAGTGCCTGAAACAGCACGTATGCTTCTTCGCCTCTGATCTCGCCTACAAGTATCATGTCTGGACGGTGTCTGACAGATGCCTTGATTAGGTCATAGAGAGTGATTTCTCCTTGCTTCTCAGCTCCGAATCCAGGTCTCGCAATGGTTGAAGCCCAGTTTTCGTGGGTTAAGTTGATTTCTGCAACTTCTTCGATAGATATCATTTTGTATTCTGGGTTTGTTAGACATGCAATAGCGTTTAGTGCTGTTGTTTTTCCGGCTCCTGTGGCTCCAGCAATCATAACTGACATCTTGTGATCCATTAAAAGCCAGAGATAGGCTGCTATTGTTTCGTCGATGGTTTCGTTTTCTATCAAGTCAATTATTGTGAGAGGTTGTTCTCTAAACTTCCTTATTGTGAAGCTTGTTCCAGCCGGGGTTGTCTCCTTGCCAAACGAGACTGCTAGCCTATGCTTTTTTGGAAGAGTTAGATCGACGATTGGGTAGGCTATGCTGACGTGTTTACCTGCTCTATGGACTACCTTCATGACGAAGTCGTCCAGCTCTTCCGTTTCGGGGTAGATAATATTCGTTTTTATGTTTTCATATTTTCTGTGCCACAGGTAAATCGGTTTGTTGACTCCGGTGCAGCTTATGTCTTCAACATAATGGTCATACATGAGGGCGTCTATCTTACCGTATCCTACCATATCTCTCTCAAGATAGTACCTGATCTTACGAAGCCCGAGCTCTTCAATTGCTTCAGTGGTTTTCTGATGTTTCTCCAGTATTTCAGGAACCTGCCTGTTGAAAGATTCGACTAAGCTTTCTTCAGGTTCAGGAGCCTTTAACTCGTATTCCAAGACATTTCTTAACCTTTTGTAGGCTTCCCTTTCCTCTTTTGTCAGCGTTAACTCGTCGACAATGTAGAGATACTCTGCAGTGTCCTCGCTCTGAACTATATTAGCGTAAGCGAAAGGAGGATTTAGTGTGTATGTCTCTAACTCCCTGTGGCCTTCAGGTTTCCCTCGGCGGAGAAGCCTTAACTCACCCATCAAATCCGCTACAGTTATCTTTCCTGTCGCTTTATCTTCTTTTTTACTCTTCTTTTTGCCGCGCTTCATTTTCATGACACATCTGATAGATTCAAAAATGTTACAGTTCCTTGGATTTGACACTCCAGTTCCGCAAAACCGTACCCGCTAGTGTACAACCCCGAAGCGGTTACCACTCCAGGTACAAATACGTTAAGGCTGGTTTGGAATGGTGTAGTTCCTAAGCCACCTTCAATCCAAGTATTTGAGGAATCGTTCCTGAGTTGGATCCAGTATCCCTTTTCGCTGACATGCGAAGGCAATAGCAGTCTAACGGTTGCTGTCGAGTTGTTGGTAGTGGCTGTTGAGATGAGCTCGCAGCTTTCCGCAGCCACATACTCTAACAGATTTATGAGTTGTTCTGTTTCAATATCCTGTTTCACGGAAACGGCGAAGGCGCTGAATGTGCAGATCAGCAGTGTACCAACTATGCTTAGGGCGACAAAAGTGTAGACATAGCTGGGGATTATCGAGGGCACTGTTTTATCTCTCCCATCTTTCAATCTTCGTGTTGCTCACAACCAATTCTACGTTGATTATTGCGCCATTCTCGTTGCCGGAGATGGGAACAGAGACCTGAGCCTGACGTTCATTTATAGTCGCTTTTACAGTCAGGGAGTCTGGTGAATATGATAGGTTGTAACTGTTAACATAGGTTGTAGTGTTCACACAGGAAGTTTTTATCGGGATCTTTCCCATCAGCACAAGGTTCTGGGAGGAATTTAGGTTCACGACATATATGCGCACGTTGTTGACGGGTTTGCCGTTTTCGGTTCCTCCTGTGACTGAGGAGACCACGGGACGGTAGCGAAGCACGATTTCAGGGTGCTCTTCACCGCTTTCTATGTAGAGCTGCGTCATTACGGCGCCACTTCTGTTTTCGACAACTTGGCTGGTGCCTTTCAAATAGAGTCCAGTGTCAGCAGATTGTGAGTATGGTAGTTCATAGATTAACCCGCCAACCGAGGAATTGAAAATGACTTCGGAGAACGTTTCGTCTGTAACGTTTATGGTTAGCAGGTTCGCGGACGGTTCAGTTTTCAGTGTTCCACCGCAGTCGCCGAATTCGATGGTCTTGGAGGAGCCGGGTTGCCAGACAACGAGCTGGAGGCTCTTTTCTATGGTGTTCATGCTCTGTTTTGCGGATGAAATCTGGAGGATTTGGTTGTTAACGTTGACTTTGGAGACTGCAAAGTAGTATGTGATTGAGATCACGGCGAAGAGGGAGGCGAATAGTAACAGAAATGTTATGGGGAGGGCTAGAGCTCTTTTTGATAGACAGAATCTTTTGACTCTTCGCTTAAGACCTTTTTGCATTATTTTTCACTCCCACCATTCTAGACTATACGAAAGGACACTGTCTTACTGGCGTCAATTACCTCGGTTTTTCCTCCTTTGGATGAACCTATTGTTTTGAAGAACAATGTCATTGCTTGAAGGGATAAGATGATTTGTACGTAGAACACAACTACACATTACATAACAAAAAAAGAAAAGGGGGAGATTGTGTTGTTAGCTTATACGGCTTCAACGTTGCATTCTTTGTAATACATCGCTTGGGAAGTGTGAGCGGTTGTACCGACTGTTAAGCCTATGTCGTTCACTGTGATACTGTCTGGACTATCAATGTAGACTATGATCGTGTAACCTGACTTCACAGTTATATCTGTGCTAGCTTGGGTGAAAGTGTAATCCGTACCTATTGTGATGGTTCCGCCGTCTGCCAAAGTCGTGTTGTGAGCCAAGTCATCTGAAATTGCTGCGGTAGTTACGTTGTAATACACGTTTGTCCAATCGCATGCTTGTCCTCGGACGCTTATCTTGTCAAGGACCAAGTCTCTGCCGCCTGTATTGATTAGTATGAATGCTCCCTGCGCATTAGAACTACCATCGCACCAAATGTGTTGTTTTGACATGTGGACAGCCTCTTCCTGGACTCGTGTGCTGGTGACGTTGATGGCAAAGTAGGAGACTACTCCGGCCAGCAGAACTGAAACAACCAGTATAATCAGCGTTGTTACCACTGTACTCAAAGCCAAACGATTTCTTCGAAAGTCCCTCATTTTATATCTCCAGCACCTCCGTAAGCCAAAAAGAAGATATGATGTTTTGTGTGTAGAAATGAAATACACATTCTCCTAGAATGTAATCAACTTTATCGTCTATTACAAAAATGGAACGTTAAAAAAGGAGGAAAATAGTTTAGGCTACTGCTTCCACATTGGCTTCTCTGTAATACATCGCTTGAGAAGTGAAAAGTTCTATGCTGACAGTCAAACCTATATCGTTAACCGAGATGCTGTCCGGGTTTTCAATATAGATAAACATTGTGTAACCAGACTTCAGAATTAAGTCATCTGTAGCTACCGTGAAGTTGTAGTCGGTACCACCTAGATTAACTGCGGTTTCTGTGCCATCTCTGGTGAAGCTGCTGACGTAACCTAAGTCGGCGGATACAGTGTCCGTTGTTCTACAGTATGTAACAAATTTATCTGTTGTCGATGAGTTCCAGTCACACTCTTGTCCTCGAACACTTATCTTGTCTATTACTACGTCTCTACCACCCGTGTTGATTATCATCAAGCTGGCAAGAGCCCTGCTGCTACCGTTGTGCCATACGTGATGCTTTGTTATGTGCAAGCTCTCTTCTTGGACTCGTGTGCTGGTGACGTTGATGGCGAAGTATGTGACTACTCCGGCCAGCAGAACTGAAACAACCAGTATAATCAGCGTTGTTACCACTGTACTCAAAGCCAAACGATTTCGCATAATTCTTCTCATAAACTTTCCACCTCCTTACTCGGTTTGGATTTGTTTTGGAAGTGGGTGGAGGGGGTGATATAGATGAGGGACCCGAAGTTGGAGAGTTGACTTAACCAGCGAATAAATGCCCTTCCGTTTTGATGACGAGCAATTTTGTCCTCGTTTCGAGACATCTGAATTTTCCACCCACTTTTTTGGACAAACAATACATGTGCCACCTCAAATAAGTATATTATGTCACATGATTCAATATTCTCTTTGCGGTTTAAGCCGTCAAACTAAAACTACAACTTCCACATAAGTAACAACAATCAAACCCTAAATTCAAACAAAACAATCCAAAACACAGATGTCCTAAATAACATTTTCAGGTCAGCCCATACACTCGAAGGCTCCTCCGGAATGACGGAATTCAAAGACCAACAAGATTTATCTCATGCAATGGAAGACTTGTGTTCAGAATTGGAATCCGCCTTCTGTCCCATTAACAAGTAATTCTAACATTCCGGATAACGAAAAAGAGTGTCGGTTGCAGCATTAAATCAAGTTATCCAATACAATCAAAGATCGGGGTTTGACAAGGGAGTCAGAGTATGCCGGAGATTAGAGATTGTATCCCCAGAAGAGCCGAGACAACAACAGATGCGGCTGAGATTCCGGCCATGAACAGTATGTTTTTTAGTGTAAGAGGAATCGGGAAAAGTGATTCTTGGGGCGTTTCTTGTTCTTTGTCTTTGATCTCATATTCTTTGATTTGCTCGGTAGTGGCATCGACATGCACCGTAGCGATCTTCTTGAATAACTCCACCTCAACAACGTAAACGTTTCCTTCTAGAGAGGCCTTGATCGGCTTGAGACCTTGTTTGTTCCCCAGTCTCTGCAAGAAGCTTTTGGCGAGCACAGTAACCATTTCAGCGCTAATAAGCTTGGTCTCTTCTTTCTCATCGCGAGTTTCCTCGTCAGCGGACATGATGCTATTCTCCAAGTTTACTCGATCAAATGTTCTTAAAAAGAACTGTGCGTAACTTGCACAACTGACGTCTAGTCGAAGGTTACTTCCTAGAGTTTGTGTGTTAAGTCTAGGTCCGACGAACTAATCCATATTTCGGGTATTTACTCTCTTTTCATAACCATTTTTACCCATTGTCGACAATCTTGCCAGCAATAATCCAATTCAGAAATACAAATTGCTAATGAGGAATAGCCGTTGCGTGGGTGGGTAACTAAAGCGTTTAGCTTAATCATCATTGTCCTAATCTGTGTCATGACTGGGAATGCGCCACTGCCTTTTCCGTCAGTTGCTCGTGTTTCAGCGGCGCCCAATGTTCCATACACTCTCGGAAACTGGACCAAAGTAAACAAACCTGTTCTCCCCATCAGAATTAACGCGTCTCAGATTCCGATAGGGTCAGACTGGACTTATGTTTACCCTCTGGAGATGGGCTCAGCTTACCGCGTTTACTGCTACGGAGACTGGATCGACCCCTCCCCCACATTAAACAAAACAGACTACGACATCTTTGTTTACGACCCCTCCGGAAACCTCGAGTCGTACCACACTGAGGCAGCGGGATTGCCTGAACATCTAGGCACGACTGTTGACCACCCGTTCTTCATCCCTAAGCAAACCGGCGACTACAGCTTCCAAGTGAAGAACGACGCCAGAGAGAGCAATGGAACTGAGGCTGCGACTTTCATGGTGATTGAGCACGTTGATTCTGGCAGGTGGTATCAACGTTACATGAAGGGGAAAGTAAACGATGAGCCGGTGGAAAGAACGACTTGGGCATACGAATTCAATTCCACAAGTAGCCGTGTTGAAGTGTGGGTTGAGGTGCCGGACACCCTTGACATGTATGAAGCCCGACTTTACATTATGACGAACCCGTCAGCAGAGGAAAATGCCACACTGAATGGTGTGCCTCTAGCTTGGGAACCGGCACTATACGGCAACACATCAGAAAACTACGGCGGATACAATCTAGACAGTGATGGGCTCAGATATACTGAAGCGATAGCGAGTTGCGAGTATCCGGGAGAGGACATGTTGATCAACTTCACTGTCCCTGTTGAAGGAAATCTGCTTTATCACCTTGCATTCATAGCTGAGCATGGAGAGGGCGTAATAGACTTCATGGTTAAAACGGATTTTGATGCCCCAGAGTTGAGTATAATAGACCCCGTAGAGAAGGCGGAACCAAACGACAAGATAAGCATAACCGCCCAAGTGGAAGAACAAAACAATCTGGAAACGGTGACACTGAATTACACAAGCAATAACTGGGCAACATCAACCGCCGCAGAAATGGTTGCGTCCCAGAACCAAACCTACACAGGAAAAATTCCTAGACAACCAGCTGGAACTGTAATCAATTACACGGTTTTGGCGTGTGACACCAGCGGAAACAGCGCAGAGTTCTTGGGCAGTTATGAAGTGAAGAACTCGGTGAACATAACCTTGGGTCTGTCGAGTCCAGTTGTTTATTATGGCGAGAACATCACGGTGACAGGTTCAACTCCGGTAAGTGAGACAAACGTGGCCTTGACTTACGCGATGTTGAATACTTCTATGTTGAATTTCACTGTGTTAGATTCTGCTGCTGTAACCGATGCAATATTGAATTACACTTCTTCGAACAATACTGCAGTATCCAGATTGGTGTCCACAGACTCTTCAGGGAACTTTAGGGATGTCTACTCTCTGAACCAAACTGGAACATGGATTGTCTGGGCAAGCTGGAATGGAAGCGAAACCTATTTTGATGCATCCAGCGATTACTGGAAGCTCACCGTAAAGAAAATACCTATGGCCATAACCTGCAACATAACCTCGAGTAGCCCAACTATTGGAGAGAACGTCACCGTGACAGGGCAAGTTTACCCTGTAGTGGAGAACCTAACGGTCACCTTAACGTTCATCGGCTCCAACAGCTCAATCGAACAAGTTGCATACACAGACTCGAATGGAACATATTTGGTCAGTTGGAAACCCGATTCGATGGGGCTGTGGCAGATGAACGCCCACATAGCCGAAGATGCTTACAGAAGTGCAGCATACAGCAACTCGACCTCCTTCAAGGTAAATGACACCTGGCTGAACCAGTACCTGCTCTACATAATAGGCGGGGTTGGCGGCGCAGCAGGAGTTACTGTTGTTTTTATCATCAGAAGACGAAGATACGAATAAACCACCACACACAGAAACAGCTTTTTCTTTTTTGCAGAAGCACAAGTTTCCAAAAAGTGTTTATGCTTAACAGAATGTGGGGGTGTGGAGCACACGCAAAAGAGGCGAATTGGCGTGTGGGTGGGAACACTAATATTCAACCTTGAAAGGATTTGCGTGTGCTCGGTTCAGGTTCCGATTCTGAGTAATAAAAAATTTCTGAATGCTACATATAGATTTCAAGTTCTCAAAACCCAACAAGTTTTAGAGTTGCAGAACAGCTTTCGCTTCTGCGGATAGACAGTTAGAAACTGTCAGATACGCCTCACTGTGCAGAAGAGTTAAAAGTATTCCAGATAAGACCTTGACATAGAACGGTTACGTTTGTGCAGTAGCTGAGTGCCTCCAGCTCTAGTGTTGAAGGAGTGAAACATGAAAAGAAAGCATCTGTCAAAGAAAGAGGTTGAGCACATCGCATGGCTCGCCCACATAGAACTCTCCGAAGAAGAGAAGTCTCTCTTCACTGAGCAGTTTAACGGAATTCTTGACTACTTCAAAAAGATCGACGAGGTGGACACGGAGGGAGTTGAACCCACATACCACGTTTTAGACCTCAAGAACGTCTCCCGGAAAGACAAAACAAAACCTTCGCTGCCCACAGAAGAAGCCCTCAAAAATGCCTCCAAAAAAGAGAAAAAATTCATCAAAGCCCCAAGAATCGTTTAGGAGACACTGACAAAATGCCGAAGCTACAGCAGTTAACCGCCCGAGAAACCGTCCAAAAGATACAGGGCAACGAAGCCACAGCCGAAGAATGCGTCCACGCCGTTTTCGAAACAATCCACAATCTAGAAGACAACATCAACGCCTACGTCACACTCGTCGAGGAAGAAGCCCTCAAAAAAGCAAAGCAAATCGACAGAAAAATCTCCGATGGGAAACCAGTCGGAAAATTGGCGGGCGTCGCCATAGCCGTCAAGGACGCCATCTGCACACAGGGAATAGCCACCACCTGCTCTTCGCGGATGCTCAAAGATTTTGTTCCCCCCTACGACGCCACAGTCATCGAACGGATCAAGCGAGAGGACGGCGTGATCATCGGAAAAACAAACATGGACGAGTTTGCCATGGGCTCCTCCACCGAAACCAGCCACTTCGGTCCAACCCGTAACCCATGGGACATGTCACGGGTTCCCGGCGGGTCATCCGGGGGAAGCGCAGCGTGCATCGCCACTGACGAGGCAGTCTTAGCGTTGGGAACTGACACCGGAGGCTCTATCCGCTGCCCAGCCAGCTACTGCTCAGTTGTCGGCTTGAAACCAACTTACGGGTTGGTTAGCCGTTACGGATTGATTGCTTATGCGAACAGCCTTGAGCAGATCGGTCCCATGGCAAAGGACGTTTACGACTGTGCATTGTTTCTTTCAGTTATTGCAGGTCATGATTCTAAAGACGGCACTTCTGTGGATGTGGCAACAAAAGATTACACAAAATCCCTGAAGGATAGTGTTGCGGGATTCAAGATTGGCGTGCCCAGAGAGTTCTTCGGCGAGGGAACAAGTAACGCTGTTGAGAAGCAGGTGTGGAAGGGCATCCACAAACTGGAAGAGCTGGGCGCAACATACGAAGAGACTTCGCTTCCCACTCTTGAGCATTCTCTTGCCGCCTACTACATTGTCGCCATGTCTGAAGCCAGCTCAAATCTGGCAAGATACGACGGCTTACGTTACGGCTACCGCGACGACAAAGACGATGGAGACTGGGCAACAGTTTACTCGCGAAACAGACGGATTGGATTCGGAACAGAGGTGAGACGGCGAATAATCCTGGGCACATACGCCCTCTCAGCTGGATATTACAGCAAATATTACTTGAAAGCCCTCAAGGTTCGAACCCTGCTTCGAAACAACTTCGAAGAAGCCTTCAAGAAATTTGATGTTCTAGTCGGTCCCACCATGCCTTTTCCGCCCTTCAAGATCGGAGAGAAAATAGCAGACCCGTTGGCACTCTACATGAGCGACGTGGACACGGTGGCAGCGAACCTAGCCGGATTGCCCGCCGTATCTGTTCCCTGCGGATTCACGGATGGTCTTCCAATCGGAATGCAGATTATGGCTCCGCCGCTCAGAGAAGAGGTGACGCTGCAGGCTGCATACACTTTCGAGCAGAACACACAATACAGAAACCGAAAACCAGCATTCGAATGAGAAAAGTTGCGAAAGAACTATAGTCTGCTTGCTCCACTAACTGTTTGGTGAATCCATGGACAAACCTTATTTCCGTATGCTCTTCGAGCCACAATTGAAGGAGCCAATCTTTGTAGAGGGGCTCAGGGGCTTGGGAAACGTTGGAATGATCGCAGCAAGGCATCTTATAGAATCCACTGGCGCAAAAGTGTTCGCTGAACTGTATGCTCCCTACTTCCCAGACTACGTAGCTGTAAAAAAGGATGGGACCTGCCGTCCACCCCGTTACAGGTTCTACGCAGCCAAAACCGAGAAAAACCACTACATCATTTTGACCGGAGACACGCAGCCTTCCCTAGAGGACAACGTAGCCCACTATGACCTATGCGATGAAATCCTGGATTTCGCAGAAAAATACGGAAGCAAATTCATAGTCACCATGGGCGGAGTAGTCACAACTAAGCCGGGAAACGACGTTTACATATCCGCCACATCCAAGAAACTCGCCCAGAAACATCAGGATAAAGGAGCCGAAATCTATGGTGAGGGCAGAATCATTGGGGCAACGGGATTATTGCTGGGGCTTGCAAAGAGGCGCGGATGGAAGGGCATCTGCCTGTTAGGGGCAACAACTGGTTTCGGAGCCGAGAGGGGAGCAGCTCTTTCAGTCTACAAAACTTTGTCAAGCATAATTGAGGCGGAAACTGAAGAAAAAGATTAACATGAAAACGGGTTAAAGCTTTTCTTTGGCTTTTATGGATTCCAGTTTTTCGCGAATCAGCTGGTTGGCTAACTGCGGGTCAGCCTTGCCCTTTGTCGCCCTCATAAGCTGCCCCACCAGAAAGTGAACAGCATTCTCATCCGCGAGAGCATCTTCCACACACTGTTTGTTCTCTTTGAAAACCGTTTCCACAACATCCTGAAGGGTGTCGCGGGAAGCAATCTTCACTAAACCCTTTTCTTCTATAATCTGCGACGGAGGCTTTCCGGTTAGAACCATTTCTGGGAGGATTCTTTTGCCGATTTTGCCGCTTATAACGCCCTCCTCTATCAGCTTAATCATCTCAACAAGGTACTCGGGAGTGATCTTGGATTCCGTGAGCTCAAGGTTGCTCTCGTAGAGGTTGCGCAGAAGGTCACTCATCATCCAGTTGCTGATTTCCTTGGGTCGGCTATACAATTGCACGCTTCTCTCGAAAAAGTCGGCTAAAGACTTGTCGCTTACCAGAACCTCAGCGTCATACTTGGGCAAGTTATAAGTGTCAACAAAACGGTGGATTCTGGCGTCCGGCAGCTCCGGCATCTCACCCTTAACTTCTTCTATGAAATCTTTTGTGACCACTACGGGAACAAGGTCGGGCTCAGGGAAATACCTGTAATCATGCTCCTCCTCCTTGGTCCGGAGAGAGACGGTTACTCTTCTGGTTTCATCCCAGTGGCGGGTTTCAAGCTTGACGGCAACGCCCTGCTTAACCAAGTTTTTCTGGCGCATAATCTCAAAGCCCAGAGCGCGCTCCACCTCCTTGAAGGAAGAAATGTTCTTCACTTCCACGCGGGTTCCACCGATGAGGGAGATGTTGGCATCGCATCGCATCGACCCCTCCAGCTTGCCCGAAAAGATTCCCAAATGCTCCATGATGGAACGCAGCTTCTGCAAGAAGATTCTTGCCTCTTTGGGGGAGTCAAGGTCAGGTTCGGTGACTATTTCTATGAGGGAGATGCCTGCTCGGTTGTAGTCCACTAGCGTGTAGGGGGACGTGTCTATGGCGCCCTGATGAACCAGCCTCCCGGGGTCCTCTTCCATGTGAACCCTGCCGATACGAATCCTCTTCCGCTTTTTGCCGGCGTCGATGTCGAGAAAGCCGTCCACGGCAAGCGGAACTCCTCCGGCTTTGTCGTACTGCGAAATCTGGAAGTTCTTGGGCATGTCCGGGTAGTAGTAGTTCTTTCTGAAGAAGAACATGCGCTCTGAAATCGTGCAGTTCAGCGCCAGCGCAGCCATAACGGCGTACTCCACCGCCTTCTCGTTGAGGACTGGAAGTGCTCCGGGTATCCCCAAGCAGATGGGGCAGGTTAGGCTGTTGGGGTCATTGCCCTTGTAGTCTGAGCTGCAGCCGCAGAAGAGCTTAGTTTCGAGGCTGGTCAACTGGACGTGAACCTCTAATCCTATGCGGACTTGGCTGCCGTTTTCGGTGGGCATCTCTGCTAAAGGGTAAGTTTGTCTGTCAAATTTAGCTGTTTTGCATCCAACAACACCTAAGTGTAATGACGGCGGTTTAGCGTGTTCTAATGAACTTGTGAACGTTAGGTACCACGTTTTTGCTGTACTTCTGATTTTCAGAAAATTAGACTTTTTTTAAAATTCTTTTCTTAGGAGATGCTTCATCCTTGTTGGAGGTTTAGACGATTCCTAGGTATGCTTCTTTAATTTTTGGGTTTCCTTTCAGGAAGTTTCTGGTTCCTTCCATGCATATGCTTCCTTCCTCGAAGACATAACCTCTGTCACAAAGGCTTAGAACCAATGCTACATCTTGCTCAATCATCATTATTGCAACTCCTCTGCGTCTGATTTCCTGTATCGCATCAACAAGCTTCTCTCTAATTATTGGAGCTAACCCTAAAGAAGGCTCATCAAGCATCAACAGTTTAGGTTTAGACATAAGTGCTCTTGCAATAGCAAGCATTTGTTGTTCACCACCACTTAGAGTTCTAGCCTCTTGACTTTTCCGTTCTTTAAGTAATGGAAACAGGTTAAAAGCGTCTTCTAGATCACTTTGAATTGAAGACTGGTCCTTACGCAGAAAAGCACCTAGTTCCACATTTTCCAAAACTGTCATCTCAGGAAATAATTTGTATCTTTCAGGGCAATGCGCAATTCCCCTCTTTACGATTTCATAGGAGGGCAATCCATCTATCCGTTCACCCATAAACGTTATATTACCTACTGCCGCTCGATGTAGTCCTGATATTGTTCGGAGCAGAGTTGTTTTTCCTGTTCCGTTGGGTCCAATTATTGCAACAATTTCTCCACTGTCAACAATTAGACTAACATCATGAAAAACTTGTGCTTTTCCATAAAACACTGATAGATTATTCACTTCAAGCAACATAATCATATCCTCCCTTGCCCAAGTAGGCTTCGCATACCTTTGGGTCTCTAGCTACTTCCATGCAGGTTCCTTCAGCTATCTTTTCACCGAATTGCATTACCACAAGTTTTTCAGCTATCTTCATGAGTTGCCGCATTTTGTGCTCGATAATAATCAAAGTGAGATCATCTTGTCTTTGTAGTTTTTTGAGTAGAGGGGTCATCAAATTGGATTCCCTTGCTCCTAGTCCTCCAAAAGGCTCATCTAACAACAACACGTCAGGTTCTAGGACAAGAGCACGAGCGATGTCTAAACGTCTTGAGTATCCGTGAGACAGAGTCATAGCTAATTTGAAAGTGTTAGGAGGTGAAATGCCTACACGCTGGAGTGTTTCAAACGCTTTTTTAGGAACATCATCTTTGTCTTTTCGTTTTCTCTTGGACCTATCAGAGTAACACCCTACAGCGACGTTTTCGATTGCAAGCATTTGTTTAAATGGTTTGACGAGTTGGAAAGTTCTTGTTAAGCCCATGTTTGCGATTTTGTGGGGCTTGAATTTTGTGATGTTTCTTCTCTTAAACATTATTGTCCCTGAATCAGGTTTAAGGAAACCAGTAATCAAATTGAAGAGTGTTGTTTTTCCTGCTCCGTTGGGTCCTATTAAACCTATGATTTGCCCCTTTTCTACTTGAAGATTAAAATCTTTGACAGCTGTGATTCCTCCGAACCGTTTGTTAAGATTTTCGAGTTCAAGTATCGGAGCCATTCAGTTTGTTCCTCCTTAGTTCCTTCAAACCATTCCATGTTCCTAGTTCTATGTTGAAGCGCATCGCCAACCACCGATATATTCCAAAGGGGATAAACAGGGTAACAACTATCATGGCAACCGCGTACATTATTGCACGTAGGTCGGCTATGTATCGTAATAATTCGTTGAGAATTACCAATATGTACGCGCCGCCTACTGATCCGATTATTGTTCCTATTCCTCCTAGAATAGCAAACAGGATCGCTTGAAAAGAATAGACAGTGCCAAAGACGAATGGGCTTATGGTCATTAATTGGTGGGTCTGGAAACCGCCAGCTACTCCCGCAAAAAAGCCGCTTATAGCCCAAGCTAAAAGTTTGTATTTTGTAGTGTTGATTCCTGTTGCCTCAGCTACGTCCTCGTCCTCTCGAATTGACCTAAAAATCAGTCCTATTCTTGAGCTTAAAATTCGCAACATAACAAAAATCGATATTAACATCAGTAAAACAGAAGCGTAATAGGTTGCTACTATGTCGCTGGAAATGGGAGATAAGCCATACAAGCCAGACTCACCCCCAGTTATTTCAGGATACATAAGAATTATGCCTGCAAGAATTCCAGGAAAGACTAATGACACTATCATGAAGTATGGTCCCTTCAGTCTGAGGCTTGGTAAACCCACGATAAGACCGACCAGCACCCCGAAGGCGCCGCCTATTGGTATAGTCAGCCATGGGGGTAATCCAAGAAATAGGTTTAGGGCGCCCGAAACGTAGCCTGCTATGCCAAAAAATAGAACTTGACCAAAACTGAATTGTCCCGTTACTCCAGCTGTTAGGTCCCAACTTGCTGCATAGACAGATCCGATATTCGCGAAAATTAGTATTAAAAGTATGTAATAATCGCTTGAAATCGCGGGGAAAGCAATCAGAAGGATGAGCAGTGACAAGAAAATTGCGTTTTTAGGTGCAGTCATCCATTTCATATTATTAGTTATTCCCAAAGTTTGTCCTCACTTGTCAAGTTTTTTTCCGAAGATGCCAGATGGTTTGATGAAGATGATGATGAGCATCACCGCAAAGGTTGCTGTCTGCACTAAGTAACCTCCTTGAATGGTGAATTCGATAATCTTTTCTGTGAAAGCGATGATGAAGGATCCGACTAAAGCGCCCTTAATACTGCCTAAACCACCAAGGACTAGCACTGGAAAAGCACGAAAAAGTATGGTCCATCCGGATGGTGAAACAACATAAACTGGGGCAAATAGTACAGCTGCAAACCCTGCTAATAACGCAGCAATTCCCATTGAGATCATGAATGTGTTTCGTGTGTTAATTCCTACTAATCTGGCTACGTCCATGTTCTGAGCTACAGCTCTTATGCTCTTTCCAATTCGGGTTCGATTGATAAATAATGTCAATGAAGCCACAAGGAGAATTGCTACTATTAATGACAATAGTTTCTGGTTAACAACCCTGACGCCCAAAATGGTTGTGTAGCCGGTGATGACGTAAGGGATGCTTATGTATTTAGGACCCCAGATGAGATTAACCAACGCCTGAAAGAATATGGCTAAAGATAATGTGACTACTGCTGCACTAACATTTTTTTTCCTTAGAGGGTGGATAAAAAACTGGTAAATCAGGATACCAGTTATGATTGTTAAGATTAGCGATAACACAATAGATGCGCCTAAACCCAAAAGTGGGAAGAGGGTGTAGATGTAATAGGCACATAACATGTAGAGGCTCCCGTGGGCAAGGTTGAACACTCTTGCAACTCCATTGATTAGTGCGAACCCAATGGACAGAAGGGCATATAATCCGCCTAGAATCAATCCGGTAATCAGAATTTCAGCGATCAACTTGTTTCGTTTTTCCCCTCACCATTTTTTAAAATCTACGTATTAGAGAGGAGACAATATAACATTTTGTCTATCAGCCAACCATTGAAGGATAATTTCGGTTATTCCCAAGGACCCGCCCAATTAGGGAACATGTAGGTTGCTCCCGCTTCATCCATAATTTTTTTTGGATAAACTGGAACAAGTTCTCCATCTTGCCACTGAAAATACAACACCATAGCATAATCAGCATTAGGATCGTTGGGGTTTTTTCCCATCATTAATGCATGAGAATGAGTGAAAATCCAATTTTTTGCAGTTGCAGTTTCAACACTAGTCTTCTCTAAAGCTTCAATAACAGCATCAGTTTCAGTAGTCCCAGCCCGCTCAATAGCATCAGTCAAAATATATCGTAAAACATCATAAGCAAGTCCGCCTCCCTCAGAGATTTCATTCCATCTATTGACGTATGCATCTCGAAATGGCAAAGTTTTGCTTGTTAATGGATAACCGGCTACAGCAGGAAGCACTCCTATTGTTACACAATTGCACTTACCTTCTAGCAACTCCCAACTATTTGGAGTTGCAGCTCCGATGACTAATCCACCATAAACCGTCATTGGGGATTGGCGGTCATAATACTCTTTAACAAACGGAACCCCTTGAACAGCTATTAGAGGAACCAACACTTCTACACCCGCTGATTCAGCAGCTGCAAAATAGCTTGAGAAGTCCACAACTGATGGAGGACATACTCCTTTATACACAAGCTCAAATCCATTCTCTGGCAAAAAGTGATCTAGACCATCCACAGCATCTTGAAAAATACCAATATCTTCGGCTAGGTACCCGACTTTTTTGAAACCAGTAAGCTCTCTAAAATGTAATAAACCATCCGTCATACCTTGATAAACGGAAGTTGCATTCCATACACAACTGAAATAATACTTGTACTTGTCATAGTCATCTATTACTCGTTGTGTCAACTCATCAAAGGTTCCGGTTAAAGCAATGTATATCTTTTCATGTTGAGCCATTATGTCCTGACTAGCAAATAGAGCTTCACCGTCAATTGCACCGATAACAAAATCTACTTCATGAACGGTTAATAGTCTGGTTAAGGCAGCACTAACCTCACTAGAATCATATCCCTCACTAGTAGTAACACAATCTTCTCCAATAACCTCAACTTGTTTTCCCAGTATTCCGCCTTCAGCGTTGATTTGTTCACCAGCCAAAACCATTTCTTGCCAATAATTCTTGTTATAACCATCTAAGTCAGCAAGAACCCCAATTTTAATGGTTTCACCAGCCTGATCTTCTCCGCTTAACAAAACGTAAGCTGCTCCTCCACCTACTCCAGCAAAAACAATTATGGCAATCAGAATCATTGATTGAAGCTTGGTTAATGCCCTAGAATCTAACAAAGCAACATTCCTCAAACACAGCGCTTATTATATTTGATATGATTTAATACTTTCCTAAGAAGATTAAGTGAAAAGTTATTTCAATACTACCTCGACAATAATGGTCTGTGGATAGTCTTGCAAAAAGAAAACTTGGAGCTTCTCTTAGATAAAGCAAAGGATTTCGAGAAGAAGTATGAGTGGCTCCAAGCTGCAGAATGTTACAAGAAAGCTTCTGATTTAGCTCTGGATGAGAAGGATTTTCTTAAAACAGCAGATTTTCAAGAGAAGACTAGTTTTTCTTTTTATAAAGCTGCATTTCAAGCCCAAACCAATACTGAGTTTAAAGAACGGATGAAACTTGCTATCCAAGGATATCAAAACGAAATCACAATCTTGGAACAATTGAAAGAAGATAGCAAGCAAGTGAGAATCAAGCATATTAGGGCTTTGGTTGCTTACACTCGATCTTGGATTGAAGAACGCCCAAAAGAAAGAAAGAAGTTGCTTGATGAATGGTGGACAATTGAAAACCAAGTTCTAGAGGCTTACGAGAGTGCGGGCGATATTCATTCCGTTGGCTTGGTATGCACCGACCTAATCGAGCTTTCTCAATACATTCGAGTTTGGCTCAGTGACTATTCTGAGACGGTGATAATGGAAAAAGAAGGCTTGAGACTAGCTGAGAAAGCTATAAGTGCTCTCTCAAAATCTGGTGATAATTTCGAGTTGGCTAGAGCATATTGTTTTGCAAGCGTATGGTACTCCCGTTTCATCTTTGAGGTGCCTGAATTCAGAGATAAACAGCCTCAACTTCTTCAAAAGGGCTACGACTATTCAAAGAAAGCTTTGGAACTTGCCCTTACAACCGGGGACGCTTGGTTGATTGGGTGCGCTTTTTGTTCTGCTCGGAATGCTGCTGTATACTATAATTGGAATCATTCTCTTGGTGTAGAGTATGGAGAAAAAATACTGAAATATGGCACTGTCACCAAAGACCAACTCCTTTTAGGTCATGGAATGTCGGTTTTGCCCTACTCATTCAATGTTTTGGCTGAGTTCATGGAGGATCCTGATAAACAGAGGGAAAGCTTTGAGAAAGCGAGAAAAATGGTTCAAGAATCTGTAAGAATCTCTCAAACTATCAATCTTATGCCAAGTGTTTGCAGTAGTTATTACAACGAAATTTGTACACTAACTTGGCTAGCGAAAATTGAGACGGATTCTGAAAATAGAAAGACTATTCTTCAAAACGCAATCAGCAAAGCTCGAGAAGGCTTAGAGATTACAAAGGAATGGAAAAACATCGCATCATACATGTTATATGACTCTTTGAGTGGAAGCTTGAGTTTGCTTTCAGAAACAAAAACCAGCATCGAAGAGAAGAAAGCATTACTGCTTGAAGCTCAATCATCTCAAAACAAACATATAGCCGCCATTGAAGAGTTAACTCCTTTTCAGGATACAATGCATAGTCTTGCACTTTATAATCTAAGTTTGGTTCATATCAAGCTGGCTAAAATAGAAACCGACAAGGCTAGAAAGATTCAACTCTTAGAGAAAGCGGCTGATGCTATAGGGAAGAGCTGTGAGCTACTGGCAAAAGAGTTGGAATCCCGTTCTGAAACGGTCATTATGAACCAAATTTTGGGTAAGCATAATGATAGACGTGGTAGAATACTGCAGCAAATTTACCATCTAACTGGAGACGGAAAGAGGCTTTCTGAGGCGATAAAAGCTCATCAGAGAGCGGCTGCAGCTTTCATGAAAGGGGAGATGCCATCCCATGCAGCTGAATCATATTGGAATATAGCTCAACTTCAAGGACAAAAAGGCGAACACCAAGCAGCTTCCCAAAACTATGAATCTGCATCCCAAGCATACAATCAAGCTGCTAAGAAAATATCTCAATTAAAAGACTTCTACAACGACTATTCTTCATATATGAAAGCGTGGAGTCAAATAGAAAAAGCAAGACACTCCCACGCGATTGAGGATTACGAAGAGTCTCGACAACATTACGAGGAAGTTGCGAAGCTTCATGAATTGACTAGTTCATGGAATTATTTGACCCCAAATTACTTGGCTTGGGCTGACATGGAAGAGGCTGAGGGATTAAGCAGAAAGGAGAATGCTCAACAGGCAAAGCAGGCGTTCCAAAAAGCCTTAGGGCAGTTCAGCTTGGCAGAAGAGTCGATCAGTCAAAAACTTGAAGACAATTTGTCTGTAGACGAGAAAGAAATGCCTCAAAGATTGCTGGAGGCTTCTGATCTTAGACGTAAATATTGTCAGGCTAGAATCCTTCTGGAAGAAGCAAAACTGCTGGACAGAGAAGGAAAATATTTGCAGAGCTCAAAAAGTTATGGAGAAGCAGCACAAAAGATCGCGGCAATCATTGAAAAGATAGATGCTGAAGCTGAACGCAGAGAACTAGAATACATAGCGATCCTGTGCCAAGCTTGGGAGAAGATGGCTACCGCTGAAGAAACAGCTTCTTCCGAATCATATTTGGATGCTGCAGCACTATTTGAGAAGGCGAAAGATTTCTGTTTCACCAAACAGGCAAGTCTATGGGCGCTGGGTAACAGCAGCTTCTGCAAGGGTTTAGCAGCTGGAACAAGATACCAAGACAGCATGGATTTGAAAGAAAATGCCATGGCTAAACGCCATATGAAGAGAGCTGCCTCCAGCTATTTGCAGGCAGGATTTAAGAATGCTTCAGAATACGCGAAGGCTACTCAACGTCTTTTTGATGCTTATGTTTTCATGAATCAGGCTGAGAGTGAGGTTGACCCTGACAAAAAGGCTAAGCAGTATCAGATGGCTGAGAACCTGCTTCAGATCGCTGCTGGTTCTTTCATGAAAGCTAAGCAGCCTGAAAAGACGGCTCAAGTACAGCAGATACTGAAGACGGCTAGAGAAGAGAAAGCGCTTGCTGTATCATTAAACGAGGTTATGCATGCACCCACAATAACTTCAAGTACTTTAGCGTTTACAGCTCCAACCCCAACCAATGAGGCAGCAGTGGGTCTGGAAAGCTTCGAACACGCTAATGTTCAAGCAAACCTGATCGCTGATGCTAGAGAGGTTAAAGTTGGGGAGTCTTTCTGTTTGTCAGTAGAGTTCGTTAATGCTGGCAGGGAGCCTGCCTTGTTGATGCGTGTTGATAATTTTGTTCCTCAAGATTTTGTGGTGGTTAAAAAGTCTGAAATTTACCGAATAGAGGACAACACTCTGAATATGAAGGGAAAACAGCTTGCCCCATTGAAGCTAGTGGAGGTTAAATTAACTCTTCAAGCTTCAAAGAAAGGAGATTATCTACTTAATCCTAAAGCTTATTATTTGGATGAGCTTGGGCAAAACAAATTCCTTCAACTAAAAACATTAGAAATCAAAGTTGAAGAAGTCATACTTGAGGATAGAGTCTCTACTGGAACAAAAGAGTTAGATTCCTTATTGTTGGGTGGTATTCCAGAGGAGTATGCTGTTGTTTTGGCTGGTCCTCCATGCGATGAACGAGAATTGATGACCAGTAATTTCCTGAAAGCTGGAACAAAAGAGGGCATTACTTTCTATGTCACAGCAGAAGCTAATAACCTGCAAGATTTTTTAGAGAATCCAAACTTCCTTTTGTTCCTGTGTAATCCCAAACCTAAGGCTCAGGTTCCTGATCTTCCAAACGTGTACAAACTTCAGGGTACAGATTTGACAAACCTCGGCATTGCACTAGCTAAAGCCTATCGAAACATAGGCAAGTCTGTGGCTAAACGGCGGGTTTGTGTTGGGATTCTTTCTGACGTTCTCGTAGCGTATGGGGCAAAAACTGCGAAAGAGTGGGTGTCAGGACTGATCACCGATTTGGGATCGAAAGGCTTCACATTGCTGGCTGTTATGGATCCGAAAGAACATCCTACAGATCAGGCTACAACAGTTCTTAACCTCTTTGACGGCGAAATAGAGGTCACCCAAACCGAAGACCCACTGGAATGCAAAAAATCGGTAAGAGTAAAGAAACTCAGAAACCAAGACTACATCAAAAACCCAATATGCCTAACCTGACAAGTAGAAAGGTCGGGTTTATGGTCAAATTGAAGCTTTTCTTTTTTTAAAAAATTTTTGAAAAACAGTTTTTCACAAATTTTTGTTAACGCAAAAACACGTAAGCCGATCCTATTAGGCTCCTAATAACAGATGATTGTTGAAAAATAGCTTTTCTCTGAAAACGAGAAGGCAAAAGAAGTTAATCCAAAAAGTTAAGTTCTACCATCACAACCATGATGGACTGGAGAAATTAGCTTTGCTTGCCTATATTCTGATTACAGTCAAGTCGGGTTCAGAGAGGGATTTCCTGAAACAAATCTCCGAATTCAAAGAGGTTGTAGAAGCAAACCTCGTCATCGGAGAAAACGATGTCGTCATCAAAATAGACGTCAAAGACATAGCCCAAATAGACAAATTCTTAACAGACAAACTCAGAGTGCTCCCCGACGTATTCCTCACAACAACCATGATAATAACCGAACAATTCAAGCCCAAAACATAATTACTTCTCGCCCTTTCACCGCTCCCCTGAAAGCTTACCTATCTGCTCCAAAACATATCCACGTATTTCTTTAGGCTCTGGCAGTTCTAGAACAATTTTTTCCTTCACTCAGTTAACCTTGCGATAACCTGTGCATTTCAGACTGCTGCCCTCAAGAGTTGCACGTAGCCTACTTCTATAACCGCAGCTATGAAAAAAATCGTGTAGATCGCCGCTAGGGCTTTCATGCTCATCTTTCTTTTCAGCGTTCTTTCTATGGTTTGGAATATTCCGTACCCTTCTAGGATTGCGTTGGGGGTACTCAAAAGAATGACAAGAAGCAGAGTTTCCACAAAAACCTGACCGTAAACTAGCGTGCTTGCCCTGAGGATGCTTATGAAGATGACCATTAGAGTGAAGACAAAAGCGAATATGCGTGGGTTATCGATAATCACGTATTCTATTTCCCTTTTAGGCATGAAATTCACGACAAGCTCAACATAGAATGTCATCCCCAACAGAATAAGAGAGACAACCAAAACGTTGTGAACAAAAACGAACAAAACAGCCAAGGGCGGATTCGTAAAAACGTCTCCTAAACTGTAGAAAAAAGAGCTGTTTTCTGTGTAGGCGAAAAGCAGTAGCGCAAGAAAAATTAAACCGAGAATAACCGTTTTTTTCTTCGGGTCCAATGCTTCAGCTCCTCACTGCTTCAAAACTGTCAAGATAAAAAAAGGTAACCACCTGAAAAGCACTGCCGAATACCCTAGGAGCATGTTCAAAACAAATAGAATGACTGCTGCGACGATCACTGACATTAATCCCACGGCGATGGACCCTAAAATTCCCGTTTCATAGTAATGTCTAACTAAAAGCAGCCAAGCGACTAGAGAGAGAACCATCGCGACCTCTAATCTGAAAACCGAGAGGCAGACAATCAAAACAAGGGTTCCCAGAACAGAAATTGCAAAGGCATCCTTGAATTCGGCTCTTCGTCTTCCAACCACAACATTGCCTGCAAGATAAAAGACGACAGACAGAACAGCAAAGATTATGGCAAAAGAGATTACGAAAAAAAGAACCTCAGTCAGTCCAGACGGCTCAAGCAACGTATCCAACATGAGGGCGGCAAGGGACGCAGCCAACATATGAAATCACCAGATATCCTACGAATACCGCAGGCTTACAAATAAAGATTTGTTAGCCCTTTTTTGCTTTTATCACATAAAAATAGCTATTTACAACGTTGATTCAGCGCCAAACTTCAACATAAAAACCCTTTTTCCAAGCCTCGGAAAAGGGTAACTCTTTAAAGGAGGGTGCTTCCAGAAATAGAATCCCAGTTAAGAGGACGTCAAATTTATGAAATTACAAAACCCTGCCATCATAGGTGTTGGCAGAACAAAGTTTGGCGAACATTACGAGAGAGCCCCAGAATCTCTGATAGATGAGGCTGGACTTCAGGCGCTGGATTCTGCGGGCATAACACGAAAAGATTTGGATGCATGCTACCTTTCAGACTATTTCCTTCAGGTCACAAACAAAATCGGATTAGAAGAAGGCTTCTTCTCTGAGCTTCTGGAGCTTCATGTTCCCATGGAAAAAACAAGGTCCTTCAGCTCCGCCTTTCTGAATGCCTGCCACGGAGTTCAATCAGGAAAATACGACATTGTCCTAGTGGGCGGGATGGAAAAGATGACTGACCGCTGGGACAAAATCAGAGACGACCTCATGCTCCTAGAAGACCCGTGGAGCTACTACGCAGGATGCACACCCGAAGCAAACCACGAACTTCTTCTCAAGTGTTACATCAAAAAATATGGAATCTCAGGAGAGCATCTCGAAAAACTCTACTTGGCTCTGGCTAAGATATCCGTCAAAAACCACCAAAACGCCACCAAAAACCCCCTTGCCCAATACAACCGCGCCATAACAGTGGACAATGTCCTGAAGGCACGGAAAAAATCTTGCAAGTCCTTGGGGCTCTTTGACTTTGCCCCCATCTCTGACGGAGCATCAGCATTGATTCTGACAAGTCCAGAGGCAGCCAAGCGCTGTTCGGATACTCCTGTTTACGTTCTAAGCTCCTCTTCAGCCACCGATTACATCACCTTTCCCTCACGAGAGGACAGAACCGGATTCACCGCCAGCACCTTAGCTATGCATTCTGCTCTCCAGCAGGCTAAAGTTGACATAAGCGACATCCAGATAGCCGAGTTCTATGATCAATCCACACTCTTGGAGATGATATCTCTAGAAGACTTGGGCTTCTCTAAAAGAGGAAAAGCTTGGCTTGACATCTACAAAAGCTGTGAAGAGTCTTGTGGTTTCTACGAAATCGAGGGGAGAAAGCTCTTCGTAAACTTGAATGGGGGTCTCAAGGCTGACGGGAATCCCTTGGGAGCCACTGGTGGGGCACAAATCTTTGAGGTTGTTAAGCAGTTAAGGGGAGAAGCTGAGAGCCGGCAGGTGGAAGTGAACGGAGAGCCGCCTAAACTGGGTTGTGTCTCAGAGTTGGAGGGGTTCGGCACAAAAGCTTACATAAACATTTTGGGGAGGACTCAAGGATGAGCAGCGAACCCATCGAAAGGAGGGTCTCCTACATAGGGGACAGACTGAAAGCTAGCCAGTGTACTTTCTGCGGAAAAGAGTATTTCCGAGGCAAAAATTACTGCGGTAAGTGCGGAAGAAAAAGCTTCGGAAAAATGAAGGACATAGACTTCTTCTATGAGCAGGGTAACTTGGAAGCCTCCACTCTCGTTAGCCAACCCACTAACAGATTCGTCAAGATGGGCTCATATATTTACGGAATTGTCGCATTCCACAACGGAAAAACTAGAGTTCCAGGAAGACTAACCGACATCCTGATTGAAGATGGAGAAACCGACCTCTCCTGTTTTGATGGAAAAAACGTTGTTCCACGGTTCAGAAGAAGATACGCCGTAGGAGAAAGCGACATCATTCCAACCATCTCCCTTGCCTTCACGGTTGCGGATGGATACTATCCATATCAGAAATACGAAATAAAGAAACCCAAGAAAGAGTATGAGACGCCGGGAATAGTTGGCTACGGAGTTTACACCTCAAAATTCCGGATCAAAGAGGGAGCTATGGAAAGGTCTGTGCCCTTCATCGACGAAGACGCTGTCACCGCGGCAGTGGAAGCCGGAAAAATGGCTTTGATTCATTCTGGAGTAGACAGGTCTCTCATCGGCAAGGTTTACGTCGGCTCAGAATCAAACCCATATGCTGTTAACCCCATCGCCTCCAAAGTAGCTCAGGTTCTGAAGCTTGGTAAAGAAGAAAAAATGGATGGGGTCCAAAGTGTGGATGCTATCGACACCGAGTTTGCATGCAAAGCAGCCACAAGCATGTTCAAGGACGCATCGGCTTTAGTGTATTACCCAAAAACTAACACAGCCTACGCCATGGCCATAGGCGCAGACAACGCTCAAGCTGCACCCAGAAACGAAATTGGAGGAGAACTGGATCATTTTGTGGGTTTCGGGGGCTCCGCCTTCATCTTTGGCATGCAGGATGTTATAGCCGAAATCGAAGGGTGGTACTCCTGCACCTCAGACACACCGGACTTCTGGAGAAGAGACCTACAGCCTTACCCCAGACACGGAGGACGATTCACTGGTGAGCCCGCGTACTTCAAACATGTCCTAAAAGCTTGCAGGACACTCATGGAGCAACTGAACCTCCAAATGGAAGATGTAGATTACTTTGTCCCCCACCAGCCAAACATCGGTTTTCCCGTTAAAGTTGCGCGCCAACTAGGATTCAAAGAGGAGCAGTATGAGCCTAGCCTAAAGGTTGCCAAGTTCGGCAACATATATTCTGGCTCTTCCCCTATCGGTTTGGCGGCTGTTCTAGATGTTGCTAAACCAGATGAACGGGTGGTGCTTGTCAGTTACGGCTCTGGGGCTGGAAGCGACGCCTACTCCTTTGTTACAACCAGTCAGATAGTGGAGAAGAGGCAGCGGCAGAAGTTTACGGTTCACCATCAGGTTGAAAACGAGAACTTGGAATATGTGAATTACACTACTTATAGACGGCTTAAGCACGGGCTGTGAAGGCTTTTTTGTCTGCATTTTTGTTCATCTGCCACGCGATAACGTTTATCAAATGTTCGCATGTGATGCATGTGTGCTATCGAAGAGGCACGCGGACCCAAAAATGGACTTAGAAACATCTGGATTTACAATACGCATTCTGCTTTCATAACGCTTTCAAAGCAAACCCACGAAACAACTCTCAGAAGCAATCTTTCATGATAACAAAATTAGGGCAAAAGCGAGGTGTACATTAATGGTCGCAAAAAGAGCAATATGTGTGTGGATATCTGTCTTCGCAACCTTCCTAGCGATCATGTGTTCTTTTGCTATGGCAGTCCTATTGATAAACGAGGGGGCGGGTGCCGTTGTAAGGCCTTACATCCTAGGTATACTTGGCGGTCTCAGCGTAGAGACCTACTTGTGGATATCTGTAGCTGCGACCTTCATTCTTCTAGGCATCACCTGCATAATCATATACCGTAAACAACCACTTGACTCTGAACTCGTCAAGATGTTCCTGAAAGTAGGGGGAAACTTGGCTGCCCTCAGGGAAGCCCAAGAAGCCTCAATAACTGAGACGGCTGACCAGATAGAATACAGCAAAAAGGTAAATCAGAAATTTTTCGGCAACATCAAATCAGAACTCGAAGAAGCTAACAAAGAAACGTTAGCCATTCTAGCAGACCAAAGAAAAGCCATCAAAAAGATTCGCTTGGACCTGATTTCCACGATAGAGAAAAAGATGGGTGAAACTGGAGAGAAGCCATCTGCTGATCTGAAAAAGCAAGAAACAGCCATAATTGGAGTCAAGAGTTCAAACGAGGAAAACGCTGAATCTTTGAAGAAGTGACGAGAACTTGACAGAACCGCCTAGAGGAATAGTTAAATATACGCGCTAGGACTATATGGTCGTCGTTCTAAGATGATACGAAGACTTGTACTAGATGTCTTGAAGCCGCATAAACCCAGTGTTGTTGAAGTTTCTGAAGCTCTCAGCCACCTAGAAGGAGTGGAAGGCGTAAACATAATTATAAACGAGATAGACCAGCAAGTCGAAAACGCGAAGGTCATTGTCGCTGGAACCGAGATAAGTTTTGAGGATATCAAGAAGAAGCTGGAAGAATTTGGGGCTACTATTCACTCCGTTGATGAGGTTGCTGCTGGAAAACGGATTGTCGAAGAGGTAAGAACACCTCAAGACAGTTCCGCTAGAATGTGAGACGTGTAAGACTTCATGAAATTTCTTGATCAGATAAAAAATTACATAAGAATCAGTGGAGTTGCGCCGATAAGCCGAAGATACTTTATAATGAACGCTTTTGACGGAGCCACCACTGTTCTAGGTGTAGTCGTAGGCGCATACGTGGTGGGTATCCCAGACGAACTTTGGGTTATATGGTCAGGTTTAGGCGCAACATTAGCCATGGGTTTGTCAGGCTTTGCCGGTTCATACATGGCTGAGGAGGCTGAAGGAACAAAAAAGCTTAACAGTTTAGAAAAGTCGATGCTCACAGAACTAAAGAACAGCGTAGTAGGTAAAGCCAACCGTTTCGCCTCTCTATGGGCAGCAATAATAGGCGGCGGTGCTCCAGCCCTGACAGGGGGAATCTGCTTGATACCTTTTTTTCTTTCAATCAATGGGATGTTCTCGGTTAGTTTGGCGATCCAAATCTCCGTGGGCTTGGCTTTGTCAATAATGTTCCTGCTGGGGGTGCTTCTGGGAAGAATATCCAGCCGAAATATGCTGTTTCATGGAGTAAAAATGTTGTTTGTAGGTCTGATCCTCACGGTCATTTTCTTCGCGTTAAAACTAACCTAACGGAAACTAACTTCATGGGGCATCAACGAGTTTGAGTGATGAACCCTTTGATGTTAACAGTTATTAGGTGGTTAGAGAACACTTTTATCTAATCAGAAACGCAAAAGAATAGACAATATACTGTTGTGGAGAATGCTGAAGTTGGTTGGTCGGGAAATAGTCGAGGTTCTGTATTCTCCGGTTAAAGCTTTCAAAAAAATAATCGAAAAACCAGACTTCAAAGGAGTCCTCTTGATTTTATTGCTGGTAATAGCTTCAACTGTAGTTTTCCAGTTTGTCTATAATTCGAGGCAACTGTACGAAAACAGGGCACCACAAAACGATAACTGGACTGAGGCACTGACAAATTCGCACAGCTGGGTCTCCAACGGGTTGCCTTCCCTAGACGCTGCCGATCATAAAATGGGAAACAGCAGCGTTACCTCTTCCGCCCCAAACGCAACAAGCATCTGGCTGAATGTCGCTGAGTTTGATTCCATCAACTGTTCAGGAGAAAAAGGTTACAATGAAATGTTCTTCTGGATCAAGTGGGTCAATGAGGCTGAAACGGTTCCAAGTTCAGGAACCCTCAGATTGTTCTCCGGCAGCGAAGACAGCTACTTTGAATCGACAATAACCGAGTTTTCGAGTTCAAGCGGAGAATGGACAAACGCAACACTCAAAGTCGGATCAGATCAGGAGTGGTCTTCAACTAACTCCCCGGATTGGCAAAACATAACAGGAATAGAATTTAATCTAGTTTGGTTGGATTCGGCGAACCTGACAATGAATGTTGATGGTTTATTTTTCAGAAATTATGTTTCGCCAATCGAAGCTTTAGGATTCAGTGTAGCAATGTTCTCTCTTTTTGTTTCGTCTGCGTTTTCGATTGCTATGAATTGGATATTGTGGGCTGGCGTTGTGATTATAATCGCAAAACTTTTCGGAGAAGAGTTAGGTCGATGGAACGTGCTCTTCGTCATCATCGGACACGCATTCATAGTTGTTGCTGTTTACACTCTGGTAAGTGCGTTGGCATTCTCTTCTCTCCCTGTTGTGAGTCTGCCTCTAGATTATGACCTGCAAATCGCTGTTTTCAACGAGGTGTGGTTACCTAACCTAGCCTACCAGGCGGGTACATTGATTCTGTGGGCAGGAGAGATTTGGATAGCTGCCCTCAGCGCCGTGGTGATACGGCTCATGAAGAACACTACTTGGGGAAAAGCTGCAACAATAGCTGCGGTTGCCTTCGCTGTAAGATTTGTTCTGCGGCTGTTTATCGGTTGATGAAGAGAAGGCTGTTAAGCCTGTTTTTCGCACACGGAACAGTGAAGAACTGAGCGGTTTTTGGCGTCGATGATGACTTTAAGTTCTGTAGAGTGTTTCGGATGTGAGGTGGTAAAGCTTATATTTGACGTTAATCTCCTTTGATTTCGCCAACAAAACGGAGCAAATCGTTATGTGACGGGCTGGTTCATTTTGGCGGCGTTTGACAAGACGAGAGGACGAAAGATTTGAAAATTAATGAATTGAGAGACGGAATGCGGAAAGTGGACATTGAAGCAAAGGTTATCCAGAAATCGGAAACCCGCGAAGTTCGTTCCAGATACACCAACGAAACCTACAGAGTCGCTGATGCGACAATAGAGGATGAGACGGGCACCATAACCTTGACCCTGTGGAACGACCAGACTGAACAAGTTAACGTGGATGATCGCGTGAGAATCGAGAATGGATACATTAAATCCTTTAGGGGAGAGCTTCAGCTTAACTCGGGAAAATACGGATCACTAACGGTCCTGTAAACCATTTTGTAGATTGAATGAGCGAGGATACTTAGATGCCATACGAAAGAAGAGGATTTGACCAAGATTTTCCTAAGCCGGTTGAGATCGGAAAAGAGTATGATGTAGAAATTCAGGAGACCAGCCGCCGAGGGGAAGGAATAACCAAAATCGAGGGGCTAGTGGTTTTCGTTCCTAACACCAAACCTGGAGACAAGCTGCGAATAAAGGTAACTAAAATCGGCAGACGATTCGCAGAAGCAGAAGTAATCGGAGAAGCAAAAGAAGAAGCGGCAGAAGAAGAGGAAGAAAGCGAAACAGAATAAGCGTGACATCCCCTGTTTCCAGCAAGCTTTTCTCAACCCTGTAAATCAATGTAAAATAGGGTTCGTCTCTGCTGACTAACAGAAAACAAACGTGAATTTTTGGTTCGTTGCCTCTTCACAGAATCATGCGTTGACAGTTAAGGTAATATTAAAGAGGAAAAATATAGCAGAGAACATAGGTTAGAGAACACTGTTTAGCCCGGTAGTGTAGCGGCAATCATGGAGGCCTTTGGAGCCTCTGACGGGAGTTCGAATCTCCCCCGGGCTACCAAAAATACCTCAGCTTTGTTTAACGTAATCTTGGAAGCTAACAATTATTTTGCCCACTAAACCGAAAGGCGTGCAAGTAGTTATAACTGTAGAACTGGACAAAATATGATATTGTGTTGTAAATGAGGACTTTATTGGTAGTGTATTCGTATCATCATATGAACACTGAGAAAGTTGCTGAGGTTTTCGCCAAAGTTCTTGATGCACCGATTAAAACTCCTCAGCAAACAGATCCTGAGGAGCCTCAAGAATATGATTTGGTGGGTTTTGGAGCAGGGATAGACAGTGCAAAACACTACAAGCCATTGCTTGACTTCGCCGATAGACTGCCAAAGGTAAACAACAAAAACGCCTTTATTTTTTCAACCGCTGGATTGTCAAGTGACAAAAAACGGGGCAAAGACCACTCAACTCTTAGGGAAAAACTGGAATCCAAAGGTTACGTGATAGTTGACGAATTTCAATGTAAAGGCTTCAACACCAACAGTTTCATGAAATATTTTGGCGGAATGAACCGGGGCAGACCAAACGCCAAAGACCTCAAAAAGGCAGAAAAGTTTGCTCAGAACCTGAAACAGAAACTACAATAGTAAAGGATGAAAGCGGTTTGAATCAGACAGAATCTCAAGAAGGCTGGTTTTCTAGAGCTAAGGCAGAAGCCGATAAAGGTATCCCAAATAATGAACGTGTTACGGGCATTGTTTTAGTTGTTGCTAGCGTTTTGGTGATGGTGTATTTTGTTTCTCATCAGATGGGGTCAACAGGTTTTTTCACTCCAAAATTCGGAATAGTGGAGATGTTCCTGCTTTATGGCTCTCTAGTTGCTTGGATTATTACAGGTAGCTTGGACGGAATATTTGGTCAAAGGCTCCTTTCTCGTCTTTTCGACGTTTTTGGTGGCATCCTTTTTATCACAATTAGCGTTGTTTGGCTCTTGGTAATCTTTCCTTTCGAATTTGCCTATTTTGCAGACGTGTTGCCGGATGTCCTCAAATTCCTAGTCCAGTGGATTTCCAACGATATCGCTCGAGGAATAATGGTGCTGGGAACGATCCTGCTTGTTGTTGCAGCAATTTATTCTCCGATAGCTTACAAGTTCGTAAACATGAAACGCTCTATACCAAAGAAAGATTAGTTGTTTTTGTTTGTTTTGGGCTTTTTTTGTTGTCAGGGTATTGGCTGCATTTCTGGGTATTTGGCAATAACTTCCTTGACGTATATTCCTGATGTGCCCCTTCCATGTTAATCCTTTTTATGGCGCCTCTGAAGTATAGAATGGACGGGAATGTGTTATGAGTTTCTTGCCCGGTAAGGTTCCAACCAAAGTTTTGCAGGAGATAGTTTTCAAAAACTTAGGCGCCAAACGAGACGATGTGATTCTCAGTCCATCCATAGGCGAAGACGCAGCCATAATCCAAGCTGGAAACAAGCTCTTAGCAGTGTCTTCAGACCCCATAACTGGAGCAGAAAAGTGGCTGGGATGGTTAGCCGTGCATGTAAGCGCGAACGATGTGGCGACCCGTGGTGTTCAGCCCAGGTGGTTCAACTCCATTATACTGTTACCCAAAAACTCGACAGCCGAACTCGTAGAGAAGATTTGCACGCAGATGGACAAGGCTGCACGTCAACTGGACGTTGCCATAGTGGGGGGGCACTGCGAAGTTACCCCGGGCATAGAGCACCCCATAGTAACTGGATGCGCCATAGGCGTTGCCGAGGAAGGGAAGTACGTGACCTGCGGCGGAGCAAGAATAGGCGACCAAATAATTTTAACAAAGGGGACAGGAATAGAGGGAACAGCCATACTGGCTTCAGACCGACGAGCAGACCTTCTAAAGGTCTTCGACGAAAACTTCCTGGACCAAGCAGAGAATTTCTTCGAAAAAATCAGCGTAGTAAAAGACGCGCTCACAGCCTTCGGAACCGGAGGAGTCTCAGCAATGCACGACCCAACCGAGGGAGGCGTGGCCGGGGGATTACATGAGCTGGCTGACGCAGCAAACGTCGGCTTCGACGTTCACGAGAAGGAGATTTTGGTTCCTGAAGAGACGCGTAAAATATGTGCACATTTTGACGTTGACCCTCTCCAGCTCATAAGCTCCGGGTCGCTTCTCATCGTGGCTAAAGAATCGAAGACAGAAGAGATAATCAGCAGTTTATCGAAGAGTGGAGTTCAATCCTCGATAATAGGTGAAGTAACAGAGCCTGAGCTGGGAAGAAACTTGGTCACCAAAGCCGGAGAAAAAAACGCGCTTGTCAGACCCGTCAACGACCACCTCTGGAAGGCACTTGCAAAATCAGCCAAAACTTAGCCTCCTCTTTTCTTGGAGCTTGTTCAGAAGAGGTCTTGGCGCAGATTTTCTGCCAAGTCTTTTAGGTCTATCCATTGGACAGCCACAAGTCCTATGCCGATTCTGAGCCACACCCACAAAAGCCGTATAAGCACAGTCGCCGCTGCAGCAACAGCAGATTCTACGGCAAGCAGAGTGAAAAGCCAGGTCATAGCTGTATCCACAACGCCTACTTCTCCGGGTATTCCGAGGGGAATAGACTGAATGTTTATGCTGACGGAGTGAACAACCACTATTATGGCAAAATCAACGTGCTGACCGAGGGAAACGAATACAAGGTAAGACAGGAGGACACTGAAGAACCAGCTAATCAACGAAAGAAGTATTGGCAGAACCAGACTTCGCGGGTTTCTGCGTAATACGTTGATGGAATCATGAAAAGCAGTTAACGCTTTTACTGCGGTTGCTCTTAGGCGGTTAATGTTCAAGCGTCCCCTTGTGACAAAGGCTACAAAACGCAGTGAAGCGTCAAGTAATCTCTGTGCCAGCTTTTCTTTTAGGCTGAAAAGAGCTATGAAGAACAGCGAAATGGTGGTACCAACGATTACGAGCAAAACTAGACCTGAAACAAGAACAGGAACCTCGATTTTCAGGACGAAAAGCCAAACGAAGCTGACGATCAAACTGACCGTAGCCGTCACCATGAGCAGAATTCTGTGGCTCACAACCGACGCCAAAACTTTCCCTCCGTTTTCATCCGACTCCTTGATCATCAAGTAAGCCTTGGTTGCGTCTCCGCTGATAGACTCCGCTGGCACCAAAAGATCAACAAAGAAGCCTATCCACGTGAACAAGAAAGTTTTCCGAAAGGGAACTCTCACAGAGAGGGGGCGGAGAAAACACTGCCAAGTCAGAGAGTTTATAGCCATGTTCAATGGGAGAATCGCGACTGCAAGACCGTAATAGAAGATGTCTACATGCTGGATTATGGCGAGGATTTCGGGGATGCCAACGAAGAAATGGAGATAGGCTACGAAAATCAGAACACCCAGCAGCAGAAAAGGAACCGTTTTCTTCAGTTTCAACCCGTTTTCGGTAACCATCAGCTTCCGCGCCCGTCATGAATACAGCCAAGTAGCCGCTTCTGCATATTATCTTTTGCTTGGTTCCAATCAATCAAGAGAACACAAGTTAAACTCTGAATTCCCAACCTGTCGGAAAGACAAAATTCAGTGACTATGTGCTCTGTTCTTAGAATTTTGGTTTTGTTTTTCCCAGTTTCTTGTCTAAGCATGCTTTAATGAAGCCGTAATATTCTGGTTCCGGTTTAGTGGGTCTGCTCGTAAATTCGCCGTGGAACTGGGAGGCAAAAAAGAAGAATCTGCTCGGAAGCTCTAGAATTTCCTTTCGTCTGCCGTCGCGGCTGTTTCCCGAAAACACCATCCCCTTCTTTTCTAGGGCACTCCAGTAGTCGGGGTTAACTTCCCATCTGTGACGGTGACGCTTAAACAGTTCATCAACACCATACAACGTGTAAGCCAAAGTGTTCTTCTTCACCGCAACCTTATGGGCGCCCAAACGCATCGTCCCGCCCTTGTTGTTCACAGTCCGTTGCTCAGGCATCAAATCAATTACAGGATGAGGTGTATCCGGATTTATTTCGGTGCTGTTGGCTCCCTCAAAGCCGCAAACGTGACGGGCAAACTCGACAACTGCCAACTGGAATCCGTAGCAGACGCCCAGAAATGGAACGTTGTTTTCGCGGGCAAACTGGATGCCCCTGATTTTTCCTTCTGTTCCTCGGGGACCAAAACCGTAAGGAATAAAGACGCCGTCATGACCCTCCAGAAGCCTCAGTCCGTTTGAGTTGTTTTCTAGTTTCTCTGCCTCAATGTAGTTTATCAGAACTTTTGTCTGGCAAGCTGCACCGGCGTGCCTGAAAGCCTCATTCATGCTCACGTAACTGTCAACTAAGCCAGCGTATTTGCCGATCAACGCTACCTTAACTTCATGCTTGGGGTTTTCGAAGGAGTCCACAAATTTTCTCCATTCGCTCCACTTGGGAGTCTTTTTTGGTAGCCCCAACCGTCTGCAAACGTAATCGCCCATGCCCTGTTCATCCAAGATCAGGGGAACCTTGTAGATGGAGGAAACATCATAGGAGCAGAACACCGCTTCCTGTGGGATGGTGCCGAAGAGCGCTACTTTCCGAAGGGTCTCCTTGTCGATCATCTCTCTACATCTTGCCACGATGGCATCCGGCTGGATACCTATTCTTCGCAGTTCGTTGACGCTGTGCTGAAGGGGTTTGGTTTTCATTTCACCCGTGACATCCAAAATAGGAACAAGAGCAAGGTGAACGTAGAGGATGTTGTCGAAGCCTTCTTCCAGCCGCATCTGGCGTATCGCCTCTAGGAAGGGCTGCCCCTCTATGTCGCCGACTGTTCCTCCCAGTTCTGTGAGGACAATGCCGCTTTTTGATTGTCCTGAAACCATGCGGATGCGTCGTTTAATCTCGTTTGTGACGTGGGGGATTATTTGGACGCATCTGCCCAGAAAGTCGCCTCGCCGTTCGCTGTCGATAACGGTCTGGTAGATTTGGCCGGTTGTTATGTTGTTTTCTTTTGGCAGGTTAATGTTCAGGAATCTTTCGTATCCTCCCATGTCGAGGTCTGTTTCGCCGCCGTCCTCTGTGACGAAGACCTCCCCGTGGATGTAGGGGTTCATGGTTCCGGCGTCAACGTTCACGTAGGGATCAACCTTTATGACCGTAGCGTCGAAGCCTCTGACCTGAAGCATCTTACCTATAGAAGAAGTGACAATTCCTTTACCCACAGAGGAAAGCACCCCGCCAGTTACAAAAACATACTTAACCATCCAGTAGCCCTCACAATAACAACTCCCTAAACTGTGTTTACCGTTAAAAATCCTTTCTACACAAGGATGTATCTGCAATTAATTGCGGAATGTTGCCACGTTTGCTGTTTTGCTTCGCTTCAAGGTAGCCAAAGCCAGTTCGCCAGCCTCTTCCATTGTTTTGCCCACAGAAACAAAACCATGATTCCTTAAGACAACCAGATTCTTGTTTTCTAGAGCCTTCAGTACCTCCTTCGCCAACTCTGTTGTACCAGATTCGTGCTCCCTTTCTGTTACCGTCAACCCCAGTTTTTCAGCGTTCATCATGATTACATCATTGTGCCCATGAAACACTGCATTCACTTCTTTGCGTGTCTTGTAGATTAGGTAATGCATTACCGCTTCTGAGGAGGGCTGCCTTCTTCCCTCAACATAGACTGTGTTGCTGTGTTCGTCGTAACTTTTCACGTAAACAAAACAGTCGTTGCTCAGGTTCTGTTTGCTTTTCAGCCCAGACGCCGTTATCACGAACCCTTTCCTGCACCTGAAGCTCAAGTTGCCTGTGTAATTTCCCTCAAACTCCGGAGTTAAACCGTTTCTCTGGAATCTTTCACACCATTCTTCCAGCTCCTCAATTTTGGGGTCTCTGGGAACTTGATCAGAAACAAAACTGATGTTGAATCTTATTTTTCCTTCTTTCATCTAATCACATTCGTTTGCCTGAGCCTGTTTTGGTGGTCTGCTAACTTCTGTTTGGCTCGATTATTACTTTCAACGATTTTCCTGCTTCTGCGACTAGCCTGAATCCTTCTGCTGTGTCTCGGATGTCTAGTCTGTGGGTGATCATGTCTTTTACGTTGACTTGTTTTTGGGCTAGAATCCTTAGGGCTTCCTCTAAGTCTCTGGGGGCTGCGCCATAGGAAGTTCGTATTGTTGTTTCGTTTCTCCAGAAGTCTGTTATGGGTATCGGAATCTTGATTGTGGGGTCTGGAACAGCAAAAAAGAGGATTGTTCCTCCCCTGTCAACACAGTCTAGGGCAGTTAAGGCTGCCTGTGTTGCGCCCGTGCACACTAACACCTTGTCTACCCCTCTTCCGTTGTTGAGTTCCTTCAGTTGATGCGGCAGGTCTCCCTTGGCATCTATTACATGGTCTGCCCCAAACTTTTCAGCCAACTTCAGTCGGTCAGGGTTTATGTCAGCCGCAAAAACCTTCTTAACTCCCTTTATTTTCGATAATTGTATATGGAGTATTCCAGCCATTCCGCTCCCAATTACCAGAACCGTGTCACACTTGTTGATGTCCACCAATCTTTGTCCCCTGACTGTGCATGCCAAGGGTTCGATGAAGGTTCCTTCCTCATATGACATGGTGTCTGGCAGCTTGTAGACTCCAGTTTCCACATTGATTTTCGGCACGCGAATGTATTGGGAGAAGCCGCCTGGATAGTAGTTTGTTGTGTGAAGGGTTTCGCAGGCTGTGTGGGAATCTTTTTGGCAGTAGCAACATTGGTTGCAGGGCACATGATGTGAGACGAAGACGCGGTCTCCAACCTTGTATTTGGTTACGTCGTCTCCCACTTCATCTATTACACCTACAGCTTCGTGCCCCAGTACTCGTGGCGCTTTAGGTAGCCTGTACCATTCCACCACGTCGGTTCCGCATATGCCGCTTGCCATAACCTTCAGCAGAAATTCGTCGGAGCCAATCTCGGGTTTCGGCGCTTCCTCTACTCGCACGTCATTGTTGTTGTAATAAACTGCTACGAGCATTGGCTCACCAAAAAAGGTGGGAGTTAAGCCTAGGCTTTTCCCGCTTTCACTTCTTCAAACATCTGTTGTGCTTCTTTGGGCGTAAGGTTGTCGTGGATTATTCCTCGTATCGCCCGTATCATCGCCACCGGATACTGGTGCTGCCAAATGTTTCTGCCAAGGTTCACGCCTACTGCTCCACACTGTAGTCCGTCATAAACGAACTCAAACACTTCAAGGGCTGTGTCAACTTTGGGTCCTCCCGCAATCACCACGGGCACGGGACAGCCGTTAACAACCTTGTCAAAGTCTTCTTCACAGTAGTATGTTTTGACTACTCGTGCGCCCAGCTCAGCCGCTATTCTGGAACATAGTCCCAAGTATCTGGCTGTACGCTTTTCCAGTTCTCTGCCTACTGCCGTTACTGCCATGGTGGGTATTCCATAGTCTTCACATTGGTCAACAAGCTGCGAGAAACTCTTCAAAGTCTGATGTTCATGTTTGCCGCCAACGTAGATGCTCATGGAGACTGCGGTGGCATTAAGCCTAAGAATCTCGTTAATTGATGTGTTCCATTCTTCATTGGAGAGGTCGTCTCCTACAACGCTGTTGCCGCCAGAAACCCTCAAAATTATGGGTTTTTCGATTGCTGGGTCTACGCAGTTTCTGAGCACGCCTCGGGTCATCATTATGGCGTCTGCGTATGGAATCAGCGGTTTTATGGTTTCTCCGGGTTTCTCCAGTTTACGGGTTGGACCCTGAAAATATCCGTGGTCAACGGGCAGAAACAGGGCTTTTCCATCTTTCTGTATGAGCCTGTTTAATCTGTTTTGTATTCCCCAATCCATCTCTATTTTCCTCCCTCATCCTTTGGTCTTACAATTAAATAGCCTTTCTCTATGAGCCAATGATGAAACTGGTATGTAGTGTACCTGCAATCTGTTTTGCATGTTTTTCTGACTTGTTCATACTCTTCTGAGCCTGCGGGCAGCTTGTTCAGTTCAACCTGCACAGGACAGTTCACATCGTTACAGAACTCTCTACGCTTATAATCGATGAATCCCTCTATAGTCATATTCCTTTCCTCTTTAACTAGCTCTTATTTTCGGGTTGTTGGAACTAAAACCTTTCTGAACTTAACCCATTCCATAAACCTGATGAAGAAACGGCTCATCAAATAGCAGAAGAACACGCGCGTATCAATGCTTAAATCATGCTGCGATAAGGGTATTACATGGATTAAGATGCAGAAAATAAAGGTTGAAGGCAACAACAAAAAACATAAAGTTCTCCTGTACGCCATAAGCACTTGCGGATGGTGCAAACGAACAAAGCAAACACTGAAAGACTTGGACGTCGAATACGAATACATCGACATAGACCTTTCCAGCAGAGAAGACAAAAAGGAAGTAACCAAAGACATTCTGAGCAGGAAAGGACGACTTGCCTACCCAACCATAATCATAGACAACGAAATCTTGCTGACAGGACCCTCCAGAGAAGAAATAAGAGAGGTTCTGGAGCTTTGACAACCTTGGAAAAGGTTCATCAAAAAGCTGAGAACGACGCCAAAACCCACGGCTACTTTCTAACATCAGACAAAGAGCTTCTGCAGGACCTTCTAGAAGGACTGCAAAAAAATGAGGAACGGTACGGCTACCCATCCTGTCCATGCAGATTAGCCAGTGGAAGAATCGAGTTTGACAGGGACATAATCTGTCCATGCGACTACCGGGACCCAGACGTGGAAGATTACGGGTTTTGCTACTGCGCATTATACGTCAGAAAAGATGTACACGAGGGAAAAACGCCTATAGAGCCCATCCCAGAGCGGAGACCTGTGGAAAAGCAGATGAGATCATACACCGATTCGCCTGAAACCCCAACAGAGAAAACACAAGAAGACACAAAGGAATCCGAGAAACCTTCTGCACCCAAAATGAAACTGTATTATTGCAGACAATGCGGCTACGTCTGCTTCCGCGAAGAACCGCCGTATGTCTGTCCAATATGCAAAGCCAAAAAGGAGATGTTCGCTGAATTAACGGCAGCAATACAAATCCGTGAAAGCCCAACATGAGAGTCTTGGACGCAGACAACGCTGAAACCCAAACTTTAACACCGAAAGGGAATTAGAAAAAAATAATGGTGTGAAGTAATCCACATTAAAAAATCTAGATTATTTACGCCATCTTTCAAGATTGGGTATGCACTGTTGCAGGAAAGCTTTTGCTTGTTCATAGCTCATGTCTGGAGCTTGTTCTGACCAGCCTTTAGCGGAGATTTCTATCATTTCTTCCATTGTAGCTTCGGGCAGAGTGAATTCTCCATCCTTGTAACAATAGATACAGTATTTCTGGTTCTTTGAGCCATCTTTTTCAGTTCCAAAAAGCTCTGGTTGGCTTAGTGGCATAGAACAACTCTGGCAAAATGGGCCTTGAGGTTGCATTTCAATCACCAATGAGAAGAAATTAGATATCAAATTTATTACTTCTGACGTAGCGTATCCAAGTAGAGTAGAGAGCAAACCGAAACTAAAACTACTCTCCAACAGTAATTAGCAGTTTTTCTCTGAAAGACAATGTACAACCCCCAAGTTTCCTCTTGGAAAGCATTATATGTGCAGATAGCCGATAAAATAAGAACGTCTTGTTCGCGAATTTCACGACAACACATTATCTGTTAATATTTTTGGTCATAATCATAGCCTCATTCATAATTGTCCTCCTGTTGCCAACAATACTGGAGCTGAGAAAACCAAAGGACGCTGGACCACGTAGAATAACCGAAGAAAACACAGAGGACAAAGAAGACAGCTAACATCAAGAAATGGGTGGCGCCGCCGGAAGGACTCGAACCTTCGACCCACGAGTTAACAGCCCGTTGCTCTACCGAACTGAGCTACGGCGGCTCAATCAACAATCGGAGTGGTGCCGCTAATCTGAGAATTTGTGGCGCTATTTAAGTTTAATCGAACATCTCTAATTAATGATATAGAATAGAATAAATTCCGCCCCGAAAAAATAGGAATAGAAAACAAATGAAAGTCGAAATCAAGTTCTTCACTTCTTTGCGGGAGATAACAGGCAAGAAAGCAGAAGAAATCCAGTTGCAGAACGTCATCACTGTTGAGGAACTGCTGACTCTGCTTTCTGAAAAATATGGCAACAAATTCACAGAATACATCTACAACAAGAAGGGAAAGGTGCAGGATTTCCTCTCATTTCTCGTAAACGGAAAAAACATCAACGTTCTGCAAGGCTTCGACACGGAACTGAAACAAGGAGACACCATAGCAATTCTTCCTCCGGTGGGCGGAGGCTAAAACCTCTTCACACAAGCTCGGCTTCAAGATAAGATGAGAGAGCATTAACCACCCGAACCTGAACAAACCTTCCAACCAAAGACTCTCCACCCTTAACCACAACAGGCTTGTAAGCGAAATTTCGTCCCATCCAAGACTCCCCCTTACCACTCTCATCAAACAAGACTGTTCCCTCCCAGCCAATCCACGCCCTGTTCTTACCAAAAGAAATCCTCCTAGACAACTCCGCCAACTCCCCACTCCTCCTCTTCACCTCTTCTGGAGGAAGAGCAACCATCTTCTCTGCTTGAGTGCGGGGTCTAGAAAAAAACTTTGACACATTAACAATGTCAGGCTGGACCTCTGCTAGGAGTTTCTTTGTCCGCCCAAAAGCCTCTCTGCTCTCCCCGGGAAAACCGCAGATAACATCCGTCGACAGAGTCAATCTTGGAATCTTCTTTCGGAAAGCCTGAACAACCGCTCTGAAGTCTTCTACACTATAGCGCCGATTCATGAGCTCAAGAACCTCATCGTCCCCGCTTTGGATCGGCAGATGCAGAAACTTGAAGACCTTCTCGTCTCTGTAGGCTTCAACAAGCTCATCCAGCATCTCCATCGCATGATCAGGATTCATCATTCCCACCCGAACAAAAAATTCACCCTCCACCTCGCAGACCCGACGCAGCAAATCCGCTAAACTTACTCCAATATCCTTCCCGTAACACGCCGTATCCTGAGAGGTCAACCACACCTCCTTGGCGCCAGAAACTAAATCCTGCCTCACCCGCTCAACAATCTCATCAACCGAGTAGCTCCTCAGCCTCCCCCTGGCGAAATGCACACAACAGTAAGAACAGTTCCCCAGACAGCCATAGTTGATGGGAACAATGCTTACAGCAGGATTCACCGGAATTCTGGGAAGAAACAAACTTGGCTTGGAAAATCCCCCCAAAAAAACAACCTTTTCTCCAGCATCCACACGACGCAAAACCTCAACAATCCTGTCGCCCGGCGCTGGACCCGTCACCCCATCAAACTCCACCTCACACTTCAATCTTTCAAAGTTTATGAGAGGCAGACACCCCGTCACTACCAGCCGCTTGTCTCTCGGCGCCTTTCTCAAAACATCCATGACCCGATTCTCTGTGGGAGACTTAACCGCACACGTGTTATAAACCAAGATTTCCGCATCTCGAGGACAATCAACAACCTGGAAGCCAGACTCTGAAAGGCAGCCGACGATGACTTCGCCATCCGCAAGATTCGCCGAACAACCGAAACTTTTGACGTAAACCCGCTTAGAACCTTCAACCATCAAATTTCAGCTCAATTGTCGCAGCCAATGTTACGGAGAGCACAATCTGAGTTATACTGTTAATCGTACGAGAGAAACATAAAGATTCTGCAAAACAGTTTTTGCATGATGGTGCGCAGGGTTCCAGCAGGGTAGATGGAAAGTCTTATAAAGGCTTGTATGTTCATATTTGTATCATATTTGTCTCTTAACATTAAGACATATAAGACAAAACTAACCTCTGCATAGTTACTTGTCGCAACGGATAGATGAAAAATGAAACTGATTACCCTACACCTACCTGAACCCTACATTCAGGCATTAGACAACCTAGTTGACGAAAAATACTACCCAAACAGAGCTGAGGCAATCCGCACAGCGGTTCGAGACCTCCTCACCATAGAGGCTTGGGGAAGAAGCAGAAATGGCTAGAAACATAGAAAAACTCATCAAAATCGAACATCCAAAGGAAATTTCAGAAATGAAACTAGACACAATAGAACCTTTTCCCATTATCCCCAAACTGGACCTCGAGAACATAGAACCTTACACAGAACCCGGAATCGCAGTCCACGTTGACTTGGGTCTAGACCAGCTCGAAGAATCAGAAGAATAGCCCTTTTTCCTCTTCTTAGAGTTTTCCTTTAAGCTTTAACGCAGTTCGTCCAAGCCTAATTCTCAAAGGTATACCCTGCCCCACAGGATATGTAGCGCCCTTTTTGATGGCGCACACAATTTCGTCAACATCAGGATCAGCATCCACAACTGTGTAGGCTGCCCCAATTTCAGGAGCATAATGAGAGTCGCTTCCGCCAGTCTGTGGAAGACCTAAACCGTCAGCGAATCTTTTACTCAGATACGTCAAAACCGAGAATGGTATGGAAGACGCGTTCATCACCTCGACTGCATCATAGGAACTTACGCGTCGGCTCGGCGGCGACTTGTAGAATGCAGTAGGGTGGGGCGCCACAGCGATTCCTCCAGCCTCATGAATCAGGCGGATGGTTTCTTCGATGTCCAGTTTTGCAGGTATAGGCGTGGTTACGTTGAGACCGAGAAGGTGACCGTTCAGGGTGGACACTTCTATTCCGGGGACAACGATGATGTCGCGGGTTTTCAGTTTGAGGGCGCCTTTGACTGTGTTGTGGTCTGTGATTGCAACTCCATCCAGTCCCCGCTTCTTGGAGTAGTCGACAACTTGCTTGAGGGTTGTGGCAGCGTCGTGGGAATAGCAGGTGTGAACGTGAAGGTCAAGTTTAAGCCCCAAAAATTTTCCCTTCATCAAACCTCAATCTAAAGTTGCTTTGCAGCTCTCACCTTTTCCAGCTTGGATTGAAGCTCCTCTTCGGATTCCTCGATTTTACTGAACAGAGGCTCAGCCTTGCTTATCTTGTGGCTTGGAGGCAGCTCCTTTTCTGTTTGGTTCCATGTTTGCTCATGAACAGAGCCGGGCAGATTGAGGAGTTTCCACAGCTTCTCGGTTGTGAAGGGAATGAATGGCTCCAGAATTATTGCCAGCTGTTTGACGATTTGGGCAGCAACATATAGTGTGTTGGCTGACTGTTGGCGGTCTGTTTTTATGGTTTTCCATGGCTCCTTCTCGTTGAAGTATCGGTTGCCGAGGTGGCTTAGGCTTATGGCGTAGCGTAGAGCCTCTTGTAGCTTGAAGGTTTCCATCCGTTCTGCAGTTTTGTTCACGATTTCTTTAGCCTCTTCAAGGGTCGCCTTGTCCGTTTCGTCAAGGCTGCTTGGCTGCGGCACTGCGCTGTCGAACTGCCTGTTTATGAAGGTTAAGGTTCTGTGGACGAAGTTGCCGAGGGTGTCGTTTAGGTCAGAGTTCACTTTTTCGATTAAGGTTGTCCAAGAAAAGTTTGTATCTTTCACTTCAGGGCGTATAGACAGCAGGGAGTATCTCCAGTAGTCTGCGGGAAAGAGTTCCAGAGCCTCGTCAATCCAGACGCCTATTCTTCGGCTCTTGGAGAAGGCTTGACCGTCAAACATCAGAAACTCTGTGGACTGAACAGTCCAAGGCAAATTGTAGTCTTCATGGGTAGCCAAAAGCAGGGCTGGCAAGATAATGGTGTGGAAGGGAATGTTGTCCTTTCCTATGAAATACAGCGTCTTCGCTTCTTTGTTGAACCAGTATTCCTTCCACCGCTCCTCCTCTCCCTCTCGTTTGAAGTACTCAACAGTGGCTGAAAGGTACCCCAGAACGGCTTCAACCCAAACATAGATTGTTTTGTCCTCAGACCCCGGAAAGGGCGACGGAATCCCCCACTTGTTATCCCTAGTTACCGGTCTAGGCTTCAATCCCTCCTTCAGAAGATTCAACGTGAAGTTCCGAGCGTTGTCAGGCAAACTTTTGTTATTCTGAATGTAGTCGCGGAGTTTCTCGCTTAGCTTTGGCATGTCAAAGTACCAGTGCTTTCTTGTTTCCTTGATTGGCGCTGAGTTGCATATTGCACAGCGGGGCTGCAGAAGATTCGTGGGCTCAAGAAGGCTTCCGCAGGAGTCACATTGGTCTCCCCGGGCGCCGTCACATCCGCAGATGGGACAAGTTCCCTCCACGAACCGGTCAGGCAGAAATCGGTCACACTTGGGGCAGTAGAGCTGCTCAGTTTCCTGGGTGAAAATGTAGCCGTTCTCGTAGATTTTCAGCAACAGGTCTCGCACGAACTCCTTGTGTACAGGGTTTTCTGTGCGGGTGTAGTTGCTGAAGGCTATGCCCCATCTTTCGAAGAGGTCTGATACTTGTGCGTGGTTTCTGTCTGTCAGCTGTTTCGGAGGAATATTCAATCGGACAGCTTCTATTTCGATGGGTGTTCCATGCTCGTCTGAGCCGGTGACGTACACAACCTCGTCTCCCCTGAGGCGGTAATAGCGGGCTACAACATCGGCTGAAAGAATGGAGCTTACGATGTTGCCTAGATGAGGAACGTAATTGATGTAAGGCCAAGCTGAGGTAACCAAAATCTTAGCGAACGCAACCCACCTCCAGTAAGCTTCTCAAGCACAACAATTTCCTTACGAAGCATATGTACTTAAAGACAACGGAAACAAAACCAGTCCAGCCCACCATCCCACAATTCTGAACACGACATGCAAATCAAGTAACTGTTTTCTTTTTTACTCTATGCGTGCGGCTCTGACTATATTTTGGAGCGAAGAGGTAAGTTTTTTAACAAATTCCTCCTAAAATGCTGATTATGTCATCTAAGTCGGCTGTAATATTGGCTTTTGCTGGTGGCGCACTCCTTATCATTGCTGGTGTAACTGGCTCTGTTGGTATTGTCGGCAAAGCCATAGAGTTTTTGATTGATCACTTAGGAGGCCCTACGGCAGATGTGCTCTCGATTGTCTTGCAGATATTAAATTTTATTGCTGACTTGGGAGGTGTGGCTGTAATTTTTGGAGGCGTCTTGATTTACATGAAAAGAAAAAGGGTTGCTAAATTTATTATAGGCATTGGCTCAGGAATGGGGCTGATAGGCTTTATAATAATGTTGATTTCAGCATTGTTTCACGGTTGGGCTTACATCGTGTCCTTCTTACTCATTATGTTCCAATCAGTGGGTTGGATCGGGGTCATTTTTTCAATAGCTGCTATAGTGCTAGCCAAATAGCTCTTCGAAAGATTGCCGCCTGAACGCAACGAAGGCTTTTTTTTACATTTCTGATGAAAGACCAACAGTTTAGAACCGCTAATGACGTCAATGGAACTGGCTTGCCGTGCCCTTTCCGTTTTGGGTATTGTTTCCGATAAACTCTTCAATCATTACAGAGTCAATAGTGGGAAGAGGAAAATCTCCGATGGCTGACGGGAAGGAAACTGGGCATGGAGCCAGTCGCTTGGTTGTCTTTGATGTTGAAGGGATTGTGATACCGAAGAATCGTTATCTTCTCTTTGAGGCATCAAGGAAAATGGGGTTTCTGGGCTTCATAAGAGTCGTTGCGTTAGGTTTTCTCTACGAAATTGGACTGTTATCTGTCGAATCTGCACTGAGAAGAATCTTTGCGATGTTCAAGGGGCTGGAAGCGGAAGAGTTTCTGGGACTTCACAAGCGGATACCCCTGATGCTTGGCACTGAAGAAGTTTTCAAAACATTAAACGATAAAGGGTATAGGACAGCGCTCATTAGTTCTGGTCTTCCCACCCCAGTTGTAGAAGATTTGGCGACTAGACTAAATGCTGACTATGCTTGTGGTCTGGAACTGGAGATAGCGGATAAACGTTTAACGGGCGCCATCGGAGGCGACGTTCTCAGGTCTGGAGGCAAAGCTGTTGTTTTGCAGCGAATACTGGAAAAGGAAGAGTTAACCCCCCAAGATTGTGTCATGGTTGCTGATGACAGAAACAACCTCTCCATGTTTCCTCTATGCGGGCTGCGGATAGGCTACAACCCTGATTTCGTTCTAACCGCCAAATCCGATTTTGTGACAAAAGGCGCGTTAACAGAAATTTTACCGCATATAACAGGGGAAAAGCTGCCGCCTTCTCATTCTTTGATGTCGAGAAGCCGAGGTCTACGAGAAGCAATTCATATGGGCAGCTTCCTGTTAACCTTTGTCTGCATATATCTTCTCCGAAACATCACGGTGGCTTCGTTGATACTGTTCGTAACCGTGCTCTACACCCTGTCTGAAGTCGCCAGAGTACGCGGAATCAACATCCCTGTCCTCTCCTCGATAACCTGGAACGCGGCAAACAAAACAGAACTCTACGAATTCGCAGCAGCCCCCATCCATTTCGCCTTGGGCATAGCAATCTCTCTCCTCATCTTCCCCGCGCCCATAGGCTACGTAGCCATTACAACATTAACCCTAGGCGACGGCGGAGCCCACATCTTCGGAATGAAATTCGGAAGAACCCATATGCCCTTCAACAAAGGAAAGAACTTGGAAGGAACAATCTTCGGTTTCTTGTTTGCCTTCTTGGGCGCCATGATTTTCGTTGACCCAACAAGAGCTTTGATTGCCGCCGCGGTTGGAATGCTGGTGGAAGCTCTTCCTCTTCCGTTAAACGATAACCTAACCATGCCCCTGGCCTCTGGGCTAACTCTCCTCCTGATTTCATGAAGCAAATGGGCTATTACGATAATGATTCTTTTAGCCCTTTTTTAGGGGCTAAATCGGCAGTGTACACTTTCCTTGAAGAACAGATAAACCGCCAAAAAAACTTAACACAGACATTCAACGGTTAAATTTGTGTACATCTGGACTGGTTTGATATTTGGTTGTTTGAGTAAAATTTCATTATAGAATTTGGAAAAAGGCATCGATTCTTTTTCGGATAAGCAAAGAGTCCTTGATGCATCAACTGTTCCACAGCCCCTACATCTGAACCTTTTTACCCAATCCTTTCTAAACACCTCATCCATTGCTAAACCACAATTAGGACATTCCATTCACAATCGCCTCCAATGTTTTCTAAGATTCTTCCATGCTTGGACTTTGGTTTTCTGTTAGTTGATTCTCAAGATTTTACTGAAAAACGGATGCTATATTCATATCCCATGTATTTTATGTAGACTCTATAGTTCTCATTAGCTAGAAAAATCAACTAACTCGGTATGCTTGCAGGCCCCGTTTTTCCTGTATGTAAATTGTTGCGGGTTCCTTTAGTTCTCCATCGTCATGAATAGTGTTTAAGAACGGGTTAACAGTCAGCTACCTTTTTTTACGATAAAATTAAAAGATTGCAGGTTACCATATAGTATCGACGCGATAAATTGATAGCGTGTAACAGAATTGATCTAAGGGAGTTTTCTCTGCTTGGCAGAATCCGAAAAGATTGATTACGAACCCATCTCTGTTCGCGAAGCTCTCACCGAAATGAAAGACGTGTCAGAGATAATGATAGACCTCGCATACTCAGCAGCCCTTTTCAACAGCCACGAACTTGCTGAAGAGGTTCTGGAACTCGAAAAACGTGTAGACTACCTAGCTTACATCATAGACATGAACACTATGCTCGCAGCCAGAGATGCAGAAGAAGCCAAACACCTAACCGCAGTAACAACAGTAGCCGCAGCCACCAACAAAATCTCAGACGCAGCCGCTGACATAGCAGCCATTGTTCTCAAGGAAATCGGGATTCACCCCATTGTTCGGAAAGCCTTCGAGCAGGTTGAGGAACGGCTGGCGCGAACAATAGTTAAACCGGATTCAATCCTCGTCAACAAGAAACTTGGCGATCTGGAATTAGCCGCCAAGATGGGAGTTGACGTAATAGCTATTCGCCGAAGACAGAAATGGCTGATCGATCCCAGCGAGGAGGAGAAAATTGTGGCAGGCGACGTTCTGATTGTCAGAGGAGCGCCCCATGGTGTTGACGAACTGAAGGACGTAGCCGAGGGAAAAATAAAGGAGCTAGAATGAGGGAAGAGTCAAAGTGGCTATAACTGAAGAACATTTCAAAGAAATTGTTGACAAACTGGTGACTCTGAAGGACACTTCTGAGCTCATGATTGACCTAGCATACTCTTCGCTTCTCCTTAACAGTCAAGCACTAGCTGAAGAAGTTGAAGCCCTAGAAAACCACATAGACGACCTGCACACAGACTTTGAGCGTCTAGTTTTGTCCAGCGGCTTCAAACCTAAAGAATCCAAAGACTTCCTTGGTCTAATAAGGCTGGGAGTAGTCACAGAGCAGATAGCGGACGCAGCAATGGAAATCGCTGACGTTGTGCTAAAAGGACTGGAACCCCACCCCATCCTGAAGCTTGTAATAGAAGAAGCAGAGGAAACAGTAACCCGGGTTACAGTTTCAGAGACCTCCCCGTTGGTGGGAAAGAAAATTCGAGAAGCCAAAATCCAAGACGACACAGGCATGTGGGTTCTGGTTATCAGAAGAGGCAACTGGTGGCTGCGACCTCGCCCCAACACGGTGATTAAGGCAGGCGACGTTTTGATCGCTTCAGGCTACGCCGAGGGAGAAGCTGACTTTGAGGCATTGGCTTCTGGAGTCAAAGAGCCAGTCAAAGAAGAAAGCTAGAAACAATTATTCAAGGCAACGATGTGTGAACTTTTGCGTGGGTCAGTTACCCGAAAATGGGTCTATTAGGCTCCTAATAAAGGTACATTGTTGAAAACATATTTTTTTCTGAAATTCAGCAGCACAGCATCAAAACGCCGCAAACCGTTCACACAAACATTAGAATAGTTTTTAGATGATGAGGGCTAATGCTACAAGAATAGCGGCAGTTGTGATTGTGTCTGCTAACGAGCTTTCGATGGGAATCACGAAGTTATCGGGGTTCCATCCCCGCCTGAAAGTGAGAATTGCCACTGCATAAGCGATAAACACCATCAGGGAGACAGCGAGGATGTTTGTGGTTAACAGTTGACCAATAAACACCATTATCTCCCTCAAAGTTTCTGCACCGCTCATAACCGAGGACACTACCCCATAAACGATGAACATCACCACAGACGCTAACCATGCTCCAGCGATCTCATTTAGAAGCTGTTTAATGGAGGAAAAGGAAGGTTTAACCAACCCTAACGCGAGTTTTGTGGTGGCGATTGAACCTATTATAGAGCCCACCCCCCCCACGGTAGTGATTATGGCAGGATAGACAGCGTAAATCCTCTTTCCGCTGATTTTAGTTAGAAAAGACCCTGTAATGCTAACAATCACTGTGACAAACACCAAAGTCACAAGAAACTCTCTGATGGTTTCGGCAAACTTTGTTTCATTAAGGTTTTTGGCTAGAATGTAGACAACAAAAGCAATGAAGATGATGTCCAGTATCCAAATCAGGTAGCTTCCAAACGGTTCAAACATAAAAAAGAGGCTTAAACTAAGGATGTAACATCCCGTGTTGATTATATCAGACATCGTCGAAGTTACCGGATAAGCAATAATGTCTGGATCTAACCCTCGTCTGAAAGAAAGAACTGAAAAACCAATTGTTAGGGGAGAGACAAACACCACTGACAGAGCCATAGTTGCAGTAATCACAGCCAATAACTGAACAAAATCTATTACCGTAGCCTTCCAGAGAAACACGCCGAATATCCAAGTTCCAGCTCCCACACTAACACCGCTTACAAAAGCTAACGTAATGACCACCCGGAGAAGGAGATGAAAGTCCTTGGTGTTTTTGGTAAATGTGGCTTTGATGGTTCCTAAATGCAAACCTGTGCCTAGGTGTCCACTAAAGAGACCGCCAACGGCACCTCTTATGCTCAGAATTCCCGGGAAAAGGAATAGTGCCCAAGGAGCTTCGCTGATGGAGAGTACATCAAAGTAAAGAATGAGTATGGCTCCGGTCAGCAATCCGCCTATATCAAATGAAAAGGATAAAATGGCCTGGCCTAGGCTGGCTTTCAGCTTCTTTGCTGACATGGCTCCGGCTATGTTGGTCTTCGTCATCGCCGTCACTTCCGTCCATCCAGCTTAGCCTCCCTGTTTTCGGTATTCTATACATTGTATGGATATGGAGCATACAGCCGAGTGTGTAGACTTCTTGATCCATTTCTGGATCGCCAGTCCTCCGTAACTTTAACACCGCTTTCTGTCGCTCCTTCTGTAACATAGACTCGATGGTAGCCTTTAAAGGCTTTTTGTCCCTTTTTTCTCCTAATAATCTTGAAGATTGAAGTAAAACAAAAACATCAATGAAAAAAAGAAGAAAAACTTTGTTTCAGACACTTACGTTAGATTCCCATGTTCCATACATTTCATAGGCTACGCTGACCCAGTCTTCCATCGCCCTTGGGCTCATCAACAAAAATTAGTCAGTGCCCGAAACGCCTTGAAACTAAACTTTTTCCAGAGTAAGGCTCTTCATCAGGTCCCTTTTTCTGTTTCTAACAGTAACCTCAGTTACGTTTGCCGCTTTTGCAAGACGAGCCTGCGTTATCTTCTCTTTAAGCATTCTTGCTGAAAGATAAAGGATTGCAGCTGCTAGTCCTGAAGGATCTTTTCCTGTGGTAGCGAAATTTTTCTTAGCTGTTTTTATAAGGTGGATGGCTAATCCCTCGACATCGCTAGAGACCTTAGCTTTCTCTGCTACTTTTTTAACGTAGTATATTGGGTCGTCTATGGGCATCCTCATGTCCAAGTTTCTAACTATCACACTGTAGGATCGTGCGATCTCTTTCTGGGTACGCTGGCTGGCTTCCGCTATTTCTTTCAGAGTTCTAGGAAGCTTGCTGAATCTGATGGCGGCGTATAGTGCTCCTGCTACCATCCCTGAGATGCTGCGTCCCCGAACCAAGCCTTCGTTCAAGGTTTTTCGGTAGACTATGGCTGCCATGTCCTGCACTGAGGAGGGGATTTGAAGTATGTCGGAGAGGCGTTGGAGTTCGCTCATGGCTAGCATGAGGTTTCTGCTTTGGGAGGCGTGGACTTTTGAGCGTGTCTGCCATCTTCTGAGGCGCCACATCTGTTGTTTGACTTTTGGTGAAAGGGAACGACCGAAAGCATCTCTTTCTACGCGTATGACTGTGGATAAGCCTTTGTCGTAGTGTGAATAGTCTGTTGGGGCGCCTGCTCTTGCTCTGGCGTCTCTTTCTTGGGGAGTGAAGGCTCTCCATTCAGCTTCTTGGCTTGGGATGTTCTCTTCGATGACTAGTCCGCAGCGACCGCAGACGTATTCTCCCATCTCTGAGTCTGCCACTAGGTTTGTGCTCCCGCATTCAGGGCATCTGACGGTAACTATCTGTTCTGTCATCCTATTTCATCCGTTTGGGGGTTAACAATTATATTGTGGAAGAAGCAATATTTAAATATGACGTATGTCATATACCATCTCTCCGACTTTTCCCCGAAAAACGGACCGACAAAACTTATCTTTGACTGATTTCTAAAAGAAATGAACGCGATAAGAGATGAAGTTCTCGTTCATATATCCCAGTCCGCCTTCAGAGTCAATGTATATGGTTCCAACAGCTTGGCCCCCTTTAGGAATCTTGTATTGTGCTGGGGTCTTAAAGGCGGGGGGAATTGAGGTTTCTATACTTGACCAACCCGCGAAGGGCTTCTCTTTAGATCAAACAGTGAAGTGGGTGAAAAAAGAGGATCCGGGCATCGTAGGATTCTCGGTTTTGCTCAGCACTGCAAAGGAGGCGCCGAAGATTGCTGAGCGGGTTAAAGCGGAAAATCCTAACATTACAGTGGTTTTTGGGAGCCATCACTCAACCTTCAACGCTGAAAGAATACTGGAGAAGTATCCGTTTGTGGATGTTGTGGTTAGAGGAGAAGGTGAATACACAAGCCTTGAGCTTGCCAAGTGTATAGAAAAGCGTGGAGAGCTAGGCAAGGTTGAGGGAGTAACGTTCAGGAAAAACGGTAGAGTAGTCTCCACTCCTGACAGGGCATTAAACAGGGATGTGGATGCTCTTCCCTTCCCTGATCGTGGTCTTGCAGGGATTCAGTACGACTCTGCAGTATTTGGAGTCAAACTCAACAGCAGAAAGTTTACTACTGTGCTTTCATCCCGCGGGTGCACCTTCAATTGCAGTTTCTGCGGAATCAGAAAGTTCACTAGAAGAGTGTGGAGACCCAGATCAGTTGAGAACGTTATTGCAGAATTAGAGTATCTGCAAAGTGAGGGTTATGAGCAGTTCCTTTTTGCAGATGACAACTTTACTCTCAACGCCAAGAGAGTGTTGAAGCTTTGCCGAGGCATCAAGAAGGCGGGAATGGGCATCGAATGGTTATGCGATTCGCGAGTGGATCATGTCAGCTACGACATGTTCAGAGAGATGGTGAGTGCCGGGTGCAGATGCATATTCTTTGGTATCGAGAGCGCCAATCAAAGGATTTTAGATTATTACCGGAAGGGTATCACCCCAGAGCAGTCAGAAAAAGCGGTGCGCAAGGCTAGAAAGGCGGGCGTAGACGTGATAGTGGGTTCTTTTATTGTGGGTGCGCCTGATGAAACTCGGCGTGAGGTCATAAACACGTTGAAGTTCGCAAACAAACTGGACATTGATGTGCCTGACGTCAATATTCTGGGTGCTCATGTGGGAACTGACCTATGGGATGATTTGGTTGCAAAGGGGCTTCTGAACGAGGATGAACAGTGGGAAGATAAACTCTGTATCCCCAGAGATGTGCCCACCCCTGTTTCCTACGAGGAAGTGAGAAACCTAGTATTCGAGTATTTCCGAGCATTCTACCTGAACCCAAAACAATTGTTGACTGAACTGCTGAGAACCTCAAAGAGCGGTTTCAGGATAGCTGCCGCCCTACAGAACCTAGTTGGTTTACCCCACTTGATCGAGAACCTTAGTCAAGCCATCAGAAGAGATGAAAACTGAAAAGCTGATAAGCGCGTGCAATGTGTTGTTGGTTTTGGTTTTTAGTTGTTTTTGTGAAAATAAGTGTAGAATAAATGATATTAGCATCTAGTTCATCTTAGGAAACAGTAGATTGGCTGAATGTTTGTATAGTTGAGGACAGGTTCATGTCGCAGGGTAACGAAAGCACCAGAAAAGCAATTGAGATATTGAGAATCTTGAGCGAGTATGACAGCCCGGTGGGTTCGACGTTACTGAAGCGGGAGCTTAGAAAAAGGGGGTTTCTTCTCAGCGAAAGAACAGTGAGGTACCACCTTCAGTTGCTGGAGGCTAAGGGCTTCCTGTTGGGGCACAACCGAAGAGGGAGAACAATAACGCAGAATGGTTTGGAAGAACTGAGTAGAGCCCTTGCTTCTCAGAGGATTGGTTTCATCACCACCCGCTTCATGTCTCTGGCGTATTCGGCGACCTACGACCCATCTATAGACTCGGGGACAGTGGTTGCGAACGTGTCGATATTCGATAAGCATCTTTACGACAAAACCATGGAGACCGTGAAAGCTCTTCACGAGACGGATCTTCTGTCGGCGCCATACATCAAGGTGCTTGACGAAAATGAAGAATACGGTGACATATCTGTTCCTGAGGGGAAAATTGCTCTTTTCACAGTCTGCAACTTAACTCTGGACAGCATCTTAATTCACTCTGGAGTTCCCCTGTTTTTTGAATACGGCGGTCTTGTCCAAGTGGTAAACCACAAACCCATCAGATTCGTGGAAATAATCTCCTACGAAGGAACCACCGTACCCCCACTGGAAGTTTTCGTGTACAAGAAGATGACTTCCATCTCTCGGATATTGAGAACTGGCTCAGGTATGTTATTGGCGACCATGAGGGAGATACCTGCTGAAGCGAGAGAGAGAACCGTGAAGATTCTGGAAAAACAGAAGGAGAAGGGTTGGGGTGGGGTTCTGGTTTTGGGGGAACCCAACGAACCCGTGCTTGGAGTTCCTGTGGGCATGGACAGATTCGGCATATGCATGGTTGGCGGCATCGTCCCCGGAGCAGCCATGGTAGAAGAAGGAGCACAGGTTGTCACCTTCGCCCCCCACTGCTTCGTTCCAATCAAAGACATGACCCGAATCTAAACAACAGAAAACAGTTAGACATCTACGAATGAAAGTGTGAACTTTAGCCCTTAAGATGTGCTGTGCTGAAAAATTTCAGAAAAAAGACTGTTTTCAACAATGTACTTTTATTAGGCTCCTAATATGCAGAAAGAAAGTGTGAACAAAAGCCAAAAAAATGTGAATGATTATAATTTCTAAAAATTACCCTTCAACGGAAAAAAGTTAGGATAGCTGCGGTGGTTTTTTATCTAAAAGTAAGATAATAATCATTTACAAAGAGGAGATGTTTTTAATTGTCAATAGAAGAAAACAAAGCAATTATGCGTAGATTTATTGAAGCTTATAACAATAGAGACTTGGAGATTTTTGACGAGCTAGTAGCACCCGATTTCATTGATCACACGCATCAACAAAAAGGGCGAGAACCTTTCAAGAAACTATTTACGATGGCTTTTGACGGTTTTCCAGATTGGTATGAAGAAATCGAAGACATGGTATGTGAAGGAGAAAAAGTTTGGGTCAGAGTGAAAGCAACAGGCACCCATACTGGAGATTGGACTCTTTTTGGGGTTCCATTGCCCGCTACAGGTAACAAAATAACAATGAGAATGGTTTTCTTCTTCCGAATAGTCAACGGCAAACTAGTGGAAACAGGAGAACTAGATGATCAGCTAGATTTCTTTAACAAACTTGGATTTATTGAATATACAGAAAAAGGAAAAAAACTCTTTCCTGAAGAAACACAATAACGATTCGCGCCAAAATCTCATATAGACAAGAATGTGCATTCTTGTAATATCTATTGTGGGAAGAGTTAGAAACTTAACAGTTTGGTTGGTTGGCCTAAAAGTTAACCCCAAACTTGGATGCGTACACTTCAAAGGATTTATGGATTTTTCTAGAAGATAGTTTCACAACTGTTAATATTTTAATCCAACAAAAAAGAGGGGCATGCTATTTGGCAATGTGCGAAAAGCTTGGAAGAAGCGAGTTGCCCGGCATTTAATAAAAAATGCTGGCGAAGAAGATTGGCGCATATTCGCCAAGGCCTTATGCGGATCATCGAACGATTGTCGTGGATTTCCTTATGAATGTAAATCCTGTTTTGACAGTTACTTCGATCCCGCCAAGATTCTACAGCGTGCCTTAACAATAGAATAAATTGCAGTCAGCATCACACCAAAAATAACACAGTCCGTTTTCGGTTGCTCCAAAGAAGCCTTTAAATGATGATTTCTGCATTTAGGGCATGATGAAGGGGTAGCCCATGAAACTCGACGCGATCTTGGTTCTGGACTTCGGCGGGCAATACTGCAATCTTATAGCCAGAAGAATCAGAGAACACAAAGTGTACTCCGAGATAGTGCCCTGCGACATAACAGCCAAAGAAATCGAAGAACTGAACAAGCGCATGAATGTTAAGGGCTTAGTTTTGTCGGGTGGACCATGGAGCGTCTACGAAAAGGATGCCCCAAAATTTGATTCAGCAATCCTAGAGCTAGGCATTCCCATCCTTGGGTTATGCTATGGGCACCAACTGATAGCCTACTTCTCAGACGGGAAGGTGGAGCCAGGATCAAAGAAGGAGTACGGAATAGCATACGTCACCGTCGACAAGCCTGTGGGCGTCCTCAAGGGGCTAGACCAAAAAGAGAAGGTTTGGATGAGCCACGGAGACACGGTTTACGAGCTGCCTGAAGACTACGAGATGCTGGCACACACAGGAAACTGTCCAGTCGCAGCCTATCGACACAAAACAAGGCAGATTTACGGTCTTCAGTGGCATCCAGAGGTGGTCCACACAGAAAATGGCATGAAAATGCTCCGCAACTTCATCTTTGAGGTGTGCAAGTGCAGACCAAACTGGAGACCCGAATCGCTGATCGACAAGGCAGTCCGAGAAATAAGAGAAACAGTCGGTGACGGAACCGCCATAATCGGATTAAGCGGAGGCATAGACTCCAGCATCGCCACATACTTAGCTGCCAAGGCTCTTGGAGAACGGCTTTTGGCGATTTATGTTGACCACGGCTTCATGCGTTTTGGCGAAGCAGAATTTGTTGAAGAAACATTCCGGGAGCATGACGTTAACGTTGTTGTGGTTCGCGCCCAGGAGCGTTTTCTGAAAAAGCTTGAGGGCATCATTGACCCTGAGAAGAAGAGAAAAATCATCGGAAGCGAGTTCATCAGGGTGTTTGAGGAAGAAGCAAAGAAGATAGCCGCAGACTATCTGATACAGGGCACCATTTACCCTGACAGAATCGAGTCCGGCTTCAGGAAGCACTCGGACACCATAAAAACCCACCACAACGTGGGAGGCTTACCCGCAAAAATGGAGTTCAAAGCAATCATCGAGCCCCTGCGAGACCTGTACAAAGATGAGGTCAGAGAAGTCGCAAAGATTATGGGCTTGCCAGACAAACTGGTTCATAGACAGCCCTTCCCAGGTCCAGGGTTGGCAGTCAGAATTATCGGCGAAGTGACAAAAGAAAAGGCTGAGCTGGTGAGGAAAGCTGACAAAATCGTTACAGACGAAATCGAACAAGGCGGGCTTGGGTACAGCTTGTGGCAGTATTTTGCGGTGTTAACGGAGACGAAAAGCACGGGAGTGAAGGGTGACTCCAGAGCGTACGGTTACACGGTTGCCGTCAGGATTGTTGAAAGCAAAGAAGCTATGACCGCTGGTTTCGCGAGGATTCCCTACGATGTGCTGGAGAAGATTTCCACACGGATAACTAACGAGTTGCCTCAGGTAACGCGGGTCGTGTATGACATAACCCATAAGCCTCCGGCAACCATAGAGTGGGAATAAATCTCCGCCTTCAACATGATGTAATAATATCCATTATACTTATGTTATTAATCAAGAAAGTTTTTTTCTGTTCAACAAAGCATATATGCAGAAAACTGCTGAAATGCGCACAGGGGAACTGTTGGCAAGCAAGGAAAATGAACATAATCATCTACGGATGATGCCAAACCTGTTTCACATGGCAATCGGCTCAGTCTTAGTGACAGCCATAATCGTTCTACATTCTCAGTTAATTCCTACATTTGACCTGCCGGCTCTAGCTACAATCGGATTCTTCAACCTTCTTTTTGTATTTCTCATATTCCCGCTGGAGGGTCCTATTCTACGCAAAACTGTGCTGCTTATCGGAGGAAATATTGTAGGTGTCCTATGGTATTTCATCCAGTTATCATTTGAAGAAGCTTTTTTGGTTCTGAACACAGACACATTCAAGATAATAACTCTAATCGCCAAGCCTCTCATCGATTTCGTGTGGATTGTGGCTGTTTGGTCACTCAGCCTATCGGTTCTGGCATCCTACAGGATAAAAAGAGAGAGGCTGGAGAAAGGTTGATTTGGGTTCTGAGCGTAGCGTTCATTGGGCTGGTTGTCCTAATTACCGCTTATCTTGTACGGCATTATCTTTTCACGCTTGCCACATTATACCACAAAAAGGAGACGCCTCCATCATCTTCTAACAAAACGATTCATGAACCCAAGGTTTCGGTTATGATTCCTGCCCACAACGAAGAACAGGTAATCGAGCGAATCCTCCAAAGGATGACAGAGTTAACGTATCCGAAAGAAAAACTTGAGGTAATCGTGATAGACGACGCATCTGCCGACAGAACAGGTGAGAAGGCAAAACTGTTTGCCAAAAATTACAGCTTCATACATGTTGTCCGCCGAGACCCAGCCTATGGCGGAAGAGGAAAACCAGAAGCACTGAACCGTGGATTAAAGCATGTTTCCGGCGAGATAATCTACTGTTTTGACGCTGACTACTATCCCCAAAGGGACGTCATCGAGAAGCTGACAGCATGCTTCAGAGACCCCAAAGTAGGAGCCGTGCAGGGGCGAATCACAGTTCTAAACGAGCCGGACAGCATAGTTACAAGACTTGTTGCCCTAGAACGAACAGGCGGCTACAGAGTAGACCAGTTCGCCCGAAACGAGCTGGGACTCATCGCCCAATTCGGCGGAACCGTGGGAGGATTCAGAAGAAGCCTAATAGAACAGTTGAGAGGCTGGGACCCTGACATGCTAGCCGAAGACACAGACCTAACCTTCAGAATCTATCTTGCAGGCTACAAAATCAAATACGTCAACGATGCAGACTGCTACGAGGAAGCAGTTGACAACTGGCGCTCATACTGGCGGCAACGATCCCGATGGGCAAAAGGGCACATGCAATGCGCCTTCAGGCACATATGGCCGATTATATGGAGCAGGAATCTGCGGCTGCGAGAAAAGGTTGACGGATTTCTGCTTCTCAACATCTACTTTGTTCCCCTATTCGCGGTCTTGGCTTGGATTCTGGGCGCAGTGCTGTTTTTGCTTCAACCTTTGGGATGGACTAATCTTTTGTGGATGGCGGTGCCTATCTCTTTTTACAGTTCGGTGGGAAATTTTGCGCCCTTCTTCGAGGTGGGCATAGGCGCCTATCTGGACGGAAGAAACAGAATCTGCTGGCTGATTCCCCTGCTGTTTCTAACTTTCATGCTCAACGTACTGATCTGCGCAAAAGCATTAATCGACCTCTGCGTCTCCAAAATCACGGGAAAAAAACGTCACAAATGGTCAAAAACAGTCCACAACGGCAACGGAAGCCACTACATCAGATAAGCTAGGCAAACGTCCTCGGGGTAACCAGAAGTCAACTTTTATACGCAGTAATCAGAAAGCTAGTTCAAACAAGACATAGACATTATCTGCGGTGGATGGCTGTGGAATGGCGGTTCAGTATATATCATATAAGCCTAAAAAAATCTTGAACAGCCACAAGCATGCTGATTCGTGGTTCTGGGACAAATATTCTGCCCATCCATACATAGGCTGCGAGTACGGATGCGAATACTGCTACAACAGAGAAAGCAAATATTCTCCATACAGCAATCCCGACGACTACTCAAAAATCATCAAAATAAAAGAGAATGCGCCAGAACTCTTGAGAAAGGAGCTCTCCAAGGTTCCAAAAGACATTGTTATTGTGGGTGACTATCAGCCCATCGAAGAAAAAACAGAGCTTTCACGCAAAATGCTGCAGGTCTGCCTTGACAACAAGTTTCCAGTGTCTCTTTTGGAGAAGTCTCCACTGGTTCTGAGAGACATTGACCTCATAGAAGAAATCAACAAAACAAGCTGGTCATCTGTAACGTTTTCGATAATAACCACAAAAGACGACGAGACAAGGCGGCTGTTCGAGCCGGGAGCGCCGCCAACATCAAGCCGATTCAGAGCCATCAAAGAATTTTCGGACAGGGGCATACTCACGGGCGTGGCGTTCATGCCCATTCTACCATTCATCTACGACAGTGACGAAAATCTGGAGGCGGTGGTGAAGGCTACCGCGGAGCATGGCGGAAAATTCGTTTTAGCTGGCGGATTAACCTTGGCGTCCACCCAGAGGGAATGGTATTACAAGGTTCTTGCTGAACATTATCCAGAGTTGACTCCGAAGTATCAACGGTTATATGGTGACAATTATGGTCCAGAGTGTAGCTACGCTGGAGAAATAGGCAAAAAGGTTAGTCGCCTATGCCAGAAGTACGGAATTGAGGATAGGATGCCAAGATATGTTCCCGATGGACCATTGGCAGTCAACAGGCAGATGTCGGAGAGGCTTCAAAACATGGTTTACCGCATGGAGCTGGACTGTGCCTCGAAATACAGGATATGGGCTTACAGAAAGGCTGCGTGGACACTGGAGGAACTGACTGAAAGCGTTGCTGAGATTTACGCCAAAAAGGGAAGAAAAGGTTTGGAAACTCTGAAGGGAATTGGAAAATCATTGTCAGAGGAGATCGAGCGGCAACTCCAAGAAATCGGTGAGAGCGGAGAGCTGGTGTTTTGAACCGTAAATGGGCAAGAAACATCGCTGAAAGATGCGTTGAAGCAATAAACCAAAAAGACCACGAAGCATTCTGGACTGTCCTGAATCCAGTTTTGGATGCTAAAGTTCCGTTTCCGCTGCTTGACGAGATGGGAAGAATGCTTGGCAAAGCGGGAAGGCTTGATTCGCAGAAGTATTTCGGGGTGTTTAACGAAATAGTTGCAACTGATAAGATGGGCGGATACGTTATTGTTGGTCAGGCTTTAGCCGCTTTTTTGGAACCAGAACTTGAAGAAGCCATCCGCAAGGCAGCAGAAATCGTTGCTGAGGGAAGGAAGTGGTACGTCTGTGACATTGTGGGCGAACGGGCGCTTGGTCAAGCCCTTGTAGCCCATTTCGAGTCCGCAGCCCCAGTGTTAGAGCGGATGACCGTCTTGGAGGATCAGGGGGTTAGGCGCAGTATTGGAGTTGCGGTTCATTTCTTTGCAAAAAGAAGACCCGAAGACGTTGAGAGGATGAAACGGCTGCTGTCTCTTCTGTCATTGCTTGTGGAGGATAAGCGGGTTTTTGTTGTGAAGGGGGTGGGTTGGGGACTGAAAACCATCGGGAGACATCAGCCTAAACTTGTTGAGGATTATCTGAAAGAAACCATTAAGACAAAGAGAATCTCTAAGTTGATGCTGCGGAAGGCTACGGCATACTTGGATGAAGGAACAAAGAGAAAGCTGGCTGAGCGCTGGCAACATGGCGTTCAGAATAGATAGTAATTAACCAGTAAATGTTGAATTAATTCCTAAAAACGTTTATTATGCATAAAATTGAGACTTTTTTAAGTGTAAAAAAATATGGGAAATTGGTAATATTTATATATGATTATGAGACAGAAACTGGTAACAGACTTGTTTGATTAACAACAAAAAGAGGTGATTATGTTATGTCTCAAGTTTCTCTCCGAGTAGCTGAGGCTCAATCCCGCGACGTCGGGCGGGGAATAGCCAGAATAGACCCAAAGGTCAGTTCTGAAATTGGGCTTTCAGCCGGAGATGTTGTTGAAATTCATGGAAAGAAAAAAACCGTGGCAATATACTGGCCCGGATACCCGGAAGACACGGGTAAAGGCTTGGTTCGCATAGACGGCTACACCAGAAACAACGCTGGCGCAGGTATAGACGAAAAAGTTGACGTGAAAAAGGTTGAGGCGAAAGAAGCGAAAAAAATCACCATTGCCCCCACAGAGCCGCTGAGAATAACTGGCGGAGAAGAGTATCTGAAACAGATTCTGGAGAACCGCGTCATCTCCAGAGGCGACATCATACCCTTAGGGATTATGGGACGCAGAATAAACCTGATGGTAACCGGATTTCAGCCGCCAGCAGCCGCCGTGATGGTGGTTCCCTCCACACAGGTTGTTCTAAGCGATAAGCCAGCGAAGGCGTTGGCGATGGAGGTTCCTCGGATAAGCTACGAGGATATCGGCGGATTAAACGATGAAATCCGAAAAGTGAGGGAGATGATTGAGCTTCCCCTACGGTATCCAGAGCTCTTCGAGAGACTGGGTGTAGAGGCGCCGAAGGGCGTGCTTCTTCATGGACCCCCTGGAACAGGCAAAACCTTGTTGGCTAAGGCTGTAGCCAGCGAGACAAACTCCAATTTCGCGAGCATAAGCGGACCAGAGATAATGAGCAAATTCTACGGCGAAAGTGAGGGACGACTCAGAGAAATTTTTGATCAGGCACAGGAGAACGCGCCCAGCATCATCTTCATCGACGAGTTGGATTCGATTGCGCCGAAAAGAGAGGAAGTCACAGGCGAAGTGGAAAAGCGGGTTGTTTCGCAGCTTTTGGCGCTCATGGATGGTCTACAGTCTCGTGGAAAGGTTGTGGTTATTGGAGCAACCAACAGACCGAACGCTTTAGACCCCGCCTTACGTAGACCCGGACGCTTCGACAGAGAAATCGAGATTGGCGTACCCAACAAAGATGGTCGACTTCAAGTCCTGCAAATTCACACCCGCGGAATGCCACTAGCAGACGATGTGGACCTGAAGCACTTAGCAAGCGTTACTCACGGCTTTGTTGGCGCAGACCTCGAAGCATTAACCAAAGAAGCCGCACTACACGCAATCAGAAGAATATTGCCTGACATCGATTTCGAAGCTGACAGCGTGCCCGTGGAGATACTGAACAAGATAATAGTTAACATGAACGATTTCGAGGAGTCGCTGAGGGAGATTGAGCCGTCTGCCATGCGAGAAGTGCTGGTTGAAGTTCCCAACGTTAAATGGACGGACATTGGCGGCTTAGCAGAGGTGAAGGAGGAGCTGCAGGAGGCGATAGAGTGGCCTTTGAAGTATCCCGAAATCTTTGCTCACATGAACACTGCTCCGCCGAAAGGCGTTCTGCTGTATGGTCCTCCGGGAACCGGAAAAACCATGCTGGCAAAAGCTGTGGCTAACGAGAGCGAGGCGAATTTCATCAGCATCAAAGGACCCGAAGTGTTGAGCAAGTGGGTCGGAGAATCTGAGAGGGCGGTGAGGCAAGTGTTCAGGAAGGCGAGGCAGGCAGCGCCTACAATAATATTCTTTGATGAGCTGGATTCGATAACTCCTGTCAGAGGATCAGGATATGGCGGCTCGCAGGTGACGGAGCGGGTGATCAGCCAAATCCTAACCGAGCTGGATGGACTGGAAGAGCTGAAGGATGTGGTGGTGATTGGAGCCACAAACAGGTTAGACATTGTTGACACTGCGTTGCTGCGTCCCGGACGCTTCGATAAGTTGCTTGAGGTGCCAGCCCCAGACGTGGATGCACGAAAGGAGATACTGCGGATTCATTTGGAGAAGAAGCCATTAGCCGAGGACGTGAAGGTAGACGTGTTGGCGGAGAAGACTGAGGGATACACTGGAGCGGACTTGGCTGCGCTAGCCAATACAACGGCGATGCTTGTCATCAAAGAGCACATAACCAAAAGCAAGACACTGGAGAAGGCGAAAGAAAACCTCAAAGACCTAAAAATCAGCATGAAAGACTTCGAAAAGACACTAGAAAAGATGAAGCCGTCCTCAGCAGCAAAAACCAAAAGCAAGCTAACCATATAGTGCTGAGCATCCGCGAGGAAACATTCCCCACTTTTCTCCTTCTTTTATTAATTCTTTTTATACACTTTCAAAATGAGGATGATGTTTAAACTTTAGTTTTTCTTCACATCTATAATTGATAATCCTGAAATACCTAAAATTAAGACCTAAAATGGGCGTTTTGGGGATGGGAGAGGTCGTATTGGACCTGATGGATTGAATGGGTTTAAGGGATAGAACTGATCTGGAAGCTGTTCAATTTTTGCAACTTCTGTGTTCATCTATTATACACCATGTTTTTTGGTTGATAACTTGGCAGTCACTGGTAACAAAGGTATTGGAGATATTTGTTGACTAGGAATAACGAAAGTTAATCACATCAAAAAGGAAGCTTAGTTGTTTTCTGCATTCGACATTAGTTTTGTGATGTACCCCATTAGCTGGTAAGCAACACCTAAGGTGGATGAAAAATTGTTTTCAGTGACAGCTTTTGAGTATATCTGAAGCATTCCGCTACTGAAAACAGCCGAAACAACAATTTCGCCATCAGTTGTAATCCACTTCAATTCTACAGTTCCCTGCGAAACAGAGTAACCTAACCAGCGAAGACTGCCAAACCATTTACCTTTTAGTTCAGAAGCAATTTTGTCGACTCCAAGTTCAGGAGGAATAAACGACTGAAGCACAGGTACTCTTGTTGGGGTAGACCTCTGATTTTGTTGCTTTAGTAGTTGTTTGCCTTTTGCTGTTAAGGAGTAGCCGTTATCAGTTTTTTCGAGAACTTCATCTTCGGTTAATCTGGACAATATTCTAGAAAGGGTTTCGGGATGAATCCTCAGCCTTCTTTTCAATCCTTCGAACGTGAAGTATGTTAGGTCCTCAAGGTGGATTACTTGAATAACGTCTATGTCTCTTTCTTTGAGTTCTGAAGTGCCTGTCCAAGATTCATCCAATATCTATATCGCTCACAAACTACCATGTTTCGGTCTCTTTTGAAGATTACCATTCTGTAATAAATCTGAAGCCTAGAAAACACAGGCAACGATGATTAACTAGTTGTCTCTGGTGCCCAATATCTCACATACACGTTGTCTATTCCCCAGTACTGTCCAACATCACTTGCTTCGCCGAATCCCCGCTCATCCACATTGAAGGCAATTTGAATAGAGTCTTTTCTGTGCTGTATCATGTTCGTTTCAAGATGAAAGACGCCGTCACCCTTCTCCAGCTCCTGTTCCTCACCACGATTGTCAGTGTACACCAGCGTCCCAGTTGGGTAACCAAGGGTGTTAATTATGTCGTTTTCGTCAAATCCGCCAGTGTAGTCTTCTTCTTGAAGGCTAACATCAAGAGAACAATAGTGGTATATTTCTTGGTCAGGGTCATTTTTGATGGTCACCCAGCACTGGTCTACGCCCTCTTGCCAAGGTCCAATTGCTATGAAATCGAACTCCAAAACTATTCTGTAATGTTCTGGAATGTTGTCTAGGGTAAGAACAAGTTGGTCAGTGGTGAAAGGACCAAGGAACCGTTCTTGTCCATTTGGGCTTGTTTTGATGCTGATTGGTTGTGGTCCAACATAATTTGTGTCAACTCCATCGGTTATGACATCATAGGAACTCCATTCACTTCCTAAAGAGTCGTCAAAATGCTCATAATATGGCCAATCAAACCCAATCCCTACATCTATCGTAGCTGCCAGATTCAAGAAAGAGAATTTTGCTACACCATAGCGTGGTGGTTCATTCGGAGTTGCTTCATTTTCGAAACGTACATATCCATACTCGTTAGTTATGAGGTTGAATGGCTCCATTTCGCCAATAATTGCTCCTGATGTGGCATTTGAAGTTAATTCAACCCTTATTACAGCATTCCTTATAGGCTCTCCTGTTGGTTCAGAGGTGTCACCTGCTTTCAATCGTTTCAAGTAACAAGTGACCATAACATAATCCTGTCCATCACTAGCAATTCTATCCTTGTTTGTAGTCACAATAAAACCATAATCCTTTCCCATAACAACATATTTACTGAATGTAGAAATTCGCCCTTTCACAGTCTTTGATTCTAAATCGACTTCACAATCTTGAACAAGCGTAAAATTGCCATTTTCTACCTTGTAAATCCTCAACATATATTCTTCAACTCCTTCAGGTAGCGTGACTTCAGAATAGTCAATGTAAAGATAAGCAGGTATGTTAAATCTAGCGCCATCTGGTCCAAAGTCGAAACCCAACTCAGGCACTAACCCCTCTTCTTCAGGCAGGTCCGTGGTTGATTCAACTGTAACATCTATCTTTTCTGAAACAGAACCTTCATAGAAACAAATTGAGACAGCACTGTCTGTGGGTTTCACCCAGCCGCCACTGCTGTCTACAGAAAAAGTTCCTTTGTTGTCGCCACTTGGTTTATTGTTGTTTTCTGGTGCAGCACCGTCTTGTAGTGCAATAAAACCAGCCACAACAACCACAATAATCAATACAGCAGCAATTACAGGAATCACAATTCTCTTGTTCATACAACATCACACTGAATAATTTTTTCAATAATCTACGCTTACGATATTTAACATTTGTTGCCTAATTAATACAAAAAAAGCGGAAATAATTAAAAAACATAAGAGTCTAGTCGGAGTCCAACAACCAAAAGACGGCAAACCCTAAAGAAACAGGATAACTTTTAGGTTAAAATAGCACAAACAACACAGAGAACAGGGGACCACACAAAGAGGCTTCAACATGTGTACATCTTCAAACAATGGCGGCGTAAACCTTGAGGGTTGTTGCTGATCTTCATATTCACAGCAGGTTCAGCCGTGCTACAAGCCAGAACATGAACATAACCGAGATAAGCCGTTTCGCAAAAATCAAAGGCTTGACACTTGTGGGCACAGGAGACTTCACTCACCCCAAATGGTTCAGCGAATTGTCGAATGAACTGACTGAAGACTCCGACTCCAGCTTGTATGGTTCTAAGAAATTTTCGGATTCTCCTGTTCGCTACATGTTAACCGCCGAAGTCAGCACCATATACCCTGTTGACGGCAAATCCAAGAAGATTCATCACGTCATTTTTACGCCCAGCCTTGAAACAGCAGCCCAAATCAGTGACAGACTGAAAAAACATGGCAGCTTAGAGGTTGATGGTAGACCAATCTTGGACATGACTTCGCCGCAGCTTGTGGAGGAGGTTATGCAGGTTTCGGACCAAAACGAGGTTATCCCCGCTCATGTTTGGACTCCGTGGTTCAGCCTGTTCGGCGCCTTCAGCGGCTTCGACTCTATAGAGGATTGCTACGAGGACATGACCAAACATATCCATGCATTGGAGACTGGGCTCTCCTCGGACCCACCCATGAACTGGAGGCTAAGCAGCCTTGACAGGTTCACGTTGATTTCTAACAGCGACTGCCACAGCCACTGGCCCTGGAGAATCGGAAGAGAAGCCAACGTCTTCGAACTGGACAAGCTGACATACACTGAAGTGGTTGACACCATACGCAAAAAGGACCCTAACCGCTTCAAGTTTACTATAGAAACCAACCCCGCGTACGGCAAGTATCACTGGACAGGGCACAGAAAATGCAAAGTCTCTCTTCCGCCCCAAGAAGCCGAGAAATATGGTAACCATTGCCCAGTGTGCGGCAGAAAACTGACCAGAGGCGTTGACCAGCGAATCGAGGAACTGGCTGACAGACCCGCCGATTATGAACCAGAAAATGCGATAGGGTATAAGCGGTTGCTGCCGCTCTCTGAGATTATCACTGCAGTCTTGGGTGTCAGCTATCAGGGAGCCAAAGCGGTTTGGAGCATCTACAATCCTCTGGTGAAAAAGTTTGGCGACGAATACACGGTGCTCATTGATGCATCCAAAGAGGAGATGAGCAGGATTGTTGATTCAAGGATTGCAGAGGCGATTGTCAGGGTACGAGAGGAAAAGGCAAGGGTGATACCCGGATACGATGGCGTCTACGGTCAACTTGTTATCTTCGAAGAAAAACAGGAAGAAGTAACACCTCAGAAGCCATCGCAGAAGAGCATATCCGACTTCATGTAAAAGGCATTCAGTTAACCAACAGTTTTAAGACTGAACTAAACTCTTAATCGATATACAAAAGGGATGAACACGTTTTGAGAGACATGCTGACAAAATCTGTCGAGTATGGCAGAAGCCTCGGCGCCGAATATGTGGAGGTTCGGGCGCAAAACCTCTTCAAAACACTGTTGACAACCAAAGATGGCACAGTGGAAGGGGCGAAAGAGGGAACTGAGAGCGGCGCTGGCGTCAGAGCCCTAGTCAATGGGGCTTGGGGCTTCGTATCTCTTGGAAAACTGGAACCTGAACTGCTGACCGCGGCTGTTGATGAGGCTGTCAGGTTGGCGAAGGCGGCTAGTCTAAGAGTGAAATCTCCCGTGAAGCTTGCTGACGTAAAGGCGGTGGAGGACAGGGTAGCAGCTAAGCCGAGGGAGAGCCCACAGGATGTTTCTATGGAGAAGAAGATTGACAATGTTTTGGCGATGGACAAAACGGTTCTCGGTTATGACAAACGGATAAAAAGCTGCACAATCAGCTACCTAGATGTAACAGGAACAAACTACTTCGTCAACAGTGACGAAGCATGCATAGAACAGGACAAACTCTATGTTTGGTCACGGATTCTTGCTTCAGCACGGGAAAACAGCGTCTACGCCTCTGCAAGAGAGGAGATAGGTTCCACGTTAGGCTACGAGGTTTTTGACACTGAAACCCCAGAAAAGGTGGGAACCATGGTTGCCAAACGGGTGGTAGAGCAGCTGAAAGCCAAGACGCCAAAAGGCGGAATGTTCCCAGCGGTTATAGGACCAAACGTTGTGGGCGTTTTCATACATGAAGCTATGGGACACTTGGCAGAGGCAGATCTCACCCTATCCGGTTCTGTACTCTATGATAAGCTGGGAAAGCAGATCGCATCAGACGCGGTTACAGTCTATGATGACGGCACAGTTGGGGGTGCCTTCGGCTCCTTCAAGTACGATGATGAGGGAGTCAGAACCCAAAAAACGCCTTTAATCGAGAAGGGAACCTTAACTGGGCTAATGCACAACCGCGAAACCGCCCAGAAACTCAACATGGAGCCCACCGGGAATGCTCGCGCTGAAAATTTCCGGTTTGAGCCCATCATCAGAATGCGGAACACATACCTTGCAGCGGGCGACAATAGCTTCGAGGAGCTGATTGAGGGCATCGATTTTGGTTATTACCTGAAGAGTTTCAGGGGCGGACAGGCGAACTTGGATGGAACTTTTCAGGTGGGCATACAGGAGGCGTACGAAATCGTTAAAGGCAGACTGGGAGCCCCTGTTAGAAGCGCTTCCATAAGTGGGAATACCATGGAGACTTTGCGTAGGGTGGATGCGGTGGGCAGAGACTTCGAGTTGTGGCCTGGAAGATGCGGCAAGGGGCAGATAGCATTCATCTGTGACGGGGGACCACACATCAGAGTTGGAGAGGTGACTATTGGTGGCGGAGCCTAAACTGGCAGAACTGATCGGTTTTGGGGAGAGGGCAGTCAAGGTTGCCTTGGGGAGAGGCGCTGATGAGGCTGAGGCTTTCCTGAGCGTGTCCTCTAGCACTTCCATAGATATTGAGAGGGGGCAAATCGTCAGAAGCATCAAGAGGATGGATCAGGGGCTAGGGGTGAGGGCAGTTTACAGGAAGGCAGTTGGTTTCTCGTACACAAACACGTTAACAGACAAGAAGATAGAGGAAACTGCGGGGAGAGCGTTCAGGGCTGCTAAAGCCAGCAAGCCGGACAAAAACTGGGTGACGTTTCCCAGTGCCGGAAAGTTTGGTGAAACAAGAGGCACCTACGACAAGAGGATAGTGAATTTGTCTTCTGACGAGTTGGTGGATGCTGCAGCAGTTATGTTGGGGAAGGTTGAGGCGTATGATAAGCGGGTTCTGGCCGTTGACGGCGGAGTGGGAGCATCCCTGTTTAGCACGGCTGTTGTTAACTCTCAAGGCGTTGAAGCCCTTGACAGGGGCACTGCTGTTGCCTGTTCCATGGAGACTATAGCGAGGGATGGAGCGGATGTAACTCCAGCATGTTACGAAGTTAACGCGGAGAGAGTTTACAGCATCGACCCTGAGAGTGTTGGAACCGAGGCGGCTAGGCAAGCTGTTTCATCCCTCAAAGCCCAGAAAATCGGGTCTGGAGCGTTTCCGGTGATTTTTGCTCAGCCTGCGTTTCATTCCCTCCTCTATTACACGCTGATAAACGCGGTCAAGGCGGATTATGTTCAGAGAGAGAGGTCTGCGCTTAAGGACAAGATTGGAGAAGAGGTTGCCTCCGAGCTTGTTACCGTATACGATGATGGGCTATTTGAGGGTGGATTGTTGACCAGAAAGTTTGATGCTGAGGGGGTTCCATGCCAAAAAACTTTAGTCATCGACAAGGGCGTGCTGAAGAATTTCCTGTATGACAGTTACACCGCAAATAAGGTGGGAGCGGAAAGCACTGGAAACGCTTCGAGAACAGGGCTTCCCTCGTACACGTCTACGCCAGCATTAGAGGCAAGCAACTTCAGGTTCATGGAGGGAGACAGGTCGCCTGAGGAGCTTGTGGGCGAGGTTGATGAGGGGCTGCTGGTTTTCGGTGTTCAGGGTGCTCACAGCAGCAATCCGGAGAGCGGGGAGTTTTCGGTTGTGGCTACTCCAGTTTGGAAGATTGAGGATGGAGAGGTGGCTTATGCAGTGCGCGGCGTTATGTTGGCTGGCGTGATGTTTGATGTTCTGAGGAATGTTTCGGCTCTTGGCAGTAACGTTAGGAAGCTGGGGCAGCTGGTTGCGCCGTGGATTAGGGTGGATGATGTCAGGGCGGTTGGAGGGTTGTGAAACATTTTTATTGTAATTGGGACTCAGGTGTTTACTATTGCCTGAAGATTGAAAATGGAACAAACTTGGCGGGAGAATGAGCTGAGGAAATGACGGAAACAGAAACGGCGGCGTCTCGCAGCGGAGGTTTTTTGAACATACAGATTCTCAGAATGGCTGTTCAGTTCCTCTCTTTCCTCTTGTTTGTTGCCGTTGTTTTCGGTTTGGGACCTTTCCCAGTTGTTCTTCCGGTTATGTTCACTTTGGGGCTTCAGCAGCAGGCGTTGGGCGACGCTTTTGCGATGCTGCAGGTTATGCTGAGCGAGGCTGTTTTTCCGTGGATTCCTTTAGCCTCGTTTTTTCTGGTTGCAGCTCTGTTGGGCAGGTCGCTGTGCGGTTGGGTTTGCCCCTTCGGTTTGGTTCAGGACGTTGTCGGATTCTTCAAAAAGAAGCACATGGAAATTTTGCCGAGAACCCACAGCTGGATGGTCAACATCAAATACGTTGTTTTGCTGGGGGTCCTACTTGTCAGCGGCTCCGTGGCGGCGATACTTGCTTCGGGGTCAGGTGAAGGTCTAAAGTCGGCTTTGGGCGTCTTTGCCGTAGCCCCATTCAATGCTTTGAGCCCAGCGGACACATTGTTCGCGGTTATTCCAAACAGCGTCTTTAATCTGATTAATGGTGTTGACTCTTTTGTAGCTGGAGCCTTGGCTGTCCGTCCCCTCCTGTGGATACGCTTTGTTATTTTGGGGGCAGTGCTGGTTTTGGCGGCTTATGTTCCCAGAAGCTGGTGCAAGTATTTCTGTCCCCACGGCGCAATCTTGGCTTTCCTTAACCGTTTCAGCTTCTTGGGTTTGACGAGGGATCCAGTGAAGTGCACGAAGGCGGGATGCAGCGACTGTGTACAGGCTTGCCCCATGAACGTTCCCATACTGGAGTTGCCTTGGGAAAAGTTCACGCATCCAGAGTGCATATACTGCCTGAAATGCGCAGACGCCTGCACAACAAAAGCCATCAAACCAAAAATACCCTAGTCGAGAAGTGGGTTATGAACGTAATAAGCTAAAGTGAGGCAAGAGCTGCAGGAAAGTATTGATTCTGAAACGAGGATGAATGAAGCTCTTTTTAATCCACTCCTTTATAAGGGTGCAAGCAGCAGTATAGTTGAAGAGCTTTCTTTTATTGAATGGGTTTATCCCGCCGAATAACTGGATTCTTTTCTACTAAAGTATGCAGAGGTGAGTTTACATGTCCCAAAAAAGGATGTTTGAAGTTAAATGTACTGATTGTGGCAAATCTACTACTGTGCCGTTTGAACCCACAAAAGGCAAACCAGTTTACTGCAGAACATGTTTCGCGAAACACAGGAGTAATCAGCCAGAACGGTCTAGTGTGAGCACAAGGTTTGACATGAAAAATGCATGGGCAAGACGAGGAGATAACTGGCAAGGAAGAAAAGAAGTACACCACAGCGTTTTCAAAAGATAGCCGTTAACTTTTAATTCCCCAAATTCCAAGCCCCAACGTTGGCGATGATTAATTAACTACCTTTTTAGAATATTAGGTATTAGTGATTATGGCGTAGGGTGATTTTGACTTGGCAAAATGGGAGTATACTGTGCTTGCGTTGAAGACCAAGGTTCATATTAATCGACATGAGAGAGAAAAGAATCCTATTATACAAAATGTGCAAAACGAATTGAACGATTTAGGGGAAGAGGGCTGGGAATTGGTGGGCGTCCAAAATATTCGCCTAGAGACGGGCATGTTGTTCACTGTTGCATATCTTAAGCGGGAAAAACTGTGAACATAGTAAGCCAAGTTAGGCAAGAACTACAAAAGAATGTTGATTCACACACGAAGCAGTATTCAGGCTCGTTTTTTAAGGAAGAAATCAAGTCTATCGGCGTTAAGGTTTCTGTGGTAACAAAGATTGCTGAACGCTTTTTTCGACAAATCAAGCATTTAAGCAAAGACACCATTTTTGGGTTTTGCGAAGAACTGCTCAAGTCTGGCTACACTGAAGAGGCATTTGTCGCCTACAGGTGGTCAGACTGGCTGAAGGACAGGTACGAGCCTGAAGATTTTGTGGTTTTCGAGCATTGGCTAAACACATATGTGAGCAACTGGGCAGAATGCGACACACTCTGCAACCACACGTTAGGCACATTTGTGGAAAAGTATCCAGAGTACGTTGAGCGGTTGAAGGAGTGGACGCAATCACAGAACAGATGGGTCAAGAGGGGCGCGGCGGTAACTTTGGTTTTGCCTGCCAGAAAGGGATTGTTTTTAGATGATGTTCTGGAGATAGCGGACAAGCTGCTGCACGACAAAGATGACTTGGTCCAGAAGGGATATGGGTGGATGCTGAAGGAAGCAAGCAAGAAGCACCAAAAAACAGTGTTTGATTACGTCATCAAGAACAGGGCAACGATGCCAAGAACCGCATTAAGGTACGCCATAGAAAAAATGCCCAAAGACCTAAGAAAAGAGGCAATGAAAAAGTAGAGTTTTCAGGTTTGGCGAATATAAGAGCGTCAACAGAATCCCTTAAGGTGGATTACAGTTGTAGCATCTTTTGGTGTGAACAGAGATTACTCCGCCGCAGGTTGGGCAGGTCCATTTCTTTTTTTCGTTTTCTAGGAAGGCGTCCATGCCATGTTCTTTGATGTAATTGAGGTTTCCAATTAGACTTAATCCATACTTTCTATTGTAAGTCTCTTCGATCTTCGTTAGCTTCTCGCACGGAAAATATGAACATTCAAAACAGTAGTCAACCTGTTCCTTGTTTGCCAATGCTTCACAGCCTTTTTTGATGAAGGCACACAACGACGGTCGTGTTCGGCAGCCAATGCAGACATGTTTCCGCTTTTTTCCGCTCATTGTGTAGCCAAAGAAGGCGATGCATGTTCCGCAGTTGATTCCGCACTGTGCAACCAGCTTGGCATCAAAGTTTTCACTCACTTAGGTTCCACCTACAAGTTTTGGAACAGATGGCGCGGGGTGCGGGATTTGAACCCGCGCGGCCACATGGACCACAGACTTAGCAGGCCTGCTCCCTACCAGGCTAGGAGAACCCCGCACAGAATATTTTGTTCAGAACGTAACCTAAAAAAAGTATCTGTCAAAACCTAAACCAAGTTTTTATAAAACCGTGTTGTCCATACTGTTGGAAGATGGGCCGGTTGTCTAGTTGGCTAGGATGCAGCCCTTACGCGGCTGAGGTCGCAGGTTCAAATCCTGCTCGGCCCACCACACGAAAACCTGACCCATTTCTAACAATCATATTAGGACACTAATAGAGGTACATTGTTGAAAACAGTCTTTTTTCAGAAAACCGGCTAAAAAGAGAGAAAAAGCGAAAAATAGCCCAGAAAAACAGTTGCAAATTCAAATCATGCCAAACTAATCAGAATCAGTAAATCTCAACATTTATATGCACCTTATGAAACTCAGAGTAACCAGAAGTGTCTATGCAAACTTACGATTGGAGACACCGAAACACATGAACAAAAGCGACAAAAGCTCCGTCATGCGCGTTGTCAAGAAGATCGCCAAAACAAAAATCAGCGGCGTCGCACTTCAGAAACTGGAGCAAGTCGCCACTAAGATGGGCGTAGAAGAGAATGAATTGCTGCGACTTTACGTTGAGAGCAAGAACCGCTCTCTGATAAAAAATTTCGCATCCACACCCTACAACGAGAGAGTCCTGCTGCTGCCTCAATGTCTCCGCGCCAAAGATTGCCCCGCAGAACTAGGCAAATACGGCTACGAATGCCAAGAATGCGGCAGATGTGCCATAAAAACGATCAGGCAGACAACCGAAAAGTTGGGCTATAAGGGCACCTTCATCGTGCCTGGAGGAAGTTTGGCACAAAAGATTCTCCTTGAACTGAAGCCGAAAGCGTCTCTGGGCGTTGCCTGCTCCAAAGAGCTTGTCCTCGGAAGCTTTCTCTGCGAAAAAATGGGAGTAATAGGTCAAGGTGTTGGGCTGCTTAGAGACGGCTGCATCAACACCCTCGTGGACCTGACAACCCTAAGCGACACTCTGAGAGTCCGCCAATTCTAGCTCACTGACCCAGAGACAGGCTGCCGGTTGCTTCAAGAATTTTCTTAGGCGAAAAGGGAACAAGAACAGCGGATTTAAGGTAGCACCCCAGCTTCGGAATCAGCCCCACAGCATCAGTTCCCAGCTTGCAGACAACAACCTGCTCCAGAGCACCCAAAGACTCAACTCTGATTATGTCCCGAAAGTGCCTCGACAACTTCACAGCCCGCTCAACATCAGAAAAACTGGAACCAAAAACAACCAACCGATCAAACCTGCAGCCAACCCATGCGCTGAACAAGGAAAACTGAGCCTCAGACAGGTCCGCCTCCACATTTTTGCTTCCATCCCCAACATCCTCGGCAACCTTGACCTCCAGCGGCATATTATCATACAAACAAAAAAGCTCAACCAAACTTTGAAGTGGAACCTCCTTTCCGTCAGTCAACTGGGCACACAGCCTCCTCCCTGAAACAACAGCGTCACAGGTTTCGGGAGAAAATACCCCCAAATCCACGTGAAGCTCCTCGGTGCTTCTGTTGGGAAAAACCACCTTACCCTGCGCCACAGAAAACTTCTTCAGCTTATCCAAAGAAACGGGCGCCAACCCAACTTCTCGGTCAAGCAAACTCATGGCTGCGGTTTCATCCTCGCCGGAGACCTGCAGTTGTATCCATCCGCGGTCTGTTGTGCCAGCGAAGCTCAGCTGAACTTTAAGTCCGCTGACCAAACCCGAATACAGCTTCTCAAAGGTTTCGGGGGAGCCTGAACCGTAAAGCTTCTCAAGCACCGTGACTGTCGACATGTAAATCGCCTATCAAAGGTAAAAGCTCTTCGTGGAGCCTTACAATCCGATCTATAGCAGGATGATGCTTCCCAAGCCTCCTAGAAAACTGCTCTATCGTCCGCTCTATCGGCACCACATGGGCACCTTCAATCAGCTTGTCAGCGTAGGACACAAGCTTTTCTTCCAAAGTTGCCGGAAAATAGTTTTTCATGGGCAAACCAAGGTCTTTTGCTTCCTCAGCGGCTATGCCCCCGCCGATGTGGCACTCAATAATAGAGACAATAGACTCCGGTAAGCTCAGGGACTTGGCGATTTCCACGCCCACAACAGCGTGATCTACACCATGCGTTTTTGAGCGCCCAATGTCGTGAAGAAGGGCGCCAACCTCCACAAGAGTCACATTAACATCTAATCCCTTCTTTTCGCAGGATTCAGCAAACTTCACGGCAAGAGCAGAAACCGCCTTGCAGTGAGCAATAACCCTTGTGGAGCACCCAGCCTCAGAAAGAAGCCTCAGCGCCGTCTGGGACGACGGCAGTTCCTCATTCACCTAGTTCCTTCCTCAGCGCCTCAACCCGTGTCTCTAAGGCGTTTTTTATTTCAGTGTTGTCAAAATGCATCAAAAGCTTGTTGCAGGTGGGGCATCGAAAAACAAGTTCCATCGCCTCTTCAAAGGTAACACGTTTACATCCTTCTGTGGAGCAGTAGTAAAAGTCGTGGTTCTGCTCATACGTTAGACGTGTTTCCAGTTTTTCTAGAACACGACGCTTCTGGTTCGAAATGAAGCCTGCAAGCTGATCAAGCTGGAGTCTCCAGTGGAAGATAAACCAGCCTGTGTTCTTGTCACGTGACCTTCTCAAGCCTACCAGAGAGTGGTCGTAAAGCTTGTACAGAATCTTGCGAACGGTGTTTAGCCGTATCTCTGTCTGCGTTGCAATCTCGTCGTCCGTGGTTTCGCCTGTTTTCTTGAGGACGTTAACGATTTGAACAGCTTCTTCTCCCCCAAAAGCTTCCGCAACCTTCTGCAACGTTTTATCATCAACAAAAGCCAACATCGGAACCTTCTACTCCACACATCCCATATAACAGCGTAAACACGGCTTAAATCTGTTTATGTAAACCAAACCTTTCTTCACTGTTGCTCTGCACGAGAAACTGCATATAACGCTGAACCCCTTTTTAGGTGATTTGTGGTCAAAGGGTTATTCTCTTATTGTTTTGTGGTTTAGTCAAAGTTTCTTGACTAACTAACGTTTCATTTTGGTCAAACTTTCTTGACAAAAACGCTTTTCTGGTTAGCTAATCTGGGTATTTAGTTGTTGAGTGGAGTAGACAATGGTAAAAATGGTTACGGGTCTATTTTTGTTGTCCATTCTGAGTGGCGTATTTTTGTTTAGTTCAACGAGTTTGTGTGTTGTTCAAGTTGCTGGTGAAACGTCAAAGCCGTCTGTTCCAGAGTTTACTTTGAAGTTTGTCGACGATTCTTACGATGTGCCTCCAACTTATTCCATAGACCCATTCACGGGCGAGAATGTGACTAAAGACGGTTATCGTGTAGAAAAGTACTCGATAGAGGTGCGAATAAAGAATCAACCCTTTACGTCAGTTTATGACAAGAATGGCACCTTAATTGTTGGGTTATACTACAACCTTCGATTCAAAGGACATTATACCGATGAATGGGACTACTACCCGTATGACCCAGATAACGGTCATAAAACCTTGTCATACTCTCCCACATACCACGCTTCACAATCCGATTACACTATCATATTCTTGCGTCCAAACATCGACACGTCAGGGGGTATAAGATTAGACGTTCCTATTGGCGGTGAAGTAGATTTCCAAATGCAAACACTAACAGGAAATGTTACCAAAGTTTACACGGGGATGATGGGTCTTTGGTCGGTAGGCGGTGAAATGGACCATTACTATGTTTTCACTGGCGAAACCAGCGACTGGAGCAGCACACAAACATTCACTTATGAACAGAACAGTCAAACAACAACCGACGAATCTACTATCCCCGAGTTTCCCGCATGGATAATTATACAATTCTTCCTAATTGCCACTTTGTCTGCCATAATATTCAGAAAGCGGTTGTTCCATCAACACTCATAAAAACTGTGAATCTGTCGCCAAAACCTTCTACACATTAGATTTCAACGACTTTTTTGCCTCTAACCTGCGGAACTATCTTCCTTTTTGCGTTGTCAACCACGGAATCTTCTGCAAGCTCCTTTCCTTCAAAGAAGCGGTCAAGAAACACAGCTAAACTGGAGCACTCTGAATGTGGTTGGTTTCCCACGGCAACGTTAAAGTCTGAAGTTGACTCCGAGAAGAAGCCTGCGGGCACTTTTTGGCTGCCCACAATAACCATAACGTCTTTTCCTGTTGCCCTGATTCTTTGCATCACGTCGCTTGTTTGGATGTTTTCTCCGTAAGCTGTTAAGTGAACCGTGACGCCGTTGTCTGCTTTCCACTCTTTGACCACACGTTTCCATGGTTTTTCCATCTCGAAACTGAAGTTGCCGCCCCAACTCGCCATGACTTTTTCAACGGTTTCCTTGACTTTATTGTCCTTTATGTCTGACATAACAAAACCTGAAGCGCCTAACGCTCGGGCAGTCAAAGCAACGTGAGTAGTGAGCCGTTGGTCTCTGTGCCTGTGCCCCCACCTCAGAACAACAACTTTCTGCGGCGCAACCTCATTTTCTGTTTTCTGTTTCACGTTTGAACACTCCGCCCAGTTTTTCCACCTGCCCCTTAACCCTGTCAGCAAGCAACGGAATCGCCTTGAAAGCAACCTTCACCCTGTCGCCCTCATACTGTGTGTCCTGCACGTGAGCGCGCTCAAAGAGCCTAGAAACCAAAGCCATTGACTCGTCGTTTATTTTCACAGAAAATGATGCATGAACAAAACCTTCAAGGTAGCCTGTAATCTGCTGTTTCAGCAAATCTATGTTGGTTCCATTTATTGCCGAGATGTAAACTGGGTTGGGCGCCCGCTCCTTCAGCCACTCCATCTTGCGTTTCAGTTCGTCTTCTTCAAACAAATCAATTTTGTTGAGCGCCGTCACCACGGGTATGCCGGTTGCTCCAATCTGCTGTATCGTATCCATGCTGCAGGAAAGCTTTCTTTCAATCTCCTTTTCGGGTTCGCTCAGGTCAACGACTAAGATAATTACGTCTGAGAGGACGGTTTCCTCAAGCGTGGAGTGAAATGCTTTAACCAGCTTCAGTGGCAGCCTGTCAATGAAGCCAACCGTGTCCGTCAGCAAAACCTTTCTCTTAGAAAACTGCACCGCCCGAGTAGTCGTAGAAAGAGTAGTGAAAACCGCATCATCAACCTCAACAGTTTCCTCTGTGAGCCGATTGAACAGCGAACTCTTACCCGCGTTCGTGTAACCCGCCAAAGAAATCGAGGAAAACCCAAGTTCATCTCTTCGGCTGCGATGCAACTGCCGTTCCTCACGTTTCTTTTTCAGTTTGCTTTTGATAGTGCTGATTTGCCGTTTCACAGCTTCGAAGTAAATGTCCACCTCATACTTTCCTAGCCCCATGAAGCCTGGCTGCTCCTCCATTCTCGCCAGCTTCACCCGCTCTTTCGCCCTCGACAACTCATACCTGAGGCTGGCCAGCTGAATCTGAAGCTCCGCCTCGTAGGTTGAGGCTCTTCTGGAAAAGATTTCGAGGATAAGCTGAAAACGGTCAATAGCCATCACTCCCGTAACCTTAGCCAAGTTGTAGGCTTGAAAGGGCGTCAGATCATTATCGAAAACGATCTTATCGGCGCCAGTTTCTTTCACCAAATCGGCTAGTTCCCTTACTTTTCCCCGCCCAATCTGATACTGCGAGTCCCGTTTTCTGACCTGCTCAAGAGAACCTGCAACATTGTATCCTGCCGCCTTGGCGAGGCTCCTGAGCTCATCTAGGCTTGAAGGCTCTGACTTGAGCCGCCGCTGAACGATTACTGCATTCGTTACTTCTGAGCCTCCTTTTTCTTCACCTTAAATTGAATAAGGTCTCCCAAGGTTGCTCCACGGGGTTTAGATGACAAAACAGGCTGAACTTTAGGTTCTGAAGGAGGAACACGAAGCGTTATCTTCAGCGCGTGCTCCAGCTTTTCTGCGAGCACAAGATCAGGAACCATTTTGCCGCTTTCGATCTTACGTAGAACCGAAACTTTCTCCCTGATCTTTCTGCCTAAATCCTCATGGCTCAGCTCCAATCCGCGTCTAGCCTGTCTCACCCGCTGACCAAGGTCGCTCACAAGCTCCAAATTTTCAGCCACTGTTGGACGCTGTTTTCTTTTCGAGAAAGAGGTTATTGGCTGACGTTTCACGCTCTTCTTTGCGCGGCTTTGAGGCTTAGGTTCCCAGTAACCCGAACCTAGTTTAGCGCATTCAGAGCAGACAGTCATCTTGGCTCCCTCAATTATCGACCTGACAGGCGTACCAAATATTTGTCGACCACACACTTCACACTGCAAGACGCCATCACCTAAACTATTTCATCGCAAGCCGATTCTTTATAGTTGTCGATTTATATGATTTAGCCGTCAACTACCATTATAGAGGATGCCCAAAAAATCTAAAAGGGTCACCTAATGTTCCGGGTTCAAATTGGGGTCCTTTTTGGTGAAATAAGCACAAATTTTTTAGGGAGACTATGATATAATTAGATTGTGGAGAGATGGTTTTATGCCTATGGCTTTCGTGTTGATAAACACTGAGATAGGGTCCGAAAACGAAGTTTTAGGGGAATTAAAGAAGATCGATGCGGTGAAGGAGGCTTACATGGTTTACGGCGTTTACGATGTCGTAGCTAAGGTAGGCGCAGATACTATGGATAAACTTAAAGAGATTGTCACATGGAACGTGAGAAGGCTAGACAAGGTTCGATCAACTCTAACCATGATAGTGATCGAGGGTCAAAAGTAGCCTCCACCTCCCCCATTTTATGGCCACGTTTCAATCCGAAAGAAATATCCTTTATCTGAAAGTTCTTATCCGCTCAACAACTCATATTACAGGCAACGAGCGGAGCCAAATGGTTAAGCTGCACATAGGATTCGACGACACCGATTCGCCGAAAGGAGGCTGCACCACCCACATAGCCGCCCTTCTAGTCGAAAAACTGAGCCTCATGAACGCTTCCTTCACAGATTACCCCAACCTAATCAGGCTTAACCCCAATGTTCCATGGAAGACCCGAGGCAACGGAGCCCTCTGCTTGAGAATCAGCTGCCGCGAAGACGCCGTAACCAGAATCAAGGAGGCAGTTTTGGATGCAATCGAGGCAAACGCTGAGCTAAGTTACGGCGGAACCGACCCCGGAGTTGTCTTTCTTTTCGGCGACGTTCCCCAAGAAATCAGGGAGTTCGCAAAAAAAGCCGAGCAACGCATAGTAAAAATGGAGGAAACATTAAGCATTGTTAAGCGGTTTGACGCTGAGGCTGTGGGATTCAAGAAGGGAAGAGGGATAATCGGAGGCTTAGCCGCAATCGGAGAGGAATTGCGCGGAGACCACACTTTTGAGCTTATAACTTACAGGATGCCAGAAAACCTCGGCGAGCCACGCAGGGTACAAGCTTCTTCCGTGAAAACGATGGATGCAAAGTTGCCGCTCACGTTCAGCAACATAGACCCTGAAACGGGCAGAATCCTGATTACGCCTAGAGGACCTGACCCCATCCTTTATGGAATCAGAGGCGAGACCTCGGAGGCTGTTAAGCAAGCCCACGAAATGATCCTCCGAGATGAACCAGTTGAGAGATGGGTGATTTTCCGCACAAACCAAGGAACCGACGCTCACCTGCGAAACGTCAGCGCAGTCAAGGAAATACAGCCTTACAATCCGGTGGTTGCAGAGGGAGTGGTATCCAAGGAACCAATGGTAATTCAGGGCGGGCATGTAATCTTTGCAGTCAAGGATGAGACAGGAGAAGTGGATTGCGCCGCCTACAAACCTACAGGAAGTCTCTGCAGAACAACAAGAAAACTGATGGCTGGAGACAACGTGAAAGTCTTCGGCGGTGTCCGCCCCTCTTCTTCACAACATCAGTTGACTATCAACCTTGAAAAGTTGAGGGTGCTGAAATTGGCTCCCAGAACATCTTTTGTTAATCCCACATGCCCTGAATGCGGGAAGAGAATGAACTCCATGGGAAAACATCAGGGTTTCAGATGCGACAAATGCGGCTTCCGTTCCTCACAGCTGAAAAAGCTGGAAATCAACGAAGAACGTGGACTGGAGACGGGGCTTTACATTACGTCGCCGAGGTCTCAGCGGCATCTGACAAAGCCTCATTGCCGATACGGAAAAGAAAAAACTGGGGCACTCCACGAAATGATGGAAACATGGCATTGTCCATGAAAGGCGGGAGGAACATTTCTCGCAGCACATGAGGCTTCTAGAGGGCTAAGTAGCTTTTTTGACAGTAAACTTAAATGCGTCTGCAGAAAAGTTACGGACTGGAAAAAGGGTACAACATGAAGTTCTCGTTCATTAATCCGGGTCCAAATCCTGAGTTGCCTATCGAAGATGTTAAGAAGATGGTGGGAGCAGCCCCTCCTCTAGGCATGCTCTACATCGCAACATACCTCAGAGAAAACGGAGTAGACGTCTCTATTATTGACGAGGCGGCACAGGGCTACTCCTTGAAAGGCACAGTTGACTGGGTAAAACAAGAGAACCCGGGCATCCTAGGTTTTTCCACATTAAGCAGCTCATGCCACAAAGCAGCGCTCCTCGCAGAAAAGGTGAAGAGAGAAAACCCGGACATAACCATTGCTTTTGGCAATTTTTACGCCACATTCAATGCTGAGCGGATTCTGCGAAAATATCCTTTTGTTGACATGATTATTCGGGGAGAAGGAGAACACACAAGCCTTGAACTGGCAAGATGTCTAGAAAAGAATGGTGACCTGAAGAAGGTTTTGGGGATCAACTTCAGAAATAATGGGCAGATAATTTCGACCCCTGACAGACCATTAATCAAGGATGTTGACTCTCTGCCCTTTCCAGACAGGGAAATGCTGGACGTAGAATACCATAACACCACCGCTGGAGTAGTTGTTGCACCAAAAAAATTCAGTGGATTCCTCTCCTCCAGAGGCTGCGTTTTTCAATGCCGCTTCTGCGGATGCCGAAGATTAGCGCGAAACCTGTGGCGATCCAGATCTGTGGACAACATAATGGAGGAGCTGCATCTTCTGTCCAGTCAAGGCTACAAACAGTTTCTTTTCGTGGACGACAACTTCACCTTGAACCCAAAAAGAGTCATCAAACTGTGCCGAAGATTAAAGAAAGAGAAGGTGGACATCGAATTTTTTGCTGAAGGCAGAGTTGACAATTGCCCTCGAGACATGCTGCAGGAGATGGTGAGGGCTAACTGCAGAATGATTTACTTTGGAATCGAAAACGCCACTCAGAAGGTTCTGGATTACTACGATAAGCGGACAACTCCAAAGCAGGCGGAAGATGCAACAAGAAAAGCCCGGAAAGTGGGCATAGATGTGATAGTGGCATCGTTTATTTTGGGGGCGCCCCACGAAACAAGAAAGGAAATTCAGAATACCTTAAATTTTGCTCAGAAGATTCGGGTGGACATTCCGCAATTCAACATTTTAGCCACTTTTCCGGGAACCGATATTTGGGAGGAACTTAAAATGCAGGGTCTTGTGGATGAAGAAAAACACTGGGAGACAGGAGTTTTGGTGCCTGAAGTCTCTCCCGACGCTGTGCCCTGCGAAGAGATTGAGCAGATGATTCATGATGCTTATCAACGATTTTTTGTTCGTCCAGATTATGTTGTGAAGCAGCTGATTAAAATCGGCACAAGCTCCTACCGACTCAACGTTTTATTTAACAACCTGAAAAGAGTTGACGCCGTCGCCGAGGGCGTGAAGCTGGTCACCTGAAACCCTAGACTAAACCAGAGCTCCCTTGCCTTAATTGATTCTGTAACTCTTTTTCCCGTTTTTGATTGTTTTTGGTATGGCTATGGTGAATTGGGCTCCTTTGCCCTGTTTGCCTGTTTCTTTGATTGTCCAATCGTATGTTTCGCAGATTTTCTTTATCAGGTAGAGTCCGTAGCCTGTGCCTTTGCCGTAGCCTTCCCTGAAAATCAGCTCTTTCTCGTTCTCTGGTATGCCAACTCCGTCATCCTCATAAACCAGCTTCAACTGATTCTCACCCTCTTCGTGGTACACCCTGATTTGGCTGACATTTTCTCCATGCTTCAATGTGTCGTCGATCAGATTGTAGAACATCTGTCTCAGCAGCGAATCAGCCATCACCGTCAAGCCCTTGCATTCATTCACAAGTTCTATTTCAGCTAAGCCTGAAAGCAGTATGGCTGCTTCTTCAACGCTCTTCCCAACATCCATGTAGGACAGTTCTTCTACGCCCAGCATCTCGTAGTTTCTGGAGAAAGAGAAAATTTTCTCCATCTGATCAACAGCTGATTCCACGTCACCCAAATACTTCAAGGAATTATGGTTGGTGGGTAGTTTCTGTTTAGCCAAAAAAACGTTGTTGGCGATAACAGAAAGCTTGTTTCGGGCATCATGCCGCGTCAACCTGCCAATCACACCCAACTTCTCATTAATTGTCACCAATTCATTCATTATCCTGTCCAACTTTTTCTCCGCTTCTTTGCGTTCAGTGATGTCTCTTACTATGCCGATTGCATACCATTTGCCTTCGAGTTTTAGTGATGAAAGAGAAAGCTCTATTGAAATTTCTGTTCCATCTTTTTTGATAGCCGTCAACTCCAAAGTTTTTCCGACAGCGGCACCCTCTCCAGTTTTCGTGAATTTTCCAAATCCCCTGCGGTAGTCTCCATAAAACCTTTCTGGAGCAAGGAATTTGTGTAGTTCTTTGCCGATTGCTTCTTTTTTTGTGTGACCGAATGTTTTTTCGGCTGCAGCGTTCCAATAAGCGATTTCTCCTTTTTCACCAACCAGAATCATGGGATTTTGGGCAGAATCGATGATTGCGCGGAACCTTTTTTCGCTCTCTTTCAGTTTTTCTTCTGTTCTTTTGCGTTCCGTGATGTCCACCATTATTCCTCGTAGTCCTACAACTCTATCGCCGCGAATAATAGGATTAGAGTTTATTAAAATCGGAAATGTAGTTCCGTCTTTCCTCAGCGCTGTATATTCATTGGAACCTATCTTTTCTCCACCTAATACCCTATCCATGTTCTCTTTGGCTCTTTTACGATCCTCGGGAACTAGCATCTGGAAGGCATTCAAACCTCTATCAAATTCTTCCTTTGAATAACCAAATTGGATGTATGCTTCATGATTTACGAATTTAAGGCCTCCTTTGTCGTCCGTTTCAAAGATAATTTCAGGAAGTAATTCACTCAATTCTCTGAATCGCTTCTCACTTTCCTGCAAAGCCTTCTCCATAATTTTGCGTTCTGTGATGTCTCGCGTAATACTCACAAACCCTATTGGTTTACCATCTTGGGCTTTAATGATGGTTAAGCTCATTTCGACAGGAATTCTGCTGCCATCTTTGATGACAAGATGACACTCTAGACGTTTGCAATATCCTTTTTCAAACGCCTCTCTCACTCCAACTAATACTTTTTCTCTGTCTTCGGGAACGACAAAATCAATCGCATGTTTTCCAATCAAATCCCCTTTATCGTCAGATCCATATTTTTTCAGAGTTGCCTCATTTGCATCTAGGAGTTTTCCATTAAGATCGGTGATCATAATGCCATCTGTGGACATCTTAAACGCAATAGACAGACGGACAACTTCTTCTTCCGCTTTTTTGCCTTTCACAACTGTACGTATGCTGTGTGCAAGTTCACTGTAAACCGCTTCTGTCTTGCCGATTTTGTTGATGTATTGATCAGCACCTAAGTTTAATGCTTTGATAGCCACTATTTCTCTGCCTTTTCCGGTGAAGATGATAAATGGAATGCTGTTCCCGCTGTCTCTCAGGTCCTTCAGAAATTCAAGCCCGTCTTTCCCCGGCATGATGTAGTCACAAACAATCACATCAAAGGTTTTTGCTTCCATTTTTTTCACGGCTTCTTCAACAGATGAAGCAGTTTCCACATGGAATGAGTCCTGCATCTCCAAAATTGATTTCGTGGCTTTTAGCAAGCCAGCTTCGTTGTCCACATACAAGATGTGAATCAGTGTCTCCTCAGTCGAGGACATGTTGCCTCTGGGTAACGACCCCGCAGCAGGACTTGCCATCTACTCAACTTCCTGTTCCATCAAACAATTGGGTTCTTCTTGCTCTCCCATGAATGGGAGTGGAAGCTATAATATTTGTGAAATCAGGTTATGAATTGATAGAATAGTTGATTCAGATTCGGAACAATCTCTGAAATGTTTATTGACTGTGGACATCGATAATGGATGTCCTCCCCTCTTTTTGACTGGTTTTCAGAAAAAAGACTGTTTTCAACAATATACCTCTAATAGTATCCTAATATGAATGGTTGCTTGGGTGTTATTCGGTTTTGGTTATAACCAGAAAGATTCCCACCGCTACGATTACCACGCCGATGGCTGTGAAGATGCCTGAAAAGTGGCTGATGTCGCCTGCTGTGATATTCATCGAGTAGTATGTCACTACCGCGCCTATGATAATGAGTATCAAGCCGAATATTTTCTCGGCGAGTGCTAATCCTATGGGCGTATCCTCGCTCATGTCAGAACCCTCAAGGTTTAACTTTACAGTCCCAACGATTATTTTAATTTATCTGAGTTAGGCAAATCAGAATTGGGTCTATTTTTACAAAGCACAACTAAATCGAAGGAATCCATGTTTGCCTTTGTTGTTGATTAAAACTTAAAAGATAACTAGCAAGAAAGGTAATGAGAATGTTCCATGTTCACAATCATTGTTGTTCTGTTGTCGTTGGTAGTTCTTGGTGTATTAGCGGTTTGTTATTTTCTTGCAAGATCACTCATCAAGTTAGATAGACAACCTGTGCCAAAAACTCCAAAAGATTACGGCATGGATTTTCAGAACATAGACTTCAAGGCAGCAGACGGCGTAGACATAAAGGGTTGGCTGATACCCGCCAAATCAAACAAATTAATCGTCATCACTCATGTTGGAGGCTTGACAAAGTATGGCTCCACTAAACAGTTCAGCAGCTTTTCTAAACTTTACAACGAAGAAATCGAATTTCTGAAAGTAGCCAGACACCTGCACAATGAAGGCTACGGAGTCTTGATGTTCGATTTCAGGAACCACGGCGAAAGCGACCCAAGCCCGAATGGCGGCAAAGCAGGAGTAGGCTTAGAAGAGTATCAGGATGTTGTAGCGGCGATGGACTACATCCAAAGAACTGAGAGCTTGAAAGGTAAGGATGTGGGGTTTGTCAGTTTTTGTATGGGCGCAAACTCTACAATTGTTGCAATGAGCAAACAGCCAGACAGTTTTGGGAACGTTAAATGTTTGGTTGCTGTTCAGCCGATTTCTATGGAAGTTTTTGCCCGCACATATCTAGGAAGACGGATAACTAGTTTTGGAGCCGCGCTGCTGTTTCCGTTGATTAAACTGTTTGTTAACTTGCAAAGCAAATATCGCCTGCAAGACATGTCTCCAGCCTGTTTTGTCCGAGACCTGAAAGTGCCCACTTTGTATGTTCAGACAAGAAACGACCCGTGGACTGAACTGAGCGACATACGTGGCTTCTACGAGAACACGCCAACAGAAAAGGAACTCTTTTGGATAGAAGGGAAGACCCACAGATTTCAAGGCTACCAATATTTTGGAGAACACCCAGAAAAGATGCTAGAGTGGCTCAAAAGATGGATGTAAACAAGAACTCTTTCAGACAATTGTGCATTTTATAGTGATGTGCCAAAACGCACGCATCACGGCAGAAGCGAAAATCAGTATTCCAATTTCATATCATATAAAAAGCTGTTCAATAAGAATTTTTAATCAAACCTCAAAGAAGGTTAATACATTGTGGTTTCCAAAAACGAAAGTTATACTCCGATTATCTCTGATTATTCTTGTCTTCGCAGTTTTTTCTGATTGTTTTGTGCTTACAGTTGAAGCCCAACCCAATTTACACCCAACCCCCTACTTCACCTCTCCATCAAACGACGAGTTCATGTCAACTGTGGACCCAGATATAGTGAAGGTTTATGAGAGTGACGTGGAGTTGAGGGTTGTTGACCTCACTGATGAAGATGACATAAGTTTTGCGATCTTTGATTTCTCTTTTGATGGAATAGACTGGCTTCAAATCGGAGAAGACCACTATAATGGTTTTGAGGGAATCCAATTCACTGGAAATGATGGACAAGCTTCAACTAACGGTTGGGGCGGAACAGGATGGAACATCATTTGGAACACAGAAGGCTTAGAAGAAGCATACTATCTGTTAAGGGCAACACTTATTGACGAATTGGGACAAGAAGGAACAGCAGAACTTTTGGTTCATTTCGATCCCACACCACCCTTCCTCTATCTAAATTCTGAACCATCAATTACCGAAGGGATTTTGGGTCCCCTAGAGGATACAGTTAATTTCAACGCCGTAACCTTGGATGAAGATCCAGCATTTTTCTCTCTGGATTACATCGATGCTTCTCGACCAAAGATTGATCAGCAAGGTCTTGGAAGTGCTAACCAAGAAAATGTGGGCACACCAGACACTAAGGGTACTCCACAAACAGACGATGATGTGAACAATTTTTGCGGGCCCACCTCTGCCGCTAACGCTATATGGCGTTTAGGCCAGAAAGACCCAGCTTTACTGGGAAAATCTGGAGGCGGTCAATTCAATAATGCAACAGAACTGGCAGGAGAACTTGGTAACGATACAAAAACTGACCCAGAAAATGGTACAGCCACCGATGATATGACTGATGGCTTGAGGAAGTTCTTGAAGAAACGCAATTTGGATGGCAATTACACTGTGAAACCTCACATACCCAGACAGGGGGGTCGTGGACCTTGGTGGAGTGATGTTGGACTTGCTCTAAGGCAGGGTGAGGCGGTAGTTATGCTAAAAGTTCAACCAGGAAAGGATGGAACAGTCGGAACTGCGGACGATGTTGGGCATTATGAAACGGGAAAAGACGCGAATCCATATCCGGGGGGAGGCGGAGAAGTATCGGTTAGGGATCCTAGAGGGCCAGAAGACAAGAGTGGAAGAGTGAAGGTGGTTCCCAAAAACAACAACTTTGAGGGAATATGGTTTGATGAGGATGGTGACGGAGAAGTGGATGCCGATGAAGTTTGGTATCTTTTGGCGTTCTGGGAGATAAGCCCCGACAACGATTATACGTGGGGTCTTCAAGAGGTTGCATATGTACCCCTAGGAGAAGATGTTGTCCCCACTGATGGCTTCAGTATTCCAGTGGAGACCACCCAGATTCAGGATGGTTTCTATCTGTTGCGGGGCAGGATGTATGACGCTACTGGCAATGTGGGCATGAACCGCACAACCATTTACATAAATAACCATTCACCAAACCCGGTGGTTCTAGAAACTCCCGCTTTAGAAGACGTCGGGTTCAGTTCGGTTAATCTTCAGTGGACCCAAAATTTGGATGAAGACTTCAACATGTACCAAATTTTCGTCTCCTCTTCTGAGGGAACATTGGGGAATGTTGTTCAAGACATAAGTGACTGGACTGTAACGTCTTGCACCTTGGATGGTCTTGAAAGTGAAACAGACTACTATTTCACAGTTAGAGTTGTGGACTTCAGTGGTTTAGCTGGTGATTCAAGCCAGATTCAAGTCCATACAGCAGTCATTCCGGAATTCCAATCATGGATTCTTCTACTCTTATTTGTGGTAGCAACTCTGGCAGTCTTGGTCTTAGAAAGAGACCAAAAAAGGAGTAGATTCAAACCACCACGTATCTCAATGGTTCTCCTTGTCGATCAAGTATTATCATGTCCTTTTCTGTTTGGTATGGGTAGGCGACTATGAGCATGATTCTGCCATAAAACTTGTTCAGGTCTGTAGCTGAGGGACGCAGAACGCCTGAGGGATGGGAATGGGCAACCCCAACGACTGAGAAATCGATTGGAAGCCTGTTTAAGGGGAAAGCGGAAAAGGTTTTTCCGTGAGTTGCCAACGGCGGAATCTGAGTGTCATTGACTACAATTCTGTGTTTGTCAACTTTTCCTTTCAAAAGAAGAATCGATTCTCTGGGATGAAGCATCCGCGCATAATCCAAAACACTGTCCACAACAGCACGCTCAACAAAAACCTCCTTATCCAAACTGGTCCCTCGCTCCATTAAGCCATGAAAACTTTATGTTTTGTGTGTTCCTGCTTTTCGGTAAGCCTCTAAATAGTTCTCAGCGAATTTGTCTGCGTATTTTTCTATTCCTCCCTGCGCGTCTGTCTCTCTTCTGAGGTGATGATAGAACTCGTGGAGAATCACGTGTGGGTTCCACAGAATCTCCCTGTGGGAAACATGGATGGTTCGGTTCTTGCCCACGTAACATGCAGGATTCTTTGAGTGCCGTTTCGGCATGCCAACCTTGAGTTTCGGCTTCACAACCTCATAGTGTCTGCTCAGCAATTCGAGAGCCTCTTCAGTGTCTTTGGAGAGAATCAGGTAAACAACTTTCGCTCTAAACAAAACATCAGCAGTTAACATACTCGGCAAGACATATCCCTGCCTTCACTAAACCATTTCTTTCCTGTCAACCATTCCCCAATTAAGCATATATTAAGCCTTTTTGAAAGCTTCTGCATCTTTTACAAGGGTGTAATGGATAGAAAGTAGTACCCCAACCAAAATAAAACTGAGCCATCAGGGGGAGATAAAGCTAGTTTCAGATTGGGGTACTACTCTTCCCAAAAAACAATTGAAGGTAATAAGTCTTACTAAAAACCAGACAGAATCGGTGGTACTAACTGCAAAAGGAGCTGCTGTCTACCCAAGCAATCATCTAACATTACAGTTTCATGGCAAGAAAGAAAACTCACATCATCCAAATGGATGCAAACAAGAAATGAAAAAAACGTCAAACTAGGTGCTGGGCTCTATTTTTCCTTTTTTTCTGCCAAATACTTAAACGATAAAGGTTTCGTGACGTTTCCTCCAAGGTCAACGAGAATGTAATTCACCTCAGCCATGAAATGTCTCCCTCTATTCTTGTTTTCCATGAGAAAATTCATAAATTCCGCGTAATTTTTGTGCAGAGATACAGTTACGGTATCCATTCCCATGCCTTCAGCCCTTGAACTGAAAATTATTTCGGGATAGCTTTGCGCCCACTCTCTTGCTTTCTCTTCAATTTCCATCACCCGCTCCATATCAAATTTTACAAAAGAAAACACCATAATCTCGTATCCCAATTTAGCAAAATCTGGAATTGCAGAAAAATGCCTCACCAGCCCCTCTTGTAGCAGCCTATTCCTCATCCTAGATATGGTTGGTTGCGAAACACCAAGTATCTTAGCCATTTGCCTATCGGTTCTACTAGAGTCCTTCAAATATTCCAAAAGAAGACTCGTCAGTTTAATTTTATTTACGCCTGAACGCTTCCCCATTGCCAATACCCCTCAAACCCCAAACTTTCATGATTTAGTTACATTAAGTTACATTAAGTTGCATTTTAGTTTTTGTTCGGTGGACGACTATCATAAGCACATCTAAATAAAAGATTGTACAGAAAGATTTGAAATTACACGTTGCAGAGCTGATCTGGAAGCACTCAGCCAAAACTCTTCTTTTCGACAAACTGGCAGCAACTGATTTTGCTCACCCACCCATCTGCAACAACAATTATTTACAAGCTGAGACGAAATGACAGTGGGATAAGAGTTGGATAGAAAGTTAAGAAGTTTGGTCAAGAGCGTAACTTACAGGATTATAGCTTTCATAGTTTTGATGATGATTACGTGGTACGCTACCAACAATTTGGGTCAAACAACTTTCATTTCAGTTACGTTCCAGACAACCCAACTGTTCCTGTACTACACCCATGAACGATTATGGGAAAGAGTCAACTGGGGCAAACCACGCTAAACTGAGGCGTTTACCTTAACATTCTAATGATTGATGATGTCTGCGAAAAATTAGGAATCAAATTTTAAACCCAAACCCAAAACAGAATTTGTGTATAAATCCCCAAGTTAATGTGGGGGTTAGTTTGTTTCTTCATTTCTTCGTTGCTGCAACAGTTTTCTTGCTAAATCTCTGGCAGGCTCAGAATAGATCAGATCAACGATTTCGTTCCAGTTGAAATTTGGTTTTGAGTTGTAGTGAGAAAACTCTTCAGGAGAAAACATGACAAGCTTGTCTGAATCATATAAGATCCTGAAAGCGTTAGAAGGGTTGTCGGGATGGTCATGATGTGTGCGCACAATCTCGCAGACTTCTTGAACAAAGCTTTCGTTATATCCCAGTTTTCTTAGAATAAATGCAGCGATTTTTGGGCCCTCCGCGTACTGCTTTTCGATAGTACTTCCGCCGATGTCATGCATGATTATGGAGCAGAAGACCCGTTCCTCCAATTCTTTGGGGATAACAAAGTTTTCTTTGGCAATCTCAAAGACCCTTCGGGTGTGGGGCATTCCAAAATCGTTCTTCTTTAAGTATGGCTCAGCTAACGTGAACACTTTCTCGTAATCCATCTTTTCTCAACACCCTTTTCTTTAACTACAATAAAATCTCTGGTTAATCACTTTTATTATGCATAATCTTCCAAGCCTTATCACGTATGGTATTACTTGCTCGTAGGGGGCTTCGCTATACTCATTTTCGCAACTCTACTTCGCTAGATCAAAAAATAATTGCTAGTATGTAACCCGATGATTTGACGGGTGTACACGAAAAGCTTAAATGAAAGATTATACATATGAAGATTAATTCATAAATATTTTAGATGTGCAGAAGAAGATGAGGTTTCAAATGGACAAGGAACATCCACGAATAGCGAGAGAAAAGAAAACCATAGACAAGATGATTCATCTTTACTGCAAAAGTAAGCACCATACTAATGGGGGCCAGTTGTGTGATGATTGCAGCGAGTTTCTTTCCTATGCATTCATGCGCTTAGATAAATGTCCATTTCAAGAAGAAAAATCCACTTGTGGAAAATGTTTAGTGCATTGCTATCGACCTGATATGAGAGAGAAAGCAAAGAAGATTATGCGATATTCTGGTCCACGGTTGATCTATCGAAGCCCAATTTTAGCTCTACATCATGTTTTTGATGGACGAAAGAAACCATTAACGCTGAAAGAATTTAGGAATAAGAAACAGAAGAATTAACCACTTAGAGGTCGTTATTTTGGAGATTACAAAAGTTAGTGAAACAGCAAGTTCAAAGAATCCTCATGGAGTAGATGCCAGACCAATTTATGCTCATGAAAATGCGCAAGTAATAGTTTTGACCTTAAAATCAGGTGAATCTTTAAGAAGACACATTACACCCGTTGATGTTTTCTTCTATGTCCTTGAAGGGAAAGGAATAGTTGAAGTTGGCGATGAAAAAAGGGAAGTTGAGAAAGACTCGATTGTTCACAGTCCAGCAAAGATCGTTCATTGTTGGTATAATGAATCTGACAATCCGTTACGTATCTTGGTTGCTAAAACTCCAAAACCCAAAGAGTCGACAATCCTGCTTTAGTTTTCTGAAATTCAGCAGCATAACACAAGGTTTCTGTCGAACGTTCACATAATCGTTAGTATATCCAGAGAAGCCCAACCTGTTTTTGGTTTTCAATCAAGCGTAGGACATAGGGGAAAAAGAATTAAATTTCAATCCCCAAAACCTAAACCCAAAACTCATAAACACGCGCCAAAAATAGTAATCTGTGAGTTGTCATGAAAAAACCAAGCTCAAGCAACGACTTAACTCAAATACCTTATGTCGGAAGTTCGATTGAAAATGATTTCAGAAGCATAGGTATAACGAGGATTTCAGACCTAAAAGGCAGAGACCCCGATGAGCTGTATTCTAAAATATGCGCCACAAAGGGGCGCCAAGTTGATCGTTGTCTATTGTATGTCTGCAGATCATCCGTCTATTTTGCTGAAAACGAAAATCCCGACCCTGAGAAAATCAAGTGGTGGAATTGGAAAGACAAAAAGATTTGAATTCTGCAGACAGCATCCAACAACGCGCGCTTCATGATTATTCAAGAAGAAAAGCTCAAATCAGGCTCATCTAAGGCTGAAGAATCTAGTCACTCATTGCTTCCAGTTTCGCCGGCAGATACTCGTCAACGATGTAGGTTAAGCCGTATCTGCTGAAAGCCTCTTGCTCCGCCTTCTTCTTAATCTTCAGGAAAGTTTTGATCTCTCTCTTCCACAGTTCTCCGGTGTATCTGGGGTCCCTAGTCAACTCGTGAAGCCGCTTAACATCCACCTCCGTCAACGGATCAGAAGGCAACTTGTAGTCAACAATGTCAGTGGCGTAAACTCCGCCCCACTTAGCATCCGGCGTCGTCAAGCCCCTAAGGTGAGCCGCATTCGCTGAGCCAGAAATGATAACCATGGCAATATGCATCCCCCACGGGTCGCCGTCAGTGAAAATAAACACCGGAAGCTCCAGCTCCCGATTCAGCCTGTTAAGGAAGTGCCTAGTTGCTCTGGGCGCCTGACCAGCAGTCAAAACAAGAAGAGCATTAAATTTTTCGTGAACCCGCTCCTCAATAAACCGAGTGAACAAGCCGCCCTTCTCGATGGCGATAACCTTGTCACAGCCAGTTTTAGCAAACTCTGAGGAAACAACAGACGGACCAATCATAACCCCGTCAGGATGAGACGTCAAATTCAACCGCTTCCCTTCATACCCCGGAACAGTATACTCGATGGTCAAATCGCCGAAAATTGCTGAACGCTCCTCAGGGAAGACGTTGAAGTCTTCTCTGGCGAAGCCTGTAGCCGTCTCCAAGTCGGTGATGATGTTGTTGGACTCCGGCTGATCCTTAAAAGACATTTCGTAGGCCTGAGCAGAGTAATAGACATCCCTGAGAGTCGAAGTTTTCCTGTTCTTCACAAGCTCGCTGGCGAAGAAACCCGCCCAAACCATCTGGGTGAAGGGCTTAATGTGCCGAATATTCCGCGCACTGCGCTTAACACTCCTGTCGCCTAAGATATACTGCCGAACATCAGGACTATAGAAGATGTTTTCAGTGGAACGACTCGGCATCTCTACCCAAGGAAAATTGCCATTCTCCATTTGACCATAAAGTTTGCCGCCAAACCCCCTCAGGTCCTTCAGAACCTTTTCACTCTTCTTCTTAGCTGAACTCTCAGACTCCTTTTTCTTCATGTTTATTCACACTTCTCAACAACAACTCAATATCTGGCTCTTCCTTCTTTCCAGCTAAATCCGTAGAAAACCGGGCTATCTTAGGCAAATACTTAGAGAAAACAGACAGGCGTCTCTTCTCCTTCGCCCGATGCTCCTGCTTCGCCAAAAATGTCTGCAAACGACGAGCCACCTCGCGGATGCCATTCAAGATTTCGTTCTTCACCTCTGGTCTGTCCGCGATGAATTCTTTGCCAACGGTTTTGTAGGGAACCTTGGTGCTGCAAACGTGAACGAGAATGGCTATTGGCATGCCCGAAGAAACCTTGTATCTTCTCCAGTTGATAGACCTGATAACCCTAACCGAAACGTCGCTGGCTTCATCATACAACAGCGGAATCCTGTTCGCAAACCTGTAAACAACAAAATCATCCTTCTTAGGAATGTCTCCCCCATACGCTATAGCCGCCTCCACAATGAAGGGATGACCAGCATAGGTGGAGGGCTTCCTCTGAGAAACCGCTATAAACTCTGGCTTCAACTCCTTAAGAATCCCAGCTCTCAACAAATCCTCCCCCAATGGAGACAAACAACTCGCGTCTGGAGGAAGGAAGTCAGGGTATCTCTTCATCATCCGAACAAGCCGCACAATCTCGTTGGGCTTCAGTTTCCTCGGATTTTTTGTCCTAACAAAACCAGCGGATGAAAGCAAACGAAGAATGATTGTCCTGTCGACATTCGGGAAGCTGGCCTTCATGAAATCAATCATGTCTTGGGACTTGGTTTTCTTCAATGAAGCCTTGATTTCTCTTTCGTTTACTTTGCCAAAAAATTTCCTGTATTTCTTGTACTTCGTGATTGTTTCTACAAGCTTGGTAACATATTCGGATTTCAGCCTCTGCGGATTAGGTGTCTTGATGAACCCCGCGAAGTCCAAAAAACTTAGAGAAGTGCCCTGACCGACGCGGTGAAAGTGTTTCCGCATGAAGTCCAGCAGGTTTCGGCAATTAGTGATTCGTACGAGCCGCTGAATGGTTTCAACGTCCACTCCGTAGGGGTGAGCCAACGTTTCTGTTGGTGGGGGAGGCATCTTTTTTGTGGCTCGGTTGAACATGTATAATCTGCCTTTAGGATCAACAAATTTGATGTCCGCGTAGGGTGTAACTAGAGCAGTCTGCTTCATGTATTCCAGAATCTTGGACATGGCTCTGAGGTAGTCCCCTTCCAGCGAATACTCAACGCTGGTTCCACGCCACTTCTCCTTGTTTCTCCGGGTCTTGCGATCCAAGATGAGCGGGCGGTTCCGCTGGATGTCTATCATCATCTTATACTCATAAATCTTGGATGTGCCTGTGCTGGATTTTACGAGAACGGGCTTGTGGGTGGTGATCTGCCCGTAGAGAATAGCCATGGTTCCTCCCAGACCGAAAGTTCCCCTGGCCTGCTTGAGCGTATATTTTGAGCCGAACAAAACCTGACCAAAAGCGGATGGAATGTGGCGAGCCGAGATTCCGGAGCCGTTGTCCATGATCTTCAGCCTGTACACTCCATTCCCTGATTCCGTTGCAGAGTCTTCCTCGGACAATCGAACGTACACTTCTGGAGTAATATTCATTTGGTCAGCGGAATCGAGAGAGTTTTCCACCAGCTCCCTGATGGATGCAAAGATTGCCCGGGAGGGGTTTGTGAAGCCGGCTATGTCTCTGTTCCTGTAGAAAAAGTCTGCGGGGCTTATTTCTTGAAAGGTCACCAAAGTCTGTTTTCACCGCCCCTCCATATTTTAGGGTTTAGAAGATGTGTTTTCATTGTTTTTGCAGCGCCTTCGCGGTGTTCTACGCTGGCAACCGCTTCAAAAGGGCATTGTATGATATGTAGCAACATGGCAGATTCATTCATCTTTCTGTATGATAACTATTTCAATGTTTTTGTTAAATTTAAAGGTTAACTAATTTTCGCAGTTTTTGGGGCTACCGTTTGTCTCTTGGCTCCCAGAGTTGCAGCCTCTCTTTTTTGAGTTCTCTTCGTTTTTTGTGCAGAAAACGGTACACTGTTCCGTGGAGGCTTCCCCTGATTAGCATAGTCACAGCTTCCCGGGCAATCGCGGCTTGATCAGGATACCCAATTATCGAAATCGTGTGACCGTAAACCGAAATGTTTGCTTCACTCAACTCCTCAATGATTCTCCGGGTTTTGCCCTCCTTCCCGATCACTCTGCCTTTCAACCTCTTCAGGTCGGACTGGGACCTGCCCACAATTTCCCGAAGATCTATCACCTCAAACACAACCTCGTCGTCGTCAAGCAGCCTGAACGCATGGTTTGGCGCGAAGCCTCTGCCTATAGCCGTAACCACTTCTTTGGCTCTGAAGAGAACAGTTGGGTCCTCGGCTGCTGCTGGAAGAGTTATCTGAACGTTTCCGTCTTCGCTGCCCACCTGCAGACTGACAGAAAGCTTCCTTTCGATGACTGATTTTACACTGCCGTCTGGACCAACAAGAGCGCCGATGCGGTCTCCCGGAATCTTGATGTATGTTTTAGTTCCTTCCACCTGTAATCCTCTCGTACATTTCATCTACCGACAGTATGTCTGAGCCTTGCCTCTTGAAATATTTATGCAAATTCTCTAGGTCTCTACGCAGGAACCTGTCAGCCATAGGATGCCCAGTTAATACAGACTGCGCAACATCGAAGATCACGGGTTTTCCCTTCCAGATCATGATGTTGTATTCGCTGAGGTCAGCGTGCACCAAGCCTCCTTTCTGGTAAAGCCTCCTCAAATAGGTTAGCAGAAGCCTGAAAACCCGCTGGGGCTCCTCTAGTGCGGTTTCTTTCAGCAGGGGCGCACGGACACCATCCTTGCCGATGAACTCCATGACTAAAACGTTCTTTTGTATAGCCAAGGGCTCCGGAACGTTGACTTTGGCTTCTTGGGCGCGTCGCAGATTCTTGAATTCTTTTTGAGCCCAAACGTATATGAGTGATCTGGTGTCTCTGCGGACGTGAGAGAATCTGGGGTCGCCCTCTATGTACGGGATCATGCCCTTCTTGAAGTCCGCTGAGCTGGTGAGATAGATTTTGATGGCAAGTTCGTTTCCTTGTCCGTCTTTTCCCCAGTAGACTCTTGCTTCCTTCCCTGCGCTTACAACACCATGAATTTCATCGATTGTTCCCTTGTTCATCAAGTCGTAGATGGTCATGAGAGTGGAGCGGTCGAAAACCTCTTCTATAACTTGGTAATCTTCGCTCCGCTTATTCTTCATCAATGCCTCTATTTCGTACGCTTTTTGCTTCCGATCGAGCCTCTTCTCAGCCTTTTCTCTAGAAGACACAACTAACCTTCCTACAAACAGGTGAATGACGTTTTCCTATTTAGGTTTCTCTGCAACCACAGACCAGAAAATCCCTATTAACTTGGCTGCCAACTATTTTCTGGAGTATTTCAAAGGTGACGAAGAAATGAAGTTTGTTAAGCTAGACGAAAAGGAGTGGCTGGAGAGGCAGGGTTATTCTAAGAAAATCTTGCTTACCGAGGATGATCTCAAATCGAAAGGAAACGTTGTCCAAGTCGTCAGGAACGAGGCGCACACAGAAATAAAGCCTCACTACCATAAGCGGATGATCGAAATCTACCATGTACTGAAGGGAAACGCTGTTGTCTTCTGCGGAGACACAAGAGTTAGAGCCCAGCCCGGGGACACTTTATTGTGTGAGCCTGGAGAGGTTCACGGCGTGGTCAACGACACAGATGAGGATTTCGTGTTTGCTGTTTTCAAAATAAACGCAAAAGACGACGACATGGTCTGGGCATAGTTTCTATATCCTGACAATCTGGGCGTGGGGGACACCAGAAATTTTCAAAACCGCCTCAGGATGAACCATCCCCTCTTCTATGGCTTTGTTCACGATATTAGCTCCAACCATGTTCACGATAGATGATTCTTTCATCAGCTCAACAGCATCCGCCACAGGCATCTTTGGACCCTTATAGAACTCTTCCTTCACCTTGAAAACCAGTTTTCCATGCCTCAGAGTCTTCCCTAGCAGCTCTTCGTCGCAGGCTGCAAGAAGCACGTATTTTCCGCATTTCCGCAGGTTGGTGTAGGCTTCCAAGGTTGAGAACTCTACAAGGTTGACAGGGATGATCTTGCCCCGCAGGCTTCACATACCAGAAACAGGAAACGCCTCTCTTTGACGATTTTCGTGTCCGGACGACCGCAGACAGGGCAAACCACAAACTCTTTGACGTACCTCTGAATGAGCCTCTCAAAGGTGTCGTAGCCGAATTTTCCCTGAAAGATCGCCCGGTTTCTCTGCATGGTTGCAGCCGTTGCCATTTCTCCTGAAAAGAACTTCAGCACATGACGGGGGTCTCGGTTAAGAGCGTCACAAATCTCCTTAAAATTCACCAGGATTGTGCGCATGCCAATGACACGACTTCGAGGTTTCGGAACCTCAAACCGTTTGTGCTCACGTACCTCTGAGGGAAGCTGCGATTGGGCGCGTTCAAGTAATTCTCTGTAGTTCATTCCTAACTCCTACCTTACACCTCTTTTGTCCAAAATAAAAGCCCTTCCCTTTTATCCCTCTTGTTCTTGATTGCAGGATTGAAACAGAAAATCCTTAAATCTTAACTTGACAATCGGTAAATAGACATTCACGCGGAGGGCCCGTAGCTCAGTTTGGTTAGAGCGCCAGGCTCATAACCTGGTGGTCGCCGGTTCAAGTCCGGCCGGGCCCACCACCAAATTTTGTCAAGATTTTCGGATAAAGGCATTAATTCTATATATAACATGCATAAAGTAGGTTACATTATGTCACTAATCGTTACTGAAGGCATTTCGAAAAGGTATGGCAGAGTCGTTGCTGTCGATAATCTGACTTTGTCGCTTGAGGCGGGCTCTGTCACCGGTTTGATAGGACCAAACGGCGCTGGAAAAACCACCACAATCAAGATGATTCTGGGTTTACTGAAACCGGATAAAGGCGTGGTGAAGGTTTTTGGTCAGGACCCATGGGACAACCCAGCCATTCGATCCATGATTGGAGTAGTTTACGAGAAAGCCTTTTTCCCTGCTCACCAGAGAATGGTGGATTATCTGCAGAGGGTTTGCAGAGTCTTCGGCGTTTCTGAGTCTCGTGCCATGGAAGTTTTGGAAATGGTGAATTTGCAGGAGGCAAGCGACCGTGAGATTAGGGCTCTTTCGGCGGGGATGCTGCAGAAGTTCGCCATCGCCCATGCTTTAGTTCATAATCCTAAGTTGATTGTGGCGGATGAGATGACGGCTAACCTTGACCCTCAGGCGAGAAGTGAGCTTTTGGAGTTGGTTTTGCGGCTTCACAAGGAGGAGAAAGTTGCTTTTCTTCTTTCTTCGCACATTCTTCCAGAGTTGAGTATGGTGTGTGATTCTGTGGCGATTATTAACAGGGGCAAGGTTTGGGCGTTTGGGAAGTTGACTGATCTTTATGAGAAGTATGCTGTTGGGATTATCAGAATCTCCACTGACAGCGCTTCTGAGTTAGAGGCTGAAGTCAGGAAGCTGAAGTATGTAGAAGATGTGGAGAGTGACATCAGGGGGGTCTCGGTCAGAGTAGCTGACGGAAAGGAGGATGACCTCTACGAGGACGTTCCCAAGCTGGCAAAGAAGATTAAAGCAAAAATTTTGGGGATAGAAACTGGAAGCGCCTCCCTGCAGGAATTATATAGAATGGCGGTCAGCGCAAAGGAGAGTAAATGATATGGGAAAAGGTAAACCGTTTCTGGAAGTTTTTGCCTCAGCAATCCATGAAGACTATCGGTTCCCATTTCTTGAGGTCTTTGCTTTTCTGTATGCTGCGGGTACATTCGTGTTTGCCAGTTTCGGAATTAGCTTAACTACTTTCGGCTCCACAAGCCAAGCTATGGCAACCGCAAACGAAACCATAGCCTATGGTGCAGTCAGTTCTCTTCTCAGTATGCCTCTGCTTATCTTTATCATACTCATTTTCAAGAATATCGCCTATGGTTTGGGAAGCGACCTTGAAAAAGGAATAATTCAAACATACTTTTCTTATCCCCTTAAGAGATATGGGATTTTAACAGCAAAGCTTCTCTCAGCCCTCGGCGTTGCACTGCTCCTCTTTCTTGGCATTCAGATTTCGGCGCTTTACATTTTGGCGCCAGATATTATATTGCCTCAGTTAAGTACGGTGCTTCTGACCTACGCCGCGAACTTGAGCTATCCCCTTCTTATAGCGGGCATAATGCTTCTGCTGACATTGAAACTTAGAAGAGGGGGCATATCGCTTGTTGTAGGTTTAGTTCTCTATTTTGCTATGAGTATGGTCACGGGTATAGCAACAATTGTTGCCCTATTTACCGAGAGCCCATTGTCTTTCCAACTAATCTCAGCAATTTCTCCAAGCTTGATTTTACAACAATATTGCGCTGGAACTCTCGGAGACTTTTGGGCACCCACTTTCTCAGAGGTGCTGCTTTACACTGGAGTCAGCTATGTGTTTGTGGCGGCTGTATTCGCTTTAGGATATATCTACTTCAGCAGGAGGCTTAACCTATGAAACGCTGGACAAATGTTCTGGGGCGTGTAGGAACGGTTCTCATAGCCATAAGCTTAGCCCTGCTCCTAGTTTCGCTTATTCCCCAAATCCAGATGCAGCACTCTGTAGGAGGTGGACCTTTGTCTGCGGGGGAAAGTAGCGTTGTGTTTAATCACGTAAACCTTAATCCACAACAAGAAGTGGCGCTAGCAGTTACAGTTGAAGGCAAAGCCACAGTCTACTTGCTTGAGCTGTTCCTTGAATTTCGAATAGGCCCGGGTATCTTTGAATACGGATTTAATGTAACAGACCTGCAGGAAAATCCTGACCTAATTATATGGGAACATGAAGTTGAAAACGGAGATTATAAAAGAAGTTATACTCCAACCCGGGTCATGAACGCCACTATCGTCGTTTACAATGAACTCGATTCAGAGATGGCTTATTTGGAGTATGAGATGACATTGAGAAGTGCTTTAGCGCCCAAAGAAAAAGTTCGAACCATAGCATACTTTGCAGCTCCGATAGGCGTCATATTGGCGATACCTTGGCTTGTAAACATTTGGAAACAGAGGAAACAAAACTAGACTACTAGGGATTCTCGGCTGCTTCCAACCTGCAACAGAGTGTTTTGTGGCAAAAAGATTTACCCATCTACGGTAATTCTGTTGTAGAGAGTGGAACAGTTTGAGAGGAGACCTTGACGGCATCCTAGCCGAGAAAGAGGCAGAGGCTCTGCTTCTGTACTCGGACAGCTACAGAGACGCCAACATGTATTACCTCACAGAGTTTCTGGCTCCAGACCCCTTCATCTTCTTCAAAAGAGTAGACGCTGAGCCGGTCCTCGTAGTTAACCAGATGGAGTATCCGAGAGCCCAAAAACAATCCACCGTCAAAGACGTGAAGTCATATCTTGATTACAACTATCTCCAAACAGTGAAATCCGCCAAGGAGCCGCAGCATGGCGCCATAAAATTCATCGCAAAGGTGGCGGAAAAGGAGTTGGGTGTGGGAACGAAGATTTGTGTGCCACCTAACTTTCCGGTGATTGCGGCTGATGTGCTGAGAGAGGAGGGGTTAACGGTTATTCCCATGTTTGGTGTGGTGGAGGAAGCCAGAGGAACCAAAGACATCCACGAAGTAGAAGAAATTAGAGCAGTTCAGGCAGTAGTTGAAGAAGTCACATCCGAAGCAATAGAGATTATAGCCAACTCAAATGTGGGCAGCAACGGAACCCTGCATTTCAACGGCGAAACTCTAACTGTTGGCAAGATAAAATCGATTTTCGGAAGCAAACTCCTAGAAAACGGATGCCTACCCGAAGAAGACATCATAGTCGCATGCGGCACAAAATCATCGGATCCGCACTACGCAGGTGAACCGGAAGACAAACTCAAGGCAGACCAGCCAATAATACTTGACATTTTTCCCCAAAGCATCCAGAAACGCTACTGGGCAGACATGACCCGAACCGTAGTGAAAGGAAGAGCCTCACCCAAAATCAAACAGATGTTCGAAACAGTTTCTGAGGCAAAAAATGCCTCCCTCGACGCCATCCAAGCTGGAGCCATTGGAAGCCAAATCTACGATGTATGCTGTGACATATTGGAGAAGGCAGGCTACGAAACCACAAGAGAAGGAGAAAATGTAACCAGAGGAATGCCCCACAGCCTCGGACATGGAGTAGGCTTGCAGATACATGAAAGCCCTAGAATAAATGAGCTATCCACATTTCCACTGAGGGAACATAACATTGTGACGGTTGAACCCGGACTCTACGACCCCCATGTAGGCGGAGTGAGATTAGAGGACATCATAGAAGTCACAAAATCTGGATACAACAACCTGACGAAGATGGAGACCCAGCTGGAAATCTAAAAAAAGAGAGGATTAGCCTCCGGTCACAAGAGACATCAGCATAACGTTGTCGCCGTCAGCTAGTTTGGCGTCCAATCCGCCAAGCTGACCAATAAACACCCCGTTAACTGCAACAGAAAAACCTGTTTTCACGTCGCTCAATCCGGGCTCATAAACGTCTTTTCTGAAGGCTGCGCCGTGGACTCCAGCTAACTTGTTGAGCAAATCGGAAAGGGAAGCGCTCTCTTCCAGCTTATACTGTTCCTCTTTCTTGTTCACCAAGTTCTTGATGTAACCGAAGTATTGAACTCTAACATTCAAGTTTCTTCACCAACATTTAGTCAACCGCTTCAGGGCAACCAAGATTTTTGTTATCACAATGATTTGGGGAAGAATCTTATTTATCGGTTATGTGTGTCTGTGCTATTGACGAAATTGAATGGAATGAAAACAGGTTTCATCAAAACCGTTATGTATTGCAAATAATATCGAAGGAATAAATAAACTTGTCCCAAAAAACGATATAATAGTGTTTGTGTTCAAGTCGAAAGATAAAGATTAATATCTATCTTATCCATATCACATAATTCTCTCCAAAGTGATCAGTGGAGGATTAAGATTGAGTTACGCCAAAAAAATTCTTTACGTAGACTTAACAACCGGAAAAACCGAAGTCAAACCCCTGAATATGAAACTAGCTAAAGAATACATCGGCGGCATAGGACTTGGAATGAAACTGTGGCTAGACCATTCCAAGGCAGGCGTTGACCCATTCAGCCCCGAGAACCCCCTGATTTTCATGACCGGACCCCTATCCGGCACCATGGCACCTTCAGCGGGAAACAGCTACGCCGTGGTTTCCAAATCACCGTTAACCATGACAATCGGTGAAGCAAAAGCACACGGTTTTTTTGGACCTGAAATAAAGCGAGCAGGCTATGATGCCATCATATTCACTGGCAAATCTGAGAAACTGGTTTACGTGTGGATTGACGATGATTCTGTTCAGCTTCTTGATGCCGAGCATCTTAGAGGAAAGTCGCCTGCAGAGACGGATGAAACAATCAGAGAGGAACTGGGCGATTTCTACATCCGCGTGTCAGCCATCGGCGAGGCTGGAGAGAAGCTTTGCCGAATTGGGTGCATAATCAACGATGAGTACCGCGCCATCGGAAGGGGCGGCATGGGCGCCGTTATGGGGTCTAAGAACCTGAAAGCGGTCGCCGTTCGCGGAACAAACGACGTGAATGTGGCTAACATGGAGGAGTTCAAGGAGTTCGTGAGAATGGTTTATGAACGCATGAAAGGACCTGCCACACGGAAATATAGGACTCTGGGCACTCCTGAGAACGTTCTTGTTTTGAATGCTTTAGCGGCTTTGGCTACCCGAAACTTCACTAATGCAACCTTTGAGGGTGCTGAGAAGGTCAGTGGGGAGTACCTGAATGAACATTATATTAAGAAGATTATTGGGTGTGCAACCTGTGGTATGCGCTGCGACCACATTGCTTTGGTTTCTGAGGGAGAATACAAGGGCACCACTTCCCGTGTTGAGTTTGAGTGCCTGTGGTCTTGTGGTCCCCTCTGTGGCGTTGACCGTTTAGATGCGATTATTGAGGCTATCCGTTTAGCTGACTATTATGGCATGGACGGAATATCTATCGGTGTAATAGTGGCTATGGCCATGGACTGCTACGAGCACGGCATCATAACCGATAAGGAAACTGACGGAATAAAACTCAACTTCGGCAATCATGAGGCGCTTGTGGAGGCGATTAAGAGAATCGGCACCCGAACTGGCTGGCTCGGAGATACCTTTGCTGAAGGAACCAAGCGAGCAGCCGAAATAATTGGCGGAGACGCATACAAGTACGCTAACCACATAAAGGGAATGGAATTGCCTGGCTACGATCTGCGGACATTGCAGACTGCTGCCTTAGGCTTCTCGGTTTCGTTCCGTGGCGCATGTCACCTCAGGTCTGGAGCTTACTCACCTGATGTAAAGGGCAAAGTTGACCGCTTCAAGATAGAGAAAGGACGAGGAAAGATAATCATGGACGGCGAGGACCTCTACAATGTTGTTGACTCGTTGATACTGTGCAAGTTCTCGAGGGGCGTCATGTATGATGGTCTCAAGGACATGGCAAAATATTACGAGTTGGCGACTGGAATACCGATGACTGCTGAGGAGCTTATACTGGCTGGCGAGAGAATAAACAATCTTGCTAGGGTGATTAATGTCCGTGAGGGCGGAGGAACACGAAACGAAGATACGTTGCCGTGGAAGATCCTGAATTTCCCAGTGCCCGAAGAGTGTGCTGGAAAGGGCGCTTATGTGAAGCAGAAAGAGTTCGACATCGGATTAGATGACTACTACAGCGTGCGCGGGTGGACAAAGGATGGAATCCCCACACCAGAGAAACTCAAGGAACTGGGATTGAATGACCTCGTCAAAATTGTGAAGAAAAAGATTGGTTCTAAGAAAAAAGGAAAATGAGGAGGAAAAAAACACATGCCAACAATTCATGAAAAAAAGTTTGTCTCCGGAGACCCATCCAAGTGCATTGGCTGCTGCGTCTGCGAATACGCATGCTCAATGAAGCATGAAAACACCTACAACCCAACCAAATCCAGAATCCGAGCTGTCCGCCTGAATTCCTTCGTGAACCTAGCTGTTTCCTGCAGACTCTGCGAAGACCCTCCCTGCGTTGCCGCGTGCCCCCGAGATGCACTGCAACAGTCAGAAGAGACGGGCATAATCCTAGTTGACGAGGACAAGTGCAACGGTTGCGGCTGGTGTGTCGAAGCCTGCGACTACGGCGCCATTCAACTGCACCCTGAAACAAGAAAAGTCTTCAGCTGTGACCTCTGTGATGGTGAACCTAGCTGCGTGGAATGGTGCCCTGAAGAGGCTCTGGACTTCACAACAAAGGATATTGTCTCGCAGAAAGCTAGAATAACTGCTGTCAAGAAGCTGTTCCAAGAAGCCCTGAAGAGCGAGAAATAGCACAGAAAGCTTCGGCGGCTAACGTTTCCCTTCAACGATTGTCTCTGTTAGGGCAGTTTATGTCTTGTAAGCGGTAGGGTCTTTTCTGTGGTTCTGGCAAAAACAAAACGCAGCAATTAGCGGTCTGTGTTTAGGGGAGCAGTTTTTGTAGCAGGGTTGTCAGGTTTTTTGCTGTTTGCTTGAGTTTTGGTGTCAGCCCTTCTCCGAAGCTGGCGTCTTGCGGCTGGATTATGAGGAGGGCGATTTTTGCGGCTGTGGTTTCTGTTAGGTAGTCGCAGAAGATTCGCAGGGGCAGGGTGTGGGTGGAGATGGATGTTTTTCTCAGTAGCTGTGTGGTGTCGGCAAGTTTCGGTGTTCCGGGTTTCTGGTTCATTACGCCTGCGTCGATGAGCAGTATGTGGGTGGGCTTGAATTTGGTTATTGGGTCCATGAAGCTTTCGGGCACGGTTTCGGCTTCAATCAAGAAAACAGACTCTGAAACCCTGTTTTGCAGGGTTCTCACTATTTCCACGCCGACAAAGTCGTCTCTCCGGAAGGGGTTTCCTATGCCAGCGACAACCACTCTCTCCGCATCAGAGAACCATTCCTTCAGGGAGGATTCGATTTCAACTGTTTGTTCCTCGGAGCCTGCCATGCTCACTCAACCTGTCACTTACTGGAAAGGATGATGAAAGCAATTTAAATTTGTAGTTGCTTGGTTTTTCCAGAAAAAGACTGTTTTCAACAATGTACCTTTATTAGTCCCCTAATATGATTTTGGAGCTAACTGCTTTTGGCTTGCGCTGTTAGGTTATTGTTTAGGAGTTTTGTGGCGTCCACTCGAAGTTCCTCAAGAGCCATTTCTTCCGGAGTGAAGCCCATGGCTAGCCCCAGCAGCTGCGGGTAATGCAGCACCGGGATTCCAAATTTTTCGCTCAGCAGCCGCTCTATTCTCGGCTGGTTAATGTCGAACATCATGTGGCAGAAGGGGCACACGGTTATCATTGCTTGGGCATCCACAGCCTTAACATTGCGAAGTTTGTCTCCAGCCAGATGCAGCGGAATCTTGTCGTTCACGCCGATTATCGGGGCTCCGCAGCAGTCTGTTTCATACATGTAATCCAAACATTCTGCCCCGGTTGCCTCAATAAGCCTCTTCAACAGAACAGGGTTCTCCGGATCGTCAAAGCCGATGTACTTTGTGGGACGCAAAACGTGGCAGCCGTTATGCTCAGCCACCTTTAATCCGGCGAGAGGATTCACGACAGAGTCCTTTATCTTCTCTAAGCCAACATCCTCAACAAGAGCCTGAATAAGGTGCCTAACAGCAATTTTTCCGCCCTTGAACTCCATGCCAATCTCCTTCAGGTAACCGTTCACCCGCTCCTTCAATCTCTTGTCCTCCTGAAGACTCTTGTTCACCTTACGGAGGGTTCCAGCGCATCCCGGACACAGAGTCAAAATGTTTAAGCCCTGCCGCTCAGCTAAGCAGAGATTCTTGGCAGCCAACAGCAGCATCGCCTCATGGTTTACACCATCTATGGGCAAGCCGCAGCAGTTGAATTCGGGCATCTCAACCAATTCCACGCCCAACTTTTTCAGCACCTTCCGAGATGAAGTTTCGTAGCTGGCGATTCTGTAGGGGATAACGCAACCCAGAAAAAGCAGATATTTTAACCCAGCCATCCTATTTCTTCCCCATCTTCTCTTTAGAAACAGCTAAGGCATCAAACAGCTTAGCCACATCCTTAACATTGGTTTCAGGCAAAGGTGGCAGCCCCTTTTCCACCCGCTTTTTGAGACGCAACTCAGGAATCCTGTACGCATACCCAGTATCTAGGATATTAGCGGTTAACTCCCTGAACACGTCAGGTATAATCCCCTCCTTCACAGCCATGTTCCGAAGAGTCCTCACAACACCCGCAATGTCCACATCCTGAGGACAATGATCAACGCACGTGAAGCAGGCGGCGCAGAGCCAAAGCGACTCGCTGGAAAGAAGCCTGTCCTTCATCCCCAGCTGGGTCATCCGCATAATCTTTCGGGGGCTATAGATTTCGCTGAATCTTGCTATGGGGCAGTCAGCCGTGCAGGTGCCACACTGAAAACATAACTTAATTTTCTCGATGCCCGGAACCTTGCTGATCTCCCTTTTAAATTCGGGATCCAAGTCCCCCATTTTAATGGACCTTGCCAACTTGGTTTCGGCAGCTAATTTCTTTTCAGACACCAACTCAGCCTCATCTGCCAGAAGGAAGTTTACGCTTTGTCAGAGAGTAAACCAAAGGAAAAACGTCTTTAATAAACGATACGAATCTAGACTATCTATATACCCAGACTATAAAGAAAATGGGAAGCGGAGCTATTCGCCACTAGACCTTTTAGGCGCCCTTCTTGTTCATCAGATATTTGTGGATGCTTCGGGCAGCCTTTTTTCCGGCTCCCATGGCACTGATGACTGTGGCTGCGCCGCTGACAACGTCTCCTCCCGCGTAGACTCCCTTCTTTGTGGTCGCCATAGTCTCGTCCTGCACAACGATGGTGCCCCATCTGGTGGTTTCAAGACCTTCAGTGGTTCTTTGGATAAGAGGATTCGGAGTCTGCCCAATGGCTATAACCGCCGTGTCCACGTCCATGATGAATTCTGAGCCTTCTATGGGAATAGGTCTTCTTCGACCCGAATCATCCGGTTCGCCAAGCTCCATCTTGATGCATTCGACTGCCTTGACCCAGCCGCTTTCGTCACCCAGAAACTTCACCGGATTCGTTAGAAACTTGAATATGATGCCTTCTTCTTCCGCGTTCTCCGCCTCTTCTGCCCTTGCTGGAAGCTCCTCCTTAGATCTGCGGTAAACAATGTACACTTTCTCTGCCCCCAGCCTCAATGCTGATCTGGCAGAATCCATTGCAACGTTGCCTCCGCCGATCACAGCAACCGTCTTTCCGATCCGTATAGGCGTGTCATACTCTGGGAACATGTAGGCTTTCATCAGGTTCACACGAATTAGAAACTCGTTGGCGCTGTAGACGCCGCCCAAGTTTTCTCCGGGAATCCTCATGAAACGGGGAAGACCTGCGCCGCTTCCAACAAAAATTGCGTCAAACCCGTTCGCAAAAAGCTCGTCTATTGTGTATATTCTTCCGATTGTGTAATCTGTTTTAACTTCGACTCCGAGTTTTTTGATGTAATCAACTTCAGCCTGTACAATCTTCTTTGGCATACGGAACTCGGGGATTCCATACATGAGGACGCCGCCGGCAGAGTGAAGCGACTCAAACATCACAACCTCGTAGCCTAGCTTAGCTAAATCCGCTGCAGTTGTAAGCCCTGCAGGTCCAGAACCCACAATCGCCACTCTTCCCGTCACATCTGACTTTTCTTTGGGGGGAACAGTGACGCCTTTTGACCGTTCGTAGTCAGCAGCGAATCTTTCCAGCCGACCTATAGATATGGGATCACCTATCCTGCCTACTATACAGAACTTTTGGCACTGGTTCTCTTGAGGGCAGACTCGCCCACAGATGGCAGGCAAGCTGTTCTTCTCTTTCAGTTTTGCGCTGGCGGCAAGGAAGTTTCCTTCTTTGATTTCTTTGATGAATGCTGGGATGTCAATTTCCACGGGGCATCCCTCTCTGCATTTGGGTTTGGGGCACTGTAGGCATCTTTCAGCCTCTGCCAAGGCTTGCTCTTCAGTGTAGCCTAAAGCGACTTCATAGAAGTTGTGGATTCGATCCAAAACATCCTGTTTTGCCATCGGAATTCCATGTTTTCTTTGTTCTTTATCCACGTTTCACGCCTCCTCCCAGTTTATCATGGATCATAGACGCCATTCTTTCCTCGGGCAGGTAAACACGCTGCCTTTTGATTAACTGTTCAAAATCAACCTGATGGCCATCAAATTCTGGGCCATCCATACAAGCAAACTTTGTTTCTCCGCCTACGGTCACTCGGCAGGCACCGCACATTCCAGTGCCATCAACCATGATTGACGCCAACGTAACCATAGTCTTCAAATTGTGGGGCTTGGTGAGTTCAGTCACAGTCTGCAACAGCACAACCTGCCCCATGGCAATCGCATGATCGAACTTCTGGGTTTTAAGCACATCCTCCAAAAAGCTGAGTCCCTCGTGGCCTTTGGAGCCGTCGTCGGTTGCAACGTAGAATTCGTCGCTGATTTCCTTCAGTTTCTGCTCGTAAACCATTGTGTCTTGGTTTCTGCCCGCCGCAACAATAACCAGTTCGTTTCCTTTTTCGCGAAGAGCCTGAGCCATATAGTATAGAGGAGCGCACCAGACTCCCCCGCCGACAAGAAGAACCCGCCCAAACTTGGCTATTTCAGCGGGGTTTCCCAGTGGACCAGACAAATCCATTATGGAGTCGCCCGCATTCATTTTCGCCAACTTCTTTGTGGTTCTGCCCACAGCGTGAAAAGCTGTTGCCACAGTTCCCTTCTCAAGGTCGATGCCTGCTATTGTGAGAGGAACTCTTTCGCCCTTTTCGTCTAGGCGCAGAATCACGAATTGCCCGGGCTTAGCCTTCTTGGCTACATCCGCTGCGGCAAGCTCTATCAGGTAGATGTTGGGTGCAAATTCTTGTTTTGTAACAATTTCATACATCATAGATCACATCCTAGTTAGGTGGTTTTGACCTCCAGTTTTGGAATAGAAGAAATCTTTTTCTTGAACTCCTCAAGTTTCGCGTTGAATTCTCCCGGATACTTGGGGCTAACCCGGAAGGTGTCGAAACGGTCATCCAAGTTATACTGTTTAAGAATGGTCCTTAGAGCAGAGAAGTTTCTGTCAGGCAGCTCTGTTCCTTCCTCCAGCTTGCACAGTTCTTCTGGACAGACGACTGCCATGACGCCGTCAAAGCCTAAGCTTAGCGCCTCCAGAACAAGAACAGGGTCGAAGCCCTTGGCGCATGGAAGCTCTATAATTGTTATGTCGTCTGTAAGGCAGCCTTTCTGCACATCGTCTAAGGCTGAGAACTCGGACCACTGGCAAACAAACAGCAGAACAGCAGGTTTGCCCTGAGCTTTGGCTTTAGCGGTTTTGCCGCTGCAGTTCTTGATAATCTCAGACACGGGCTCAAACTCGTAGCCTCTAAGCTCTATGGCTTGGTGCGGACAAACTAGGGCGCAGGCTCCGCAGCCCATGCAGTCTTCAGTTTTTATTTCTGGTGTGCTCACGTCTTTCCACACTATGGCTTCGTAGGGGCAGACAAAGACGCATTTGCCGCATCCAACACATTTTTCTGTGTCGTAAACAGCCTTCAAAGAATCCGTTTTTATGATCAGCTTGTCGGGGTCGTAGCCAAGCCCTTTTACGGTGCACTTCAGCAACTCAAATCTGTTGAGTCCTATTTGGCTGCCCTTCTTGAATCTGCAGAAGTCCTCTTCGCACTGTAGAATCAGCATCTTTTCGGTGCCTGAAGCCAAGTTCTTCAGATAGAATTCTGGAGGAACCCGTCCAACACAAGGCAAACGCAGAGAAACGAAGTTTTCCACATTTTCGTCTTTAAGCTTATCTTCTATATCCAAGGTGACAGGGTTGCTGCCTCTGCAAGATAAAACAAGAGTTTTTGCTCCTTTCTCAGCCATCTCAGCTTGGACTTTTTTGGTCAACGAGTCGACATCATAGTATACAAGGTCGATTGCTGACATGGGGCAAGCGCTTACACATAAGCCGCAGACCCGGCACTCCTCAACATCCAAGATGATTTTGTTCTGCTCCTCGTCCTTTGATATGGCTTCGAAGGGGCAAACAGCAACACATATTCCGCAGCGGCTACAATAGTCGTCTGCGATTTCTATTCCAGCGGTTCGTGACATTTCATTCGCCATCTTGCTCTCAACTCAGAAGTCAATTTTCGTTGAATTATTAAGAATAGGTCACTTATTGACATTAGACTTAAAGTTTTCTCTTAAATCGGCTGTAAATCACTGAAACTGGGCTACACAGAATGGTTATAGACCCAAAATTTTGAGAACCGAACCATTCAGCAGCCAACTATTCCCAAGGAGCAGCAGAAATTCTTCTTCCAAAAAGTATCTGTTTATTAATGGCTTCATGGAAAGATGTTTTTCTGGTTTATAGGGAGTTCAGCTAGCCTTTGCGCGCCGAAATCAAAGTCAGCGGCATAGTTCAGGGCGTGGGTTTCCGTCCCTTCATCTATCGGACAGCCGCAAAAAACGGATTAGTTGGGTACGTGCGAAACAGGGGAGACGCTGTCGTCGAAATAGTCGCCGAAGGAAAAAAGGATAATGTTGCCCAGTTCCTCACGGAGTTGGAGAGGGAGAAGCCTCCGCTGGCACAAATCTACAACATCACAACAGCCTATAAGGCAGAGGAAAAGGGCTTCAACAAGTTTACGATAATGAAAAGCTCTGGGGAAGCTGAACTCTCAGGGTCTGTTATACCGCCGGACGTTTCAATCTGCGACGAATGCTTAAGGGAGCTGCGGGACCCAACAAACAGGCGCTTCAACTATTTCTTCATAACCTGCACAGACTGCGGTCCCAGATACACCATAACCAGAGAGCTTCCCTACGACAGACCGAACACTACCATGCAGGAGTTCCAGATGTGCGACTTCTGCTCTAGAGAATACCGTGACCCATCAAACCGCAGATTCCACGCCCAGACAGTGGCTTGCCCCAAGTGCGGACCAAAAGCCCACCTCACCTCTAACAGGGGAGAGCCGATAGAATGCGAAGACCCTATCAGAGAGGCAGGGAGGCTACTGGAGGAAGGATATGTTGTGGCGATAAAGGGGAACGGGGGCTTCCATGTTGCTGCAGCCACCACCAAACCAGACCCCATTGCAAAACTCAGGAAAGTTAAGCACCGAAAACAGAAGCCCTTCGCCATAATGGCTCCTGACCTAGAGACAGTACATTCATTTGCCGAGATTAACCGCTGGGAAGCCGAACTACTGACATCATACCGCAAACCCATCATACTGCTCAAAAAGAGAGGCGACTACTACCTTTCAGAACTGGTTTCCCCACAGCTGCACACCGTAGGCGTGATGCTCCCATACACTGGACTGCACGCTATGCTCTTCGACAATGTTGAGGAACCCGCGTTTGTTATGACCAGCGCAAACCCGCCCAGCGAACCCATAGTCACAGACAACGATGAGGCACTAAAGAAGCTGGGCTCCACAGTGGACTATTTTCTGCTCCATAACCGAACCATAGCTCAGAGATGCGACGACTCGGTTGTCCGCTTCCACAAACAAGACCCCTGCCTGATTCGCCGTTCAAGGGGATACGCTCCTGAACCAGTCCGGATGAAGTTTGTTTCTGACCGCTGCGTTTTGGCGGTTGGCGGAGAACTCAACATCACCTCCTGCATTCTGGCAGGGAATCGGGCGTTCATTTCTCAGCACATCGGGGATGTGGAGAACTTGGAGACCCTCCGTTTCCTGAAAGACTCGGTAGAGCACCTCACAAAATTGACTAACAGCAGGGTCGAAGTTGTAGCCTGTGACCTTCACCCTCGGTTCACCACCACAAAATTGGCTCAGGAACTGGGAAACAAGTTTGATTGCCCGATTGTTCAGGTGCAGCATCATCACGCTCACGCTGCGGCGCTCATGGCTGAATGGAATACCGAAGAGATTGTGGGCATAATCTGTGACGGCTTCGGCTACGGCTCAGACGGCACCGCATGGGGAGGAGAAGTGCTTTACTGCAACAGGGAAGGATTCAGGAGGCTGGGTCATCTGGAGAGTCAGCCCATGGTTGGAGGAGACTTGGCAACATACTATCCGTTAAGGATGGCTGCGGGAATACTTCACAGAAAGACGGAGGTTACTGAGTGGCTTCTGTCACTGAGTTCCAAGTTTCCTCACGGCAAAAGGGAAGTCGAAGTAATCCTTAAGCAACTAGAGAAGGGGACGACGCCAGAGACTACAAGCTGCGGAAGGGTGCTAGACGCCATCTCAGCCCTACTGGGAATATGCTATGAACGCACATACGAAGGGGAACCAGCCATGAAACTGGAATCCGTCGCCCTCAAAGGCAAAGACAAGTTAAAATTGGCTCCCCGCTACAACGGGAAAGTTTTGGACACCACATTTCTTGTTCACGAAATCTTCACCAAAAAAGACAAAGTTTCTGTTGCGGATTTGGCGTGTTCAGCCCAATCCTATCTTGCTAGGGGCTTGGCTCAACTGGCTATGGAAGAGACGGAGCGGCTGCACGTCAAGCATGTTGGCTTCTCTGGGGGAGTGGCCTGCAACGAGCACATGACATCAACAATCAGGAAAGCGGTTGAACGGGAAGGCTTCAAGTTTCTTGTTCACCACAAAATTCCGGCTGGAGACGGCGGAACCTCCTTTGGTCAAGCCATCGTCTCAGGCTTCCAGAAAGCCTAATTAGTGTAAGAAATGTATCACAGCAAAGTATAGAGTAGAATGTAGATGAGTGTTAGATGAGGTTCCTAGGTTATACTGTTAGAGACATCCTCCTCAGTTTGACAGTGATTGTTGGGGTTGTCCTTATTTGGCAGTTAATATTGATAAATCAAATCGCACTTGCACTGCTGCTTCTTGCTGGTTTAGTAATCCCTTTTTCCTTTGTAATCATGGAGTATCGAAAGGAGTTCAGGGAATTCCAATGCAGGAAGTGCAACCACAAATTCAAGGTTTCACATCTAAGATTGGTGTTCACCGTACAGTTTCGAGGAAAAGATCCTGCCCCTACAGGAACTGCGGCTTTTCATGTGAAATGCCCGAACTGCGGTAACAAATCTTGGCTTGTTCCTTTGGAATAAGAAAGAGAACTTAACCACTCAGAAAACTTTGTGCTTCTTAGCAGAGAAAACCAATAGATTAAATAAAAGGGGAGTTTAGACACTTTTTGGGTTCACAAAAAAGTTTCGGATAATGTTCCGAACTGTCAAGGTGATAACAAACTATGTGTCTCGCAATACCGGCTAAGGTTCTAGAAATTCGGGGAGACGTTGCTAAAGTGGATTTTGGTGAGGGAGTTGCCCGAGAAGTGAACGTTATGCTGGTTGAAGCCCATGTAGGCGAGTATGTTTTGGTTCACGCGGGATACGCAATCGAAAAGCTAGACCAAAAGGCTGCGGAAGAGAGCCTGAATACGTGGCGAGAAATTTTGGAACAAAGTTAAGGTGTGAACTGTTTTGGCGAACAACAAGGAAATAGTGAAGAGCAAAGAGGTGACCTTGGAGATAGAGCCTGGAACGGATGTTCTGGAAGTCAACAAGCAGCTTGCCCACAAGAACATTCAGCTTCTACGCGAACATGATGTTAAAGCCATCGACATCATGGGATCTATAGGCGCCGGAAAAACCAGTCTAATCGAAAAGCTGGTTCAAGCACTCAAAAACAAGTACAGAATAGCAGTTTTCAAAGGCGACCTAACAACAACCATAGACGCGGAGCGAATCGGCCGTCACGGCGTCAAGGTGGTCACCATAAACACTGGGCTGGAATGTCACTTGGACGCTAACGTGGTCTCGAAGGCTGTGGAAAGAATCAACCTGCAAGACATAGACCTGCTGTTCATCGAGAACGTGGGCAACCTAATCTGCCCCGCCGAGTTTCCGTTGGGCACAGAGAAGCGGGTGGTTGTTGTAAGTGTCACTGAGGGACCATACATGGTGCTCAAGCACCCCTTCACCTTCATGACTGCAGATGTGACGGTCATAAACAAGAAGGACCTGGCCGAGATAATGAAGGTAGACACCGAGCAACTGAAGAAACAGGCTAAAGACATAAAGCCAAACATGAAGGTTGCAGTCACCAACGCCCTAACAGGGGAGGGCATTGAAGACTTAATAGAGGCACTAGAATTGTAAATTTTTGGGGGATCATACCACACAGTGCACGAACTTTCCATGACCACACAAATCGTTGACAGCGTTCTAGAAGAGGCAGAAAAACAGGACGCAAAAAAAGTCACAGAACTTCATTTGGTCATAGGCAAACTGACGTTTCTAGGCATCGAACAGGTTCGCTTCGCTTACAACATACTGATCGAAGACACAATCATGAAAGGCTCAAAGCTGTTCATTGAAGAGAAAGACGGCGTTATAGAGTGCCCAAACTGCGGCTACAAAGGATCAATACAGTATGGGGATGACCCCACCTATCACGTGCCAATTCCAACCCTCCGATGCCCCAAATGCGGAAAAGCAGCAAAAATCCTTGAAGGAAAAGAGTGTACAATAAGAAGCATAAAAATGCTCAAATAGGAAAACGGGAACATGCAGCAATCAGATAAACAAATGGAACAGTTCAGAGACCCAGCCTTAGCAAAGAAACTTGCAGACCACATCAGAAAGCTTGCCCCACCCCATGAAACAAAGTTTTGTCACGTATGCGGAACACACGAATGGACCATCACCCACTACGGACTACGATTTCTTCTTCCCCAAAACGTGGATGTTATTGCCGGACCAGGATGCCCAGTCTGCGTAGTTCCCGCAGCCGACATCGACGAAGCCATAGCCCTGGCAAAGAAAGGAATAACCGTCACCACATTCGGCGACCTCATCCGTGTCCCCGGCTCAGAAACGTCTCTCCAGGAAGCCAAAGCGTCGGGCGGAGACGTGCGAATAGTGTACGCTTTAAGGGATGCCATTCAGATGGCGAAAAAAAATCCGGACAAAGATTTCGTGTTTTTTGCCGTTGGCTTCGAGACCACATCGCCCTCCACCGCCATAGAAGTGCTGAACAAGCCGCCCGAAAACTTCAGCTTTCTGGTTTCTCACAGGCTGATTCCCCCAGCCATGGAACTGCTTTTGGGCATAGGAGATCTGCATATTGACGGCTTTGTTGCGGCTGGTCACGTTTCCACGATTATAGGATTGAAGCCGTATGAGAGATTTCCAGAGGTCTATGGGATGCCCACTGTGGTTGCCGGGTTCGAGCCCTTGGATGTTCTCTTCGCCATCGACATGCTTCTGCAGCAGTTGAAAGATGGGGCGGCTAGGCTGGAGAATGAGTATAGGCGTGTTGTGGCGTGGGAGGGCAACATTAAGGCTCAGAAACTGTTGAAGCAGGTTTTCGATGTGGCGGATGGACGTTGGAGAGGGCTGGGAAACCTTTCAAACTCAGCGTTGGCGCTGAAGAAGGAGTTTGAGGCTTATGATGCACGGAAAAAGTATGGCCTACACATCGAGGATTCTAGGGATATTTTGAAGGGCTGCCTCTGCCATCTGGTTATGGTTGGGAAAATTAAGCCTCCTGAATGCCCCAGCTACATGACAAGCTGCGTTCCCGAGTCTCCGAGAGGACCATGCATGGTCTCGAATGAGGGCACATGCAGAATCTGGGCAAAACACAGACAAGCCTAGCTAATTTTTGGTTTGCAGTACATAGAAATCCCCGAGTTGAGTCTAAGCCCTGAGTGTATGTTAGGCCCGGTTAGACACCGTTTTTGTCGTGCGCTTCTCTTTAGCCTTTTTGATGGGCGCACTCGATGCCTATACGCATTACACCTTAGGTATTGTCCAGCCCTTTGAAGCGCAGTCTTTGCCGCATAAAGGTCTTCAGCCGTTTCGACCAGTATGCTCAGTGCTTCAATGCAACACCAGAGCGTGCTCCCCAACTCGGGGAATATATTATCTAGCGATAGTGGAAGATATAGTTTGTCGAAGTATGGGACATCACGTAGACGAGGGGGCGCAGGGTTTTTTTAACACTTTTTTGTCAAAAAACTGGGCACATCCTAACTTGCCAGTCAACCACGAACAAAGAGCCTGACCAAGATGCTTATAAAATGCAGGTTGCGTGGGAACTGAAGTTTACAGTTAGCTGTTTTTTGCGAATCTGCCGTCATCCCTGCTTGAATGCAGTTTGCCAACTTTTTCCTTTAGCCAGCCGATTCTTTCTGCTTCTCTCTGATCAAAATCTGGAACAAACGGCTTGATGTCCAGAAGTGGGGTGCCATCAATGATGTCCACATCCTGTATGTGCAGCACATTTTTTTCGCGTTTAGTGAGACGCACAATCGATACTCCAACAGGATTCGGTCTTGAGGGTGCACGAGTAGCAAACACTCCGTGAAGTCTCTCATCCATATAGGGTTTAACCAGCAGAGAATAATCTTGCGCCAAATGAAAATTGTAAACCAGAATCAGATGCGAAAAGCCCTCCACATCCCTTAAACCTTCCACATACTCTCCTGTAACCTCAACCGATCCAATAACCCCTCCCGCAGCCGCAGCCTGTATCGGAACATCCTGAGGTGTCTTAAAAGGAGAATGAACAACACCAATCGGCCTGTAAACAACATCCTTCATCCAACTCAACCCAAAACACTATCCGCTAGAAAATCAACGCACCAACTCTTTTCAGTTTTGGTGTCCAAGAACCAAACTTTAGCCTAAACCTATTTCTTTCCTTTTCCTCCACTCCATCCTGCTCACAAGAAATTGAATTAAACCTAAACTTATCTAAAAAAAGGGGAAGGAGAAAGCTGTTTAGCCAATTCGGCGTTTCAGCTTTTTTCGTCTATAGATATTCACACAGACCGTAACTGCAACAAACACAAGCAGCATAGCTGTGCCAGTGGGGAACTCGGGTATTACCCAAATACTTGTGTCTACTAGCTCGACTAGAGTTCCAGTGGTTGAATTCTGATCTTCCAGGTCGTATCCTGCATCGAGCTGCGCTTTAACAAGAATTCCAGTTTCTTTATCGAACCAGTATTGCCGAACAACCGTTGCCCAAGCGGCTGTGGTGCTTTGGTGGTAAAGTGTTTCTCTTGAGTCAGTTTCGTAGCCCCACATCACAGTCGAGTTAAATGTCAGATAATCAACAAGGTAAGTCTCGTCATAATAGAAAGTGTCACCGGGTTCCATGTTGGCTCCAACGCACAGATGAACCCATCCCGGGTTTGCCACATCTTCCACTGTAGTGTTAGTTGCGGAACTTCCGTTAGAGAAGTGAAATTCATTCTCAAATGTTACCATTGTATCAGCGACGTCTATAACCGTTCTTGTAACCGAATCAGTTTCATTCCAAAACTGGTAAGCCACCAGCTGATTAGGAATAGTTGTGCCGCCAGAAGTGACGTCATGGAACCAATCGCCTTCATACGTAAAGGTGTCACCTACCGAAACACCAACTGTCAAATCTTGAGATAACGATGGAACCGTCATTGCAGACAATAGAAACAATGCAAACAGCATTGCCAAAATTGCTTTTTTCATTTTATTTTCCCCCAAATTGGTTTATCGCTATTCTGGTCAGCCATATATTCTATTTATAATTTGCTCTGTTTGGGTTTGGGACTAAACTTCAGCATCATCATTATTTGTGTGTTTTCTGTTAGCAGATTCTGGGAATGGGGTCTCCGATTGGTGGTGCCATGATTCTTTTTCCGCCCACCACAGTTTCTAGAACAACCTCGCTGAAGTTGGTGGTTGCTTCACCTATGATTTCTGCGTCTCTGCCTTCCTCAGTTTCTCTTAGAGCAGCCAAGATTTCTTCAGCCTTCTGGGGCACAACGCCTATGAGCACTTTTCCTTCGTTCCCAATCTCCATGGGGTCTATTCCCAGCATCTCGCATGCAGCCTTCACGTCTCCCCGTAGCGGTATCTTCGACTCCTGAACCATCAAACCAACCTTAGACTTGATGCTCCACTCGTTCAGCGAGTTAGACAAGCCTCCGCGGGTGGGGTCCTTCATGGCGACGATTCCGCCAACCTCCATCAGCTTCAGTGTCAGCTTGTTCAGCGGGGCAACGTCAGATTTTATGTTGCTTCCGAAATTGTAGCCTTCCTGAGCTGAAAGGATGGTTACTCCGTGGTCTCCTACTGTGCCCGAAACTATGAGTTTGTCGCCCTTTCGGAGGTTAGAGTCTAGGAGCCAACGCGAATCGAACTGGCGGTGCTTCTTAACTTCGGCTATGTTGTTTTCCAGTGCCTCGCCTCTTTTTCCTATTCCAGAAGTGTTGATGACGCAGCCTCCGAAACCGCTCTTCTCAACAACTTTTGTGTCCCCAGTGACAACATACACGCCTGCTTCTCTGCAGGTTTGTTCCATGCTCTCCAAGATTCGGTCCAAATCCGTTAAAGGCAGTCCTTCCTCCAGCACCAAACCGCACGTAAGAGCCACAGGCTCGGCGCCGACCATCGCAATATCATTGACTGTGCCCGCCACAGCCAGCCTTCCTATGTCTCCGCCTGGAAAGAAGAGAGGTTTAACAGCATGCGAATCCGACTTTAACACTATGTTGTCGATCACCGCAGAATCGTCTAAAGCTTCCAGCGGAACCTCAGCGCTGCTTCCGCCAAGATGCTTCAGAACATAGTTTTTGATCAGGTCAGCCATGATGGTTCCGCCGGCTCCATGAGCCAATGTTACATGTTTCATTGAAGAGTCCTCAGGAAAGATTTGAGAATAGACATTCTTAAACACTACCGAAAAAGGCGATTTGGATTTTTCTGAAAGATTGGACTACTATCTCTTCGTCTTGTGGGTGTCTAGAGTAGTAATTAACAAGGTTTATTACGGGTTATGTAGCCTAGTTCACAACTAAACCGCGAATCTCCAAAAAGAGCGTAACAAACCATTGTTTGGGTAGGGGAACTGAAAACGCCAGTAAAACTGCTCAAAAACGAAAAAGAAAACGAACTTGTAATAGAGAGGGTTTTGCACGCCAAACGCTATTCACTCACATTAAACAAGAACAAGTGCACTGGCTGCGGTATCTGCGCCAAAATCTGCCCCCGAGAGGCAATTGAAGTCACAAAGACTCCGAAAACAGAAGGAAAAGAAGCGAAGCCGCCCACAGTGACCATCAGCGAAGAAAAATGTAACTACTGCGGCATATGCGAAGCCATTTGCCCCTTCGGAGCCTTAACCATAAACATTAATGGAGAGCATGTGATTCCCGTAGTCAGGAGCGAAAGCTTCCCCCAGCTTATACGGGAGATTACGGTTGACGAAACCAAGTGCAGTTTAAAATGTCTAGAAATTGAGGATCCTTGCCCCTTAGACCTCATTAAGGTAAGCGTGCACACCAAAGACGGAAAAGAAGTTAAAGATGTCGCCTCCATAAAGAACAAGAAAAACCTCAGAGTAACCGTTGAGATAGACAAGGAATCGTGTCCATGCTGTCGCCTGTGCGAAACAAAATTTCCCTACGGCACAATTCAGGTAAAAAAGATTTTTGATGGAACGCACAGGATTAACAGCGAAAAATGCCCAGAAGGATGCCATGACTGCCTTGATGTCTGCCCTATCCCAGGTGTCCTGTATCTGTCGGAAGACGGAAAAGTGAATGTTAACGAGTCGAATTGCATCTACTGTGGCGTCTGCAGAATCGTTTGCCCAGAGGAGGAAGCCCTTGAACTTACTAGAACACGTATACGTCACACTCAGGTTCACTCCGGCGCATGGAACAAAGCCCTCGAAAAACTTGCTTCTACAACCGCTGTGACCAAGGAACTGAAAATCAAAAGCGCAAAAAGACGGCAAGAAACCGTCCAAAACAGATTTCCAGAAGAGGTGGAGGATTCTGTCTGAGGAACTGCGCATAGGAGTTTTTGTCTGCCACTGTGGACTTAACATCGCAGGCGTAGTTGATGTGAAAGAACTGACCGAGTATGCGCGGACGCTGCCTAATGTGGTGGTAGCCATGGACAACCGCTACACCTGCGCTGATCCGGGGCAAGAAGAGATCAGAAAAGCCATCAAAGAGCACAATCTCAACAGAATTGTTGTTGCTGCGTGTTCGCCCCGAATGCATGAGCCGACCTTCCGAAGAACCGTGGCTGATGCGGGCTTGAATCCGTATCTTTTTGAGATGGCGAACATAAGGGAGTTTGCTTCGTGGTGCCATCCCAGCACACCCAAGGAGGCAACTGAAAAGGCTAAAGACATTGTGAGGATGGCTGTTGCGAAGGCAAGGTTGCTTCGAAGTCTGGATACGATGGAGGTTCCTGTCACAAACAAGGCGCTAGTAATCGGCGGGGGAATCGCGGGAATAAACTCTGCCCTAGACTTGGCTGGAATGGGCTTCAAAGTTTACCTTCTGGAGAAAGGCGAGAGCATAGGCGGTCACATGGCTGCGCTGGACAAGACCTTCCCCACATTGGATTGCAGCATATGCATCGAAGGACCAAAGATGGTGGACGTTTCCCGTCACCCTAATATCGAAATAATATCATACGCCGACCTTGTCAGTGTTGAAGGTTTCGTGGGAAACTTCAAGGTGACGATCAGAAAGAATCCCAGATACGTTATCGCCGACAGATGCACAGGCTGCGGCGAATGCAGGGACGCCTGCCCCATAGAGTTTCCTAACGAGTGGGACGAGAACCTTGGTGTCAGGAAGGCAATTTCGGTTCCCTTCGATCAGGCTGTTCCCCTTATTTACACTATCAACAAGGACTACTGCATCGAATGCTTCAAGTGTGTGGATGCTTGTGGCGCACGTGAAGCCATCAATTTTGAGCAGCAGCCGGAAGAGATCACGCTGGAAGTGGGAACAATCACTGTTTCAACTGGGTTTGACATTTACAGACCCACTGATGATAGTCGATACGGCTACGGCAGATTCGACAACGTTATCACAGCCATGGAATTCGAGAGGCTGATCTTGGCTGCGGGACCAACTGGAGGTCATGTTATACGTGCCTCTGATGGAAAGCAGCCTCGTTCGGTGGCTTTCATTCAGTGTGTCGGCTCGAGGGACGTGAACAAGTATGAGTACTGCTCTGGCTTCTGTTGCATGTACGCGTTGAAGAATGCTGTTCTTCTCAAAGAGCATTACCGCGATGATGTGGAGGTCTACATCGTCTACATTGACATGCGCACCAACTTTAAGGGCTACGAGGAATTCTACAGAAGAGCCCGCGAATTGGGAGTGAACTTTATTCGGGGAAGCGTATCCCAAATCAACGAGAACCCAGAAAACAAGAATCTTCTCATCCGCACAGAGGACATGGCACTCGGAGAACCACTTGAATTAGAGGCAGAACTTGTGGTTTTGAGCACCGCAGCGATTCCAAGCAAGGGAACAGACGAAGTTGCCAGAATCTTGAGCATAACCAGAGGAGCAGACGGCTTCTTCATGGAGAGCCACCCCAAACTTAAGCCCTTAGACACGTCCGTTGACGGAATCTTCTTGGCTGGAGCATGTCAAGGAGCAAAAGACATTCCATACAGCGTGTCTCAGGGAAGCGGAGCTGCGGCGCGAGCAGCCACAGTGCTTTCTCAGCCCACATGGAAGATAGAGCCCATCATAGCCGATATTGACCCAAGCAAATGCAAGAACGTGACGGCGAAGTGTGGCATCTGCGTATCCAAGTGCCCCTATGGCGCCATTAAGGCGGATGAGAACAAGTCTGCCATGGTCACAGCTGCCATGTGTCACGGATGCGGAACCTGCGTTGCCGAATGCCCCTCAGATGCCATAACTCAGATGCACTTCACTGATGCCCAAATTATGGCTCAAATCAGAGCTGCCCTAGAAGAGAAGCCTGAAGAAAAAATCTTGGGTTTCCTGTGCAACTGGTGCAGCTACGCGGGTGCCGACCTTGCGGGGACAAGCCGCTTCGAGTACCCTCCCATCATGAGGGCGATACGGGTCATGTGCTCGGGCAGGGTGGACAAGGATTTTGTTTTGGAGGCTTTCAGGCAGGGCGCGGGCATGGTTTTGATTGGTGCGTGTCACCTGCCCTACGATTGCCACTACATTTCAGGCAACTACAAGATGAAGGCTAGAATGGACACTTTAGCGAGGATTCTGGAGAAGCTGGGGCTCAGCAAGGAACGTTTCAGGGTTGAGTATGTGTCAGCGGCGGAGGGAGTCAAGTTTGCGGCTATCATGCGGGAGATGGCTGAGCAGCTGGAAGCTTTAGGACCAGAGAAGATTAAGGCAGAAAACGAGAAACTAATACCCAAACTAGAGAAGATGCTGGCAAGAAAACAGAAGAAATAATTGTTTACTTTTGGGGTTGAATTCTAACTTACCAAACCAAATTTTCTGGATCTTTATTTTGATTCTATTGCAGCCTATTGAAAATCTCTTTTAACCTAAAGATTAAAATCACCAGATTTATTCCTATCAGTATTCAATCTCAGACAAGTGGAACGCATGGATTTAGGGTCTAAAATTAGAAACGAGTTCTCGTTCATCCAAGGCAACTATAGGATATTGTTCGTAAGTTGGATACTGATGGACATAGCCTGGGAAATGCCTAATCCTAACTTTCAGTACTATGTAGAAGCCTTAGGTGGAACAGAAGTCTCCCTAGGAATAATAGGTTTAGCAAGTTTCGTGGGAATGGCAGTAGTGGCTTTCCCTGGTGGCTACTTGGCAGATAAATGTGGAAGACAAAAAATTATATCAGTGATGTCTTTCGGTATTGCATTATCGTTTCTTTTCTTTGCCCTTGCCCCCACATGGGAATTCATTCTAATAGGCACAATATCAAGTAGCCTTTGTTTAATTTATCAACCGGCACTTTTTGCTATGGTTCAAGACTCGCTTCCACCTGAAAGAAGAGGCATGGGTTCGTCTCTTATCGAATTAATTCATGGCACTTTCAATACGCCTGGACCAATAATTGCCGGATTTCTGTTACTACAATTTGGATTAGTACCCAGCATGAGAATCATCTACTTGATTATGACCGCACTCTTTCTAACTGCGGCAATCTGGAGATTAAAATTAAAGGAAACTCTGAAAGATAAAGAGCCCATCAAGTTCCATTATTTCATAACTTTATACGCCAAATCAGTAAAGGAAGGCTTCGCAATTTGGAAAAAAGTTCCGCGTTCAGTTTTTTGGGTGTGCATTATACAGGCTTCTTTCTTTTTCGCTTTTTCGTTGACCAATGTCATCAACGCAATTTATGCTCGAGATGTATTGCTTATTTCTCAAAATCAGTGGTGGTTAACATTTGTTCCACTTTTGTTGACTATGGTTATCGCCTCAATTCCAGTAGGCAAAATGGTGGATGTTATAGGTAGAAAAAAACCTATGGCTCTAGGGGCAGTAATATTTGGACTTTCAACACTTTGTTTTGTTTTCGGGAATTTCACTATGGTTATGATATCCATGACTCTTTTTGGACTTGCCATTCTGTTACTACTGAGTTCAATAACTGCGATAATAACGGATTATGTCCAAGAAGAAAAAAGAGGCAGAGTAAACGGTTTCATCAATTTTACTACTTACATCAGTCAAGGAGCAGCAATGCTGATAGGCAGTTTTCTTTTTGCTGAAGTTTTCCCACAGTCACCTTTCTTTCTCTCAATTGTTTTAGCTATCCCAATCTTCTTGATAATTCTCTTTCGAGTAAATGAACCGAAAAAACATCTAGAACCCCAACTTCACCTTGAGCCAACAGCCCTCAAATGACTTACATTATGTAACGTAGCAAATTTATTACAAACTAAAATCTACTACAAATGTGTTCAGGGGTTAAAGTTCATGACTGAAACAAGAAAAAGATCGATTGTGAAATCATTCACATGGAGAATTATTTGCATAGTAATCAGTATTGTTACAGCATATTTCTTAACAGGAGAGCTTGAGGTTTCTGTTGCAATCGGAACCGTATACAACGCCATCACAATGATACTATATTACTTTCACGAAAGATTCTGGAATATGCTTAACTGGGGAAAACAAAAAATCTGATCGTCTTTTAATCCTATTTTTCAAGGGCAAATGCGCGAATTCATTTCATCGATTATGTTTTCGATTGTTCCAACAGCTTTCTGTATGTGTTCACCTTCGACTCCTCTATGAGTTACCATCCGCACTGTTTTCTCAGCAAGGGGCAAAGCAAGCACCCCTTTCTCTTTAAGCTTTGATACGAAAATTTCAGCGGACAAGCCCAAATCACTAACGTCGTAACATACAATATTCGTCTGCACACGGTTCAAGTCAATTCGGATTCCTTGAATTCTGGAGATTCCTTCAGCCAAAAGTCTAGCATTTTTGTGGTCCTCTTCCAACCTGTCAATCATCTTCTCTAGAGCTATAATGCCTGGAGCCGCAATTATTCCTGCCTGGCGCATTCCACCGCCTAACATTTTTCTGATTTTTCGCGCCTTTTCGATGAAATCGCTGGTTCCAACAAGCAGCGAACCTACCGGACAGCACAAACCTTTGGATAAACAAAACATCAGATTGTCAACGTGTTCTGTAATTTCCTTCACATCAATTTTTAACGCGACTGCAGCATTGAAAATTCGGGCGCCATCCAGGTAAAGCTTCAGATCGTGTTGCTGGGCAACGTTACTTATTGCCCTTATCTGAGTAAGCGTCATAATAGTGCCGCCGTGTCTGTTATGCGTATTCTCAATACAAACCATGGCAGGCTTTGGAAAATGTATGTCGTCTGGATGTATCGAAGCTTCAACATCTTTTGGATCAAGAGCCCCAAACTCGCTTTTCACTAGCAAAGGTAACAATCCGGCTATCTTGGAAATACCGCCCACTTCATACCAATAAATATGTGATTCAGATTCCAGTATCACAGAATCTCCCGGATTCGAGTTGCTCATTAAAGAAGTTAGATTGGCTTGGGTTCCACTTGTAACAAGAAGTGCTGCATCTTTTCCCATCTTTTCGGCAGAGAGTTGTTCAAGTCTATTGACTGTGGGGTCTTCCCGATAAACGTCGTCCCCCAATTCTGCGTGTCTAATGGCCTCCAACATTTCCTCAGTAGGGAGGGTAACTGTGTCGCTTCTCAAATCAATAACATCATCTGAACTCATATTGTTCCTTACCATCGTTTTTTGTTCGTTCTGTTAATCAACTTTCACCTCTAGTTAGTAAGAGGCTAGATTTGCTCGTGCACATCTACATGAAGGTATAACGGTTTATACAAGTTTTCCATTGCCGATCATCTCCACTTTTCCACCGACATAGACAGAAATTTCCTGCTTTTTCTTTTCCGCTCTTAAATAGAGCAGTGATGGTCTACCTATTTCATAACCTTGTTCAACTTTTAGGTTAATTCGACATGTTTCAAAGAAGCGATGCTTCACAAGGTATCCTGCCAAACATCCATTTGCGCTTCCCGTTGCCGGGTCTTCTGGGATACCATACTGATCTGCAAAGAACCTAACATTCAAATCATTTGCCTCATTGTAGGTTTCGGGACAAAAAATCAGTATTGTTTTAGCTTCAATGTCTTCGATGAATTCGAAATATTTGTCCCTATTTATTCTGGCTTTTTTCACCGCTTCCAATGTCCTTAGTGGAACTACAACTACAGGTAATCCGGTTGAAACCTCTTGAATGGGGAAACTTGCGTTAACATCGCGCACATCAAGGCTCAAAATGTTGGAAACCAAATTGGCATCAAACTTTTTCCCAAACACAGGTTGCAGCTGCTTCATCCATAAAACACATGACTTCTTCGAAGTATAATCGAAAAAAACGGAAATTTTGCCAGCTTTCAGATTCAGAACTATCTCTTTTACTGGCTTCTTTATTATTTCACGCTGTATCACAAAAGCTGTTCCCAATGTCGGGTGACCCGCAAAATTCAACTCGATTCCTGGAGTAAAAATGCGGACATCATATCCTCCGTCGTGTTTTTCATCAGATAAAATGAATGTTGTCTCTGAGAAATGCATTTCCTTGGCTATTCTTTGCATTTGGTTGTCTGATAATTCAGTTACGTGCCTGAAAACTGCAAGCTGGTTTCCTGTATACTTTTCTTCTGCAAACACGTCTACAATATAAAAAACTGGTTTTTCCATTTCAAGTCCCACGCTACTTCAACCTTTTAATAAAACGGATTTCCTTGAAATCATAATCGGTTGGTATCCGTTCTCCAGTGTCCTTATACCCCATCTTTAGCCAGAAGTTGTACGATCTCCAAGGAACACCGTTAGCATTTTCTGTAGTATCAGTTTTCATCAAGTAACACTCTCGGGATTTTGCTACGCCTTCTGCGTAGGTGACGAGCGCTCTGCCTACACCCTTTCCCTGTTCTTCCTTAGCAACAACAACATCGTCTATGTAACCCGAATCCCCTTCAACCTTGAACATCATATAACCAACCGCTCTGCCGTCATCCTCTGCCAAGAACACTTCAAAACCATCCTTCAACCTATTTCCCCTGTCCCACACTCTCAGCAGTCTTTCATTTGAGGATGTAATAGCAAATTCTGGAGCAGAAAACCCGGAAATTTCCTCATCACTAAGAGTTCTAGTCCTAACCTTAACTATACATGGAATGTCTCTAATTGTTGCAGCTCGAACGACTAACGATGGCATACAACTATCTAGTGACTGGAAAGAAAAAAAGTTTCTCTGAAGCATCTGTTCACACAAATTTTTTCCTATAACAGGCAATTGCATATCTAATCTTCAAACTTCCCAGACAGCAGAAAAAACATGTTTTATTCAATTGAAACTAGCACGATTGCGAACATTATAAAGACGGCGCCGATGCCGGTAACTACAGTTAAAGAATCGCCAAGAAAAATTGTGGAAATAATCACAGAAACTACAATTTCATTCAAGAGAATCACTGATGAAGTTACGGCTGAAATCTTTCTCAACCCCTTAGACCAAATATAATACGGGATGTTCCAGCAAAAGATTGCAGTGTATAAGATTGCGCTCCAAGCTTCCCACGGCAAAGTTAGGAAATTCTCTGCAGAAAAAAGAACCACTGGCATCAAGGGTACAACAGTGAAAAACAGAAGCCAAGTCAAGGACGCCATCAGGTTTTTAGTTTCGCTAACTAACGGTTTATTGTAGAGAATAAAAATCGCCCAGATCATTCCAGCTGCAATCACGATGAAATCCCCCATCAGATTTCCGATTGCAAATGATTGAAAATCCAAGTTCGTTGTCACAAACACAATTCCTAAAAGACTTAAAATAACACCTGCTAATTTTTTTCTGCCTATTTTTTCCTTTAACAGTATTGGACCTAATAAAGCAACCCAAACTACGGTGAGGTTGACTAAAAGTGATGATTTTGAGGCTGAAGTGTAAGACATACCGATGTACTGTAAAAGATACGCTATTCCGTTTATACCACCTAAAAATAGGATCAAGCGTTTGTTGAAGCTAAAGGTAAAGTTTTTTGAAAACAAAACTATAGCAAACATAACTAGCAAGGCAAAAAAGAACCTTAAGAACACAAAAGTGTAAGCATCCATAAACTGCAAACCAATCTTTATTGCAGGAAAAGAAGTACCCCACAGAGAACTTGCAATAATCGTCAAAAGCAATGCTTCTTTTTTATCTTCCGTAGCGAGTTTTGGTTTCTGCAAGAAAATTCCTTATTTTTTGAGAGTGGAAGCGAGCACTTAAATTTTTTCTGGGATGCATAAACGTAAAGAGTGAGAAGAACTTTTAGCTTCATTACATAGTTAAGTAGTCTTAACAAAAAATGCGAAGCCAGAAATTATGATACACTGGAAAACGGCATTGGCACTCTTGGCTAAGTTATTCCTTTACTCAGTAATAATAATTTTAATAGATGCTTCAATAATTTTCTTGCTTTGCTATAGAGCAGATACATTTGCGTATACGCTTTCACTTACTATGTTGATTGAAGGTGGGCTGGGATTAATATTCGGTAGTGTTTTTGCATCGTATTCGCCCTCAGCTGCCAAGTTAGGCGAGGTTTTATTCCATTCAGAACCTCGGAATCTCAATCGACAAAAAGAAACCGAAAAACAAATGAGATCAGTCATCATAACGGCTTTAATTCTGGTTATTGAAGCTCTGTTAGTTTCTGCTATGTAAACAATAAATAAAAGGTGTGTCGAAAAATTTAGTGATGCTCTTGTAAACTCTGGATCAGGATTCACTTAGATGACAAACCATAATTTTGTATCTGGTTTCTTTTCTAGAATAACCCGCACGCAATTATTTTTGCCCATTATATTCACAATAGTGATTTCTATTATTCTGGCTCAATTTACGGTATTTACTCAACTCGAGTCCAATGGTTCGGTTTCATTATTTGGTTCTGCTGATGAGTTTTTTGTTACGTTAAATGTTTTTTTGATTATATTGATTTCGATAGTTAGTTTGTTTATTTTTTTTCGGTTATTTAAGAAAAGGCGCGAACTTGCAGTTAGGGTCTTGGTTGCCACGTTTGTTTTTAGTGGAATTCTTGCAGTGCTACTTTTCACTAAATTGCTGTTTAACACTTTAAACTTGCAATTTCCGTTGCTTCTGATGGTGGTAGCTATTGTGACATATGTTGGAGCCTATTTTGGATACCTGGTTATTGTTGATAGTATTTCAAATAGAATGAGAAACACACTTTTTGTAATCTGCAGTGGAATCCTTGGTTGCTTCTTTGGAGTTTTAGTACCAGCGTTTACAATAATAGTAAGTTTGTTGCTTCTGTCATTTGTTGACATTGTTTTAATTAAGAGAAGAACTGTGGAAAAAATCTTTAGTGCAATGGCATACGAAAAATTGCTTACAGCCGTTACTTTCTCAAACAAGGAAGGGGGCATAGGAATAGGAGATCTAACATGTTACTCAATTATTGTAGCTAACACGGCTGCAAACTTTGGTTTTTTGTCAAGTGCTCTTTCGTTACTGCTGATTTTGGTCGGTTCTTTATTGTCATTAAGAATAACGCTTAGCAGAGGCAGGCTTCCGGGGCTTCCTGTCTCGGTTGTCCTAGGTTTGTTACCTGCAATAATTCACTCAATTTTCTTGTAAAGAATTCACTTTGAGAATGAAAAATAGCTGTAACTACGTTATAGAGAGAAAAAAAGGAAAAGGGGGGATGTTAGGTTTAGCTACTGCGCTTCCTAACGAAGTATACAGCACCTATTACTACTACGACAACTACTACAGCTGCTCCGATGTAAAGTCCGTATTCCGCCAAGAAGTCTTCTGATGGTAGTTCAACCCCTGTATCATAGCCGGCTTTTGCTAGCAAAATTTTTGCTTCTTCAACATCATAGCTGTATGCTGTGAGACTTGTGTCAAATCCAGCGGTTAATGTTGTAACTGGCGTTGTGATTGCTGGTGTACCATATCCGTCTAGGATGCTGTCTATGATTTCTTGTCGAGGAACTAGGTGGCTTATCGCTTGCCTTACGTAGCGGGCGGCTTCAGCAGCTCGAGATGGGTCTTCTTGACCTAGCGGTGTATCAACGCCTGTACCCAAAATTGGGTGTTTCATGTTGACACCTAGCTCTTGCAAGCCAAAGGCGTCATAAACTACATACTCACCCCAAGACGCTTCGAGGCTGCCAAGCTTCGTTTGGAGACCGTACTGAGAATCCAAAACATCTACTTCACCAGTTTTTAGTGCAGTAATGGCGGCATCAGAACCTTCTATGAAAACAACTGCATAGTTTTCGATTTGGAACAACCCCGCATCTGTTAAGGCTTGAGTGTTCCAGTAGTTGGAATTTTTGCCCAGGTGGTTTGTGTAAGTTGTGGAATCATATGCCATATACCAGTAAGGACCAGTGCCTACTGGACCGTAGGCTGTGTATCCGTTTCCAGCTTCATAGCTTCCTTCTCCTGTGTTGAACGTGTGGGTTCGCCATTCCTCGTAAGGTACGTCTTCCAGAATGTGTTTTGGCAACATGAAACCGTATCCCTCAGCTAAGATGCTTGAAGCAAAGTATGCATAGGGTTCGGGAAGATTGAATTTCAGCGTGTAGTTATCTATTATCTCGATGTTGTCTGGTGAACCAATGATTTGTGCCACAAAAGCTCCAGCATTCGAGGCCAAATCTTCTGCCATTGCCGCGGTGTAAGTGAACTTTACGTCTTCAGCTGTGAATTCGACGCCATCATGCCACATGACACCTTGCCTTAAGGTTACAGTCCATGTCTTGTTATCGGCTTCAACGACCCAATCAGTAGCTAATCCCGGTATTACTTCGAGTGTTTCAAGATCTTTTGTTTTAGTCAAGCTTTCCATAACTGCTCCATACACGGTCAAGTCATAATAGGACGTTGTAACCCAAGGGTTCAAGCCTTCTTCTGGAGCAGGACCTGTTTGGGCAATCACTATGGTGTCTTGCGTAGTTGATGGATTGAGTTCCCACCGATCTACTCCAGGCCAAACCGGATAGTGAAGTATCTCAAATGGATCGCCAACAAGGGCTGTTGGATCAAAGCATACAACCTCTCTATCGTAGTGAAGAGTTATTGAAGGCAATTCTTCAAATCCTAATTGCTGCCACTGCTTTACGTATTCGAGACGCTCGGTTTCGTCCACAGTTACTTTAATCTTCTCACAAAGTTCGTCATTTTCCGCATTTTCCCAGTTGTAATAGTTTTGCCCTGGTGGAACTTGGCTGCTATGATATAGTGCGTAAGGATCTGGGTCGGTACCCATTGCATAACCTACAAACAGCATATCATAGCCACCTTCATCAAATGTCTTACCTCTGACATCTTCGGGAGGATCGAGGGCTCTATCGTAAATTGTTCCCCAATCCTGTATGACTCTATCCACATCGATTCCGACTTCTAGCATATTGTTATAGATGATTTCTGACCATGCTTGTCTAGAGGGATTTGTTGATGGAACCGTTAAGGTTACATGAAACAGCGTATCTTGACCTTGTGCTGGTAAAGCCATTGGAACCAAAATTGCAGTACACATCAATAGAATGCTAACTATTGCTACCCATTTCTTTTTCAACAATATTATTTACCTCAAACACATGAGTTTATATAGTTCTCTTTATAACTTTTTACCTAATTTTCTTTATGCATGAACAAACATAACGATTTGCAGGAGAAACATGGAATTCCAACCACACATATTATGAAAATCTTAATTTTCAAGCTTTTATTAAGAAATCTTATATAGAATAGAAACGAGAAAGTAACTTCGGAATCGTAACTGAACATGTCAATGATTAGATATCTAATCCGACGTTTACTCTATTTGGTTCCCCTTTTTTTCGGAATTTTAATCATAGTTTTTGCCGCAACACGTCTTGCTGGAAATCCTGTACAACTTATGACCATCCAAAACCCCCACATCACAGCAGAATTTAGACAACAATTAACTGAATATTATGGTCTTGACAAACCTGTGTATTACCAATTCTTCCTATTTATTGGACAACTACTACAGGGCAACCTTGGTAACTCCTATGCAATTAGAGGAGGAATAGCCGTAACCACATTAATTGACGATTACGCTTGGTTAACAATCCAACTCCAGCTTTTAGCCCTAGTACTATCACTCCTCATTGCAATTCCGGTAGGAATAATATCTGCCCAAAAGCAATACTCAAAACTAGACGTAACAGTAACCACAACTTCCCTACTTGGTACATGCATCCCTGTTTTCTACATGGGAATAATAGCGATAATCATTTTCGCCTATTTCTTAGGATGGTTCCCAGCCGGTGGAGCCAACGCAATTCTTGCAGAACGATATCTGTTCGGAAGCCTCGAGATAGACCGCTTATGGCACCTGATTTTGCCCACAGCAGTGTTAACGTTCGCATGTTTGGCTCCGGTAGTGCTTTTGATTCGATCAAGTATGCTTGAAGTCTTACGGCAAGACTACATACTGGCCGCAAGAGCTAGTGGACTGAGTGAAAGAACTGTTGTTTATAAGCACGCATTAAGAAACGCCCTTATACCAGTTGTAACTTACGTGGGGTTATATTTTGGTGGCATGCTCGCTGGAGCCCCAATAACAGAAACAGTTTTCAACTGGCCTGGTGTAGGTCGACTTTTCGTAGAAGCTACAACCAAACTTGACTTCCCAGTGATAATGGGAATTACTGTCTTCATTACCATTATGACTCTTGTTGCTAACCTGATAACAGACATAACGTATGGATACATAGACCCAAGAATTAGACTTGAATAACTGAATCTTGAGGTTGAGAAATGAATAAACAAAGTGAACGAACGCGGTCCAAAGGTGTAAGCCAGTGGAATATTGCATGGCGGAGATTTAAGAAAAACAAAGCAGCACTGGCAGGAGCATTCATTATCGGTTTTGTGGTGTTTTTAAGTGTGTTTGATTCCCTGATTGCTCCTTATCCACCCAATAGCATAAGTGCATTTTACTCTGGAAAAACCCGAGTTCCTCCATCATTTGAACACTTGTTTGGAACAGATTATGTGGGTCATGACGTCTTTAGCCAAGTAGTATATGGAGCTCGATCAGCACTTTATGTTGGATTTGGAGCAGCGGCAATAGCAATGTCATTAGCCGTATTAGTTGGGCTTATTTCAGGCTATTACGGAGGAATCGTTGACAACATTTTGATGAGAATAACAGAAATCTTCTTAGTAATACCCTTCCTCCTAATCCTACTTGTTTTCCTCAAAGTCATCACTGCAGTGGCACCCTCAGGTGCTGGAGGCCTATCGATAGTCACTATAATGATCGGAGTATTTTCTTGGGCATCTAACGCAAGAATCATCCGAGGAGAAGTACTACGTGTTAAAGAAGAGGAATTTATTGAAGCCTCAAAGTCACTGGGAGCAAGTAACACAAGAATTGTATTCAGGCACATCTTTCCCAATGTCTTACACACCATAATAGTTCTAACCACACTAATGATTGCTACCGCAATTTTGGTTGAAGCTGCAGTAAGCTTTCTAGGATTTGGCGACCCCAACGCCATAACATGGGGACAACAACTTCAGAAAGCCAACGAGGCAGTGAAAGAAGCTTGGTGGGAAGGAATTTTCCCAGGATTTTTCATCACGCTTCTAGTTCTTGGATTTAGTCTGCTTGGAAATGGCTTGAGAGACGCTCTTGACCCACGTCTCCGGGAATGAACTTATGGAAAGGAAGCTGATGGCACCAAAAGAAATCTTGAAAATCGAGAACCTGAAAACTTACTTCGACACATTCGCTGGTTTAGTCAAAGCCGTCGATGGAGTCAGCATTGAAGTTAGAGAAGGAGAAACCCTTGGTCTGGTAGGTGAATCAGGCTCCGGAAAAACTGTGACTGCCTTGTCAATCCTGCGAATAGTTCCCAGACCTGGAAAAATAATCGACGGAAGAATCATATACAAAGGAGAAAATCTCCTAGACAAAACCGAAAATGAAATGCAAAAGATACGGGGAAAAGAAATAGGCTACATCTTTCAAGACCCAGCAACCTCATTGAACCCAGTTTTTACTATTGCCGAACAACTAACTGAAGTAATAAGACGTCACCAAAATGTAACAAAGAAAGAAGCATTGAAACAAGCAATCAACTTGTTCAGACTTGTAGAGATACCTGATCCTGAGATCAAAATATGGAATTATCCACACCAACTAAGCGGAGGCATGAAACAAAGGATGGCAGTAGCTAGAGCCTTATCCTGCCAACCAAGTCTGCTTCTAGCAGATGAACCAACAACGAACCTTGACGTTACAATTCAGGCTCAGATTCTCCAATTAATGAAGAATCTGAAAGATAAATTAGGAATGTCCATGATTTTAATAACCCACGACATGGGTATAGTGGCAGATGTTGCGGACAGAATTGCGGTTTTGTATGCCGGAAGAGTTTGCGAAATAGCAGAAACAAAAACCATTTTCTATAATCAGCGTCATCCCTATACAAACGCTCTTCTCAAAGCCGTTCCAAGTTTGGCTTTAAGAAGAACGAAACTTGCGGTAATACCTGGCAATATTCCTAATCTGATAGAGCCTCCTTCAGGCTGTAGATTCCATCCTCGTTGCGAGTATGCTAAACCAATTTGTTCCAAGGAAATTCCATTATTAGAAGAAGTGGAACCTGAACATTACGTGGCTTGCCATCGAGCAAAGGAACTTAACCTGAAATCGCCTCTGGGAGCTGAGAAAGATGAGTGACAGACAGTTCTTGGAAGTTGAGAATTTAGTAAAGCACTTTCCGATATACACAAAAGGAGTGCTTCTTAAAAAGCAGGTCGGAGTAATACATGCCGTCGACGGAGTGAATTTTTCGATTAAAAAAGGAACAACTTTTGGTTTGGTGGGCGAAAGCGGATGTGGCAAAACCTCTACTGCCCGAGCAATAATGCAACTGGATCCTCCAACCTCTGGCAACATCTATCTTGATGGTGAAGACATAGAAGGAATCTTCAAATCAAAGAGAAAGAAGGAAATTCTGAGACTAAGACGCAAAATGCAGTACGTTTTCCAAAATCCCTATGCGTCGCTTGATCCAAGAATGACTGTGGCAGACATTATTATGGAACCTTTCACGATTCACAAGAATGTTCCTAAAAGTGAATGGCATGACAAACTCTATGATCTGTTGGAGTTAGTGGGTTTGGAAGATTATCATGCAGAAAGGTATCCCCACGAATTCAGCGGTGGACAAAGACAGAGGATTTGTATTGCACGGGCACTTGCAGTGGAGCCTCAGTTGCTTATTGCAGACGAGCCTGTTGCGTCGCTGGATGTGTCCATTCGAGCCCAAATCCTAAACTTGCTACATGATCTGCAGCATAAACTGGGGATGACTTACCTGTATATTTCTCATGACCTGAGCACTGTACGGCACATCTGTAATAGGGTGGCTGTTATGTATCTGGGCAAATTTGTGGAAATTGCAGATACAGACGAATTGTTTGATTCTCCTCTTCATCCATACACACAAGCGTTGATGTCGGCGATTCCTGTTCCAGACCCAGAGATTACAAAGGAAGACAGAATTGTACTTCTTGGAGAAGTTCCGAGCCCAATAAATCCTCCAAGTGGTTGCAGATTTCAACCCAGGTGCATATATGCGAAGGAACGTAATTGCATAGAGAAATCTCCTGAACTCGTTGATGTGGGAAGGGGACATCTAGTAGCTTGTGAAAAACCACTCTAGCTATTTCTTCGAGAAAAAGTTGAAAATTAATCTGCCATCATGACTTTGTCAGCCTGTTTTTGATAGCTTCCGCCTGCGGAGTATGACCAGCAAGGTTGTGATGATTAGCAAGGATAGAAGTACCAATGAAGTGAACTCAGGGATTTGTATTGTTTCGGGGTTTGGTTCTGTCAAGAAGGGAACAAAAGTAACCGTTCCCAAATTGAAGTCATTCTTGAAATCACGTATTGTTTGATTAATACTTGAAATGTCAGTTGTTCCCCACCAATTATAGGTTGCGTTGATGGCGGAATCTGAATCCTCTAAGTAGATGTTGTACTCGAGGTTATCAAAAATGTTGTTGTTCTCAATAGTTGGTGAAGGCGAATTTCGTATATTAAAGCCTACGCTATTCTCGGCAATGGTGTTATTTCGGATAGTGGGGCTTGTAATGTAACCATCTATCCGTATGCCTCCTAATCCAGAGTTTTTGCTTCCCATGTTATTGGCAATTAAATTTCCTTCAATAAGTGGAGACCCACAAAAGATTCCTATACCCAAGCCACAGTTCCTGATTGTGTTGCCTAAAATTTGTGCGTTATTAATGTTTGAACTGGCTGAACCAATTGTGATGCCACTTGACCATTCACCTGTAGTGATGGAACAGTTGGAAATTATTGTGGCACCAGATTCGAGATAAATTACATAACCGCCGTTAATGTTGGTTACTGTGCAATTGTTTATTTTTGGCGAAACGTTATCGACGTAAATAGTGTAACTGCCCTGTGTTGTATTAATCACTGCGTTCTCTATTATTGAACCGATGCCTGTCTGTTCGTTCCAACTGGTGCTTCCACTACTAAACTTGATTACTGGAGTTCCAGGAGACAGCAAGTCGCCTAGTCCTGTCCCATTGCTTATCACTAATATCGGCTCGGCTACTGTACCTCTCGCAACTAATGTGCCATTCACCTGCAGGTAAGTATCATTAAGATAAACAACAACTCCTGGCTCAATTGTTAGCGTAACGCTGTCGTTTACAAGCAAGGGTGCCGTAACAACATAAGGGCTGTTCGTCTGTGTCCACGTAGTATCTGACGCTAGTATTCCACTTGCTTCTGTGTATGTGTTAAGAGGAGTGTCGGGGTGCGGTTCAGTTAAAATCGGCATATATTCGATGAAGTTGGGGAGTGTTATGTTATCATTTTTATCGTAAATCAATGAATCAATAACTGTTGTATTAGTTGTTCCCCAGTAGTTCTCAGTGGCAGTTACAGCTACATAATCGCCTAAGCCACTATGAAGTGCCAGAACTATCCCATCAACATCCATAAATGAATTGTATTTCACGACAACCTCTTGATTATAAACGTTAGGAGAACACCGCACAAAAAAGTCTCTATTCCTTTTGACCAGATTATGCCTAATGTACACAGTTGCTCCTGAATCTTTTCCAAACCAGTTGTACATTGTAAAACCAGCCGTGTCAATGAAGATATTATATTCGATATAGCAAACTTTCCTCCAGTGGTAGAAAGTAGAATAGTTTGTGATGTTCACCAGCTTTGAATGCCTTAAGATAACTTGCGCAATTCCATTATTAATGGACCATAATTTAACCCCGTCCCTTAAAATGCAGTGCTCTAGGTATAATGAGCTGTTATCCGACTGAACAACATTGAAAAAGTTGGAGGTTCCTTTGCCTTCAAACATTATTTTTCTAGGGGCTGTTCCTTGAGCACGGATGATCCCGCTTACCAAAAACATATCGCCGGCACCTTCAAAAATAACCGTTACACCAGACTCGATAGTGAGAGCAACATTTTCGGGTATCTGAACTGTATCTGTTATTATGTACGGACTATTATCTAAAGTCCAAGTTGTGTTTTCCCAAAATATTCCACCAACACTAGTTTCTGGATTAGCGTCAACTGACACCTCAGTCACGTCAAAGACGACCGCACTGATTGACAAAACTGAAACCAAAACAACCAAAAGAACGCCAAGAAATTTCTTGGCATAAACTGATTGAATATTTCTATTCAAACTAAACCCTTGTATATAATAGGTTGAAAAGAATTGAAAAGCATTTTTGTCCAGAAACCTTGACCAAACCACACTTTTTCGTAGTCAAAAAAAAATTGACTAACCTGTCAGAGAGTAATGCTACAATAACTGAAAATTAACTTGTTGCGTATGAATTGGTGATGTTTAGTTTTTGGTTGGTCAGGAAAAATAAGATAAAGGGTGGAAGACTGATAAGGGCTGTGTGTATGTTTTAGCTGGAGGACGAAGCGAGAATGGCTAAAGTTCGGGTTCGAGTTAAGGCTCCCTTCGGAGAAGTTGTTATAGAGGGAGAAAGCGCCCAAGAAATTCTGGAAACGTTGAAGACCATGCCGCCCCAGTTCGTGAATGAGGTAGGCAACCTAATATCCGCAAATCTGACCCCCTCCATACAAACACAGCTAGACGGAATAATAGAAATCACAACCGAAGGACCAATCATCACCACCAGAGAGAAACTCACCCACTACGAAGCCATAGGACTCGTACTGTTTGCCTCCGACGAAAAAACCAGCACAGCCAGCCATATCAAGCGGCTTTTGGCTTCAAGCGGAATCAGATCCATGGTGCCAGCCCGCCTCAACGAGATGACCAAACGGGGAATCGTATTCAAACCTGACCCAGCGAAACCAGACTTCAAGTTGACAACTCAGGGCGAAAGATGGGTTGAGGAAGAAGTTCTGACCAAACTTCGAGGCGCAGCGGCTTGAACAAAGAAACAGTCACCGTGCACATCAAATACATGGACACTGAACAAACCTTCACGGGCGAAGTAAACCAAGTTTGGGTTAGCGTGAACCGATTTTTCAGCGAAATGATTCCCGCCCTCCACATTGTGAAGAATGCCCTCCTCACAGTTGACCTCGAAAAACTCATCGAAGACTGCAAAAACGTAATTGCCGTTGCCCCTGAGGGACCAGTTCTACTGGTGTCAAAACAGAAGCTAACAGACAGCGAAACCCTAACCTTACATCTTCTAGCCGCGTACATCGGCAACAAGCTGGGTTTGTCAAAGGGTTTTCTCACCAAAGAAGAGTTGCAGGCTGCGCTTGGAAAAAATGCGAAAATAACCGGCACCCGGATGGGTGAACTTTGCCGGGAAGGATACGCAGCAAAAACAGATGAAGGCAACTACATGATAACGACGCTGGGAATCAAACGGTTCCAAGAAGAGACGTTGCCTGAAATCATAGAGAACCTCAGATAATGACGTAAAAATGAGCTTAAGTTTTATAATCAATTTGCAGTTTTAATTAGCTATTGGTGAATTAATTGGAAGAACGAACAATAAGTTCTGTGCCTATCATACCCTTTGCTCTGATGTTCGGTGTCATATCAGCAGTAATTGGATTAATCGGGGGAATCATTTACGCATTAGTGTTTGGAGCTGTGATGTCCTCAATACCTATTACTAACGAATTTTTCGATTTTAGTTGGTTTAGAACTCTATTCAGTGTTGGAGCTATAGTGCTAATGCCAGTACTGGGATTTGCTGGAGGCTTTATACAAGGCGTCCTTTATGCCGCTCTCTACAACTTTCTTGCTCCTAGAATTGGGGGAATCAAACTCCACTTCAAGGAAGAACAACAGTTTACACCCACATCGTAAAGTCTTAGGCTTTGAACCATTTGAAGATGAGGTAACGTATCTTTTCGGCTTCTAGGTCAGGTATGGCTATAATGAACCGTTTACGCACAGTCGTAGCCAGCCTCCCAGCCTTCACAACATCCGTCGCCGACACCTCATCCTTAGCCTTTCGAACCGAAACCATGTACGGCGCATGATCCACACCCGGACCATGCTTATACACCGCAAAATCGCAGCCAAACTTTATGCCCGGAGTGACAATAAGCTCCTGACCCCGCAGATCACGGTAAACCGCATACTTGGCATCAAAATCTTCATACAGCCGCCTCGCCCTTCTCCGCAGCCTCGAAAAACTGACTCCCTTCCGTTCCGGTCCCCCATAAACCCTGATTTTCCCAGTCTCCACCAGATGAAGACCCTCTATGAGATCAAGAATCAGGGGGACATCAAACTCGGGAATCTTCGGCTTAGAAATTCCCAAAGGCTTACCGTAATAGCCCAGCTTATAGAGCCCTGACCCTTGCTCAGGGTTCCAAACTACAAGAAAGTTGTCCAAGAGTTCGGTTTCAATCTTCTCGGGCATGTAACTTCACTTTAGATGGTGAGCGCCAGTATGCGGGCGGCATCCGATGCGTCTTTAGCCTTGTCGGCGGCGTCCTCCAGATGCTGAACTACGGTCCACAAGAGAAACATGGGCGGAAGATCCATTTTGCTGTCTATGATGTCTACTTCCAGCTGTCGGTAAATATCATCAACTACCCGTTCTGCAGCTTCAACTTCTCTGGCTTTTTCCAGAGCTTTGGCAGTGCCATAATTTAGGGTCATAACGGTTTCTCTAAGCTTGAAGATAGTGTCAAAAACAGCGTCCGAAAGCTTAATCAGATCATCCTTTATCTGCGTCGGAACATTCCATTCCCTTTTCATAATCTGAAGCAACCGAAAGCCGATTCCTTCACAGTAATCAGCTATATCGTTTGTCAGGTTAGTAAAACGGAGAAAGTCTTCGCGGCTCATCAATATGGCTCCTATTTCGGCGAGTTCCCGTGAAACATTGCGTCGTGCAGTATCCACTCCATTTTGAGCCCTTTTGATGTCAGCAAACAATTCTTCAGCCAAATTCTTGTCGCCCTTCACAAAAACGGAAACCAGCTGCGAAATTTTGCGAGAAATATCCACCACTTCTCTTAGATGGTCTCTGGAAACGTCAAGCGCTTTTCGTTTCACCCGTTCTTCAGTCTCTACTGGAAATACCATACCGTTGCCCCATCAATTGTTCTACATATAACCAGAATAAAGTAGACTGGAGTCTCTTAAAAAGTGTTAGTTAAAACTGTGCTCTCCTATGCTATTCCTCAGATTTTCAGCGTTCAATCAGTTTCCCTAAACCCTCAAAGTCTAGTTTGTGGCGGAAGTAGGAATGGAGCAACTGAGAAAGATTGTTGAGACTGCTTCTTACCTGTCTCCAGCTGTCACGGTCACGTAATGTCACGGTGCCATCCTCAAGGGTTTGATAATCGATAGTAATCCCTAGAAGAGTTCCCACTTCATCTGCCCGAGCATACCGCCTTCCTATTGAGCCTGACGAGTCCCAGTCCACAGTAAAACCACTATCAACTAGCATGTGGTAAACCTCATCTGCCTTCTCAAGCAAACCGTCCTTGTTCATTAACGGATAAACACTAACCTGCATCGGTGCTAGGTCACGGGGCAAACTCAGAACCTTTCTTTTTCCTCGTTTTGTGTACGCATACTCTAAGGCAACATAAACCAGCCTGTCCAAACCAAAACTGGGCTCGATAACATGAGGAACAAACCTTCTTCCACCATCCTCAGATTCCTTGAAGGCTGTCAAGTCTACGCCACTGGCTTCCATGTGGCGGCTCAAATCATAGTCTGTCCGGTAGTTGTGACCGGAAACTTCTGTCCACCCCCACCTGTCCAAGTATACCTCTTGGTCAAAGCCCTGCACAGAATAGTGCGCACGCTCATAGTCCAGCTTCTCGATGAAACGCTGCTTCTCCTCTGGAACGCCCAGCTCCACCAGAAACTTTTTGGCTTGTGCCATGAAGTATGCCATCCACTCCTCGTTGATGATGCCCTTGCTTAGCGCCTCCTTCACCGTGAATGTCACGGCGTCAGTGTTGCCTTTCAGCTTGTTTTCTGCGAGTACAAACCGCAAAGTCTCATCTTCAACATCACCGATAATCAAGCACTTTTTGTCCTCCGGGTCCAAGAAGAACTCGATGTCTATTATCGTGAACTCTCTAAGCCGCACTGGACCCTGCCGTGGAGAAATCTCGTTTCTGAGGGCATGACCGATCTGGGCAACCCCCAGAGGAAGACGGTTTCGGGCGCTTTCGAAGATGCGCTTGAATTCCACGAAGATTCCCTGTGCAGCTTCGGGGCGTCCATAGCCGACTGAGTCGGAGTATGGTCCAATCGTGGTGGTGAACATGGTCATGAACTGTTCAGCTTTGGTGAAGTCTCCGCCGCATTCTGGGCAGCGGATGCCACGTTTTTTTATCTCCTCAATGACGGCTTGGAGACTGAGTTTCTCGGTTTCGCTGTCGCTCATATTCCCGAACTCTTGAAGCAGATGGTCAGCTCGGAACTTGCGCTGGCATTTGACGCATTCAACTGTGGGTTCCTTGAAGTTTTCTACGTGCCCGGAAGCTTCCAGAACGTTGCCGGGCATAATCACCGACGTTTCTATTTCAAGGATAGCTAAGGGTTGAAGATAGAAGCGTCTGAATTTGTCTTCTAACCTTTTTTTGAGTAATGAGCCAAGTGGACCATAAGTTATGAATCCGCCGACTCCCCCATATATTTCGTATGAGGGCCAGAAGTAGCCTCGCCGCTTCCCCATTTCGCTTATAATTTCGTACTTGTCTTTTGGTGGTTTCACAGTTTCTTTCGCTCCGCATCCATTAGTGAAATTCTACAATCTTACAGTATTACAGAAATAAAAACACAATGTTCATTTCAGTTTCGCCAACTCAGCCTCAAACCGTTCTTCACCACGGGTCTTCTTAGCTAACTCTCTTTTCACCATCTCAATAAATTTCACCGGCGTCGGGTCTTTGTTCTGTAGTATGGCTAGGTAGACACTTACAAAGTCGCCAAAGCACATGACTGAAAGCATTTTTGCCAGTTTTCCTTTGCCCTCCGCAACGATTTCCATTACATTGCTGGCTCTGCTGAAGACCAAATTTCTGGTGGTTTCTATCCTCTTTCTGATTTCCTGTGGCTCTTCGGGGTCTCGGATAAGCAGTATCGACAGCTTTCTTGTGAGCATTTCGGGGGCTTCGTATCCCACGGTTTCGTTGTGGTTAAGTTCCGGAAACACCTCATATTTGCTGGGGACTTTACTGTTCTCGTTGAATTGCCCCTTTAGTCGCTGGGCAATTGAACCATATTGTCTGAAGCCGTAGACCACGGGGATGGTGTCTACCAGTTCGGTGGCAAGCTGTTTTGCCCTGCTATTCTTTGTGGGCACATCTGGAGCATTCGCTTTGGCTACCCTCTCTAGAGCCTGTATTGCCTCCTCCAGCTCATTGTCTATGTCTGAGATTATCCCCATCTTTTTCATGAGGACAGGAAGGGGAAAGAACAGGTAGGGAATGGCGACGCGGGGCTGCAGACCTTCAGGTATCATCGTGTGGGGCACCCGCAGTTTCTTGCAGAACGATTCAAGTTGCCCGCCTGAAGTTATTGCGGTTACAATGCATTTTCTGCGGATTGCGGTGAGAAATGCGGTTAGGGTTTCTTCCGTGTTTCCCGAGTAGCTGTTAACGAATACAAGAGTGTCTTTGTTCACGTATGCGGGGAGAGTGTAGTCTCTGCACACTTCGATTGGGATAGGAAGCGTGTCTCTGAGCCAGTCATGCAGGATTTCTCCGCCTATGGCTGAGCCGCCCATACCCACCACCACAATATTCTTGGGACTCACACCTTCAGGCACATTCACCTGCTCTGCCCTCTTTATCGCGTCTCGGCAATAGTCGGGGGTTTTAATCAGGTCGCCGAGCATGTTGCTTCTGTCAACTTCCTTAACCCTTTCAGGCTTATCCAGAACAGTAACCATACGATTTCGCTCCACTTCTAATATAACATCATATAACAATTTGAATATTTAAAAAACAAAGGTAGAATTAACCCAAAATTTTACTGTCGATTCTTATTTTTGCTTTTCCGTGTTTTGCTAGTAATTTTTTCTATGGGGTAGAGCAGCGGGTTTACAATGGGACCTATGGGACCTAGGCTTTTCAGCATGTCTTGCAGGTTTTTTGTGTCATTATAGTCTATTGCTCCTATCAATGGAGCTGTAATCATGTAGGTACCTAGAAAAATTACCGCCCCTAACAGCAGGCTAATCCAACTGGCTAGCTTCAGTTGATTAAGTACCAAATACGTTAAAACAGCTGAGAATGCTGCGGCTGCCAAGATTTTGGTTGAAGATTTCCAGTCGACAGTGGCATTGTAATGTTTCTTGTTCCACCATAGAGCTATGATTAAACCGGGTATTCCGGCTATCAAGTGTGTTGCTATCAAGCCTAAGACACTAAATTGGGGAATCAGCACCACGCTTAAAACAATCCCTATTATGAAAGTAAGAATCGTAATTCTCATGTTCACTTGGGGTTTTCCTTGACTTTTTATTAGCACTTCTGCACTGAGGTTTCCAAACGCCGCGTACAAGAAAGAGATTGCATACAGAGATAAGAAAAATGGGGCCTGCTCGTATTTGTTTTGAAACAATGTTTCTACACCTGGTTGAGATAACACTATTACTGCAAAGGTTAGAGGTACAATCAGGAGTGTGCTATATTTGATTGAATACTGAAAGACGTTTCTCACTGTTTTTGGGTCTTCGTGTGCTTTGAGTTTAGAAAATGTTGGAAACATTACTGTAGTTATGGATGTTGCAAAAATGGATACTAAAATTGCAAAGTTGATTGCTATTTGGTAGTTGCCGTAAACTAGGTCAGTGGTGTAAATAGCAAGTAGAAAGCTGTAAACTTGAGCAAGAACACCAACAAGCATTGAAGCTACTGAGAGGGGCAGCCCGAATTTTAGCATGGTCTTTATTGTGGATACGAGTTGTAGTTTGCCTTCTTGTTTTTGTAGTTTTTTTATGATTAGTAAATAGAGAAGGGCGATGCCGATTAATCCGGCGCTTAGGTGAGATATTGCGTTTCCGATTGTTGCTCCATATACTCCAAAACTCAAAGTGACAAGGAGTATCATTAATCCAGTCTTTAATATTGAATGAACTATCAGCGTGACACTGTGGAATTGCATTTTTTCGTAGCCTATAAAGGTTGATTGTGCCGCCTTTAAGAGAGCACCTGCAAGGATGGTGAAGGATGCTATTTGGATTAGAGGCACTATTGTTGGTCTTTCTAGTATGTTTGCCATGAACTCCGATAAAATGAGGGACACTACTGTAAACACTATTCCCACTAGGACTTCAGAAACTAGTCCTGCGGTTATTACATTTTTTAGTTTTTCAACATCATTTTCGGTTCTGTGTTGTGTCGTATACTTTATTGTTGCTTGGCCGATTCCCAAGTCTCTGATTGTAGATATAAGATTTGGACCTATCAGCGCGATGTTTAATATGGCAAATTCTTCTCCAGATAACATTCCTGCAACTGCCATTACGCCTAGTGCGGATATTACCGAAGAAAGTGTTAAACCCCAGAGTACATTGAAGCCGCCTTTTGCTGAAACTCTGGCTAGGTTTAATGACTTACTCACCGGATTCAAGCATCCTTACTACTCTTCGACGTGAATGAACTGATAACTTAGGCGTTCATTGGCTTATAACCGTAGCTCTGTTTGTAGCATTTTGCTGTTTTGTGTTTGCCCTTTGGTTTTCTATTACTTAGGATGAAAACTTTTTTGCTGCGATTCAACCTGTGCGCTAAATGCTTATTTTGGAGAAACATACTATTGGATGAAATGACGGGTGAATGGGAACTAAAAAGAGCATATTTGAATGTTAAGGCTGCTTCTGGTTAGTGAGGGAATCGGATGACCATTAATATGGATGTTGTGAATTTGACTTTGGGTATAATTGGTACCATCGCGGGTGTTGTTTCTCTTTCAGTTCACCTGTGGAGATTAAGGAGAGAAAACCCGCGTCTAATGATAAGAGTGTTGAGTTGTGAACATAGTTTTGAGAAGGAAACGAAGGCATTATCGTTTTGGAGCGAAATGGAGTTAAGGAATCTTGGAGACAGAGGAACCGATGTCCTAGGCATAGATGTGAAGTTTGAAGATGATGAAAAAGAGTATACTCTAAAAATGTCAGATCAAGAACCAGTTGTTGAAGATGACTTGATTAGATGGATTCGCCCTCACGAAACAATCCGAACAGTTCAAACAACATTCCTAAAATTTGAAGGCACACCAAAAGAACAGATAAACTGCACATTCACGATCTATCATACGCATGGAGCGGAAAAAATCAAAGCCAAATCACAAAAAAGAGACAAAATACACGAATAACAAATTGTTTTATAGTGTTTTTGCTAGGTGTGCAACTTTGCTTTTTATCTTGTCAAACTCGTGTGAAGCTTGCCTGTAGGACAGCTGGTATGGATCGTTGATGTGCCACACCACAATTTTGTCGGCGCAGTCTGGCGCCTGATCAAGAATAGCCTGTTCATGCCGTCTTTCCATGGCTACTATCAGATCGTAAACGCAGAGATTCTTTGATTCCAACCCGTCAGGAACAGTCTTCAAGAATCTGCTGGCTCCTTCCTGCTCAGCATATCTTCTCGTCAAGTCCACAACCTTGTAATATGGATAGGTCCCGGCAGAATCAACCTCAACGTCTGGCCTAAGCTTCTTCAGCAGCGCATCCGCCAACGGACTTCGACAAGCGTTCCCTGTGCAGACAAACAACACCTTCACTGAAGCGCACCCATTCCAAGTTTAGAAACTCAAATCATATACTGCCTAATAAACACCAACTTTCCTCTGCATACCATCCTGCGGAAATGAACAATAATCGTTGCTCGACTATATCTGAGGCCACTTCTCTCTTGTCCAGTATGGGCGTTTCACATACGAATAGATGTAGTGGCTGGCTATGGCTCCATGCGCTGCCGCAACCGTGATTAACCGAAGTCCTCCCTGAACAACATCGCCTATCGCAAATACGCCTTCAACACTGGTTCTCTGGGCGCGGTCTGTCAAAATGAAACCGCCTCTATCCCGTTTTATTTCGAGGCTCTTGAAAAAAGAGTCCTCAGGCACAAGACCTATCGAAATTATAACTGCATCAACATCTTTTCTGAACACTTTCTGCTGCTGTTGAATAACAACGCCCTCAACCCTGTCTTTGCCCTCTATCGCCTTCACCTCGCCCTTCATAACAAAATCGACCAACCCGCTTCTCTTCACCGTGTCCACGTTCATTTCAAAGGCGCGGAATCCCTCTTTTCTATGAACTAAAGTAATTTCTTTAGCTAGATTCAGCATCTCAAGTGTGGCGTCAATGGCTGTGTCTCCCCCACCCACCACCACAACGCGTTTACCCAAAAATGCTTCCTTATGAGACGGAAAATAGTACACACCTTTGTCATCTCTGCTGAACCTTTCCTCATTTGGTAACCCCAGCCGCCGAGGTTTAGCCCCTGTGGCAATGACCACAACTTTTGTTCTATACGTTTTCCGGTTTGTAGTCAACACCAGATCATCAGTCATACTGAGAGCCGTTTCTTTCTTCACGGTAACGCCGCTGAATCTCAAATTTGCCAGCCAATTCCTCACTAACTCTATGGCAGTTATCTCCGGAAAACCCGGGTAGTTCGGAATCATCTTTGTGGGATACAGGCTTGCAAGAAGACCGCCTAGTTTGTCCTTTTCTAAGAGAAGAACCTTCAGATGTCTTGTATCGCACATAATTGCTGCGTTGAGCCCTGCAGGACCTCCGCCCACAATAATTACATCAAACTCCTCTTCTTCTTCAGACAAAATACTCTCCCCTTCTGAAACTGTTTCAGTTTATCTAATCTTCTTAAGTAAATATAAAGTTGCCAACATTTGGCTCTACTGTTTTGCCGAAGGAACAAGAATCAACTAAGCCCCATGCTGGTGTACGCGCAGCAACTTGGATTCTTTAGGATTTGTGACCTAAGAAGAAACTTATACGCGGTGGCTATGTTACATTTAATAAATTGAAGGTTCAATTCACAAAATAACTGAACAATATATTAATTTAATTCAACATCATAACTGACTGGTGGTGAGCTGAAAGATGAAAGTGGGCACACTAACTTGGGAATTCCCGCCAAGAGTGGTGGGTGGGATAGCCCGCCACTGCGAAGGCTTAGCCAAAGCCCTAGTTCAGCAAAACCACGAGGTTCACCTTTTCACGCTGGACTTTCCAGGCTCACCGAACTACGAAGAAATGAGCGGTGTCAAGGTATACCGCGCCTCAACAGAACTGGGGCACCCCAACTTTCTCACATGGGTTCTAATGTTCAACCATTTTCTAGCAAAAAGAGTGGCGGACATCACTAGCACAGTTGACTTTGATGTCATGCATGTTCACGACTGGCTAGCCGCATTCTCAGGCATTTCCTTCAAGCATTACCTCAAAAAGCCGATGGTTCTAACTGTGCACAGCACCGAGGTGGGAAGAGCGCAGGGTCTACACAGCCCCGACTCCTTCTCTATAAACGGGATAGAATGGTGGGCGATGTACGAAGCGAACAGGGTCATCGTGTGCAGCCAATCCATGAAAACCGAAATCTGCGACCACTTTAACCTACCATGGGACAAGGTTGACGTGATTCCAAACGCCATAGACACGACAAAATACCAAATTTCTGTTGACCGCGGAGCAGTTAGGCAGCGCTACGGAGTAGGCTACGGCGAAAAACTGATTCTCTGCGTAGGACGCTTGGTCCCCCAAAAGGGTGTAGAATACTTCATCCGGGCAATACCAGCAATTGCCAAACGTTACCCGGAGGCAAAATTCGTTATTGTCGGAGAAGGCTGGTCAAGGGACATTCTGGAAGCTGAAGCCCGTGCCAGCGGGCAGAACAGGAAGATCCAGTTTACAGGTTTTGCGTCTGACCGAGAAGTTATCAACCTCATGTGCAGTGCTGATGTTTTGGTTGTTCCTTCAGTCTACGAACCTTTCGGTATAGTTGCTCTGGAGGGGATGGCTACTGGCGTTCCTGTGGTAGCCAGCAGAGTGGGCGGCTTATCTGAGGTGATAGATCATGACCGCACAGGACTTTTCGTGTATCCGAAGGACCCTGAATCTATTGCATGGGGGATTGACAAAGTTTTGTCTGACCCAGATCATGCCAAATGGTTGACTGAAAACGCAAAAGAAAAGCTCCACAAGGCTTATAGTTGGGAAGCGGTTGCTATGAAGACTGTAGACGTTTACAGAAAGGTGGTGGAATAATTTTGGGCGAGAATAATTCTTTCCGTTCACAACCTGACGAGCAGCCCAATCAACTGCGCCTTCTGATTATGCTCCACAACATAGGGGCAACAGAATCATCCAAGTCATTGACTATCCAGCAGATTTCAGAGTGGACCAGAATGGAGGCTCCGGAACTGCAGACTCACCTACAGAAACTGATTGAGCTAGGCTACGCGCAGTCATTTCGCTCAGACGAAACCGATAAGTATCACCTTACAGTTGACGGCATCAGAAAAGTGCTGAGCCTATACAGCTAACATCCTGACGACTACTGCAAAACCTTCTTCTCTGCTTCAATGGCTTCCCTAAGTTCCACGGCAGCGTCCTCAGGCGAAATTGTGTTAATGAACATTCCGGTGCTTTTTTCAAACCCCGCCCATACCCCCAACCGCGGATAAACTTCCAGATGCCAATGATAGCACTCTTCTGCATCCTCCTCTAGCAGCGTGTGGAAACCGAAATTGTAGGGCGGATCATTCAGCAGAGACCGTAATCCACCCAAACAAACTCTCATGGTTTCAGCCAGATCTTCAACCTCGCCCCCAGACATGGCCAGCATGTTTGAGTGGTGACGCTTAGGCAGAACCCAAAATTCTAGGGGGTTAACGCTTGCCCAAGGAGCAAAAACCACGAAACTGCGGTTCTCCCAAATGAAACGTGGACTCTCCCGTTCTTTGGCTAAAACGTCACAGAGCAGGCATGCATGGTTTTTTGTCCAGAAACTTTTGCTTGCCTCCAATTCCTCTTCCAGAATTCTGGGAAGAAATGGAGTTGCGATCAGCTGGGTGTGAGCGTGCGAGAGGGATGCTCCTGCTTCGCGCCCGTGGTTCTTGAAGATGGTTACATGCTTCACGTAGGGTTTTCCAGAAAGGTCTGTTAGGCGATCCAGATACGCGTTTATCACGTGAACCAGCTGAGAAACTTGTGCTGCGCCGGGGTGTTCATCGTGAACTGGAGATTCTATGATGACTTCGTGATGACCTATGGCTCTTGTGAGAACAGAACTTTCTCTGGTCATCACAGTTTCTTCGTCTGGCGGAGTGAATGCAGGGTACAAGTTTGGTATAACTCTCACCAGCCAGTCTTTATGGCGCAGACCGTTCCGATCTCTTTCCTTTCTGATCTCCCCGTTAGAAGAAAGATACACTAACACCGCTGGAGGAGTCATATGCTCGTTGCCGGGGCAGAGCGGACAAACCCCCTCCTCCTTCTCAATTTCCTTTTTAACAAAATCTGTGGGTCTCTTTTTGCGTTCTTTGGCGATGACAACCCATCGGTTCAGCAAATAATCTTTTCGAACTTCATTACTTGCCATTTTTTCTTCCAGCTAGCGAACCTGTTTAGGCAGAAGAATCCTGCGTTTTTTCTGTTTCTAAGAGCTCAGAATAAAGTTGGATAGTCGTCTTTGCAGCTGCGTCCCACGTAAAGTATTCCAGAACCCGTTTTCTGCCGTTGCGCCCCAACTGAACCCTCTTATCATCCTCTTTTATGGCGCTGATAATTCCCCAAGCGATGTCTGCTGGGTCGTTTGGGTTGATGTGGAAGCCGCATTGATCTGAACCGGTGATGCTGACGATTTCCCTCATTCCGCTGGTGCTTGCTGCTCCAACAACCACAGGTTTCTCCATGCTCATAGCCTCTAGGGTGACGATGCCGAAGGGCTCATAGAGGCTTGGGTAAGCTGCAACATCGCACGCTGCGTAGTGGGCAATTCGCTCTTCCTCGGGTATGAATTCGAAACGGAATTTAACGGCGTCTTCAAGGTGTAGGTTACGGACGAGTCCTTCCAGATAGTCTCGCATGTCGCCGAGACCAACAACGACCAGTTTTGCATTGGGAACCTCCTGTAAAACCTTGGGCATGGCTCTGATGAGCTTATCTACACCCTTGATCCACACAAGTCTTCCGACGAAGAGTACCATCAAGTCCTCGTTGCTGAGTCCGTATCGTTGTTTAACCGCGTCGATTCTTTCTTGACTTACCTGCTCAGGATTATACTTCTTTGGGTCCACGCCATTGTAGCAAACTCGGATTTTTTCTGCAGGAAAGCCCGCCTGTATCAACTCATCCTGCATCGCGTAAGAAACCGTTATAACCATGTCCGCCATCTGTCCCCCCCGGTTCTCTATGCTGCTGACTACGCCTGAGCCATTGCCCAGTGTTCGTCCCCTCTCGTTGGAGTGCACATGAAACACTAGGGGCAACCCCAACTCCTTCTTTATGGAGATGCCTGCGATGATTGACAGCCAGTCGTGGGCTACCACCAAATCGAATTTGAAGTCTTCGGCTCTGACAAGCTCGTTTATCATCTTTGAGGCGCTGAGATAATTGTACATGAGAATTTTTGAGAAGAACTTGATTCCTCTGCCCCACTTCTTAATGTCCTCCGCGACCACATCCGGCAGGGAGTCAGAGACGTCGATGTGGACTGGGCGATGAATCTCTATGCCTCGCAGAAGCTCTCTGGTAGGAAGGCTTCCCTCGTCGTCATTCATTGTGAATACTGTGACGTCGTGTCCAAGCAGAACGAACTTCCGCGTTATCTCTGCAGCATATGTTCCTAATCCGCCCACGATTTTGGGGGGGTACTCGTAAACCAACACAGCTATCTTCATGTTTTTCACCGTTTAAGTTACTCTTTTGGCAGGTTGAACAGCGGAGAGCCTGTTCAGTTGTGTAGAGACGCGTTATTTAACGGTTACTTACGTTCCCTAAATAGTAAAATTTCACCTTTTTGGAAGCAGTAACCGATTTAAAATGGGGATTGATACGCTTGTGGGGCGTATCTGATAGTTAAGGTGTTTTAGCAGTACTGCGGATTTATTGTTTCCAGTTCTTCTATGTTGGTTTTAGTCAGGGTTTTTATTTTGTTCAGGTCTGGGATTTCTCCGTAGCCCACAAGGGTTATGGCTGTTCCGTCGGTTCCCATTCTGGCGGTTCTTCCGATTCTATGGAAATAAACCAGCGCATCTAAGGGCACATCATAGTTTATTATGTGGGTTATCCCTTGGATGTCCAGGCCTCTTGCGGCAACGTCGGTTGCGATAAGCATTTTCAGTTTTCCGTTTCTGAAAGCGTTGGTGACGTGGTCTCTTTGTGCCTGTGTGAAGCCGCCGTGTAAAGATCTAGCATCATATCTGTGTCTGTTCAGTTTGTGTGCGAGCCAGTCTGTGCTTCTTCGGGTGTTACAGAATATGATTGTTTTTCCCATGTTGTTTCGTTTAAGTATGTCCAGTAAATAGTCAAGTTTGTCTCTCGAATTCACTATCATGTAGTACTGGTTCATTTGTGTGAGTGCTATCTCGTCTTTGCTTACCAGTATTTTTTCTGGGTTCTTCATGTATCTGTGGCACACGTTCATTACTGAGTCGTCGATTGTCGCCGAGAATAGGCTTAACTGCCTGTCTTGGGGCACTCTTGAGAGTATGTAGTTTATGTCGTCTATGAATCCCATGTCCAGCATTCTGTCAGCTTCGTCGAGAACCACATTCTTTGTTAACGACAGATCTAATGTTCCTCTTTTCAGATGGTCTATTAATCTGCCAGGCGTACCAACAACAATGTGAACACCTCTTTCCAGTGCACGAATCTGTTTGTTGATGGATTCTCCGCCGTAAACTGGCAGAACCTTCAAACTTGAGTATCTACTGAATCGGCTTATGCGCTCCGCGACCTGTATCGCAAGTTCGCGTGTTGGCGCTAGAACTAAGCCTTGAACTCTTTTTATATTCGGGTTTACGCGTTCAACCATCGGAATTCCGAAGGCTGCGGTTTTACCCGTTCCTGTTTGTGCTTGCCCAATAACGTCTTTTCCTTCCAGTAAGGGAATTATTGCTTGAGCCTGAATTGGAAAAAGATTAGTGAATCCAAGCTCCTCTATCCCTTTCTTGACTTCTGGAGTTAAAGGCAAGTCTTCGAAATTTTCTATTTGCATGTGTATTTTCCTCCTGTCACAAATGTTTTGCACGCAGTCTTCAAAAGCCTTCAAAAAAAGCTTCGTGAGTAAGCATGAGTTAATGTGACGATACAACCCAACAAGCATCCCCCATATAAAAAGGTTTACCCTACAACAAAAATTAACAAAAATAGAAAAATGAGTTTTCCGCTGTGAATTTTTTCGCACGATTGATTCGTGGGTTGAAAGTAGCCCCGTTTTATCCCTCGGTATATGTTTACCCGAATGTAGTGAAAATTTGCTAACGAGTCTTATGGTATGCGTCTCCAACACAAACACTCACGTACCCGGCACATAACTAATATCCCTGATTGGACACTAAATTCAGAGAGGTGAACAAACTGGAAATCTTCCACTACACTGACGTTGAAGCGAAAGATGCTGAAGGCGGAAGCAGAAAACTGAAAGTCAGATGGCTCGTAACCAAGGAGACCGGAGCCAAAAACTTTGCCATGAGACTATTCGAGATGGAAGCAGGAGGAAACAGCCCCCTCCACACTCACAACTGGGAACATGAAGTCTTCATACTGGAAGGCGAGGGGGTTGCTGTCAGCGGAAAAGAAGAAAAAAAGTTCAAAGCCGGAGATGCCATATTCATTCCTCCAAACGAGAAGCATCAGCTGAAAAACAGCAGCGGAAAACCTGTGAAGCTTCTCTGTCTCATACCCTACAATGAAAGCTGAAAGACTTGATTGAAGCCACGAATCATGCTCCGCTATGGAAAAGCGAATAACTCTTAAGTTTCTTGGTACTCGTATTTATGTGGGGTGTGAGAGATTTTGGATTCTGTTTGGGATAAGCCAGTAATCACCTTTTATCGGGAGAGGTTTGGAAAGCCTGAGAGAGAAGCGTTTCTGGTGGTTAAAGCACGGAGACTTAGCGTATCGAGAAACGAGGAGAGCAACAAACTTGGGTGTACACTCAAAGATTTCTTTCCTCTCATGGGCGACATCGACTGCATATCCAGCGAAGAGGGAAAAGCTGACAGATACGTTCTGTGCTGGTTTGATGACCGATATGATGATTTCGGCAAAGCGTTTAGGCGATTGACTGGCGTCACTTTTCCAGAGGGAATCAAATGCGTAAAAGATGAAAAAGGTAAAACAAGCTGTAATGCCAATTTTGAAGCAAAGCATGGAAAACTGGAATAGACGATGTTTTGGGTGGAAAAGCAGCAACAAATACTTATTTAGGCGCACTTCAGGTATATCAGGTATCGTTGGGGTGAAAGACTCTGGTTAGGCGAAGAGGGTTAGAAGCCCAGAAGATGCTTTC
>JASFHP010000003.1:0-264793 GCA_050123155.1 Candidatus Bathyarchaeota archaeon | reverse complement strand
CCAAAGTAGCGGAGATGCAGGAGTGTAACGATACACTACTCCCAGCCCTGCTCCAGATACTGATGCGCCAGGAGTAGATGCAGTCACATAAAGACCGCCGTTGAACTCCACTAGACCCCGTACGTTATTGGTTCCTCCTAGAATTCCCGTTATGTCTGTCCAATCACCAGAATCGCCAGTATCAGAGACTAAGACTGAGCTTAAGGGCAGAGCGGGCCACCATGTACCTAGGCCACAAACGAAGAGTTGATCTTCAAAAGTTCCCATCATTCGGTATCCATAAGCTACTGGGTATGTTCCTGTTGGAGGATATAGTGGATTGCTTGGATCTGGGTTCACCCAATTCCAGAGTTCTGATTGATAAACCATTTCCCATGTGCTGTCACTGTAACGCCAAATCTCTCCGCGCATTGCATTCGCCCACTCTGGAGAGCCAATGTCGCCTGGAGGGTCGTCGACGATGTCTATGTCAAGATCAATAGTTGTGCCCAAAGAGAGCTCAAGCATAGTGGACAGTCCTTCCCAGACCGACCAAAGGTGATGACGGTTAGTTCCGACGTAGAGGTCTCCTTTGTAATATGCGATTCCCCATGAATAACTATTTGCGGAATCTCCAAATCCGCCTGTAGCAATTCGGGTAAAGTCGTCTTGTTCAAGCCCAAATGAGGGCAAAGCAGTAGCAAATCCAATAGTTGTTGAAAAGATTAGTGTGAAAACTAAAGCTAACACTAACAATTTTTTTTCAAATTTCAATTCAATTCACAAACCAAACCTCAGTTTGGCTTATTAATAAGTACATGTTAACCCTATTTATAGAAGATTTCACTAGGAAATTAATCAGTTTTTTTCTATACCCTTGATTTGGGTTTGGGTTTAGTATTAAAATTTAATCCTGAAAAATGATTCCTGAATGGGGCAAGACGCCGGAGGAATCGTACAAGAATACCCTTCACCTCAACAACAGATATGAGATGGATGGAAGAGACCAAAACGGTTTAAGGCGAAAAATTGATGCTGACGCTTATGCAGCGCGGTTCGGGATGTAAACGCAAACATTTGCAAGCTAGTGCATGTGTTCGGTGATTCCGTATTCGCCGCTGATTGGGTCCTGAAAGGGCGGCAGATGTGGCGGAATGAAAGTGAAGACAATGAATGCGGCAGCCAACAGGAGCAGTGCAGCTATAGCAATTTTTTCGAGGTTAGGGGATAGCTGTTTGTGGATTAGAAGCCTGTAGCTCATGCATTGTCCGATTATCACGGCTACGATGAAGCTCAGGATGTCTATTACGAAGATGCTTTCTCCGGTGAAGAGGGTGTAGGAGTAGAAGATAGCGGGGATGATAGCGGTTATTGCGTAGGCGACAACGGTTTTTGCCAAAAAAAAGTTGTTTACGTCTTTTCTGATTTGCCGATATTCGATGATTAGGTAGAGTAGTGCGGGCCAGAAACCGAGCTTCAGATGCTCCCACACGCTCTCGTTTACGGCGGAAAATGCGCCGACAATTGGGTTGTAGCCTGACCACTCAAAAGTGAAGTGAAGCACACTTCCAAGAAGGATAATGAACAGCATTCCGAACAGTTCATACCGTAGAATTGTTTCTTTTTGGACATTAGCCATAAAAACCACATATAACACAAAGGACGGAAACAGATTTAAAGATTTAATCCGGTTCTTGCCTTGTTTTCCAAGAAAACACTGTTTTCAACAATCTGCTGTTATTAGGCTTCTAATAGGGTTGGTCTACCATTTTTGTGAGTATCGCCATGCGCCGTCAAAGGTTTTTCTTAGGCATTTTACGCATGTGTTGTATTCCATGGTTGAGATGTTAAAGATTTTGTCGCCCAGCCAAACGATGTTGTAGATTACGGTTGAGAAGGTGATGGAGCCAGTGTTTGCTTCTGTGCCCTTGAAATTCACGTATAGCCTCGCCTTGGTTGTGGCAACGTCGCCCAGCTTTTGCAGTTCCTCTGTGGGCTTCTGACCCAAGGGCAGAATTATCTTCAGGTCCTTGTTTGCTAGCAGCGGTTCTAGTTCGTTTAGCAGTTTCATGGGGATGTTGCTTATTCTTATTCCTCGTGCTTTGCCGATTTTCTTTTTGATTTCTTCAAGTCCTTCATCCACTGTGCTGAAGGTTGTTGACATTTGAGCCTCGAATCGTCCGTTAACTATAGGCATTTATCTGTTTCACCTCCCTCTATGTTGCTCCCCAACCCATGGTGTTCCATTCTAGGAAGCATTTGGCGCATTCGTCGTACAGCATCTCGTCTACGATGAACTGGTTCTTGAAGGGGTCTTCGAACACAGTGAATGTTCTGGTCTCGTCCAGAGTAATAGACATAGAAGGCACTTCCTTGTTTCTGACCAAGCAGACGATTTTCACTTCAGCCTCCTTGAATTCCACGTTTTTGTCTAATGGCGTCTTTTCTCCGGGAAAGAAGAGAACCCGAACTTCTTTGTCGCCGCTGAATGTGTCTTTTACTTTTTCGATGAAATCTGCTGTTGCATTGTTTATCCATATGGTTTTGGCTTTCTTCATCGCATCTTTTAGGCTTCTGAACCCAATATCAACACTTTGGATCACAAATTTCTCACAAATCATGTCATTTACCTCCATTTTCAGCGTCGCCTCAACCGACTCCATGAACTCGGTGTAGTCTTCCTTGATTTTCTCGAAGACCTTGTGGGGGGCAATTGCCTTGAACAGCAACGGGATTCCAGAGTATATTTTCACCCAGCCTTTCTGTGCCAGCGACTCCAAAACCGAGTAAATTTTTGTTCGTGGAACCCCAGATTTCTCCGAAAGCTGGGTTGCGGTGCTCAATTGGACGTTCAGTAGTCCCATGTATGCCTTAGCTTCGTATTCTGTGAGTCCCACTTTCTGGAGTTTCTCGACGACGCCAATCATTACGAATCAATTAAACTAACAGGACGTGAAAAAATAAATAATTACTGTAACTCGGCACAGTTAACGCCCAACGCTCTGGCTCAAGTTTTGCTTGTTCTTGAAATTTTCTAATCCAGCATCGAATTTAACATCGGTTTTTCAATCAAAATATCGGAAATGATAAATTCTGGAAAACGGTTATATATTCTCTATAGAGTTTCTTATGGGCTTAAAAATGTCGAAACGATTGATGCTTCTCCTCGGAGCTGTTTGTATAATATTAATTGTTGCGGGATACATCAGTCTAAACTGGGGTCAAGACGTTGCCAATACTATACCCGAAAATTTTACGCCTGACAACAGCACAAGCAACGGCAACACAGAAAGTCCAACAGAAAACAACACAAACAACAACAGCACAGACAACCAACCTAGCGAACCAAGCAACCCATCCAACAGCACAGAGACGCCAGTAGAGAACCCGAGCACCAATGGCAACACCAACGGCAACACAGAAACTCCAACAGAAAACAACACAAACAACAACATCCCAGTCACTCCAAACAACCCACCACCTAACGAACCAGTCAACCCACCCGACGACACAAACGGCGACTCCTTAAACATCACGAAACCTGAAACACCACAACCCAACGAAATAGACCATGAAGAGGATGGAGATTATACGTGGGATAGCTCCAGCGTCACCGCAATAACGCTGAATACAGATTCCATCAGCGTCGATAACGAAAACGGCGTCACAATCACCGGCACAACACTGACCATCACCTCTGCGGGCACCTACAGCATAAGCGGCACTTTGGAAGACGGGCAGATAGTCGTAGACACCAACGATGAAGAGACTGTGAAACTTATTTTAAACGGAGTAGACATCAGCAGCACCACAAACGCCCCCCTCTATGTCGAAGATGCAGTGAAGACAGTCATAATCCTTGCCGACAACACAGAAAATTATCTGACAGACAACAACGGCAATGAAGACAATGGTACACTTGCCAGTAGAGACAACCTTTCAATCTGCGGGAGTGGGTCGCTCACAGTAGACGGAAACTCTAATGACGCTATTCGAAGCAACGATGGACTTGTCATCAAAAGCGGGAACATCATGGTGACTTCGGTTGATGATGGGATTAGGGGCAAGAATTACTTGGTGATTAGAGGCGGAAACATCACGGTGAACTCTGTTGGCGACGGCTTGACGTCGGATAATGCCGAGGAAGAAGACAGAGGATACGTTTCTATTGAAGACGGCACGATAAAGGTAACTTCCACCAAAGGGGACGCCATCACTGCCCAGACAGATCTTTTGGTTACCGGCGGAACAATCACGGTAACAAGCGGTGGTGGAAGCAACGCACTGCCAGATGAAAACGTATCCACTAAAGGGCTGAAAGCCGGAGTATTCATGATTATAGATGATGGAAATTTCAGCATCAGCTCGTCTGATGATGCAATTCACTCAGATCACAAAATCATCATAAATAACGGCACATACCAACTCGCCTCAGGGGACGACGGCATCCACGCCGACACATCCATCGAAATCAACAACGGATCGTTTGATATATCGAAATCCTATGAGGGGCTGGAGAGTACAACAATTACCATCAACAATGGACATATTGAGATTGTTTCAAGCGATGACGGAATTCAAGTAGGCGGTGGAGAAATTTTTGGAGGAGGTTGGGGCGGCGGAGGCGGTGGCGGCGGTGGTGGCAGATTTGTGCCTGAAGACTTCATCTACATTAACGGCGGCTTCATCTACGTTGATTCAGGCGGGGATGGACTTGACACAGATGGACTCATTGAGATAAATGACGGAATTGTAATTATCAACGGTCCAGAATCGCGCGAAACAGATATGATGGATGCTGCTATAGATTACGGTTTTGAGGGCTCATTAAAAATCAATGGCGGAATTTTAGTAGCGGTAGGAACCTCCTCTATGGCAGAGGCTCCAAGCGAATCATCTACTCAATATTCTGTACTCATTAAGTTTAACTCAGAGCGGTCAGCTAACACTTTAGTAAATATCCAGACTGCTTCAGGCGAAACAGTTCTTACATACAAGCCCCCAATGGCATATCAAGCGATAACGTTCTCTTCTCCTGAGCTTACAACTGGTTCATACGTAGTGTATCTGGGAGGAACATCCACAGGCACCATCTCATACGGCATGTATGAGGATGGAACCTACACTCCGGGAACCCAGAATACCACCTTCACTAGTTCAGGGATGGTGACGACTGTCGGTGGCGGCGGCGGAATGTTTTGGGGACGGTAATGACTGCAGGTAACAGTTCATTTTTGTTGCTTGGTTTTCACAGAAAAAGACTGTTTTCAACAATGTACCTTTATTAGTCTCCTAATATGAATGCCGCTACGCACACAAAATGGTGCGGGGGGTGGGATTCGAACCCACGAACCCCTACGGGACAGGCTCCTGAAGCCTGCGCCTTTGACCTGGCTCGGCGACCCCCGCCTCTTTGTTTCAGAAAATCAAATCTTCCTTAAGTGTCTTTTCGCTTACGTTTGAGCTTAAAAGATTAATGAAGCAGTTATCCCCTAAGCCAAGTGTGACGTGAAAGACTATGGACTGGATGGAAATACTAAGGGAATGCTCGCAGAAGATGAGAAGAGCAGCCCTCAGATACTATGGCTCGCCGAAAGCCGCTGTCGGTTTCGGGGTTGGAGCAGGCGGCGACACATCCAAGCGAATCGATTTGGCTGCGGAAAAGGCGCTTATAGACTGCCTAAACAAGCACGAAATCTCGTGTACGCTAGTCAGCGAAGAGGCTGGAACAAAAAAGATCGGTTTTGGTTCTGACGAGTGCTATGTGGTCACAGACCCGGTGGACGGCACAACCAACGCTGTCCGAGGACTACCCTTCAGCGCCAACGTTATCGCGGTCTCAAGGAGACCGTGGCTCAGCGACGTGGAAACGGCAATCGTAACCGACATCATACACGGCACAACCTACACCGCACAGAAGAATGGGGGCGCCTTCAGAAACGGTGAAAGAATCAAAACCTCAGAAACGTCTGACCTGAAAGAGGCGCTTATCGGCGTTGACCTGAACACCTTCAGGATAGAGAAGCTGGTAGCCAAACTGGAAGGACTGTTCAAGAGGGGAAAACATTTCCGCCACTTCGGAGCCAACGCCCTAGACATCTGCTACGTCGCAGACGGCAGCACAGACGCCTTCATAGACATCCGCGGAAAACTGCGGGTAACAGACATGGCAGCCTCCTATCTTATACTCCGCGAGGCAGGCGGAATCATGGTTTCGCCGGAAGGAGAAGGACTGAACGTTCCCTTAGAGCCCACCCAAAGACTGTCCTTCATTGCGGCAGCTAACAGCAGAATCTACGAAGCCATCCAAGAAGCGTTAAGTTAGCAGTCCAGTTTTTAACATAGAAAACCAGAAAGTATTGTGTGGTAACTTGACGCAGATAAAGCCCATACAGCCGTATCCAGCCCTGATGCTGCAGAAGAAACATGACCGAGCACTGGTGGTTGCTGACCTTCACATAGGCTGGGAAAGACTGCTAAGCAAAAGAGGAGTCCACGTTCCCCCCCAAACCCCAAAAATCAAGAACATGCTGCTTAGGCTAATCAAAGAATCCAAACCCACACAAGTAATCTTTCTGGGAGACGTAAAAGACGCCATCGCAAAGATGGAGATGGCAGAGTGGCGGGACATCCCAGAATTCTTCGAAGACATACAAAAAAGGGTTCCAGACCTACAAGTCGTTCTGGGAAACCATGACGGAAACCTTGAGCCCCTCCTCCCCGAAAACGTAAAAATCATCCCCCCAACAGGAACCAGCTTCGGAGACGTCGGACTCTTCCATGGACACGCATGGCCAGCGCCAGAACTTCTAGAATGCAGAAGCCTAATCTCAGGTCACGTTCACCCCACAGTGCTTATCCGCGACCCCATGGGCTTCAGAATGACAAAACAGGTTCTGGTCAAGGCACAATGCAACGGAATGCAGCTAGCGAAATCTCTTCTTAACCGTTCAGGCGCCAAAAAAAACGGCAACAATCTTTCCGCAGTTCTTGAGAAACAGTATAAGGTGAAAGTTAAGGTTTCGCAGCTTTTCATAATGCCCTCCTTCAACCAGTTCCTTGGAGGCAGACCAATCAACGAGATAAAAAGAGAAAAAAGAAAGAGAGAAGCGTTTATTGGTCCAATTTTGCGTTCCGGCTGCGTAAACATGGATGAGGCGGAGATTTATCTTCTGGACGGCACCTTCATGGGAACAGTGGCTCAACTGAAAGCGTTAAGTTAACCAGCGAAGACCGTCAAGCTGTTAGAAAGGCTAATTCAGAAAGGTTTTAATGAATTCTATGGGCGTACGTACTTGCGAAGGTGAAAGAATGTCAGAGGATGACTTGCCTGAATGGTACAAAAAAAGGAAGAGGCGCACTCCATTTTTTGGAAACCGGTTCTTCGGAGACATCGAAGAGATGATGAAGGAAATGGAGGAGATGATGGAACGAGAGTTCAGCCAATTCAAAACCCGCATTCCAGAAGACTTGAAACGGGAACGCAAGCTTCCTGACGGCTCGACAAGTGCCGAGTGGGGACCCTTCGTTTACGGCTACAGCATGACCATTGGACCGGATGGAAAACCGAAAATAAGGGAATTCGGCAACGTCAAACCTTCAGTCGACCCAGAGAAATGCGGCATCAATCGACCATGCCTAGATGTGAAAGAAGAACGGGAACCGCTTGTGGACATAATAGACACAAACGGGGAGATAAAGGTCATAGTGGAATTGCCTGGCGTCGCAAAAGAAGAAATCAAACTACATGGAGCAGAAGACAAGTTAACCATTTCTGTTGAGGCTCCGGAACGCAAGTACTTCAAAGAAATGGAGATGCCAGCGAAAATTGACCCCAAGAAAGCAAAAACCTCATACAAAAACGGAGTGCTAGAGGTCACAATACCCAAAATCGGAGAGAAAAAGAAGCCCAGCGGAGAACAGATAAAAATCGAGTAACCCTAAAAACGGCTGTGAACTCCGATGTTGAAACGCAAACGCTTCTCCTAGAAGGATAGATAAAACGGTGAAAGTGCCCAAAGAAATCAAGATGCTCGAAAAAGTCTGCGAGGAAGCGAAAAACAAGAGAGAGTTAACGGATAATCACTTAACTCAGCTTTCGGAGGCGTTTGGTTCAAGGTTCACCAAAGCGTGGGAGACCCTGAAGGAGAAGCGCGTTAAAAAGTATGTTTTCAGTCCCAGCGGCAGAGTTGTCTGGATAGTTGTGGGCAGAGAAAGGGAATATCAGATTATGCCAGCCGCGGGTTTCTGTTCCTGCGACGACTTCTATTTCCGCGTGATGGACCGAGAAGCAAACATCTGTTACCATCTTATCGCCCAGAAATTAGCGGATGCTCTGGAGGGATACGACAAGGTTGAGGAAGAGGATAGGCTCTACGACTGCCTCATGGAAGAGTGGAAAAAGGTTACACCTTAAATATGTCACATTCAAATAATAGGGCAAAGGAGAGATTTACATGACCCCGACTGACTACTTTGGCACTGTAATACTCATTTTGACAGTTTTGATTTTCATAGCTTTGGTTCTAGGCTTCCTGTATTTGGTTTACGGCAAAGAGGAAAACGTCAAAGAAGAATAGGTTTCTTTTTGCCCTCGTTTTCTGCCCCTCCTAGAAAGCAAGATTAGCAGAAGAACAATTAAGGCAGTAGACAATATACTCGACCAGAAACCAAGCGACCCCGCATCCAAACCCATGAGCCAAAAGAAACTCAGCACTACAAGCTCAATATGTAAAAGAGGAATAAAGCAAATGAGTAAGACGAGTTTAGAGGAAATCGTTAATCGAATACTGTCATCCCGTTCCGACATTAACCGCAAAGAAATTCTGGAAATGATTGAGCAGAAAAAGAGGGGCGCAGGCGATTTTTTAACCGATGAAACTGCAGCGAGGATTGCCGCTTCGGAGTTGGGGGTGGAGATCGTTAAGAAGCCTTTTCGGCTCAAAATTCAGATTCAGGACATTGTTTCGGGACTGAATGATGTGACGGTGGCTGGGCAGGTGGTCGCCGTTTATCCCCCCAAAACCTTTACGCGCCGAGACTGGACAGAGGGAAAGCTTGCCAGCGTTGTTGTTTCCGATGAGAGCGGAACTCTGAGGGCGGTTTTGTGGGATGACAAAGTGGAGCTGGTTGAGGGCGGAAAGATTCAGCGGGGACAAACGGTTAGAATCTCGCATGGTTACGTGCGCGAAGGATTGGATGGAAAGCCGGAACTGCATTTGGGGCAGCGGGGAAGAATAAAGGTCATAAAACAGTCAGAAAAGTAGCCTTATGCGGAATGTTCTTTTTCAACTTCTTTGATGGCGTCTCCGATTATTTCGAGGCTTGTGTCCACCAGTTCTCTGGTTATGGTTAAAGGCGGAATCAACCTGAGAGTGGAAACGCCGCAGGTTATGATGGCTACGCCTCTTCTCCAGCAACGAATCATCACTTCTCTAGCCTGATCTGCCCCAGCCTTCTTGGTTTCCTTGTCTTCCACAAACTCAACCCCAATCATCAGCCCCTTGCCTCGAATGTCCCCCACAATTTCCTGTTCCTGCTTCACGTCTCTCAGCCACTTCATGATGTAGCTGCCCTGTTTCTCAGCGTTTTCAAGAAGCTTCTCCTCCCTGATCACCTCAATCACAGCCGCAGCCGCTGCACAGGCTAACGGATTTCCTCCAAAAGTGCTGGCGTGGGAACCAGCTTCCCAGTCCATCATTCGGGCTCTAGCTATGGTGGCGCTTAAGGGCAAGCCTGAGGCTAAGGATTTGGCTGCGCAAACGATGTCAGGTTCTGTTTTCCAATGCTCGATGGCAAACCATTTTCCTGTTCTTCCCATGCCCGATTGAATCTCGTCGGCGATCAGCAGTAAGCCATGTTTGTCTGCCAGTTTTTTGAGGCGCTGGAAGTATTCAGGTGGGGGAACCACGTATCCGCCTTCGCCTTGGATAGGCTCGAACACGAAGCCGGCAACCTCTTCGGCTGGCAAGTACTTTTGCAGAACCTGCTCGTCTATGAAGTTCACGCATCTGTAGTTGCATTCTGGATGAGACAAGCCGAAGGGGCAGCGGTAACAGTACGGGTAGGGCACATGAGTTATTCCCGGAAGCAGGGGAAAGTAGTGTCTTCGTTGGGTTGGTTTGCTGGCTGTAAGGGCTGTGGCGCCGCATGTTCTGCCATGAAATGCTCCGGTGAAGGCGATGAACTGGTGTTTGCGGGTGTGCCATTTGGAAAGTTTTATGGCTGTTTCTATGGCTTCTGCTCCGCTGTTTGCGAGGTGTACCTTCTTCTGGAAGGTGCCGGGGGTTATTTTGAACAGTTTTTCGGCTAGATTCACGGTTTGCTGATAATAGAAGTCTGTGTTGGCGTAGTGAAGAAATTTGTCGCATTGACTTTTTATTGCCTTGACCACCTTGGGGTGGCGGTGCCCCACGTTTAAGCATGCCACTCCGGAGTTGAAGTCGATGTATTCGTTTCCGTCCACATCCTTAACTACACAGTTGTTTCCAGAATCTATCACAAGCGGGTAATAGCGAGTGTACGAGGGCGAAATCGCATCCGAGTCTCTTTTAACCAGCGCCCTAGCCTTCGGACCAGGAGGGCGAACAACAATTTTAGGGTAATCAGGCAATCAGTTCACCAACAACAATCCATTAAATCACACTATTTTTATAGATATCTGAGACTCCTGAAGCAATCTCACAATATTCTGCAGTAACAAGAAATCTTTTGCGTAAAGGTTGAGCGGTTAGGATGCTGGGGGTCTATTCTTCTTCTTGCGGTTGTTTGGCTTTGGTGACGGTTATTTCGATTGTGGAGATGTTTGATTTTTGTCCGCCTTCAGCTCTAAACAGTTCTTCAGTGTCTATATCGATGTGTTTTATCTCTAAGTCTTTGATAAAGGCGCGGCGAAGCAGCTCAACAGTGTCAACTGCCCTGCAGATTGCTCTTCCCCTTGCCTTAACAGTCACCTGCTTTCCGCCGCTGTTGAAGAAGGTTATACAGGCAGTCACATAGTTCATCACTGGTTTTCTGCCGATGAGGACAACATTATCTGTTTGGGTTGTCTCCTCTTCACGTTTTGCTCCTTTCTTAGCCAAAACTCATTCCCTCAATCTATTAGTGAACAACATCCATCACGGATTAAACTTTAGATTGCTCTATAGCTTCTTATATTTTTTCACATAAACCTCTTTCAGAAGCATTTCCCCATAAATATTTAAGAATGGCGATAACTTGTCCTAAGTTACTTGTGTACGTGAGATGCTGTTTGGAGGAAGTTTATTGACCCTCAAAGAGTTCAGATGGCACGGACGAGGCGGTCAAGGAGCATGGACAGCAAGTGAGCTTCTGGCGCGAGCTGCAATCCACGAAGGAAAATACATCCAATCTTTTCCGGAATTCGGTCCCGAAAGAATGGGGGCACCAGTGAAAGCTTACACACGGATCAGCGACGAACCCATAAACCTGCATTGTGCAGTCTACAACCCAGATCTTGCAATAGTTATGGATCCAACCCTTCTGGCAACCGTTCCGGTAGCAGATGGTTTAGGCGAAAAGGGAATCCTCATAGTAAATACGCCCAAAGAACCTAAAAAACTTAAAGAAGAACTGGAAATGGCGGAGGGAACAGTTTGGACAGTTCCCGCCACTGACATAGCAATGAGGATTCTTGGAAGATTCATCACCAACACAGCCATGCTTGGAGTAGTCGCCCGTGCAACAGAGATAGTGAAAATGGAAAACATAGAGAGAGCATTGAAAAAGCGGTTTCCTGGTCCACTGGCGGAAAAGAACATGGGAGTCATAAAAGAAGCTTACAAGGAGGCAAAACCTGAATGAGCCCACAAAAAAAGGGATGGAAGGAAATTCCTCTTGGTGGCGCATGCTGGCTTTCCAGCACAGAATACAAAACCGGAGACTGGAGATCCTACAAACCAGTCTGGAACACGGAGAAGTGCATCCGATGCATGAGATGCCACATATACTGCCCAGAAGGCGCCGTGAAACATGACCCAAAAACAAACAATATGGTTTATGACTTTGACTTCTGCAAGGGATGCGGAATATGCGCCAACGAATGTCCCGCAGACGCAATAGAGATGGTTCTGGAAGGAAAGGAGTGAACCGAAGATGGCTGAAGTTAAACAGAAAATTGTGCCCCTAAACGGAGACAATGCAGTCGCCTACGCGGTTAAACAATGCGACGTGGATGTGGTGGCTGCCTACCCAATCACGCCACAAACCATAATCGTAGAAAAATTCAGCGAATACGTCGCAGACGGCGAAGTAGACACAGAGTTCGTCTGCGTAGAATCAGAACACAGCGCCATGACATGCTGCATAACAGCGTCTGCAACAGGCGCCCGAACATTCACTGCAACAGCGTCTGCCGGTTTGGCTTTGATGCATGAGATGTTGGGAGTTGCTTCTGGCTGCAGAACTCCTGTTGTTATGTCAGTTGTGAACAGGGCATTGTCGGCTCCAATCAACATTCACTGTGACCACTCGGATGCCATGTGCGAGAGGGACATCGGGTGGATACAGCTCTATGCAGAAAACAGCCAAGAAGCCTACGATTCGATAATTCAGGCATTCAGGATAGCTGAAAACTTGGATGTGATGCTTCCCACAATGGTTGGGTTGGACGGCTTCGTTTTAAGTCACACATTAGAGAACGTGAGTGTTCTTCCAGATGAAGCTGTGAAAAAGTTTGTGGGAACACGGCAGGTTCCAATGGTAATGAATCACGAAGGCAAGCTGGTTCCATTCAAGCTTGATCCAGCAAATCCGTTGACGATTGGTCCGCTCGACCTCCACGACTACTATTTCGAGCATAAGAGGCAGCAGGAAGAATCCATGCGAAAAGCGTTGGATGTGATCAAAAGAGTTCATGATGAGTATGCGAAACAGAGCGGACGCAGCTACGGAAACGGCTTAGTTGAAGCATACAGACTTGATGACGCGGAAATAGCAACGATCTGCATGGGCTCAACAGCGGGAACAGTGAAAACCGTTGTAGATGAACTGCGCGAAAACGGAATCAAAGCTGGGCTACTCAGAATGAGGGCTTTCCGACCATTACCAGTCGAAGACATCGTCAGCAACCTCGTAGGCAAGAAGGCAGTTGCGGTGATGGACCGTGCATGCAGTTTCGGCGGAAACGGGGGACCACTGTTTCATGAAATCCGCCACGCCGTCTACGACTTGCCAGAGAAACCAAAACTGGCAAACTACATTTACGGTCTTGGAGGAAGAGACATGCCGCCATACCTGATCGATGGCATCTACAAGGAACTGCAGAAGATAGCGGAAACAGGAGAAATCGAAAACAAGATTCAGTTTATCGGGTTAAGGGAATAGGATGGGTGAAAAGATGTCAGAATGGAAATTCACAAACAAAGAGTTCGCTCAAACACCTGAAAAGTTTCTGTCTGGACACAGAGCCTGCGCGGGGTGCGGTCCAGCAATAGCCCTTCGCTTAGTGATGAAGGCGGCAAGAGGACCAATCATAGCCACCAACTCCACAGGCTGCATGGAAGTAGTCTCAACTATCTACCCATACACGGCGTGGAAGATACCGTGGATACACACCGCCTTCGAAACCGCAGCAGCCAACGCAGCGGGAATCGAGTCTGCACTGAAGATTCTGAGGAAAAAGGGACGCATACCAGATGAACACGTGGACGTTGTTGCCTTTTCAGGAGACGGCGGAACCTTCGACATAGGTTTTCAGGGCTTGTCCGGCGCAGTTGAGAGAGGACACGACTTCCTCTACGTGCTCTACGACAACGAAGCATACATGAACACGGGAATACAACGGAGCGGAGGCACACCACATGGAGCATGGACAACAACATCGCCCGCAGGAGAGGTCATACCAGGAAAAGCTGAGTACAAAAAGCCCATAGCAGACATAATGGTCGCCCACTATATGCCATACGTTGCCACAGCCAGCATATCACACTGGAAAGACATGGTAGTAAAAGCCAGAAAAGGAATGGAAGTAAACGGACCAGCCTTCTTACACTCATTTGCACCCTGCCCAAGAGGATGGAGAAGCGAAACAGCAAAATCCGTTGAAATCGCCCGTTTGGCGGTTGAAACGTGTGTCTTTCCGCTTTGGGAGGCTGAATACGGCGAATACAAGCTCTCAACTCCGAGCAAGGTGATAGCACTGAAGCCAGAGAGGAAGAAGCCGGTGGAGGTGTACCTGAAGACTCAGGGAAGATTTAGGCACCTGTTCAAGCCAGAAAACAGACACGTTCTGGAAGATATCCAGAAAGAAGTTGACAGACGCTGGAAAAAACTGCTGAAAGAATGTGAGATAGCTTAATCTTAGAATTGGACAGAGCAGACTGATTGAGAAAGGCGACAGCTCAGCGTTGCCTTTGACTCTTTCAGTCAAACAGTTTCTAGTCTTTTTATCCACCTGGAGTTCCGTGGAACGGCACGTTTTCCCACATGACATCCCACCATTCTTTGTCCGTTATAGTCTCGCCTTTAACAAGAATCTTCAAGACCCTCTGAAGGAGGGCGTGATGCCTCTTCTCATCCTCTAAGATTGCGTCAAGGAGAAGCTTAACTTTCTCGTTCTGGATTTTGGGAATAGCCTCGTTGAGTTTCTTTATGATCTCCGCCTCTAATTGTATGTGCTTCTCTACAAGGTCTCTCTGCTTGTCAAGGGTCCCTTCTGTCAACGCCTGAGGAAAACTGGTTAACAGGTCAATTGCAGAGGAATACATTTCCGCGTGCTTCAGAGAATCTAAGGAAATTCCCTTCAGAACACCCTTGACAGCCGGATTCTTGATGTCAACTAACCCCTTTTTCACGGAGTCGACAATGGTTTGCTCAATTTTGATTTGATTCTTGAAAAGATTAACTAACTCGTCTGTTGAACTCAAAACATAACACCTACCATTCAAGAGGAACAGCAACTAGAATAAGGTTTTCGGAAATTGATAATCTAACATCTAGAGGAGGAAAAGCAGAAGCAGAATCAAAGACACCGCAGCCAGGGGGAAGAGGGATACGGCGAGTCTCTTAGCTCGCTGCGTGGTCTTGTCAGCCAAAACAGTCAGTTCTGTTATCTGCTGCTCCCCGATGACTTTAACGTTGGGGATTACTTCAGTGCGCCACGACGCCTCCACAGGTTCCATGTTTTCTAAAGCATGCCCAGTTGCCCTTTTGATGTAGCTGATGAGTTTGATGTGGTCGATTGCTTCTCCCACCAGATTGTAGCCTCTTTCAGACCGTATCATGCCACATACTGAGTGAGTGTCAGTGGTGAGAATCTCCCCATCGTCTATTCCCAGCTCTTTTAGTTCTGAGAGTATTTTGTCTCTCAACCCAGACACCATGTTGTTTCCGTCAATGGTCACATAGGCTACCTTCTGGTCATCGACTTCCACAACAATCACGCTTACGCCTCCGGGACCCATCCCATCCCTAATCGTGAACTCTCGGGGCACAACTGTCGCCGCTCCCACCTTGAAGAATGATTTTTTGGTTTTCAACACTTTTTCGAGGCAATCCACAGAAGCTTTGCTGAAGGATTTAACGGCAGAATCTCGGTCGAATGAACCGCCCATGCTGTTATGGGCATCGATTGCAAGAACGGAAAGCCCCAGTTTCTCAGCTTCACCGGCAATTAAGGAATTCAGTTCTGGGGGAAGATCTTCAATGGTTTTCGGTGCTGTGGTTAACGTTAGAAAAGCGCAGTCACCGAACAGTTGGCAGCTAGCTTTTGCATCGTCGCTTTCGGTTCGAACCATTGGGGTGGCTTTGGAATATGTGGATGAGATGCCGACGAATTCAAGTATGCTATTTACGACTCGTTGATTTTCAGACTGGGTGGAAACATCTAATTCGTGACCCACTAAGCCATGAGGGGCAGAAACAACGCAATCAAACTTGTTCTGTATTGTGGTTTGAATCAAAGATGGAAGGAGGCTGCTTCCAAGGTTCTTGAATGGGCCCGGATGCAGGGCTGGAACAACAATCACTGCCTTTATCTTTTCGCCAGCTCTGAAAGTCAGCAAAGAGACTTTGACATCCTGTTTGCTACCAAGCTTTTCAAAGAAGGTCTCCATGGGTGTGATAAGGTCCTCTGTCCAGTTGGCTAAAAAGGCTTTGAAGAGCACAGAGGAGGCGATGCCAAGGGCTCCCGTGCCTACGCGGTCCATGAAGTATTTGAAAGCAAACACGGTCAAGAGAGATACAAGGACAGAAATTAAAGCGAAAACGAGAATTTGCAACTCCAAGGTATACCCAATCACAGAGCCCATGAAAAGGATGGGAACTGCAACTAGGGCGGGCTGCAGTAGAGAAGAGAAAAAGGTTCTTCCAAACCCCGCTAAGGAGGTAATGGAAAGAACTAAGAGGCGAAGGATTAGGGCTCCACTGAAACCAAAAAAGAAAAATCTGATCCAAAGTTCTGGAGCTCCGAGAAGGGCGCTGATTAAGCTGCCGAGAATAAGTATTCCAAAACATATGAGGGAGGAGAAGAAAGAGAGGGCGGAACAGCGTCTCCGATTGAAGATTGGAGCGTTTTTCATGGAAGTTTTGCTGATTATGAAGTCTGAGAGTATGGTTAGAACGAGAAAACTTGCTCCGAAGACTAGACCAACAGCAAAGTTTTGGAGAGAGAGATTCAAAGGCAGGATTGACAGGATTCCGCCGTGCAGAGATAGGACTCCAAGATAAAGCCTGATTCTACGGTTGGAGGGAAGCCCAAACAGTTTGGAGTACCTCTTCACAGCCTTGTCAATGTATTTATCTGTTGAATCGTTGTTCAATCTGACGCCTCTCTGCCATATTCTTCTAGGAAACGCTCAAAATATTAATGTTATATTTCTGCCGCCTTCGGTCTACTTAAATGTGCCGCGAAAAAAGTAACACAGAACCGTTTTTACATAATTGGGATTATATCAGGAAAATTTTATTGACATTTTTATGAATAAATAGTGCCAAACGGGACGCCAGCATCGGAGATAAACCCAGAAAAAGTATGTTTAGAATCATAATTTCGGGGCGTAAAAGCTTTTATGGCAAATTTTAGTTAAATTGAAGGGCTATGTCAAAAGCCGGACTTCCTCCTCCTTCAGTATTCCAGATTCTTGAGCGGCATGTTGGGCGAAAAATGGTTGCTATTTTGGACCCTTCTTACGGGTTTGAAGGAACATTAGCCGCTGTAACTAGGGAACCTCCGGGCATCTGGCTTTCTGACGCTGAAGTTGTGACATTGCGGTCTACTATAGCGCAGCCTGTGCCGCAGATTGTAAGCAGAGAAGACCGAAGCGAAGTGTTTGTTAACTTAAGTTCTGTTCAGCGCATCGAAGTTCTGCACGAAAAGTAGAAGTTACGCGAAAAAGACTGTTGCCAAGATACTGCCCACTATAAGGGCTATGCCTAAGATAACAGCTAATTCAGGTCTAACCTTTATGCCTCTAGTGTCCTCTTCAAAAAACCTGAGAAGCCCAGCGCCTTGAGCGGGCATACGTGCTCCTTCTTTCCGTTTTTTCTTTCGAACACTCATGGCGATTCAGTTCATAAAAGTCCACGAGGTGCTAATTAAAGTTGCGCCTCTGATTTCAGATTTGCTGTTTTTATGATGCTACAGAAGAGGTGACTGTTCCGTCTAGTTCTGCTTTTAGTGATTGGGTTGTTCTAGTTGTTTTTGTTCTTGTGGCATCCAAAAAGGCTAAGGTATATTTTTGTACTCAGAAGATTTAAATATGGCGTCATAGTCTATCACTGTTCCTTGGGAGAGTTGCAACATGAGGGATAATGTTTGGCTTCCAAAAATCGACAACATCAACAATTCCGAAAGGTACTCGCCAGTTGAAAGTTAGAAAACTCTCTTTTGAAAAGCCGCCTCTAGAAATCTTCTCGAAACTCTACAACAAATACGAAAACACGTATATCCTCGAGTCAATCGAGGGACCAAAGAAACTGTCACAATACTCGTTCATAGGATTCGATCCAACATTAACAATCACAATCAAGAACAGAGAAGCAGTTATCCGTAATGAAAGAACTGGTGAAGAAGAGAGAAGAAAAGTCAGCGAGCCGCTGGCTGTAATCCAAGAAACACTCAGAAACCTACCCGGGTTCAAGGAGCAGCGATTCATCGGCGGAGCCGTGGGCTACATCTCCTATGATGCAGTTCGATGCTGGGAGAAACTGCCTGAAAGCGCACTCGACGACCAAAACTTCCCTGACGTTGAGGTTGGAGTCTTCGATGACGGCATCGCCTATGACCACAGAAACAAGCAAGCATTCTACTATCACCTAAACGAAAACAGGCTACCAGAAATCAGCAAACTACTGCAAGAACCAGACGATCACCAAGCATTGTCGCATAAGCAGCTGAAAGTCAACATATCTAAGGAGCGGTTTGAGGATGCCGTGGAGAAAGCGAAAGAATACGTAACCGCTGGCGACGTTTTTCAAGTTGTTCTCTCCAAACGCTACGACTTTCAGATCAGAGGCGACCTGATCAGCTTCTACCGCAACCTCAGAAACATCAATCCGTCACCATACATGTACTTTCTGAAATCTGGCGAACACCAGATGGTGGGGTCAAGCCCTGAAATGCTTGTAAGAGTAGAAAACAGGGTTGTTGAAACCTTTCCAATAGCAGGCACAAGACCCCACGTAAAAAACCCAGCAGAAAACAAGCGACTGACTGAAGAGCTGCTGGCAGACCCAAAGGAACGCGCTGAGCATGTGATGCTGGTGGACTTGGGCAGAAACGACATTGGAAAAGTGTCCAAGTTTGGAAGCGTTCATCTCCCAGAATTCATGAAGGTGCACCAATACAGCCACGTGCAGCACATCGTTTCGCGGGTTGTCGGCGACCTCAGAGACGAATGCGACTGCTACGACGCGCTGAGAGCCGTTTTTCCAGCCGGCACTGTCTCAGGAGCCCCCAAGGTCAGGGCAATGGAGATAATAGAGGAGCTTGAACCCACAAGAAGGGGACCATACGCCGGAGCCGTAGGCTACTTCTCCTACAACGGCAACGCAGACTTCGCAATCACCATCAGGACGCTCGTTGCCAATGGAGACAAAGCATACATTCAGGTTGGAGCGGGAATAGTAGCGGATTCTGATCCGGAGAGAGAATGGTATGAAACGGAACACAAGGCTCAGGCGCTAATTAAAGCGTTACAAGTTTCAGGAAGTGAAAAGCAGTGAAAGTTTTGGTTATCGACAATTATGACTCGTTTGTCTACAATCTTGTCCAATACATTGGAGAGCTAGAGGGAGAGCCAGTTGTTTACAGAAACGACCAAATAACCCTCAAACAAGCCATGCAGCTGAACCCCCAGCGCATAGTCATTTCCCCAGGACCCGGCACACCCGAAGACCCTCACTATTTCGGAGTCTGCTCAGCAATTCTACAGAAGATGAGCTGCAAGATTCCCACTTTGGGAGTTTGTCTTGGGAGCCAAGGGATAGTTTCTGTTTTCGGCGGAAAAGTTGTTCAGGCAAGGCGACTGATGCATGGAAAAACCAGCATAATAACGCATGATGGAAAAGGCATTTTTGAGGGCGTTAAAAACCCGTTCACAGGAACGCGTTATCATTCTCTTGTTGGAGAAAAAAGCTCTATTCCATCATGCATAGAGATAAGCGCTGAATCCACTGACGATGGCGAGATTATGGGAGTCCGCCACAAAACCTACCCAATCACAGGACTGCAGTTCCATCCTGAATCCATACTGTGTGAGGACGGAAAAAAGATAATCAAAAATTTTCTTGAAGGACGGAATGAAAGATGATTAAGGAGAATATACGGAAACTGGTTAATGGCGCCGATTTGACCCACGAAGAGTCTACGGCAAGCATGAAAGAAATCATGTCAGGCGAGGCAACAAACGCTCAGATAGGCGCATTCTTGACAGCACTAAGAGTGAAGGGCGAAACAGCAGAGGAGATTACAGCCTTCACCGCAGTCATGAAGCAATATTGTCACCGAATCCATCCCCGCGTAAAGGGAAGGCTAGTTGACACCTGCGGAACCGGAGGAGACAGAATCAAAACCTTCAACATCAGCACCACCGCCGCTTTCGTTGTTGCCGGAGCAGACATTGCAGTGGCTAAGCATGGAAACAGGTCAGTCACCAGCAAATGCGGCAGCGCCGATGTTCTGGAGAAGCTGGGGCTTAACCTCAGCATACCCCCTGAGGATGTTGAGAAGGCTATCGAAGAGGTTGGGGTGGGCTTCATGTTTGCTCCTGCGTTTCATCCAGCCATGAAATACGCTATTGGCCCCAGAAGAGAGGTTGGAATCAGAACCGTATTCAATGTTCTTGGTCCTCTGACGAACCCTGCGGATGCCAATGCCCAGTTGCTGGGAGTTTACGATCCAAAATTGACTGAACCGTTAGCCTATTCCCTGAAGAGTCTTGGTTCCGAAGAGGCGATGATCGTCCACGGCTTAGACGGATTAGATGAGATATCCACCATAGGAAAGACGCGGATTTCGTGGCTAAGAGAGGGAGATGTTACAACAAGGGAGATGGCCCCAAAAGATTTCGGCGTCAAACAGGCAAAACTAGAAGACATCAGAGGAACCACGCCAGAAGAAAGCGCAGAAGTCGTCTTCGAAATCTTGAAGGGCATAACTTCTGATACTGACCCGAGAAGTGAGATAGTGCAAGTTAACGGCACTGCAGCCATTATTGTAGCGGGCAAAGCTGACGATTTCGGTTACGGCATGGAGGTAGCCCACGAATCAATTGAAAGCGGCGCCGCATACAAGAAACTTAAGGAACTAATCAAATTCTCGCACGGAGACCTATCAAAGCTTGAACAGTTGGAGACAAAACATGCCTGATTTCCTTGACACACTAGCACGGGACGCCAAACAAACCGTCAATGAGGGCTACTACAAAGTTTCAACTCAGGATACATTCTCTTCTGTTAGCCTCAGAAAGGCGATTATTGAAAACAAGAAGAACGCGGTAATAACAGAAGTTAAAGCCGCTTCGCCCTCTAGAGGCACCATAAGAAGAAGTTTTGATCCGCAGAAAGTTGCAGTAGCCATGGAAAACGGCGGAGCAACAGGGATATCGGTTCTGACAGAGCCAAAACACTTCAGCGGTTCCCTCAGTTACTTAGCAAAAGTCAGAAAGGCAGTGCAGCTTCCAATTCTCATGAAAGACATAATCATCAACCCAACACAGCTTGAAGCCGCATCAAAATTAGGCGCCAATGCTGTTCTTCTGATAGAAGCCCTTTTCGAACGAAAATACTGCGAACTTAGCCTCGAAGAAATGATTTCAGAGGCGCATGCAAGAAATCTTGAGGTGCTGCTGGAAACCCACAATGAAAGCGAGTTCCAATCTGCAGTAGAAACCGATGGTGATCTGGTTGGAATAAACAATCGAGACCTACGAACTCTCAAAGTTGACCTCAAGATAACTGAGAGAATCCTGAAAAGATGTGTCACCCACGAGAAGATTGTTGTCAGCGAAAGCGGAGTGATGACCTCCACAGACCTGCTTTTTCTCCGCGGATGTGGCGCTCAAGCTTTTTTAATCGGCTCAGCAATCATGATGGCTGACAACATCGAAAAAAAGGTTAAGGAGTTTGTTACTGCCCATTGAGAAGCGTCAGAGTCAAGATTTGCGGAATAACCCGAAAAGAGGATTTAGCCGTTGCCGTGGCTGCCGGAGCAGACGCTGTCGGATTCCTTGTGGGCGTTCCCTCGTCTCCAAGAAATCTGACACTCAAAAGGGCTGAAACTTTGCTGAGGCAGGTGCCAGTCTTCGTTGACAGCGTAGTGGTTACGGCGCCCCAGAGCATCAACGGGCTTGCTGAAATTTGTGAAAGGCTAAAGCCGACGGCAATCCAGATTCATGGAAAAAAGAGCTTTGATGCTTCAGAAGTTCGCGAAAGGATAAAGGGTACCCGCCTGATAAAAACCGTCTATGTAACAAAAGATGCTCTTAACGAAACAGCAATAGAAGAATTGAAAGCTTTTGATGCGGTGCTTCTGGATTCCTTCATTAAGGGACAATACGGCGGAACAGGCAGGGTTCATGACTGGAATCTAAGCAGACAAATCAGGGAGGCTGTTGCGCCTCTTCCATTGATCCTTGCAGGGGGATTGAAGCCCGAAAATGTCAAAGAGGGAGTCCAAACTGTTCAGCCCTACGCGGTGGATGTTGCCAGCGGCGTTGAATTGCGTCCAGCAGTTAAGGATCATGAGAAGGTTCGGGCTTTTGTTGAAAATGCAAAAGAAATCAAATTACCAGACAATTGAGCAGGTGTGCTAGAATTGAAGAAGAAAGGAAAATTTGGGGATTACGGCGGGCAATACGTGAACGAGGTGTTGATGCCGATTCTCATCGAGCTGGAAGCAGCCTTTGAGAAGCATTACCCAACAGCCGAATTCCAGACCAAATTCAACGGATTGCTACGGGATTATGCTGGAAGACCAACCCCCCTATACTATGCAAAGAACTTCAGCAAACTCGTCGGATGCAAGATCTACCTCAAAAGGGAAGACCTGGTGTGCGGAGGCTCACATAAACTCAACAACACCTTAGGTCAGGCGCTTCTAACCAAAGAAATGGGCAAAACACGATTAATCACAGAAACCGCAGCAGGACAACATGGACTCGCAACAGCCATGGCAGGCAACGTTTGTGAGCTGGAAACAGAAGTCTTCATGGGAGTGAAGGACATCAAGAGGCAGGCAAGCAACGTAAAGCGGATAAAACTGCTGGGAGCAAAGGTGACTCCTGTCGACATCGGCATGGGAGTTCTGAAGGACGCTGTTTCTGACACTTTAAGAAAATGGACCACCTGCTCACAGACCACCCACTATCTTATGGGATCAACAGTGGGTCCCCACCCGTTCCCAGAGATTGTTGCAACATTCCAGAGCGTAATCGGAAAGGAGATCAAAAAGCAGATACTCGAAAAAGAGGGCAGACTGCCAGACACTGTAGTGGCTTGCGGCAGCGGAGGAAGCAACGCATTGGGGGCATTCAGGCCATTCATCAAAGACAAAGACGTCAGGTTAGTCTTCGTTGAGGGCGGAGGCGAAAGCCTGAAATCCGACAACAATGCCGCGGCTTTCCAGATAGGCAACCCCGGAATATTACATGGCGCCCTAATGCAGGTGTTGCAGGATGAAGATGGACAGATAAAGCCGTCAAAGACAAGAGCGGCTGGACTAAACTATCCTGGAAGAGGACCTGAAATCTCGTTTCTAGCTGCAAGCGGAAGAATGGAAGCCCATTACGCCTTTGATAAGCAGGTGTTTGAGGCGGTTAAGGCCATGAGCGGCACTGAAGGCTTGATACCGGCTCTTGAAACCGCGCATGCCATCGCCTACATGGTGAATCACAAGGAAGACTTTGACAAGGATGAACTTGTTATTCTGAACTATTCCGGAAGAGGCGACAAGGACCTAGAAACCATCATGAGGTATTTCCATGAATCTTGAAGACAAATTCCAAGAACTGAAAAGCAAGGGAGAGGGCGCTCACATGCCCCACGTTTACTTTGGAGACCCCCACGAAGAGTTTTCCCTAAAGCTGATTGAAACACTGGCTGAAAACGGCGCAGACATACTCGAGTTCGGAATCCCATTCTCTGACCCAACAGCGGATGGACCAACCTTTCAGGCAGTATGCGAGAGGGCGCTAGAAAACGGCGTGACCCCCGCCAAGTGCATCCAAGGCATAAAGAAGCTGAGGGACAGGGGGGTAGAAAATCCGATTGTGGTAACAACCTACTACAACATCCCCTACGTCGCTGGTGTAGGAAACTTCCTGAACAAAATACGCGAAGCGGGCGCCCAAGCAATAATTGTCCCCAACGTTCCAGTTGAAGAATCGGATGTTCTGCTGACTGAAGGAAAAAAAAGCGGCGTACACATCATATTCCAGATAGCCCCAACAACAACCGAGGATAGACTGAAGAAAATCGCAGACATAGCATCAGGCTTCCTTTACGTCATAAACGTCGAGGGCGTCACAGGAGCACGAAAGAGCCTAGCCGACTCCACCCTGAAACTAGTCAAAAGAGTTAGACGACACACGGATATGCCTCTGCTGGCAGGCTTCGGCATCTCAAACAGACAACAAGCCTCAAACGTGGTTGCAGCCGGGGCTGACGGCGCAATAGCGGGAAGCTGCTACGCCAAGATTTACGAGAAAAATCTAGAGAAACCTGAAGAAACATTGCCGCAGATCGCTGAGTTGGTGGACCAAATAAAACAAGGCTGCATCGAAGGATACAGACAACAATAAAGAAACTCTGCACATGAAGCAGAGGACTGGAAGAGCTTATTAGATTCGACGATGTGACAGAAATCAACAGGTAGTTTGTGAGGAAGACAAGAAAATGCACATCAACGAATTCCAAAACATGATGAAAAGAATATACTTCCACAGAGATTCTGAGCGAGGAACAGATGGAACGTTAGACTGGCTTGTGGATGAAGTGGAGGAGCTGAGAGAAGCTCTAAACGAAAACGACACTGAAGCCATAGAGAACGAATTCGCTGATGTTCTTGCATGGTTGTCTTCTCTGGCAAATGTTGTCAACATCGACTTAGAGAAATCAGCACTCTCAAAATACGATAACAGATGTCCTAAGTGCGGACTGTCTCCCTGCGAATGTCCTTTTTAGCTTCTTTCCCACCTATCAATCGTTGTTGTCCTGCACCAGTTAACTGCCAAAGATAGGACCTCTTGCCTTTACGGCTTAGAATATTTTCTGATTCCAGAAGGTGAAGGTGATAAAGAACAGTTTTGTAGCTAAGCCCTGTTTCATGGGAAATTTTTTTGGCATCGCATGTCCTCTTCTCAAGGACGGAGAGTATTTGTGTCCTAGCCGACAAGCCTGGCTGAACGTTCCTTTTCAGGGTCAGGAAAGCTTTGGGGTGGTGGGCTATTTTGAACATGTACCCTCAGCATATGTTCGTTGTTGAGACAAAAAAGCTTTCTAATGCTTAAGTTGTGAAAGCTGCGAGGCTGATTTGTCGAGGCTTCTTGCCTTCAAACAATGTTATGATTTCTTCTTCCACAATTGAGAGCCGCTGTGAATAGTACTCCGAGAGCCCATACTTTTTAACCAATTTAAGCGCTTCTGGCAAATACTTCTCGATTCCTCCACGATAGACTGTAAGAGTCAATTCGCCTCCACAGGCTGAACACTTGCCGAGAAGAGGCAGTCTTCTGAATTTTTTGTTACAGGCTTTGCAGCGAAACTTTTGAGTAGTGAAAGCCCTGAGATTGCCAGCTATGTCACGGATGAAATGTGTGGTCAGAACCTTCTTAGCCACTATGTCAGCGTCGACAGCTTTGATCTTTTCTGCCAAAACAAGCTGACTGTGTAACTTGTCTGTCATTTTCCCCAATTTTTTGTATATGCTCTCGAGGTTGCCCATGTTGACGTCTGACACAGGAACAGTATACTTGAAGCCCTCAAACTGAGCCGCAGTATTCAACCGATGCTCAACAATGTCTATTAACTCACTCAGCTGTCTAGGTTCTGCCTTTTGCAAAGTTTTTTCATAAAACGATGCTGGATACTTTTCTGCAACATCCACTTCATGGGCCTGCCGCTGCACTTCCACAGGATTCACAACAGGAATAATCAGAATGGGAGCATCCATTATCCCCCCAATCTGAGATGGCAGATATACTTTGGAGAAATTCAGGATTGTATCTAAAGCCAGCATCAGTGCATCTTCGTCGCCGTCGCAGTCTCTGCGCTTCGCTGAATGCCATATAGGATGAGCGTAACAGACGTTCAAAGGGGTAAAACCGATGATTCTTCCGACTATGCCAACTGAGGTGTGTGGTGCTAAACCCACGACTAGGCGTCCAATAAGATCAGAAGCTTTTTTGATGTTATAGTATGGGGGAAGCTCGTATACTTTCTCAAGCAGCTCGTCAAGAAAGTTGGCGACGTGAACAAAATATTCTGCGCACTTTTGGGGGATAATTACATCCTGAAGCTTGAGTTCGCAAATCTGGTCAGGTTCAGTTAACGGGTTTCCTTCATGGTCATGCAGGTAATCATTCTTTCTGAGATGCTCAACGGAGACGCCAATCTCCTCGGGCTTGAAATGGGTAAGAGGAGCATTCGTGACGTCGAAACGGATTGTCCCATCTTTGAATATGGATAAACCATGTTTAGCTCGCAGAAGCCCCTTCTCTAAAATCTCCGGCGTCTTCGTTTCGTTTGTCATCCCTTTCACGCCCTTCACAAGCTTTAGCATGGGGAGCCCCAGATTTCTGCAAGCCGAAGCCATCAAAGCTCTTATGTTAACTTGCTGTCTGACGTAACTTCTCGTTGAAACCTTACAGACCGGACAAGCATCCTCCCTTAAACTTCTGCCGCATTGAGGACAGAACTTCTCCAACACAGTCTCTGAGCCACATCTAGGACATTTGACCCTGAAAGATATTTCATTACACCCGACACATCGGCGCCTCACAAGATCAACCTCAATTGCAGTCCTATTTGAAGCCACGGAGAGATTACGCCTGGAACCACCAGCAAGACCAACAGGAAACAGAACATGAACAAGCGGCTTCATTTCTCTCTGCTTAGCCTTCTCTGGGCGTCCCATTCTGGCACCCACAAAACTGGGAGCCTTTTCCCTAACATGAATACCCGTGAAGTTTTTTATAGTCTCGAAAATGCTTCCCGAAGAGGCCGTCCGAGTTTCAGGAACATGTAATCCGAGGCAAAAAGCGAATGCGTGTGCTTCATCATCAACTAATTTTATCTTGTTTGCAATGATTTGGTGGGGAATGCAGAGTTCTTCAAGAATGTTTTTTATTGTTTTGTCTTTCAGACCGACAATCTCTTGAACTACAGCGTTCTTCTCTTTGATTTCAGAATCTAGCAACCATTTTCTTAAGGCTCCAAATTCTTCAAGGGAAATGTTTTCCCAGAAAAAGGTGAATAAGGGATGAAGGGGAACCCCCAAAACCGAGGAAAGATCTATGGCTTCCTTGGCGTTCGGCTTGTTCTTGAAGGGATCAGACAGTATACCCTCAAGAACTGAAACAGAAACACCTACAGCCTTGGCAGTAGCCTTCAAATCACCGCCAAACTTTTGCTCAAGCGCCGCAACAAGTTCTTCATGCCACCACTCTTCAGTGTAGCCGGACGGACGAAGAAGCTTATTTGTATATAGAAAGTCGCCAAATCCGATAAGAATGTCCCCAAGAAACAGAATCTTTTCAATCATATTCTCAAAGCGCTTAAAATTCTGAAGAGTAACACGCGTAACAGACCCGGTTTTTAGTCGCACCACAGGAGGCTCAATACTATCCACTGGAACTACTATTCCGCCTTTCCCAGGACCCTCTAAACGAAGCTGGGTTCCAGCAGCAAGAAACCTTTGGACGACCATCATGGTGGCAGGGTGGATACCGACTGCTGCAAGACCTGTGTTCCTAGCTCTTCCATAGCGAAGCCTGAAACCGCCAGTTCTAGATGGAAACGAGAAAATTGGACGGCCTGCTATGACGTCTTCCATGAATCCGGCTTTCTTTTTCTTCGAGAATTCTTTTAGACCTCCAAGCCATTCCCATCCGCTAATTTGGAGTTTCTCGATAGTGGTCAATACTTTTGATGCTCGCCCCACTATCCCGTCGTTTACTACTCGGAGAGCTCCGCCCCGGACATTGTTTGTTTCGATTCGTGGGAGGTTTCGGAAGGATGAAACTTCAACAGGGTCTGATTCTGTGCCGGTGACCTCAACGGGTATATTCTGGATGGCTCTTCGCAGCTCTTCGTCTGAGATATGATACTGAAATCTGGATACCATACGCTCAAACGTTCGCACTTCCTCTATGAAACGGGCAATCTCTTCTTCTGTTGCTTTGTAACGGTCCAGCTTGAGTAGACGTCGAATGTAATCGCCAACTATTATGGTTAAGGCTTGTTCTGTGCCACCAGCTGAACGTATTGGACCAGCATAGTATATTGCCAAGTAATTTGTCCGATCAGGATTAGTTTTGATTTCTACTTTTGCAATACCTTGTATAGGAGCCGCAGTTATCCCTTCAGTTAGTATTGCAAGAGCAGTTCTCATTGCCTGTTCAGCTGCTTCATGGGCATCCATGGCACCAAAGTTTCCGTTTACTATCTGTTCAGTTATTTTGAAAGTAAGCTCCTCTCGAGACATTTTCTCAGCTAAATTCCGTATGCTCTCAGCGACCCCGTAAGGTCCAACAAGCCCCTCTACCAGTTCAGCTAAATCCTTTGCAACCTCAGGCTCTGGAATTAGAGCAGGGTCTAACCCTTTTTTCCTAGCTTTTCTTGCAACAGTATATATGTTCTCAAGTTTTTTCTCTAAAGAGGCAGTATATTGCTTGTATTCTTTGCTCATCGGGATCGTCAAAATCGTTCTCCTTAAATTAGATTTCACGAAGCGGGGTATTGAGTCTTTCTAACATAAAAGCGACAAAGCAGAAATTGCGTGGAAGCTAAAGGCTATAAACATAGGTTAGCGAGACTCTTCGTGGACTTTCATGTTGTCTATTAGCTCTTTTATCTTGTATCTCCCGTTGTTTTCTTCCAGAACATTGCCAGTTACAATGATGTCGGCTCCAGCTTTCGCTATTTCTTTCACCTGTTCACCGGTTCGTATGCCACCGCCCACAATTAAGGGGATATCAGTTACTTTCTTCACTGTTCTCGCCATTTCAGCGGGCACGGGTTTTCCGACTCCGGATCCTGCCTCTAAGTAGACGAAGTGCATACCGAAATATTCGGCGGCTAGGGCATGGGCAGCTGCAAGTTCAGGTTTGTTATAGGGGATAGGAACCGCTTTTCCAACAACACTAACTGCGCCTCCCTCGCCCACGATAATGTAGCCAAGAGAGATAGGCTCTAAACCGAATTTTTTGATTATGGGAGCGCCTAGGACTTGAGCGCCCATGAGAAAGTATGGGTCCGAAGAATTAAGAAGGGACATGAACCATATGGCATCAGCATATCTGCTTATTCCAGTGATGTTGTTAGGGAAAAGAATTACAGGTATTTCCACAGATTCTTTCAGAGCTTTTGTAACTTTGTCCAGATGAGAAGTTGAAAAAGATGTTGATCCGCCAACCATTATAGCTGCTGTATCGCAGGCTTCAGCCTCTTTGGCAATGTGAGAGGCAGATGAGGGAGTGACTTTTTCGGGGTCAACAAGAGTCATGTGAATGGTTCCTTCTTTCTCAATTTTTCCTAGGAGATATTTTTCCACTAGACCAACCATAACTGATCCCTCATTAGACTGTTAATCTTGAATAAAAAATGTCCGTGAATTGGCAATATATGTCGATCTCACCAAAAGCTGGTTTAGTATCCAATTCCTCGATTAATCCACAGTTCCCACACCGCACTTTAGCACGTTCACCGCCCGGGAATATCTCGATATTGATTGATTGTTTGCCACATTTAGGGCAGAGGTAGACTGTAGGTAATTTCCTTTTAGGGACACGAACTACTTTTCTTCTTCTTCTGCCCATATCACAACCTCGGGTACATTTCTATTTAATTCCATGTTTGCGTTACATTTCAAATTATAATGCGACAATAGTTTAAAAATTTGTCCTAAAAGCAAGTGAAGAATAGTTAAGAGAAATAGCACACTAGAAAAAGGGAACTTTATGAGATAAGGATATTTTGAAATCGCCCGAAAATGGAGAGGAAAATAAGAAACGGCTCCAAAAAAGCTCGGTTAGGAATGAAAACGTGAACGTGAGGTCACACGTGATTCTGTGATAATCACACGTGATCTTCATGTGATCAGAAATCACACCAACTACAAATCACAAGGTCACAAAATAGGGGGAAAGCAACACCCAGAAAAAGATGTGAATCGACAAATTGTCTTTTACAGGGAGTAAATGAGCAGATTGAAGGGAAAAAAATTTTGTAATTCACTAAACCAATATATGTTCAAAGAAGTGGAGCAGAAAAACAATTTCCATCTTAGAATAGAGGTTTCAGAGAAAAAGTATAAAGGGCAGGGGGGTTTCACGTTGGTTCAAAAGTTTGTTTTTGTTTATATTTACGTATTTTAAAGCGTCTGCTTCACACGATTTTATTATTTTGATACGATATGATGTTGAGAATGTATGTGTGCTTTTCCAGTGAAAAGCCGCAAAGCTTTTGTATCCAAGAGCCCCGTATACAAAAACGTATCCTTTATGAAGGGGTTTGAGGTTGGGAGATTTTAATTGAAAGAAAAGGCTCAAAATTGGCTAAAATATTTATTAGCAGACCCGATGGTGAAAATGCTTGCAAAAAACAGCCATTTAACCAAAATACAGCTAGAAACCCTATTAATAGATGTTTTAGCTGAAAATATGGCTGATAAAGCGTTAAAATACGACGAAAAAGCCAAAATAAGGTTTTTAGCCGTAAGTCGGGGTGCTTTTAACAGAAGCCTGAGGCAAGCCCGACAGAACGTCATACAATCAATCTATACAATCCTTCTCCTCGGATACATAGGAATCCTCGAAGACACCAGCCTAGAACCATACATAGAAGCCGCAAACAAGTTCCAAGCATACATAAAAACTCAACGAAAACTTGCAAAAAAGGCGACAAAAGAAGAACACTTAAGGAGTGTAGCATTACTCCACGAAGAGCTGAAAAAGAGTCTGGAAGAACTGACCAAGCCGCGCAGCATGTCAAGAAGGCTGTGACATCACAAATCACACTATTTCGACAACAGAAAATGTTACTTTCAGTGCACATTGAAGATCGTGGAGGATTTGTGAGGGAGCTTGAAACAGTGAAGACCCTTCACGCCAGAATAAGCTCATTTTACAGGTTTTTTACAAAAACAAGGATTTTTAACAGACATTCTGAAGTGAAGAATTATGTGAAAAACTGAGGGGCAACGAAATGTGGATAATCAACAGTTCCGTATAGAGGCTTCTGTTAAATGTAATCTGTGACGTGTGATGTCACGATGCCTGATTTAACAAAAAACTTAAGTTCACTTATATACTAATGTGATATGTGGTTACATATGCAGATCACACGATATCACGCTGAAATCACATGTAATTTGGGGGTGTTTTAGATGGTTTCAGATTTTCTGCTGTTAGTGACGTCGGCTCTGCTGTTTATCACAATTTCGGCGCTGTTTCTTTATTATCGTAGAATAATGACTCTTCGTCAGGAGTACGAGAAGGCAAAGGGGGTTGTGGAGGACATAGTTGTCGGTGTTGATAGTCAGTTCCAGAGGCAAAATGAGATGGTTCTTTTTGTGGCTCAAAAGGTTGAAACAACATCATTGGAGAGCAAACAAGTTGTGAATAAAATAGAGGAATGTGAGCGGCAATTAGCGGATTTTACTGAAATGGCGGGGGAGGTTCCGCAGATTGAGGAGAAGTTCTCTGGGCAACTTGAAGAGATGAGAAGCGAAGTCAAGGGCATAAAGGAAGCCCAAGACAAAGTGATGAAAAAACTTGTTGAGGTCGAGAAAATCAGGCAAGAAGCCTATGTTCCTGAAGCGAAGATAGAGGCGGCTATCCCAATAAAAAGGGAAAAAGCCTTGGAGCCTCTGACTGAAACTGAGCTGATTGTTCTCGAGACTATTGGCAAAGAGGGAGAAAAGACGGCGCCTGAAATCAGAGAAAAGATTGGTCTCACCAGGGAGCATACTGCCCGTCTAATGAAGAAGCTGTATAAAGACGGTTATCTGGAGAGGGACACTCACAAGATGCCTTATGTCTACCGATTAAAGGAAGAGATGCAGAAAATACTGAAGCGAAGGGAAGCTAAGACTTCCTAGGTTTGTCTCCAGCCGCAAGAGACTCCCCGGCAGTTTTTAGGCGTCTCAGTTTTTCATCCATTTCAGAAAGCGGCTTCGACACCGGCAAGTCATACTCAGCTTTCCCTCGTTCTTTTACATAATCGGGATAATGAACAACCTTTATAGGAACGGCAAACCGAATCTGCGGCTCGGAAATAAGCAAAGCTTCCCCCACATCAAGCATCTTTATCTCAGTATCGCTGTATTCCATGTAAGGCGTATTTTGAGTCAAATAATCCCTGTCTCGTTTCAGTTCAGTTTTCATGATGACTTTGGTCCAAAGCTCAGCGAACACGTCACGGTTTATCTTGGAGGGCCTAGGAGTCACAGCGTTTAATCCAACGCGGTACTTCCGGTATGTGAGGGCGATGTCAGAAAAGATGGTTTTACGTATTTCGGGGTCAAGAAACTCATGAGCCTCTTCCAGAGTTATCAGCAGAGTTGGAAGCTTTTTCCATTTCTCAAAGTTATTTTCCCAGAGCCGTTTATAGTGATATGAAACGTTGCTTGCGGTGAGGCAGGTGACGTTTTGTTGCTCCTCAGAAGTTAAACCTGAAATGTCGATGAGACAGGTGATTCCTTTGCTTACGTTTTCAATCACATCGTCAATGAAGTTGTAGTTAGAGGGGGGGTAAAGATGCGACGGAAGGTCAGAAAGCCTGCTCATCAAAGCACTAACAGCGCTCTTGTTCTGGGGACCAATTATCTGCTTAATACCAGCATGCCCTTCATTACGGTATATCTCAAGCGCTTGCTCAATCCAACATCTACCCAGCTGCTCATACAGCCGACGGGCAACCCTCACTTGCGGCTTCCCGATCCCAGGAAAAATCGTCCACAACCTTCCAGGAGTAAGAGTGTGCAAACCAATACACAATTTGCCGTCTCGAGCAGAATAATAACGAACCTTATCGTGAAAAAGTGGGTGATCCCGCAGACCACCATCAGACCCAATGTCTTTACCAGACAATAATTGGCCAGCAAAATCGAATATAAGCCCGACAGTGTCAGGGTTGTCGATAATACGGGCGTTCAGAATGAGTTCGGTGTTGGTTTTTCCTGATCCGGTCATTCCGAACATGCCCATCATTTTGGGGATAGCCTTAACGCTGATGCCCACTTCGCCTAGAATCGCTTCTCCTGAACGCAGGAGGCCTATCTCTAAATCGCCTGAAAGCCGCAAAACGGAGTAGTCTTGGTCAGTTGTTGTGTATACGCGGTTCATGTAGTTAGGATTGAAGGTGGGAGAACGAACGTTTTCACCACGCCGTTCAAGGAAGAGAATGGCGTCAACGTGCCTGAAGCTGGAGTAAGGCCCAAAAGATTCCTTTCCTTCAGATTCACGAAGTTGCTCATTAGTGTTCAGCGTAGAGGAACTGCCAGCGTCTACGACACGAGCATAGAAGCTTCGGTCATCAGAATCTATTCGCACAATCTGACCAAAAGAGAGGTTTGCTCCCTGATTTAGAAAAAAAGAGACAGTGTCCCCTTTCACTTCGCGAACAAAGCCAACGGGTTCATATTCGGTCAAACCAATTCACCACCGGCATGAGGATTGGTTATTCCATGGAGTTTGTCAGCAAAACTGCAAGAAAGCTCTTCCCTACGAAGAGTCTCCAAGGTTCCATCATCTGATAGGGCAGTCTCAACTAAATCATAATATTGAAGAATTTTTGAGTTTGATGCCCCAGAAAATTCGTGGGCAAGCCAAAGGGTAACAGGGTAACCTAAACATCTCGGGTCTTCAGAAAGGGAGGTGAGGGGGGAAAGAAAGTTGGGCACATCTGTGGCTAGGGGATCCATTATGTCACAACGGAAAACGTGTTGACTGTCTTCACACAGCTTCACAAGAGACACATCCCCATAAAGGTGTTTCTCCATATTTGCCTCTTTAACTGGATGATAAACCCAACGAGGATAAAACGCAAGCATGCTTGTTGACGCCATAAAATCTCGACCTTTCTCATCGCATAACATGGGAGACTGTTTACTTACGGCAAGAAGATTAACCTTTTTACGAAGAGCCTCTTCGTATAGCGAAGTGTGAAATCCCCGTTTTCCACCAAAGAAACTGGCACCATCCAGCAAAACATAGTCGCCCTCGCCTAATCCACGAAGAGTCTCCCCATCTGGCTCACTGCGGATAGGCTCTTCGTGAAGAAGTTTGAAAGCCATTTCGCTTTCTAGTTGCAGTCTTCGGTCAATCAAGAAGTTAGAGCGGTAACGTCGGTCCCCAACTGCACAAACGATGCTTTCGTCGTAGCCCCAATTCACTTTACGGTTCTCCACAGTGGCGTATGCAACCCGTAGCAAGTAAATGCCCCAGTTGTGGGCGCGTTTCAAGATTCGGGTAGAGCAGTCTACAGCCAAAAACCGTGAACTACAGCGTTTGATTTTCTTCAGGGGTTTAATTTTGGTTTTGTCAGGTTTAGTGACAATCAATGGTTGACGCTTAACATCCCGAAAGCCTATTTGGCGACCACTATCAACGTATGCTTTAAGCTTTGTTTTCAATTCAACCAAATCGTCTTGAATCTTACTCATATGCGGTTTTCTCCTCAAACACGAAGAGCTGTACAATCTAGCGTCAAATATTTGGTTTAAAGTTATTTATTATCTTTCGTGAACCTGATAGGTCGAGATTGGAGTCACAATTTTGTAACGTAGTTTATTTGAGGCGCCTTGTTTACTGAAGAACCCCCGGTCTGATAGGCGAGACAGATAGGTTGATGCGGTGCTCAAGCGGATTGGTTCATTAAACTGCTTTTCATACGCCGCCTGCAATTGTTTTGAAGAAAACCAGCCTACAGGAAAAATTTTTTCTGCAACCAAACGAACCTTTTCAATCTTAGACATTTCAGACATGGAACGAGGTGTTTCAGAGTTTACTGTTGGCATGCCCCCCAATAGTTCGACTAAATCAAGTAGACGAAGAGTCTTATCTCTCGTAACCTGACCCTCAAAGGTTATCGTGTAACGGTCTCCATCATTGAAGACTTCTATGCGCATTTTTTTAGCGGGCACACCATGCACCATCTAGTGTTAACTAGTTAACATTCACAAGTTATAGATATTGTGGTAAACAGTGTCAAGTAAAAAAGCCTAAAATGGGTTTAAAAAATGGAAATAAGCGAATTTTGCAGTTTATTAGGTTCACAGACTTCACTACGGTTAGCATTTGTTAAATAAAAAGCAAGCAGGTATGGTTCCTGTTTTCCAGTAGAAACCAAGGGGTTGTCTCTATACACGTGAAAAGGTTAAATCTAGCCCCTTTTCCAAAACAGATGAAAAAAAGCCTGAATTTACTGTCTAGCTTAACAAACTTTCACAGCGAAGTAAACAGCAATCCAGCTAGTAAATAGGGGAGACTCTTCGTGGAAATAGTCACATGAAAAGGAAACAGTCAGTTTCTTAGAGCTGTTTGAGACTCAGACCCCTTCGTTTCCATTGTAACAAAGAAGTTTATCTAGACTCAATATTCAAGCTCACAAACAAAAAATTGAACGAACAAATCTAGTATTTTCAACAAGTAACGCTAAATACTACAATTAACTATAGTGCCCACGAGATTCTTTTCTATAATAATATTATCTTCGTGAAAAATGATTCTTTTCTTGTCTAAACCGCGGAGAATCCTTATTTTTTCCACATGAAACAGAGGGGTGCGAGTGTCTATACAACCAATTCAACATATACAAACAACCTAAAACCTGTTTTACCCCGGAAGTCTTGTCTCCCTTTAGTTTTTTGTGCACCTTGTCTACTTTTTTTTACGAGAGTTCTTATCTACTGGAAACACAATCGAGGCACTAATTCCACCCACCTTAGAGGAGAGATTACCAGACTGACCGAAACTGATACACTTGAAGACGTTTTCAACCGTTTTCTGACTAGTACTCACATTTTCAAAGACCGCGAAGTATTACGTCATGATTATATCCCCAACAAACTCCCCCACCGCGATGAACAAATCCGCTGTTTAGGTGGAATAGTTGCGCCAGTCCTGAGAGGTTCCCCCTGCTCCAACACTTTCATCTACGGAAAAACTGGAACAGGAAAAACAGCAGTCACCAAATATGTTCTGAGCAAACTGGCCTCTAAGGCACATGAACTAGGAGCATCTATCGAAATTTGTTACGTAAACTGCCGTCTAGCTGGCACTGAATATCGTGTTCTCTCAAGCTTATGTAATGCTTTAGATGTGAGGGTTCCTTTCACAGGGTTGGCTGTCGGGGAAGTTTTTGACCGATTCAAAGAGGGCCTAGACCAGCAAAGAAAAATCTTCATAGTTGTCCTCGACGAAATTGATGCACTTATAAAGGCTCGTGGCGACAGCCTGCTCTACGAGTTAACCAGAATAAATGAGACTCTTCGTCACGGACGAACAGCCATAATAGGAATCTCAAACGACCTCCGGTTCAAGGAGTTTTTGGATCCACGCGTTCTAAGCTCCTTAAGTGAAGAAGAGATGGTTTTTAGACCTTATGACGCAGCTGAACTCCAAGATATCCTCTGGAGACGTGCTCAGCTAGCGTTTTCTGAAGGGGCTCTACTAGATAGCGCTGTGGCGTTATGTGCTGCATTGGCTGCTGCAGAGCATGGCGATGCCAGACGAGCTTTAGACCTCCTCCGTGTTGCAGGCGAATTGGCAGAACGGGAAGGTGCAACATGTGTTAACGAAGATAACGTGCGGCAGGCAGAGAAACGAGTGGAGCATGATCGAATAGTTGAGGTTTTAGAAAATCTTCCGGTGCACTCCAAACTAGTTTTATGTAGTGTTTACCTATTGGGCAAAACAAAACTTAGCTATACAATCACTGGAGACATCTATGGAATATACTGCGAACTCTGTGACCAATCCAGTCTCTCACCACTGACACAGAGACGAGTAAGCGGTCTAATCAGCGAGTTAGATATGATAGGGTTACTGAATGCGCGTGTTGTGAGCATGGGTCGGCATGGGCGCACAAAAAAAATCCGCTTAGGCATAGGCCGCAGTCTTGTCAGGAAGGTCTTCACCGATAATGATCGATTTCAGGAACTGCTAGCCTATGTCCCTAACTGTATCACCGGCATGCAATGAATTTGAAAAATGGGTTAACTAACGGTTTTGATGGTGTTCACCAGGACTCCGTGAAATCTATTGTTGAAATCATAGATGTTTGAAGGTTTACTATCGGCACTATTCCCGGGGTAGGAACAAGCCCCATTTTTTGTTGAAAGTCTGTTTGCTTTTGCCATGCCCCCGAGTTTACAATAAGCGTTCCTCTGTACCTATTACATTTTAGCACGTGAACGTGTCCAGCGTGGAAGATGTCCGGTGTTCTATCTATGACCATAAAATCCCGTTTTTCTGGGGCAATGGGGGTTCTTTCTCCGTAAATGGGCGCAAGGTGCCTGCTCTTTAACAAAAGCTTCATAGATTTGTCTGGAGTATCAAAGCTGACGTTTGGGGCAACGGCGGCGATATCATCCAAGCTCCGTCCGTGAAACAGAAGTACCTCTACCCCGTGGAGGCTGATGGTGGACGGGCTTCCAAGCGAATGTATTTTTCGTGCTTCATGTAGCGGTTCTGCGTACTCTTTTGGTATTGCTGGTTGCGGTAATGCCTTTCTAGATGCATCATGGTTGCCGGGGATAATTACTACCTCAATATATTCAGGAACTTGCTCAAGAAATTTTGCGGCTTCCCTGTATTGTTCATAAATATCCGTTATCGCTAGCCCTTCCAGTTGCCCCGGATATATTCCTACGCCGTCTACAATGTCGCCTGCTATCACCAAATATTTAATGTGGCTGGATATGTTTCTGAGTTTCTGGTTGCCCCTTTCTCCTTTTAGCCAGCTTAGAAATCGATTAAATTCTTTTTCCATGAATTTTTTGCTTCCAACATGAAGATCTGATATTAGAGCAGCGTAGACTGGGATTGAGGCTTTGTGGGGCGTCTTCTGTGGCATCTCTGGCAGGATGAAGTCTTTTGCGATTATGAGGTCATTGTTTCCTTTTATTGCATTTACACAAATAACTTGATCTAAGAGTATAGAACGAGCTTTTTCTATGATTTCCTTGCTTAAGTTTGGAGATACAAGTATGGTGGCGCTTGATTCTAGGTCCTCGATTTTCACGAAGAGTCTTTCTTTGGATTCTATCTTTTCCGTAACCATGCCTATAATGTTAACTTTAGATTTGGTCGGCGCCTTTAGGGCAACTGATATGGGTATGGCGCTTTTTGTATCCATCCTTTTTCTAAGAATCTTCTTTAACCTTTCAAACCTGTCTTTGAAATATTCCAGATATTCGTTGATGGATCCTGTTGTGCATATTTTTTTTGTCGGGTCCATGAGAATTTTCATTTCACCTTCAACATCTTTAGCGTATGGTCTAAAACTCTTCTTTGATGTGAGTGATACCGCCTTGCTTTGAAGCGGCTTTTCTTCTTTAACACAAGGCTCTCTTTTCATAGCCTCCAGAAAGCTTCGGTCTATGAACAGAAATTTTTGAGGTAAATCTCTGATTTTTCTGACAGCTTCTTCCATTAAATGGAGAGGATCTTCTGTTTCAGCTACTATATTCAGGAATTCGAAAGCTTCTTTGTCCAGTTGGTATCCAGAAGCTATTGTGAAGGAAACGGCTTTTTGTAGCCTTTCGCCTTCACTCATGTTTTTTTCCTCGTTTGATTCCTCTGTTGAATCGGTAATATGTGCGTTGCATCCTATTAATTCTGTTCTTTACAGTTGACAAAAGCTGTTTTTCTGAAGTTTTTCCTTCAACGGGAAGCGTTTATACTTGTTAAGATATTTTTCTATGATTCAAATGTTTTTTGGTTAACTCTTAATAATGCGTTCTGCTTTAAATTAATTCAATATTTGCTTGAGGATTTAGAGATGGATCTCCGAAAGATTCAAAGAACAAGTGGCGGAACCTTTTTCGTGTGCCTCCCTAAAGATTGGGCTGAACGAAACGGACTTGATCGTGGAACCGTTGTTTCTATAACCGAGACTGCTGATGGTTCCCTTGTTGTCAATCCGAAATATAATGTAGAACGAACCCCTCAGGTGGCGATGATTACCCCCTCTCCCTTACTTGATCGTGTGGTCATTGAGAAATATTTGTTGGGCTATGATGTTATTCAGGTTCAAGCTAAAGACCGAATCAGCTCCTTGGACCGTGAGCGGGTGAAACAGGCGTCAACTCGTTTGGTTGGTCTGGAGATCGTTGAGGAGAATCATTCAAACATTGTTATGCAGTGTCTCTTGGAGCCCTCTACTTTTCCGCCCCAAAAGATTCTTCGAAGAGAATATTCAATAGTTTCAGGGGTGCATCGTGACGCCGTGACTGCTCTTCTTGAGGGCGATGTGGAACTGGCTAAAAACGTTGTTGCACGAGACAACGAAGTTAACCGCTTGTATTTTCTGTTGGTGCGGGTTCTTCGAACCGTTATTCAAAATCCGGGGCTAAGCGAAAAACTCGGTATTTTGCCGATTGATTGTTTGGATTATCGTTTGGCAGCGAGTTTAGTTGAATCAATAGGCGACCACTCTGCCGCTATCGGTGAAACTGTGATCAAGTTAGCCGGTGCCAAAATTAAAGATAATCTTTCAGAGCTTATTCTTCAACTCCACAAGGTTACCTACGAGTCTCATGAGAATGCCATAAACGCCGTGTTTTATCATAACATTTCTGTTGCAGAGTCAGTGAGGTCTGAAAGAGAAAAGGTTGAATCCATCTTCCATCAGATTGAAACAGCTATTCTAGACCTTCCCGCTGAAGTGGGGCGCCATCTTCTCGCCGTTGCTTCTTCGATACACCGAATTTACGGCAATAGCGTGGATATAGCTGACCTTGTCATGCCAAAGCTTCCATAACATGTTTAAATTGTGAGATGCCTCTACCCTCTTGGGATAAGTAGTGTGGCAGAATGGAAGAAAAGAACCTGATTGAGCGGATAAATAGACTGAAAAAAGAGAAAAACGCTGTGATTCTGGCCCACACCTACCAGAGACCAGAAATCTATAAGGTAGCAGATTTCATTGGCGATTCCTACGGGTTGAGCAAAAAGGCAACAGAAACCAATGCAGACATCATAGTCTTTTGTGGCGTTGACTTCATGGCGGAATCCGCCTATATTCTGAATCCTGAAAAAACAGTTTTGATTCCAACCAAGCTGGCAAAGTGCCCGATGGCTGCCATGGTTGATATCGATGGTTTAAGAAAGTTAAAGGAAAAACATCCTAACGCCGCTGTTGTGAGCTATGTCAATACAACCGCGGATGTGAAGGCGGAATCAGATATTTGTTGCACTAGCGCAAACGCCGTAAAAGTGGTTAACTCTCTTGAGGAGACTGAGGTCATATTTGTGCCTGACTCTAATTTAGCAAATTATGTGATGAGGCATACCGACAAGAAAATTATTCCTTGGGATGGATGGTGTTATGTTCACAGAAAGTTTTCTCCTGAGGGTCTTATCCGAGCCAAAGCTATGCATGTAAATGCAAAAGTTCTGGTTCATCCCGAATGTATCCCTGAAGTTGTGGATTTGGCTGACGAAGTTTTTAGCACAACTGGCATGGTCGACTACGTGGAAAATAGCCTAGATAACACTTTCATCATAGCCACGGAGGTAGGCGTGATAGAGCGGCTGAGGCTCATGTTTCCAGATAGAACCTTCTACCAAGCACCGCCAGGAGGCACATGTCTGCAAATGAAGAAAACTACGCTGGAGCTTGTTTTGGCTGCTCTAGAGAAGGAGCAGTTTAAAGTCACAGTTCCAGAACATATAAGGGTCAGAGCTAAAAAGGCTCTAGACAGAATGTTAAATGTGGCTTGACGCCTTGGACAGGCAAAAACTTGTTGAGTTGGCTTACCAGAAAGGCAAGGAACTCGATTTAAACAATCAGACGTATCTCCTTTGGTTAGAAGCTTTTTTTGAAAACGAATACTGGAATGATGTTGGAGCTGGAGACATAACCAGCGAAGCAATTCTAACCGAAAACAAACCCAGAAAAGCGGTCCTGAAAGCCAAACAGTCAGGAGTCATCGCGGGAATCGAGGAGGTAAACTGGTTTCTCCAGAAGAATAGTCTCGAAGTAGTCGTTTGCACCAAAGACGGCGAAGAAGTCTTGAGCGGAGAAGCTGTTCTGGAGATTCAAGGCGGACAAAAAGACATTCTGGCAACAGAACGAATAGGCTTAAATGTTCTCCAGAGAATGTCCGGGATTGCCACAGAAACCAAGCGTTTAGCTGATCTGCTGAAAGATTATGATGCCAGAATAGCGGCAACAAGAAAAACAACTTTGAGATATATTGACAAGAAGGCAGTCTTTCTGGGCGGGGGTTTAACTCACCGATTTGGGCTCTGGGACTCCATCCTAATCAAAGACAATCATCTTGAGACCCTGAAGAGCGAGGGAATAAAAGATTACATTGAAACGGCAATAGCCAAAGCCTCAGTGTTTGCTGATAGGGCTGGTTTCATAGAAGTTGAGGTAACATCCCACGAAGAGGCTGTTAGAGCGGCAAGAAAGTTTGAAGCTTTACGGCTGAAGAAACCCTGCATTATAATGCTTGACAACTTTCTGCCTACAGCAATAGAGGAGACCCTTGAGACTCTTCGTGAAGACGCCCTTCATGATTGTGTGCTTTTGGAGGCGTCGGGCGAGATAACCCCCGAAAATATAAGAGAATATGCTGGAACTGGAATCGATGTTGTGTCCTTGGGGTATCTGACTCATTCTGCGCGGGTTTTAGATATGAGCTTGGAGATGACGCTTTGAACACGGATTACTTGGTGGTTGGAAGCGGCATAGCGGGATTGAATTTTGCCCTGAACACTGCCAAGTATGGGAATGTAACTGTTGTAACAAAAAAGGAAATCATGGAATCAAACACGAACCTAGCCCAAGGCGGAATAGCCGCAGTAACCAGAAAAGAAGACTCTGTTCAGTTACATATCGAAGACACATTGAAAGTTGGATGCGGATTATCCAACAAACGGGTAGTAGAAATCCTTGCTGAAAACGGTTCAGAAGCTATTCAGAACCTTCTGTCTTTCGGAGTAAAATTCGACAAAGAAAACAATGAACTTCACTTGACTACAGAAGGCGGACACAGCATAGCCCGAGTGCTGCATTCTGGAGATACAACTGGAAAAGAAATAGAGCAAGAAATGACTGAATGTATCCGCGAAAACAGGAACATCAAAGTTTTCGAGAACTGCTTCGCCATCGACCTCCTCCTAAACAACACAGAATGCATTGGCGCGAAGATATTGGATATAAAAAAGCGAAAGATAATTGACATCTTTGCGCGAGCTACCATATTAGCTACCGGAGGCATCGGCTACCTTTATCAGAACACCACAAACCCCGAAATTGCCACAGGCGACGGAATAGCCATGGCCTTCAGAGCAGGCGCCAAAATTGAGGATATGGAGTTTGTGCAATTTCATCCTACAGCATTGAATAAGCCTGATGCCCCCCACTTTTTGATCTCAGAGGCTCTTCGTGGCGAAGGAGCAATTCTTGTGAATGAAAGGGGGGAACGGTTCATGGGGGGCTATGATAGCAGGGGCGAGCTTGCCCCCCGGGACATCATATCCAGAACAATATTCAATGAGCTCAAGAAGGGCTCTGTCTACCTGGATATCCGCCATAAAGGAGAAGATTTCATTTTAGATCGTTTTCCCATGATTCATCAAGAATGCCTGAAGTATGGCATAGATATTACAGAGGATCTGATTCCGGTGTCTCCGGCTGCACATTATATCTGCGGGGGCATCAAAACAAACGAGTACGGAGAGACTACTCTAGCTAATCTCTTGGCTTTTGGAGAATGCGCCTGCACTGAGGTTCACGGCGCTAACCGCCTAGCAAGCAATTCGTTGCTGGAATCGGTTGTGTTCTCTTCTTTAGGAGCACAAAAGGCAAAAAATTATCTGAGGAACAAAATTGGAGCACCGCCGCAACAAAAGGAAACTGTATTCTCTGATATAGAAAATCAGGAATTGAAGGATATCCGAGCGGAATTGAGAACTTCTATGTGGCGCTACGTGGGAATAATCCGCAACCAAGAAAACATGAGCCTTATGCTTAGAAAACTGGAACATTTAAACAGAAGAGTGGATGCTCTTGGCGGGAAAGGTGTGAACACGCAGTTTCTTGAATTGAAGAACATGCTAACCGTGGCTTGCCTCATAACAAAAGCCGCCCACACCAGAAAAGAAAGCAGAGGAACCCACTACAGAGAAGATTACCCAAACACCGACAACAAAAACTGGCTAAAACACATCTGCTTAGAACAAAGAAAAGAAAAACTTCACACATCATTCTGTTAACTGTTCCTATCATTTCTGGGCGAAAGCTCTTTTAAGCCACAACAAACTCTACAATTTTGGTTGCCGGGGTGACAGAGCGGTAATGTGCCGGTCTCGAAATGACTCAACCACGAGTCAGAAGAAAACCGGTGGTGCCATGCGCCACAAGGGTTCAAATCCCTTCCCCGGCGCCATTTCCTCTAGCTTATAGTCGCGTTTTTTTCTTGGGCTTCCGTTTCAGTTCGGTTCCGCAGACTTCGCAAACTTTGAATTCATAATCTGGGGGATACTTACGAAAGCATGCGGGGCAATATAGTATCCATTTGAACCGAAACTTGATTCCGAAAGTCATCAACGACGTGAATCCGATACCGATTTTGTTGGCCACATTCTGTATCGAGTAGTCATCGGTGACAATCAGTGGAATTAACCCGTTGCCTTTCAGCTCCAAAGCCAGAGCCAGAACCTGCAAATCCGCCTCAGAAAGATAACGTATGTCCCCAACCTTCATGGAAGCCTCCTTAACCTCGTCAACCACAGAACTTTTCGGACTCTTAACCGTTAACTTGCCGCTTTCTACAGCTGCATTAAATCTCATCCAATTCATGGAGTCTTCAATAAGTTCATTCTTAACCTCTGGAACCGTATATTGCTCCTCTGGGACTGTGAGAGGGTCAAATCCGCCAATGAACGCTGACGTATCAAGGACAAGTACTTTCATGTAATTGATTCCCATCCACTTTGCGGTTTGCACCCAGAATATGAAAGATGTGAAACTGGCTATTTTTAAGTTACTAACTGTTCTCATTTCATGAATCATATTTTAGGCGATAGATTATTAACAGAGAAATACGTGAAATTCTTCTAACAGGAGAACAGATAACATGAGCAAGCCTATGGATGTTGGCGCCCTAAGAGTCGGCAGCTACATAATAATCGATGATAAACCATGCAAAATAGTGAGTTACACTAAATCGAAACCCGGAAAACATGGCGCCGCAAAAGCTCGCATCGTAGCCATAAGCGTCTTTGACGAAACAAAAAAGACCATCGTGAAGCCTGTAAGTGCACAGGTTGACGTTCCCCTCATAGAGAAAAAAACTGGACAAGTTATCGCCTTGTTGCCCTCTGCAGTTCAGTTGATGGACTTGGAAACTTATGGGATGACTGAAGCACCTTATCCAGAAGATGAAGAACTGAAATCTAAACTGGATTCCGGCGTTGAAGTTGAATATTGGACTATTCTGGGCAGAACAAGGATAACACGAACAAAGGGCTAAGCCCTCCACTTTTCTGTGACTACCTTTTTAAAACGCTAACCGCAACTCTTCTTTACATGTTAGAACCTTTTTAACTGTGGCGGAAAGAGTTGAAGCAAGTAAAACATATACGACTGAAGGACGGCTTAACCGTAGGCGATCTCGTTTCTGAAATGAATGAGTGCGGAGTGCTTGGCGCCGGAAGCATTAGCAAGGCAGCCGAAATCGTAAAAGAGATGTTCAGTGACAAGGATTATACTGTGTTCTTGACCCTAGCGGGTCCTCTAGTTCCGGGTGGAATGAGGCAAATCATCAGAGATCTGGTCGAACAGGAATACGTGAATGCAATTGTGACCACCGGCGCTAACATGGTGCATGACATGGTGGAATCCCTTGGTCACCGTCACTGGATAGGCACCTTTCTTGCCGAAGACAAAGAACTAAAAGACAAAGACATCGGACGAATAGGCGACATCTACATCGCACAGGACGCCTTCAAGGGCCTAGAAGAATGGATATACAAGACTCTGGAAAGCATACCTGAAGAGAAGAGAGAACGCATATCTACTAACCAGCTTCTTTTCGAAATAGGCAAAAGAATCTCCGATCCAGGGTCCATCCTCGCCACCGCAGCAAAGAAACAGGTTCCCATAATAAGCCCTGGATTAGTGGATTCCATAGCCGGCTTCCACATGTGGATGTTCGGGCAAGACAAAAAATTGCGGATAGACCCGCTTCTTGACACCCACAAACTCGTTGACATTGTTTACGAAGCCAAGAAATCTGGAATAATAATCTTGGGGGGAGGCTGGCCCAAACATTTCGCCCTCTTCGCCAACACCTTCAGAGAAGGCGTCGACCGTGCAATCCAGATTACCATGGATCGACCGGAACCCGGTGGACTAAGCGGAGCCACCTTGAAAGAGGCGATCAGCTGGGGAAAAGTGAAACCTGAGGGAAAAGAGGTGACAGTCATTTGCGACGTTACCATAGCGTTCCCGTTGATTATAGCTTCAGCCTTGGAAAGCGTTGGAAAGGCTCATTAGAAGAGTCAAAGAGATGTTTCATGAAGCCGATGATGTAAGAAGAGCCGTTAGATTTGTGACGAAACGAGCAGAGCTGAGGCTTCAGACAATAAACTTTGATTTCCTAGCTCTTTTTTCTTGGGAACCGTACCTCCAGTATGCCCCCTTTGAAGGAGATTTTCATCTTTTCCGCATCAATAGCTACCTGTATGCGATCTTGGCAACGCGGAGACGAAAACTCGTTAGTTACCTGTTGATTTATTCACACTTCTGTGCCTGTTGCTCACACATTCTTTCCGCCTATTAGGAGACTAATAACAGATGATTGTTGAAAAACAGCTTTTTTCTGAAAAATCTAAAGCATAAACATGGCACAAAAAAGCCGCTAGCATTCATATTAGGAACCTAATAGAGGTTCATTGTTGAAAACAGTGTTTTTTCAGGGAATGCAGATGCCGCAAGCTAAATAGCTATAAAAGGCGATTCTACTTTTAGATGGGAGAAAAGATGGTTCTGGATCGCCTCGGCTCTTCACTTAATACTGCTCTTAAAAAGATTTTCAAAGCGCCAGTTATGGACGAGAAAACCGTGAAGGAGCTTGCCCGCGACATCCAGCGGGCACTACTACAAGCAGACGTTAACGTTAAACTGGTTCTCGAAGTTTCAAAGAGAATAGAAGAACGGGCACTGAAAGAGAAGGTCCCACCCGGAGTTTCTAGACGAGAGCATATAGTAAAGGTGGTTTACGAAGAGTTAACCCGTTTTCTGGGCGAAAAACAGGCCTCGTTGAAGATCGAACCTGGGAAAAGGACGGTTCTCATGCTTGTGGGGATCCAGGGGTCAGGAAAGACCACTGCCTCAGGAAAACTGGCGAAATACTTCCAAAAAAGAGGCTTAAAAACCGCCCTGGTTTGCACCGACACTTACCGGCCTGGAGCCTACGACCAGTTGAAGCAACTGGCAGATAGAATAAACATTCCAGTGTATGGTGAACCGAAAGAAAAGAAATCCGAGAAGATCGCTTTACGGGGTTTGAAGCAGTTCAAGGATTATGACGTCGTTATTGTTGACACTGCTGGTCGCCACAAAGAAGAGAAGGGCTTGATTGATGAGATGAAACGGCTGGAGAAGGCTATAAAGCCCGACGAAGCGATTCTGGTCATCGACGGAACCATCGGTCAGCAGGCAGCTGTGCAGGCTAAAGCATTTCACGAAGCCACGCCAATCGGCTCTATTCTAGTGTCGAAACTTGATGGCTCTGCTAGGGGAGGCGGCGCCCTATCAGCGGTGGCTGCCATCGGAGCGCCTATAAAGTTCATCAGTGCAGGTGAAAAGCTTGGCGACATTGAATCTTTTGTTCCCTCCAGATTTGTAGGCAGGCTGTTGGGCATGGGGGACCTTCAGAGCCTCGTTGACAAAGTGCGTGAAGCAGAGGTGAAGGTGCCTGAGAAAAAGGCTCGCGCCTTTCTGAGCGGAAAGTTCACTCTCACGGACATGTATGAACAGTTCGAGTCTATGAAGAAAATGGGCCCCTTAAAGGGTCTCTTGAAGATGATTCCCGGAATGAGCTACAACATCCCTGACGAACAGATGAACCTAGCTGAAGACACCCTCAAGAAATTTCGGGTAATAATTCAGTCTATGACGCCAAAAGAAAGGGAAAAACCCAAGATTCTCTCCTCATCCCGGATTCGTAGAGTTGCCCGAGGATCAGGCACCACAGAGAAGGAAGTAAAGGCGCTGATAAAGCAGTATAACCAAATGAGAAAAATGATGAAAACCTTTAGAAGAAAGAAACTTCCCTTTTTCGGAAAAGGTCTTCCAGGAACCTGAAAAAAATCTGAAAACTGATAGATGATTTACTGCCTTAAACGAGGAAAATTCAATGGAGATACTCAAAAAGGCGCAAAAAATGCTTGAGGCGCACCCTCTCTGCGACCAATGTTTAGGTAGACAATTCGCTCTCCTTGGATATGGGCTGAGTGACCAAAAACGAGGCGAAACCCTCAAGCTCATCCTCACAATGAAAAATCATCAGCTAGCGCTTTCCGGCAAGAAAGCAGGATTCTCCAATCTCAGGATGTTGGCGTCGAATGGTTCTTTCGATATGGCTGCTGAGATACTCCGGAACATGAGAAAGAGAGCTAGAAAAAAGAGGGAATGTTACCTCTGCCAAGGGCTATTCAAAAGCGTGGATACGCTGGTGGAAAACGCCTTGGAGACACTTGAAGAATACGAGTATACTACCTTCCTCGTTGGTGTAGAACTGCCGACAGTAGTTGAGGAGAGGGAAGACGAGTTCAAAGCCAGTTTTGAGGTGGGGCATGGAGAGAGCATGCGGAACGAATTCAGCCGAGACATCGGAAAAAAGATCGCTGCGGCTACAAAGAAACCGGCTGAATACAAAAAGCCTGATGTGGTGGTTCTGGTCAGGCCCTTCACTGGAGAGGTTATTCTTCAATCTAACCCTCTCTATGTCAGGGGGGCATACAGGAAGCTTGTTCGCAATATCCCTCAATCAAAGTGGCTATGCAGACGTTGTAGGGGTGAGGGCTGCCCGAAATGCGATGGGACCGGAAAGATGTATTCAGAATCGGTTGAAGAGATTATTGCAGGACCACTTTTGGAAAAAACTGGGGGAGAAGATGTGGCATTTCATGCGGCTGGACGAGAAGATGTGGATGCTCAGATGCTGGGAACTGGAAGGCCATTCATTATGGAAATCAAAAAGCCTCGGAGGCGGCTCATAGACCTTCAGAGTATCACGGAGCTCGTTAATAGTCAAGCCCGAGGCAAAGTCGAGGTTTTGAATCTTTGTTTCGCCAATAAAAATGATATTAGGCGATTGAAGAAGGCTGAGGCATCCAAGAAAATCTATAAAGTTCTTGTTGATTTTGACAGGGACGTTTTGGATGAAGAGTTGGAGACTGTAAAGAAAACATTGGCAAATTCTGTCATTCGTCAGCAAACACCGTTGCGTGTTTTGCATAGAAGAGCGGACCTAGTTCGAGAAAAGTACATATATGAGACGCAGATAAAGAGGTTGGCACCTAACCGTGCAGAAATGAAGATACGTTGTCAAGGAGGGCTTTACATCAAAGAGTTGATAAGCGGCGATGAAGGGCGAACAGTCCCCAGCGTAGCCTCTATTATCAACGCTGAAGCAAAGCCTCTTGAGTTAGACGTTTTAAAGATTATCGTGGAGGAATCTTAAGTTGGGAAGAAAAGCGAAAGGTTACAGAAGAAAAACCCGTTACCTCTTGAAGAGGAAACCTAGAGAACGGGGAAAAACAGGACTAAGCAGAGTATTACGCGAGTATGAACCTGAAGAAAAGGTTGTGATTAAACTAGACCCCAGTGTTCACAAAGGCATGCCTCATCGAAGATTCCACGGCAAAATCGGCGTTATCGCTGAGAAACGAGGAAGAAGTTACGTCGTTAATGTAACCCAAGGAAAGGCAACTAAGGAGATAATAGTTCGCCCAGAACACATTACACCCCATAAGGAGGCCTAAAAATGGCGCGAAAGGCTCTGAAAGAACGCATCATCACGGTTCCCCAAGTAAAAGAAGCCTTGGAAGCTATCGGTGAGGAGCGGCTGGATCAGTTCCAGAGAAGGTCCCTTGACTATGCAACAAAATTCGCCAAAGTTGACTCTGACAAAGTGGATACTATCGTGAAGGAGTTTATGGAACAATTCGAAGTGGAAGAAGAAGAGGCTGTGCAAATAGTAAATGCTATGCCCGAAAGCATCCAGGAAATCAGAGTGTTTTTGTCTGGGGGGCGCAGGATAATTGAAAGCTCTAAACTAGAAAAAATACTGGTCTTTTTGAACAAGTATAGAAAAAAGGAATAAGGGACTTTTTAACTATATACTTCCAAACTAGTTGTTACCATTTCGGGGGCAGAGAAAGAGTGGAAAAAAGCGAGAAGAGATACGAAGAGTATGCTTACGTTCTGGATTATCTTCCTCATGGACGACCAGGAGCTAGACCAGGATACAGAGCAGGGGCGCTGATTCAGGTAGTGGGCGAAGAATACTTCACCTTTCTTGAGGCAATTGCCAGAGACGGTATTGTTCTCAAGACTTCCGACAGAGTATACGTTGGGAAAGATTCGCGGAGAAAAATAACCTACATCATTGGGCGAATTAACTATGAAGATTTAACCTCCAACGCTAAGATGGAACTTTCTGGAACAGTAGAAAAGATAGTGCTTAATCGAGAAAAGTGGTTCATCAACTTCTTCAACACAGCACAGGCAATAACCCCCCGAATGCATGCCCTAGAATTGATTCCGGGTATCGGGAAGAAATACATGTGGCAGATCATCGATGAAAGAGACCGGAAACCCTTCCAGAACCTAGAGGATTTACAGAATCGCGCCAACATGCCTAACCCCTCCAGGCTCATTACGAGAAGAATTTTGGAGGAGCTGGCTGGCGAGAGCAAATATAGGCTGTTTACGAGAGCGCCCTAGTGGAAAAACTTAATCTTCTTCGAAGGGCGAAGCATCTTCTTCGCCTTTACAGCATTTTCCCAAAAAAACGTTTGGGGCAAAACTTTGCAGTGAACTCGGATATGCTGCAACGGTTAGTGTCCCATGCTTCTTTAACTGAGGATGATGTTGTCTTAGAAGTTGGTGCAGGGTTCGGTTTTCTGACACAGCTTCTTTCCAGCGAATGCAAGAAAGTCGTTGCGGTTGAAGTTGACCCCAAAATTGTGGGAATCTTGAGGGAGCAAATTCGCGGTCTGCCGAATGTAGATTTGATAGAAGGCGACATCCTCAAGGTTTCTCTTCCTCCCTTCAACAAGGTTGTTTCCGCTCCTCCCTACTCCATTTCATCTCCGCTTCTATTTCGCCTTCTAGAAAGGAAATTTGAGTGGGCAGTTCTTATTCTCCAGAAGGAGTTTGCGGAGAGATTAGCGGCTTCGGTGGGAAGCAAAGATTACGGGAGGCTAACCGTTACTATCTACTACAGGGCTGAAGTGGAACTTCTGGATTATGTCCCTAGAACAATGTTTCATCCCCCGCCAGACGTGGACTCCATGATGGTACGCCTGAAGCCTCGGAATCCCCCCTTCCCTGTGGACGATGAAAAAACGTTTTTTGAGCTTGTTCGAACGCTTTTCACTCAGCGAAACAAAAAGGTAAGAAACGGCTTGATTCCCTTCTTACGCAAACATGAAATAACCAGAAAAGAAGCGGTGGAATTGGCTGATTCCACAGTTTACAGCGCGAAGAGAGTGCGGGAATTGGCGCCAGAAGACTTCGGGATTTTAGCGAATGAGCTTCTTAGAAAGTTTTAAAGTCATGTTGCTGGGCACGTAGAAAAGTATAACCCCCCATCTGTTTTAACTCGCGCCCTCAACTGAGCAGGTATTTGCTGACCGTGAAGAAAAATCCCGTAGAAAGTGCCGCTTTTTCTTGTTTTTTGCAAATCATTATATCGAATATAGAATAGTTTTTATAATATCTGTTTAACTATGATGAGCAGAGCATGTGAGGAATGAACAATGAAGGCTCATAACTATCGGGAGGTAAAGGGACAAGCCTATACCAGAAAAAAATACATCCGAGGCTCTCCCTCCTCAAAAATAGTGAAATTCACTATGGGCGATACGTCCGGTAGCTATAAGTATCAAGCCCGATTGATCGCCGAGAAGACAGTTCAGATTCGACACAACGCTCTGGAAGCTGCGCGCATAGCAGCTAACAGAGTTCTCTCAGAAAAACTGGGAAACAGTTACCTTTTAAGGATTTTACCTTACCCACATGTTGTGCTCCGAGAAAACAAAATGATTTTTGGAGCCCATGCGGATCGGCTTCAAGACGGAATGAGAAATGCTTTTGGCAAAGCCGTGGGGCTGGCAGCTCGTGTGAAATCGAATCAACCAGTTATAATGGTTAACGTAAACGAAGATGGCCTTGAGGTTGCCGCGCAGGCGCTGAAACGTGGAGGCGCCAAATTACCCACACCTTGTCGTGTAGTTATCGAGAAACTTGAGGATTAACTGAGGGGGAGTAGACTTGCAGAGGTCTAGCCATGAAGGCGGGACTAGCAATAACGGAATGCTCCTCACTTTGTTTTGTACTCATAAATCAATCAATAAACGGTATGGGGTATGAACTTGGTTTCTGAGAACTTGATAGTTAATATCGAGGAAAAAATTGCTGCTGATGGAAGATTTACTGGCGGAAAGGGAGCTAATTTAGCTAAACTGTTCCATATACTGGGAAAAGGTAACGTTCCATATGCTGTGATGGCTACCACAGAATTCGCTAAGATGCTACTCAACGATCCGGCAATTGTAGATTTAGTAGATGAATTGGATGCTGCATTGGCTAAAGACAATGAGGATGAAGCTAAAAAGCTTGCGAAGAAAATAACAAAAGTTATCGAAAGCATAAAGACGCAACCCAAACTCATTGCTTTGTTAGAGAAAAAGATTGAAATAATGAAGATACGGGTTGGACGGGACAGGGTTGCCGTCAGAAGTTCCGGAATTACCGAGGATATGGCTACCGCCGCTTTTGCTGGGCAATTTGAAACATATCTTAATGTTCCCTTAGATTCTTCTAACGTTATCAAATACGTCTTGAAGTGTATTGCTTCTGCTTTCGGCTGGAGAGTTATAGACTACCGGCAGGATTTGCGTAAGAAAAAGATTCTTGACATGTCAGAGGCTGAACTGCTTAGACAAGGTTTAATCTCTGTTGTCATCCAAACCATGGTTGATTCAGAAAAGTCTGGAGTGGCTTTCTCAATAGACCCTAACACTGGCAACCGTAACGTGGGCGTTATTCAGGCAGTTTATGGTTTAGGAGAAATGATAGTTCAAGGAAAAGAAAGCGCCTCTTGGACTGGTTTTGTTAAAGAACCCGAAGTCAAAGTTCTCGGGACTATCCCGCCTAAAGACCCTCAAAAGGAAATGATGGTTTATGACGAGAAAACCAAGTCGAATCGTGACATTCCCGTTGGTGAACGTGATCCTCGGGTTCTCACGGTTGATGAAGCAATTCAGGTTGCCAATCATGTTACAGCTATAGAAAAGAGTTACAAAAAGCCGATGGACGTGGAATATGCAGTCGAAAATGGCGAAGTTTTCATAACGCAGGCGCGACCCGAAACTGTTCACGCCACCAGAACGGTGTTGACTCTGTTCAAGCTTAAAAAAGAGCCAAAAGTGGCTCCAATTTTTGTTGGCATCCCGGTTGGAACAAAGATTGCTTCAGGGCTTGTTGCTAAGGCAGCCACTCCTGAGGAAGCTGTGAAGGAGACTGTGGAATTCAACAAGAAGGGGATAAAGCCGATGCTTCTCACCTCAATGACGACGCCCGATTGGGAAGTTATTATGAGCCTCGAAAAAGTTTCTGCGCTGATTTGTGAGAGAGGTAACCGAACATCTCACGCTGCTATAGTTTCCAGAGAAAGAGGGATTCCGTGTGCTGTTGGTGTTGTTGGCGCCCTTAGCCTAGAAGATGGAGACACGATCACCCTTGACTGTTCGAGTGGTGAAGCGAGAATATTCGCCGGTGAGATACCTTTTGAGGTGCAAGAGTTCGAGCTAAAGAAAATTCCAAAAACCATCACAAAGATTATGGTGAATATCGGCAGTCCTGATGAGGCTTTACACATAAGCCAACTTCCATCTCAGGGCAGTTCTCTTGTCCGAATCGAATTCGTTGTAACAAGCACAGGATTGCATCCAGTGTTTGCTTTGAGGGCTGACCAGCTTGGTCCTGAAAGATGGGCTGACGATGTCAAGAAAAGATACCCGTTCATCAACTCTTTAACTGACGAATACATCAAAAGGCTAAAGACTGGCATATCAATAATCGCTGGGGCATTCAAGCCTCGCAAAATCATCGTTAGATTCTCAGATTTCAAAACAAACGAATATGCATCTCTCCCCGGGGCTGTCTATTACGACATCAATTGCGCATGTGGCAAAAGCATATCTTTGAAACCACAAGAAAAATGTCCTATCTGTGATTCAACAGAAATAGAAGTTAATAAGGTCGAGCTTGAGTTCCAAGAAAACAATCCTATGATCGGATTCCGGGGAGCTTCAAGATATATCGACGACTTCTTCTCCGATGCATACGCGCTAGAGCTTGAAGCTTTCACAGAAGTACACAAGCTAGGCTTGACAAACGCAATCCCAATGATTCCCTTCATAAGGACGATTACTGAGGCAGAAAAGGTAACTGAATTAATCAAGGACGCTTTCAAGAAGAAGGGCTTAGAGATACCGGACATCATCTTCATGGCTGAAGTTCCTAGCATCTGCATCATCCCAAAAGTTTTCTCTGAATACTGTGACGGTTTCAGCATAGGAAGCAACGACCTCACCCAGCTAACCCTCGGGATAGATCGGGACAGCGAAAAAATTGCTTGGGCGTTTGATGAATCTGATCCTGCAGTGATTAAATCTATCGAAATGCTTTGCGAGGGGGCTCATTCTATGAATCCTGAAAGAACTGTGGGGATATGTGGTCAGGCACCAAGTGATCTGGGGAAAGATTTCCTGAAGTTCTTGACTATGCATCTGGATTCTATTGGCGTCAACCCCGACAAAGTTGTTGAAACTTTGCTGTCGGTAAAAGAGATAGAGAAGGAGTTAATCGAAGTTATCAAGAGAAACAAAAAAGATTACGTCGAAATAGCTAAAGAATTAGGAATAACAAGGGGTAACTCCAAGTACTTACTGAAGAAATTTGCATCCGCGGTCTGAATGTCGAATAAACCTGATTGCGCTTTTCAATGGCGGATCGTGAAGAGGCTCTGGCTTGCTGGAGCCACCCTTAATTGCTTATTCCTTGTAGTAAACTGTGGATGAGAACAATGTCCTTCGATCTTGAAGAGAAGAGACTGAAGAGAGAAGTAAAGAAGCGGAAGCCCAAAATCGTGTTCTTGCAGCTTCCGGAAGGACTAAAACCTGAGGCTCCTCACCTAGCCTCCATCATCGAGGAAGCCGGAGCCGCAACATTTGTCTCAACCGATCCCTGCTACGGCGCCTGCGACCTAGCAATTTCAGAAGCAAAAATTCTGGGCGCAGACCTCATAGTTCATTATGGACACACCCCCATGACCATGCATACTGCGGTGCCAATCGTTTATGTGGAGGCAAGGGCGAAAATCAGCATCAAAGAAGCTCTAACGGAAGCTTTGACTCATCTTGAATCTTGGAGCAAAATTGGTTTGGTTACAACAGTTCAGCATGTCCACCAACTCGACGAAGTGAAAAGTATGCTTGAAACCGCCGGAAAAACCGTTTCTATAGGGGATACTGATCCCGCTAAATATCCTGGGCAGGTGATCGGATGCGATTTTGGCAACGCCCGAGCCGTTTCGGATAAGGTTGAGGCGTATGTTTTTGTTGGCGGCGGCAGATTTCACGCCATGGGTGTAGCTTTAGCCACGGGAAAGCCAACGATAATTGCCGATCCCTACGAAAAAAGGGCATATTCTATCCAAGATGAAGTTAGACAGCTCATAAAGCAACGTTGGGCTAACATCTCTGAGGCAAAGAAAGCGAAAAGCTTCGGCGTATTGATAAGCCTGAAAAGTGGACAGATAAAACTGAGGGACGCGATAAAAATCAAAGAAAAACTTGAACAAAATGGACTGAAGGCTACATTACTTGCCTTAAGAGAGGTTACATCCAGCGCCCTGATGCAGTTTCCCAGTATAGATGCGTTTGTAAACACGGCTTGTCCGCGCCTTTCCCTAGATGATGCACAGAGTTTCCGTAAACCTCTTCTGTCTCTTAACGAAGCACTTGTATTGCTGGGGGAAATGAAATGGGAGGAACTGCTCACAAGAGGCTGGTTCGGAAACGCGACCTAGAACGAGCGCTGTCACAGATTGAAGCCCATCCGCTGCCCAACGCTTACCTTGAGCAGTATACCACGCCCTCAGATGTTGCGGCAGAGGCGCTCTACCTAGCAGCATACGTTTACGATGATGTTGTTGGCAAAACTGTGGTGGATTTAGGTTGTGGCACGGGTAGACTAGCCATAGGCGCCGCTATGTTAGGTGCAAAAGAAGTTTTCGGCGTTGATGTGGATGGTGTTGCGGTGAGGGTGGCGCAGAAAAATGCGGAAAAAATGGGTGTGAAAGAAAAAACCCATTGGACCGTAGCAGGTGTGGATGTTGTTAAAGGCGCTTTTGATACCGTGCTGCAGAATCCTCCGTTTGGGGTTCAACGAAGGCGAGCGGATAGAAGGTTCATATCTAAATCGTTAGAGTTAAGTAGCACAATCTACTCGTTTCACAAAGGTGGAGAAAGTAATCGAGAATTTATCAAAAGGTTTATTGAGAGGCACGGAGGAAGAGTAACTAACATATTTCCCCTGAAAATGGAAATTCCGAGAATGTTTAAGTTTCACACAAAGAAAAAAAAGATTACCCAAGTTGATCTGTATAGAGTAGAAGGAAAAGTTCATGAACGAACCTGAAAGAAAGAGTGGACTATTCGTTGTTCCCGGAGACCGTTTAGGCGTCATAGAAGAGTTCACATCTGGACCCGGAACCTACGTGGAAGGCGGAACCATTCACTCAAAAGTAACGGGGCGCACTCTGTTAGACATGTTAAACAGACAGGTCTCCGTGTATCCCCTTGTTCAAACAGTAAACATCCCCCACGTGGGAGACATAATCACCGGATTGGCTTTAGACGTGAAAAACAAGAACGCAACTTTACGCATTTTCCAGATTGGAGACAAAATGCTTTCAGGCTTTTTCAAGGGCGCTTTGCACATCTCTGGTGTAAGTCACGGCTATGTGGACAACATGTTTAACGTCTGTAAGGCAGGTGACATCATGAGGGCGAAGGTGATTAGCACCGAAAACAGGTCTGTCTTTTTGTCGACAGCGGATAAAGGATTGGGGGTAGTCTATGCCCTCTGTTCAAGATGTGGACATGTGTTGCATCTGGAAGATCGTGGGATGAAATGCTCCGAATGCGGAAACTTTGAGAGGCGAAAAATATCTACTGATTATGGAAAGGATGTAACTCATGAGGTGGAGCAAAATGAACGTTAAGGTCCTGAAAATGACAGATAATGAACTGAAAATCGAGGTGGAGGGAGCAGGGCATTCCCTTCTAAATCTGCTGCAAAAGACCCTTCTGGAAGATGACACCATCGAGATGGCTGGCTATGATGTGCCCCATCCTCTAGTTGACAGCGGAATATTGTATATTCGCACAAAAGAGCAGCAAAATCCGGAAGCCGTTATAAAAGAGGCAACCAAAAAAGTTCATGGTCTCGGCAAGAAGTTCCAGAAGTCTTTCAAGAAAGCATCTAAGGATTATAAACAAAAATAAGCAATCTGTTCGCCTCTGACCGTTTTATAGGTTAAGCTTCCTCTTTGCGGTGAGGAGAAGTAGGCTGAACACTTCAACCTTGTCTCCGTTCTGTTCTAGAATTTTCAGGCCCTCTTCCATCGTCATCGAACCCCTTATCCAAGCGTACACAATCAAGGCTTCAGCAGCATCCGCCTTTTTGTGACGGTCGATTCTTGAAGGCAGAAACTTTCTCAACTCCGCCTTTTTGAAGGCGTCCGCAAGCAAACGACCCTTAACCTTAGTTCCAGTTGGTTCTCCATTCTTTTTAGATAACGCCAGAGAATAAAGAAAATTCACGTAGGCATCTCCCAAGGAGGCCAGTTTCTGATCCATCAAAACTTGGCTGAGGCTTTCATATTGTGGCACAAACGCAAACATGTGGTTCCCTTCTACCCTTCTGTTTAACTTAGTAAAGTGGGTGAATAAAATTTAAAGGCTAAGTAAGCCGAATTGGAGAATGAACAGTTTTGGTTCCTAAAAGATTTCGCTCCATAAAACCTGAGATTCGAGTGTTGGGTGTTGACGATGGAGTGTTTGTTCCCCGCACTAAGGGAATCGCAAACGTTGTGGGCGTCGTCTATCGGGGAGGCTGCTGGTTTGAAGGAGTTATGCGAACAGAAATAACCATTGACGGGCTGGATGCTACAGAAAAGATAGCTACAATGATCGAAAACTCTCCTTACTACGGTGAAATTCGGGTTGTAGTGTTAGACGGCGTCACCTTCGCTGGCTTCAATGTGATAGACATCAGCGAGCTCTCCCGCAAGGTAGACTTGCCCGTTATATCGGTGGTGCGAGAAAAGCCTGATTTGGAGGAAATAAGAAGTGCTCTTAAGAATCTCCCAGATTTTGAGGTTAGATGGCGTGCTATGGAGAATGCTGGCAAACTTTTCGAGGTTGAGACTCGAAGGGGGGAGAACCCTGTTTACATGCACATAGCAGGAATTTTACGGGATGACGCCGAAAACATCATGAAAAAAACATCCACGCGCAGCCTAATTCCCGAAGCTTTGCGAGTAGCACACATTGTAGCTTCTGGATTAACTCGTTCAAGAGAAAACATTTAAAAGAGTAAATTGCAATCGAGTTTGCGCAGAAAATGTGGTGCGTGATATGGAATTCTGTCCGAAATGTGGAATGCGGCTGGTTTCAAAGCACGCAAAAAAGGCAAAAAAGGATGTTTTCTATCTTGTATGCCCAAAATGTGGCTACAAGAAAAAGACGGAAGATAAGCCGACTGTTGCCCCCAAACCCGTGAAACCTTCTCCCCAAGAATCCATAGCTATTATCGGAAAAAAGGAACAAAAACTGCGTACTTTACCCACAGTCAGGATAGAATGCCCCAAATGTGGCAACAATACTGCATACGCCTGGCAAGTGCAAACAAGGGGCACTGACGAGTCGTCAACACAGTTTTTCAGATGCACAAAATGCAACTACACCTTCCGTGAATACAGCTAAACCGTCGCTTCTAATCTAGAACATGGTCTCCACATGTGGGTTCCAGAAGGAATCAAACAGCTTAAATTGTAGGTAGCTCAACATAACTGATAACGGAGATTTGATAATGTTCAAGGCAAAAATGGCTGACGCAAAAGTTTTGAAGGATATGATGGGCGCCATTTCCATACTCGTCGACGAAGCCACCTTCGACCTCACTCCCGAAGGAATCAAACTTCGCGCCATGGACCCCTCACGAGTCGCCATGGTCGATTTCGAGTGGCCAAAAACAGTGTTCGATGAGTATTCTTGCAGCGAAACCATGAAGATGTGCATCAACATAAGCGAAATGCTGAAGTTGCTGAGGAGAACAGGAAAAGACGAATCTGTTGAATTGTCTCTGGACGAAAAGACTGGGAAACTGAAAATTGCGATCAGAGGAAACTATTCTCGCACTTTCGAGATGCCTACTTTGGAGGCAATGGAGGAAGAGGTTCCCACTCCCAAAGTCAACTTCAACGTGAAAGCAAAGACTACAACAGAGGGATTACGGGAGGCAATAGAGGATGCTAATCTGGTGAGCGACCATGTTCGAATCGAGGCGGACAAAGAAAAGATGGTTATGAACGCGGCAGGCGACATTATGGGGGCTACGATCGAATTTAAGGCAGGAGACGATGTGCTCTTGGAGATGTCGGCGAAGGAGGCTTCCAAAGCCACTTTCAGCTTAAGTTACCTCTCGGAGATAGTTAAGGCGGCTGTGCCGACATCAGAAATTGTTGTCATAGAGTTTTCGACGGATATGCCCATTAAGCTGGATTTCCAGCAGGAAAAAGATGGAAAACTGAAGTTTTTCTTGGCTCCCAGAATAGAAGTAGAGTAGCGAAAACTAAGGGAGGTTAAGCAGGTACTTACTGCTTACGACAGGGCGAAATATCCTTTCATGAAAGAGGCTGCTGAGCACGTAAGAGAACTGGGTCTAGACATCAACGAGCTGGAAAGCGACTTTTTTGTTCCCTTCTTGGATCGGGCGGAGGAGCGGGTTAGACATGCCTTACTTGACGTATCTGCTTACGCGGGCACTCAGCCACGGGATGAGCCGCGGGAGAACGAAATTGAGATATTCTCTTTTCCAATAGCGGTTATGTTGGTTGCCGCCACAGAGGACTCTCTTATCAGAAGCAGATACTCATTAGCTGAGGCAAAACGGGCTTCTGAGCTGCTGAAAGCGGAGGATATAGAGAAACTGTCCGTGGTCGCCAACAACTTCAACTGGAACATACGATTGGTCAAGGACATTAACCTGCCGCATTATGTTTTTGCGGTTCGTTTTCCCGTTTTTTTGAAGAATGCAACGGGCTTTCATGACAAGAATTGGAAGCTGGTTAATCATCTTCTGGTTAACGGGGAGGTTTACCTTACACGAAGGGAAGTGAGCCGTCTGCTAGAAGAGGAAGTGCGCAAATATGTTGAAAGTAGACTTGACACGAAGATAAAGTCTCTTCCTCCCGGCATCATGGCTCGAGTAACCCAGCTGAGGCAACTGGCTGCAGAGAAGCGGGAACAGATACAGTTTGAAGAGATGCCGAAACGAGTGGTGATGGAAGCCTTTCCTTCATGTATTAAGGGCGTGTATGACAGGGTTGCGGCTGGTCGCCCCGCCTCTCACATAGGCAGATTCGCTTTGACTTCTTTTCTGTTAAACATTGGGATGAGTGAGGAGGATGTTTTCAAGTTTTTCCGCTCCGTCTCCGACTTCAACGAAAGAATGACCCGCTATCAAGTCGAACACATCGCTGGAACCAGAGGGTCGGGAACAAAATATACGCCTCCAAACTGCGCTACGTTACGCACTCACGGCATCTGCATCTCGCCGGACTCCGAATGCAGGGGAGCGGTGAATCCTCTGGTTTGCTATAAACGGAAACTACGAAATCTGCCTGAAGAGCCGGCAACTGATGAGAAATGAGCCTTCTTCGGGCTGGTCTGTTTATTCTTCTGGTTTTATGATGATGGAAAGCAGGATGGCTATGGCTGTTAGTGCTAGAAAGAGGGTTCCGAATATTGAGAGGGGAGTTCTGAAGATGGGCTGTCCATGGAGAACCAGATTTGAGGGAAGGGCAAGCGCGTAAGATGCCAAAAAAACAGCAAAAAATGCTGCTCCTATCCCTTGGGTCAAAAACACAAATCGAATCAAACGGTTTCTTTTCAACTGAAACAACACCTTCTGTACCTAAACTAAGTGCTGTAGCAGTTTAATGTCTTTCTAAGCCTGATGCTTGCAAATACTGCGCCTTCACAGACTACCGTAATCATAATAGCTTCAAACGCCCTTTCTATAGTAGATGTGAGAACTGTGACAGATTCGAGGGTCGATTGGTCGCTTAGGCTTGGAATGTTTCTGGTTTCCCTCTCTTGGTTCTCTTACATGCTTTACGAGTTCGCCAATGGCATAATCAATCGTGGTCCCCTCACAGTCTTTTGGATTCTTGTAACGGACGTACCCGGATGCATCGGTATTGGCTTCAGGGCGGCAGCAGGTTTCATCGCCCTAGTAACCGTCATGTTCTACGTGGTCAGAAAAGACCTTTCGAAGCCTGAAGCGCTAATGGCTCTCAGGCTGGTTATACTTTTTGAGGCTGCCTATTGGTTTCTCAGCTTTTTCATGTCCGGTGTTTGGGGGCTTGCTTGGCTTTCGAGTCCCTCTGCTGATGCTTTCGGCGGAGCGCTCCTTATGACAATTGAAAACACTATTCCTTGTTTCGTGCAGTCAATAGGTCTTGCAGGCGTTCTAGTTAAGCTGTTTCTGGAATTAAGCCCCACCAAACCTGCAAAAAATGCGATAAAATGGGGATTGATTGTAGGCACTTTCTATGTTTTTGTTTTCTGGCTTAACAACACTGGCAACTGGATAGCCACAATAGTCGAAAAGGGAACGGACTATGTGCTACTTTATCCAGCTAACCTGTTCAGCTTCCTTTTAACCACTGTCGGATTGCTTCTGCTTGCCCTATATACCACGTATTTCTCGAGAAAATCTATCGGAGCCGCGTCTTTGGCGGAGCTTGACATGCACACCGTAGGCGTCATCGTAACGCTTGTTGGTCTGTATTTTGGCGTACATTATGTTATGTGGATTTTCCTTGGGAGCGTTGGCGGCTGGGGCACTTGGTATGCGTGGATTCTGGGTCATAACTTGGACTTGTGGGCTATGTCGCTTCCTTTTGTTGGGTTGCCATTGCTGTTCCAGAAAAGGACATGCTGACGACATTTTGATTGGGTTCCCGCGACATTAATTCCGCTTAAATATTGTTTTTGATCTATACTGTATGATGGGCGGAAGAGTTGAACATGTCCTCTTTGTCGCAGAGCTTTATCCGAGACCGGTTCGCTGACTACTATAAACAGCACTCCGTATCCATTCTGGCTCCCTCCTCTCTGGAAAGGCGGGAGTTTGGTTTTCTCCTCCTTGAAAAGAGAGCAATGATGAGGCACAGAGGCTTCATGGACGTTGAACGCCTCCGATCCTCGTTGGCTACTATCGTGCCTTCAGACGTTTACTATTCAAGCGCCTACTATGAACGCCCCGAGGAAGAGATGAAGGCAAAAGGGTGGCTGGGGGCAGACCTAGTTTTCGACATCGACGCAGACCACATCCCAACCCCATGCGCCACGGTTCACGACCTCTGGGTCTGCACTGGCTGCGGAGCTTCTGGCAGGGGGGTGCATCCCCAGAAATGTCCAAGTTGTGGTGGAATAAAATTTAAGGAAAAGACTTGGCCTTGCGAAATTTGTTTAGAGGCTGCTAAGGCTGAAGCTATTAAGCTTGTGGACGTTTTGATAGAGGATTTCGGTTTTTCGTCAGAAGTGTTGACTGTTGCGTTTTCGGGGCACAGGGGATATCACGTTCATGTGGAGAGCGAAGCGGTTCGGGGGTTGGATTCGTTGGCTCGCAAAGAGATTGTTGACTACGTCATGGGAGTAGGGCTAGAAGCTGAATTTCATGGTTTGGGGAGAAGCGCCACGCCTGATAGAAGAGTTTCTGGTCCAGACTTGAATGACCGAGGATGGAGAGGGAGGGTGGCTAAGGGAACATACGACTTCCTGCTGACCGCTTCTAAAGAAGAGTTAATAAAGGCAGGGCTGAAGACGATTCACATAAATTCGTTACTTAACCATAGAGAAGTGCTTCTGAAGAGCTGGAAACAGAAAGGTCCGTGGGGAGTCATTAAAAATATAAGCCCAGAAACTTGGAGAACAATCGCTCAGTATGGAGTGGAAAAGCAGTCTGTGGAAATCGACAGCGTAGTCACTCCTGACATCAACCGCCTTATAAGACTGTCTAATTCGTTGCATGGAAAAACTGGTTTAAAAAAAGTTGAATTCCCCATCGCAGACATCGAGGATTTTGACCCTCTTAAGAGTGCAGTAGCCTTTAAGGAGGGGGAAGTAACGGTTCTTGTTTCAGAGGCTCCCCAATTTAGGGTGGAGGACAGAACCTATGGTCCATTTGAAAGGCGAAAAATTGAACTTCCCACCGCGGCGGCGTTGATGCTGCTGTGTAAGGGTGTGGCGAAGGTGGTGCAGTAAACTTGTATGATGAACTCTATGAAGTGTGGAAAAAGGAAAAAGAAACTATGGAGATTCAGAGGCTCCCCCAGAACTTCTACGCCAAAATCGTTGTGTACATCAAGAAAATGAAGGAGGAAAATCGTATGTTAGACAAAAAAACAACAAAAGCCAAGCTACTTGACAACGAGTTTAGAAACGTCAAGGTTATGCTTAGCGAACTTCTTCAATGCCGCTACAAGAAATTCTTGGAAAAGGCTTTGGACAAAGAGACTGTGTCCAAAGAGGGTTTAACTGAAGAGGAAAAAAAGTTATACCGCGAAGTTTTGCCACTATCCGAGACTTATCATGTCTTCTCCAAAGATATTCTCCGCGGGCATTTATCAAATGTCGGAAAGGGTGCGAAACAAACCATGACGATTCTGCGTTTTGTTCAGGAAATTCCAGCCTTAGTTGGGTCTGACATGAAAACGTATGGTCCCTTCGCACCAGAGGATATAGCGGCTCTGCCTCCCGAAAATGCGCGAATCCTAATTAAACAGGGAGTAGCCGTAGAAGTGGATTCAACCTAACCGACAGAGAGGTTAACGTTGTACAACCAGCAATGCAATCTTATGGACAGTCTAGCCGCAATCTTTGCACTCGCTATCGAAGAGCCTGTTCACGCTCGTGATTTGTCTGTCGTTCGATGGAGCTAAGGTACAAAAATTGGCAAAAATGTATCGAAACTAACATTGGACTGTTACCATCTTTTAAGGAAGGGGGTAAAGAATGCATCAAACTTTTAAAGGAGTTAACACAAAATACTATAATATGAAAACTCAAAAACTCCTTAGACTAGTAAGTGAGATGCTGAAAAATTCTAAGAAAAGCGACAGAGAATTAGCCGGCATCTTAGGAGTCTCGCAGCCCACTGTGTCCAGAACTCGAGCTAGAATCGAAAAAGAATACATAAAAACCTACACCATAATCCCGGACTTTGAGAAGCTTGGCTACCAAATAATGGCATTTACCTTCGCAAAAACGAAGTCTCACCCAGACGTAGCTGCAGAGATATCACGAAAGTCCAAGAATTGGTTAGCCAAACGCCCTAACGTCATCTTCGGCGCTGGCGGCGAAGGCTTCGGAAAAGACATTGTTCTGATGTCCTTTCACAAGAACTACTCAGCATACGCTGAGTTCATGCGATCCTTCGCCAAGGATTGGGCAGATTGCTTGGATGACTTTGAATCGTTCCTTGTCAGCATAGGTGCAGGCTACAAGTTAAGAGATTTCGATCTGAAATATCTGGCAGAAGACATATAGGTATATGCGAGACCGCCTGTCTGTGCGTGAGTTTCAAAGCGTGATTTTCATAGCAGAGCACTTGAACTCTTTAGCATAGAGAAAGTGTCCTTGACCTTTTTGTTTCTGTTTCGCTTAAGCTGAAAGTCTGTAGCCTATTTCTGTGTGACAGTGAAGATGTGCTGCTTTTTATGGTGCGGATTCAGGTTTCTTTCCAGAAATGTATAAATAGTAATTAAGGGGGCTGTTTTATACTTAACCAGTCAGTGATCGTATGAACGTGCCAAAAGAAATCACCACATACTGCCCCAAGTGTAAGTCTCATCAGGTTCACACTGTTTCCTTGTATAAGGCTGGGAAGAGGAGAGCCTTAGCCAAGGGAGAGAGACATCATGAACTGAGGGAAAAGAAGGGGTATGGTGGACAGAAGTTTCCTCGTCAAAGAAAGTTTGCCAAAACAACTAAGAAGCAGACGCTGAGGCTTAAGTGTAAGATCTGCGGCTATATGCGTCACAAGGACGGGATTCGTCTCAAAAAGTTGACTATAACCTAAATGTGGAGTGTGGAGAAAATTGAGTGAATGGGAAAAAGCTATACCGAAACCTAAAAGCAGATTCTACCGAATAAAGTGTCCGGACTGTGGAAACGAACAGTTTGTCTTCAGTCACGCTACAACCTTTGTTCACTGCAACGTATGTGGAGCGATCTTAGCGGAACCTTCCGGCGGAAAGACGAAAGTCAAGGGAGAAATAACCGCCGTCCTAGAATAAACGGGTGGAGGATAAAAGAGAAAAATGGGTTTGAGGAGACCTGAATGGCCTGAAGTAGGCGATTTGGTTATAGCTACTGTGGTGCAAATAACCGCTTATGGAGCCTACGTTAGGCTGGATGAATACGACAAGGAGGGTCTCCTGCACGTTTCTGAGGTTGCTTCTCGGTGGGTAAGAAACATCCGCGATTATGTTCGTGAAGGACAAAAAGTTGTGCTTAAAGTTCTGCGTGTTCACCCGGAAAAGGGTCATGTTGACCTGTCACGTAGAAGGGTGACTAAACGGGATAAAAAGGAGAAGATTCTGCTTTGGAAGAAGGATCGGAAAGCGGAGAGTCTGCTGCGGACAGCCGCTGAAAAGTTGAATATTTCCTTTGAGGAAGCTTACGAGCAGGCGGGGGCGTTGATAGAGAAGGCTTTTGGGGAGCTTTATTATGGTCTGGAGAAAACCGCGAAAGATGGCGTGGATGTTCTGCTGGAGCTGGGAATAGACAAGAAGCTTGCAGTTACCTTAGAGGAGATTGCGAAAGAAAAGATTCAGGTATCGTTGGTGAATGTGAAGGGAATTTTGAAGCTTCAGAACCCGAAGCCGAAAGGAGTGCTCATAATCAAAGACACCTTGAATCACGCCAAAGAAGTCGGTGAAGCAGAGGGTGCGGATGTGACAGTTTATTTGGTTTCGCCTCCCAAATATCGCGTCGTGGTTTCGGCTGAGGACTACAAGAGCGCGGAGAACGTGTTGGAGAAAACCGCCGAATCTGCATTGAAGTTCATTTCAGAGAGTGGCGGAACGGGCTCCTTCAAACGGGAAAAATAAGCTCTTAGAAACCTGAGTTTTTGGAAAGCCTAGCAGATTTTCGGAAAAAAGACTGTTCGTTAACATTGTTAGAGTATACTAATGAAAGTGTGAACCATAGACAGGAATTTTATGCTATGCTTCTGATTTCCAGAAAAAAGCATTTTTCAACAATATTCTGTTATTAGTCTCCTAATATGCTTAGAAAAAGGAGCCGTGAGGATGTCTGAGGCCTCTTTTTGTTGGGTATTGTCACCAAAAATGTCAGAGGCGGCAGCATTTTTATTGGAAACGTAAATAGGTGTGAACTTCCAAGACAGTATGAGAAAACTGTTGAAGCTGGTGGGAATGGTGGTTTGGTTGCTCAGGAAATGTGTAAAGTGTGGAGAGTATACGTTGAGTCAGGAAAGCTGTCCATTTTGTGAAGGTAAGGTGCGTATTCCGCATCCTGCTAAATTCTCGCCTGAAGACAAATATGCGAAATATAGACGAGCAATGAGAGGTTATGGTCAGAATGAAAAAGTCAGTCATTAAGGAACTAGCCGACGTTGAGTTGAAGAATCCGATTCTGGTGGAAGGATTTCCTGGGTTAGGTATGGTGGGAAGCATAGCCACCCAATACCTTGCAAAACAGTTGAAAGCAAAAAAGTTGGCAATTCTGCATTCTCCCCACTTTCCCTACCATGTTCTAGTCGACAAAAAGGGAGGCGCTAGGCTTCTCCGCGGCGAATTTTATTTCTGGAAAAACGCGACTGGAGAAAACGACCTGATCTTCTTAACTGGGGACAGCCAAGCCCAGACAATTGAGGGGCAGTTTGAGGTAGCCAACAGCATACTTGATTTTGCTGAAAAGAAGAAAGTGGAAACGATCATAACCATTGGCGGATACAGGAACGAGGTTGAAGGCACCCCGAATGTAGTTGCAGTGTCCACAAGCCCTGCTCTCTTTGAGAAGGCTCTGAAAGCCAAGGCTGTATCCAGCGAAGCGGGAACTCCCATTGTTGGCACAGCTGGTTTGCTTTTGGGGTTAGCGAAGTTCAGGAAGAAGATAGATGCTGTTTGTCTTTTAGGTGAGACTCGCGGCTATTTGCCTGATCCGAAGACGGCGAAGAGTATTATCGAGGTTCTGCAGAGAATCCTTGATGTTAATGTTGATTTGAAGGGGTTGGATGAGGAGATAGAGCGGTCTAAAGAGATTCTGGGTAGAATGCGGGACATCGAGAAACGGCGAGTTAAGTATGTGCAGCAGATGCGCAGGATAGAAGAGGAGAGAATCACCTACATTTCTTGACATCTACAGTTAATCGTAGTTGACCTTATACACACATACTGCCGCTGCGAAGTAACCTTCTGATGTTGGGTACCACTGTAACGTCTCAGTGTCCTGTGAGAAATATGCCTTTTCAAAATGTTCTAATTCGATGTCTGAATAACCGGAAGTAAGCACATCTCTTGCATAGTGCATCAGTTTGTATATAACGGTGCTGTTTCCCAGCTCGTTCACTATCAGCTCATCCTCATCTACTGAACCGTCATCATTTGTATCTGCCCAATCCGTTCCCAATGTATAGTTCCCGTAATTGTTATCATCTAATCCGCCAATCTTCGCCATCCATCTCCACTTGCCTTCATCACCATATCCTGCATCATATACCGACTCCGCTGATTCATCTGTTGCAAAGGCTACGAAAACCAAAACATGCGTCACATTCTTTTCTCCGCCTTCATTGAATCGTTCCAAGATTTCGATTGCTCCAGTTTCGTTTGACATAAACATCTGCCCAATCAAGCTTATCTGAGTAACATTCATTGTACCGTTATCTGCAAGAGTTGTTGTATTGCCGACAGTTGTAATCCAGTATCCATAGTCCCACCAAGACCCCACCACATCATCTTCATTCAGATCAACCCGCATCCAGTTGAGGGTATCTAACCAGTCGCTAACTTGGGTCCTTACAGGCAAACTCGAAGCAGCAATGGTTGTAGGTGAATATGCACGATCTATGACTCTCGGATTGGTAGAGCCCGTGCTTGGCAAAACAAAGGTAACCGTCAACAGGAGAAACATCAAAATGATAAAGGCTGCGCTGAATTCTTTGCCCACACGAGACCTGAAACGCATTTTACGCCTCGGCATTGTAGATCTCTCCCGCAGAATTGTGACAAAGGGTTTGACCAATTGAACCAAAGCTAATGCCCATAAGAGGCTCAAGGCTGGAGCCATAAGCAAAGTTAACCGAACCATTGAACCAGCAAAGTAGATGGCTGTTAGACCGAAGATGGCGAGGAAAATGTTGCGGTTTGTGGGATTCCGCACAGCGAAATACAAACCAATAGGCACGAAGAGGATTCCTATACCTAAGTCATAGTAAAATGACCCCCAAGTGGCAGGTTTGTGTTCTTGTACAGACTGCACAAGCTGTTGCAAAATCCCCTCACCCATACGTTCAGAGGGAAACAAAACTGACACGAGCTTGGCTTCTAATGATCCAACTAACCCGAGCCTATCAAGCGCAACGAACCCCACTACAAGAAGGGCTAAGAAACCAAATACAAAAAGCATTTTACTTCTAGTGGTTTTGATTCGCCGAGAAGCCTCGATTATGCACAACACAAGGAACATTCCCACCACTGCCAAAACTGTAGGTTCTGTTAGAAATTTGATGCCTAGTTTTGGTACAGTTGTGGCTATTAATAGTGCCACGGTAAAGGTTGTGCCGTAGGAAAGCAAGAGATGAGATGAATATCGCCGTAGCAAGAGTAGAACAAGGACGAAAACCAATGTGATTCCAACGGGATATCGTGCTGCACCCCAAGACGAAAAAAGATAACCCAGCGATAATCCTCCAGCGACAGCATAGCCAATGGTGCTTCTGATGGAGCTTTCTTTGTCAATAGATCTCAGGAAGAAAAAGATAAACAAGAGGATGCCGAAGATTCCGACGGTTTCATCGTCAAAAAAGCCAAGTGAGGTACGGCTAATATACGATGAGCTTAGGGCTAAAAAGAAAGCTGAAAAAAGACCCACCTCTTTGCCGCCAATGTCTCTCCCCAAAAAGTAGATAACCAAAACTGTCAACGTCGCCATAATCACTGGAAATACTACGCAGAAATTGAAAAGAGGATCAGCAGTTAGTGGATGATACACGTCTGAACTGAGGATCGCAGGCGGAGCAAGATTCAGCGCATTGGCTATCTGATAAAAGAACGCTGTTGTTGCTGCCAGACCCGGAAAAAGTGAGGCTGAAATGTTGTATCCTTGTGGATACCAGCTCATGGGGTCTACCCATGATGCCCAAGCGAAGAATCCGTTTTCAACCATGTGCTTGGTTAAACGGTAATGAATGTGGGGGTCAAATTCTGAAAGCTGGAAACCCCATTGGAGAGGAAGCAATCTAACTGTGGCAGCTATAACAAGGATAATAACAAGCAGAGATATGTGCAGCAGAGAAGAATGGGAGATTCTGAAGCGAAGAGCTCCGATGCTCATTAAGGCATTAACCGCTTTATCTTTACTAAGCAACTTACTGATTTCCACCGCAAACCCTTCTCTCGTCAATGAAAGCAATAAAACCCTTTATTTCTCTTGTGGTCTCCACTGTTATCTCGCTTCCTTTCTTAAAGAAAGAAATGTTTTAGCTTTTTAACATATGCCTAAACAAGGACGTAAAAGACAGCAATTTGCATATAAAAGACCAAATTTGGAAGGCTCTGCCGCTCCCAATCAAATACCTATCTGACCTACTTTTTGATAACCTTGGGAACGTAGATGACACAACATCCACACATTGGGCACTGCCTAGGCTCTTCTTTGCTTTCATCCACCCATTTATATCCACACTTCAGACATATCCACTCTGCCACACTTCACAACTCCATCCAAACCTCAATATCTACATTAAAACACTTAATTTTTTTCCATCCCCCAGAAAAATTTGTTGGAGAGAACTTCTGGATGGGAGGCTTCACCGTCTTTTAGCTGTTTCGTTGGCAGCTATAACCTCAACCTTTTTCGGTATAAAGGAAATTTTTTTGCCGCATTTGGGGCATTTACCATCGTTATTCTGAATTATCTCATCTGGAGGCTTCAATTCTGTGCCTTCGTAGAGAATATGACCGCATTTTTCGCAAATTACCTTCTGAGGCACGATCTCACAGCCATTCTAAACCGAAATACAAACGTTACACGCTATTTATATATTACGACGAAATGCATTGGAGAATCTACTCCGATTGTATATTCCGCCGTTCTGTGAACTGTAAATACTTGTGGTCGTAAATCATTTATACAGTTCCAAGTGTCTGAAGGAGAATGGAATAGGTACGCCGATGAGAAAATACGCTCTGATAATCACCGAAAAACCGGATGCTGCTAAAAGAATAGCGGAGGCGCTTGATAGGCAGGGGAAACCCAAGAAGCTTAAGGAAAACGGTGTGCCCTATTTTGTCGCCAACAGGGACCGAGAACTCGTTGTTGTCCCCGCAATCGGGCACCTCTACACCATTGTCCAAGAAGGAGGAAAAAGAAACTATTACCCAGTCTTCAACTTCAAGTGGGCACCGCGACACTTGGCAGAGCGAAAAGCAAAAGGTATCCGTAACTGGGTTGAAGCGTTTTCGAAGCTGTCCCAAGACGCTGACGAGTTTGTGTCAGCCTGCGACTACGACATTGAAGGCAGCCTCATCGGCTACTGCATACTAAAGTACGCCTGCGGCGGCAAGGAAACTTCAGCGAAAAGGATGAAATTTTCCACCCTCATGAAAAGCGAGTTGGAACAAGCTTACGAAGAGCCTCTTCCCAGCCTCAATTTTGCCCTCATAGAAGCCGGAAGAACCAGACATGAAGTGGATTGGCTATATGGCATAAATCTTTCTCGAGCATTGACTTTGGCTGCGCGTCGCTGGAGCGGCAGATATTCCACGTTGAGTACAGGAAGGGTGCAGGGCCCCGCCCTCCAGTTTCTGGCTGAGAGAGAGAAGGCAATCCGCAGCTTTGTGCCCACCCCCTACTGGGAAATAAACGCTGAGGCTGAAATCCTGAACTCTGTGGTTGAGGCGGAATATGAAAGAAAACGAATCGAAACCAAGACGGAGGCAGACGCTGTTGTGCGAGCCTGCACAGGCAAAACCGGGGAAGTCACGAAGGTTAACATAAAAACGGTTCACGAGAAGCCCCCCATCCCCTTCGACGTAGGCAGGCTGCAGCGGGAAGCCTACAGCCTCTTCGGCTACACTCCCAGACGCACCCTATCAATCGCTCAGCGCCTATACCTCGACGCCTTAATCTCCTATCCCAGAACAAGCAGCCAGAAACTCCCCCCAATAATCGGCTACAGAAAGATTCTCAGTTCCCTCAAAAGACAATTTGGATACAAAAAGTTAGCCTCGAAACTTCTGGAAAAGGAAGAGTTGAAGCCGAGAGAGGGCGCCAAAGAAGACCCCGCCCACCCTGCTGTGTATCCCACAGGAAACCTGCCGAAAAAACCCTTGGGAGTACCCGAGAAGAGAATCTGGGATTTGATTGTCCGCAGGTTTATGGCTGTTTTCGGGGAGGCGGCGCTCAAGGAGAGCCTGAAGGTTCACCTAGACGTGAACGGTCACAGCTTCTTTTTGAGGGGAAGACGGATTCTGAAGGAAGGCTGGATGCAATATTACAAGCCCTACGTCAGAGCCGAAGAGGTACTCCTGCCTCCTATCAAAGAGGGCGATAAGATTAGGCTGAGGAGGGTCAGCCGGGAAGACAAGTTTACATGTCCGCCGTCTCGCTATAATCCAGCCAGTTTCCTGAAGAAGATGGAGGAGCTTGGAATCGGAACAAAGGCGACCCGAGCAGACATCATTCAGACTCTGTACAATCGCGGCTACGTCAGGGGCGAACGAATCGTGGTGACTGAGCTGGGATTCGACGTAATCGATGTTCTCGGCAGGTACGCTCCTGCTGTAACCTCGGCGAAACTCACTCAGGAACTTGAGGGCAAAATGGAGCAGATCCAGAACAACCTTGTGAATCGGGAAACTGTTCTCGAGGAGGTTGTTGAACGGCTGAAGCCCCAGCTGGAACAGTTTAAACAAAACGAGGAGCCTATAGGTGAAGCCTTAACCAAAGCCATCCAGAGAGCACAAGCACAGGAGCGTATCGTGGGGAAATGCCCAAACTGCGGCACAGGCAACCTGACAATTATCTATTCGCGGAAGACCAGAAAGAGGTTCATAGGCTGCAGCAACTACTTCAAGGGCATCTGTAGCACATCGTTTCCTCTTCCCCAACGCGGAACCGTCAAACCCGCGGGAAGCAACTGCCGAGCATGTGGATGGCCTCAGATGCTGGTGCGGCTCAAAGGCAGACGGCCTTGGAACCTGTGCTTTAACCCTGACTGCTCTAAGTCGAGGAGGAAAAAGCCTTGAGCTGCTTTGTCTGTGGCAGAGAAGCCATAGAGAAATATTGCGAGTTCCACGAAGAGGCTTACCAGAATGTTGTCAAGAAATTTGAGGACTGGAAACGGGCAACAGGCGCCTCTTGGAAGGAATATTTAAAAGAGCTTGTTGAGAATGCATACACTGGATGTTGGGCAAAAGAAGTTGTGGAGAATTCATTGAAAGACACGGATGGATAAACTATGTCAAAACGTGGTAGTAAACAAGTTTCCTCCTTTGCCTATCGGCTGCAGAAAACCTACGAGAGAATACTAACTTCTAAGCCCTCCCTATTCGTTGTAGGCATCTTAGCTGTAGCAATGGCCTTCTTCCTGCTGGGCGGAGGAATCTACGATATGATGGTCGAGGATGTCGCCGTAGCATACTTCACTTCGAGTGGTACGTTGTACGTTTTTTATCCCTCCCTAAGTGAGCAATTTCTACTAGAAAGCATGCTGATCATGATTTTCGGTGCTATAGGATTCGCGGGCTTCATCATAGCATATCGAAGCACCAAGTATGCCTATAACCCTCGTCAGGCATACCGATTTCTTCTGGTTGGCTGTGTTCTGCTCATTATAGCCTACATTCTTATTGAGAGGGGCCTGTTAATGAAATTTGGTTTAGCCTAGCCCTCTACACATGCTGCGCCAAAACTATGTAGCGTCAACTGCTTTTCCTTTGTTTTTCATGTGCAAAAGAGCAGCCCCCAAGTTTGTTAAAAAGTGTATGGGGATTGTTATCAGAAGGATAATCAGAACCGCTGGCAAGCTGGGGGGCGAAACTGGAATGGAGAAGAGGAACGCCCCTAATATGAAGTCGATCTGATCCGCTACTGGAAGGGAGCTGCCGGGAGCACGGTTTAGCCGCCGCTTAGCAAAGGACTCTATTAAGTCGCCTGTCAAAGCTCCCAGAGACAGCACAAAACCAAGGAGTATACTGTATTGAAACTGGGTGCTGTACTCGAAAAGAACCTGCTCATAGAGGAGAGTTTGCACTAAACCAACCAGTGTTCCAACAATAAGTCCTGCAAAGAAGCCTCTCCACGTTTTGTGGGAGCCCAGAAAGGGTTTACCATCAAAGAATGTTTTGCCGAAGTCCATGGTTTGTCCCCCGCCGAAAATAACTGGTGCTGCGTTGGCGCAGTAAGCTGGGAAAATGAACCATAGGGCGGCGGCGATGGTAATCATTATTTCCGTCATGTTTCTCATCCCATATTCTTACTGGAGTAAATTAACTCTAGCGTTTGTAATCGGTTATTCCTGCGCTTTCTATGTTGACGTAAATGAATCCTGTGCCTTTGATTGATGGATGTTTTTCGCGGAGAACCTTTATGACCCGTGTTTGCCCTGTTTTCTTCATATTCAATATGATATCTGACCAGTAATTTAGAACCCGCGTTGCCACAGGCTTCATCTCAACAGTTTCTCCAAAAGGAACACTTCTCACTTGACTAATAACGAGCGCTGCCAATCCACGAGTTTTGACGATTTGGGTCAAAACCGCCAGTTGCCTATTCAACTCTCGGTTCGCAGCGTACATTTCTTCTGTGTCATCAAGTTCAACGCGATACAATGATGTGACTGTGTCGACGACGATCAGCCCAAACTTGTTGGTTATAACCTTTTCAAGTTGATCTATTGCTCTGGACTGCTCCTGAAATGTTGTTGGCCTCATTATGATCATGAGGGGCGAGATTTTCTTGTAATCGTACTCAGCTATCTGCGACAGCCGCTCATAAGAGAATGTTCCATCCGTGTCTATGAACAGGGACTTGCTGCCTCTTCGTGCGCAATTGACTGCGCATTGAACAGCGAGAGAGGTTTTGCCTGTTTCAGCCTCTCCGTAGATGAGGGAGACGGCTTCGGTGGGGAATCCTCCTCCTAGCAGTTTGTCAAGCGAAATGCAGCCTGTTGGAATGTAACTTGGCAATGCTTGTGCACAAGAAGCGAAGTATAGCCTTAGGAATTATAAGCCTTCTCTCTGCATCCTGTTTTGATGATGCAACGTTTCGTAACTTATTTAAGCGGAGAAGAGGGACAGGAGAGGCACGCAGGGTTCAAAGTTATGCATATATACAACTCTCCCGTTTCCAATCGGTTGTTTCTTCTGCGTGGAACTTGGAAAGTGTAATCTCATGAAGGCGAAAATAGCTGTTGCAACTGTCAATGGAAGAGCCTATTACCAACTTGTGACAGAACTACAGAGAAAGAGGCTGCCTTTCTTGAGTCTGAAGCCTTGGGATCCTATTCCACTACACATCAAGGTTGTCCTAACCACGGAAGAGGAGAGCCATCAGGTTTCGCATCCCCAGATCATAGTTTTCGGGCAGGACTCAAATCCTGAATCTGTCGTAGACGAGGCGATTCTGATTGTTCAAGGAAAACAGGGCTACGAAAAGGTCGTTGTTGGAGTGGACCCCGGCAAAACCTATGGCATAGCCATTCTAGGCGACAACAAAGTGCTGGCAACCCTGACCTCCTCAAACTTAGATGAGGCTTCGCATCTTGTTGTAGACAGCCTGAAGAGGTTTCCAGCCGAAGTTAAAGTGGTGCGGGTGGGTAACGGACCTCCTGAATACACCCAAACTTTGCTGGATTCATTGGATAAAGCTCTGCCAGAAGAGGCATTGGTGGAGATAGTCAGCGAAGCGGGGACAAGCAGGCTAACCAACAACTCTGTGAACCGCAGAGTGTTAAAGGACGCTGTTTCCGCCATAAAAATCGCGGGAAGAAATGGTCGAATCTTATCGAGGAAGAATGTTCCATGAAGCGCATCGTCGATGAAGGAAAAATTTTGCTGGTTGATGGACCTGCCTCCGTGAGTCTCCTCTCCGGTAAGCTAAGCGTTCTGGGGGCGCCTCTTAGAAGCAGGGAGAAGCTTGTTGTCAGGGAAGGGAAACGGTTGCCTCTGTGGGTGAAAAAGAGGGTTAATGTTGAATTGATGCTTGGGGCTGGGGCTTCTGTCAACGAAGTTGACATGGGAACTGTTCTCTCCTCATGGGAGGCTGCCGCAAAGGAGATTTTGTCCCTACAGAAACCTGTAACTGTCATGGTTGTAGGCGGAAGGGATTCGGGCAAGACAAGCTTCTGCACCTTTCTTGTGAATGAAGCGGTGATGAATAAGCTGAGGACAGGCATTATCGATGCTGATTTGGGGCAGTCTGATGTGGGTCCCCCCTCAACTGTGGGATTCAATTTTGTAACTGAGCCGGTGAAGGACCTCTTCGATATTGATGCTCAAGACGCGGTTTTTGTGGGCTCGACGAGTCCAAGCGGGGCAATAAACAAAGTTAGTGAGTGTTTAATCCAGCTGAAAGATAGGGTGATGGAGGCAGGCGCGGATTTCTTGGTCATAAACACCGACGGCTGGGTTGAAGGAGAAGAGGCAGCCGCATATAAAGTTCGGTTGGCGGAAAAGGTTGGTGCAAATGCTGTTGTTGGAATGCAACGAAGTAACGAGTTAACCCCCATTTTGGACTCCTTGCATGGCGTCAAGGTTTTGGTTATAGACTCTCCTCAGCTGATTCAGCCCCGGAGCAGAGAAAAAAGGAAGCTTCTGCGAGAGCTCAGCTACAAGAAGTATCTGAAAGGAGCCAAGACGCAGTCGTTTTCTCTTAGCTGGATCAAAGCTGAATGCTCTATTTTTGGGGCTGGCGGTCAATTGCCTCGTAAGCGTTTGGAAACGTTGGTGCATCTGCTGGGAACGAGACCTGTCTACATCGAAGAAACCGTTGCTGCCTTCTTCGTTGTTTTACCTAGAAGTAAAGCGGTTACTGAAGAGCAGATTAAAACTGTCGAGGAGTACTTCGAAAAAAAGGTTAAGCTGATACGAGAGGGAGACGAGGAGGGCTTGCTTGTGGGGATGGAAGATGAAGAGACCCAGTTTTTGGGAATAGGCATCTTGGATGGAGTTGATTACAAACGAAGAACCCTGAAAATCTACACTCCTGTAAGCGAAAAAGTGTCTACACTGTGCTTCGGTCAGATAAAACTGGACAAAAACTGCAGGGAGATCGGCTTAAGCACAGTCTACTCCAGCTATCTCCTGCAATAACTGTTCGTTGCCTATTCCAAGTTTTGTTTGAAAATTCTAAATAGAGGGTCAACAGAGAATTATGTAGCCACGGAGAGTCAGGGTTGTCACGAGCCAAGATTGTTAAAGAAGAACTTGTTGAAAGAGACACGACTTTTTTTGCCGTTCACATTGAAACAGAAAACGCGAACCAACTGTTTCTGAGTGAAGGCGAAGACCGGCTGGGTACCTTGGCTGTAGCATTACCTCAGCAGCAGAAACTGGTTGGCCCGTCCCTCTCTTCAGTCTTGCTTGGAGACAGAAACATCATGATTGCCCGTCTTCTAGCCGAACTGCTCGCACAGAACACGAAAAAGATTGCTTTAGTCTCAGTTTTCACAAAAACCGTCAGCGAACAGGAAGCTGCCCCAATCCTTCGGAAACTCATGGACAAGACCCTCAAAAAACAAGAAAACAAGAGCTGACCCTCGAAAGTTTTTAGATTCTCATCAAAATATTGCCCTTGTATCCGTGAGTGAATCAAAGCTCTTCTAAACTTCATTATGTCTAAACTTTCTACCGCCAACACATATATGGCACTTATTCTATGTAGTTTTGGATTTCAGGAGGAATCCTGTTGAATTTCGACGTCATAATCGTGGGCGCTGGTCCGGCGGGAATATTCTCCGCCCTTGAGCTGGCTGACAAAACAGACCTGAGCATACTGCTTTTGGATAGAGGAAAAGCCATTGATCAGCGCAAATGTCCATCCAGCCGAGGCTTAGGCTGCCTGAACTGTGATCCGTGCTCCCTGTTGGCTGGTTGGGGAGGCGCTGGAGCGTTCAGTGACGGAAAGCTTACTTTGTCCACTGAGGTTGGCGGCTGGCTTAACGAGTACTGCACTGAGGAAGAGCTTTGGAAGCTCTTGAAGTATGTTGATAGCGTTTACATCAAGTTTGGGGCAACCAAGCGTCTTTATGGCGTGAGCCCGCAGAAGTTTGAGGAGATGGAACGGAAAGCTTCTCTTGCTGGATTGAAGCTTGTTCAGCAGAAAGTTCGGCACATGGGCACTGAAAAATGCGCTGAGACTCTTCGTAAGATGCGCAGTCACCTTGAGGGCAGGGTTGACATCAGAACTGGAACAGATGTGAAGAGCTTGCTGGTTAAGGACGGCAAGGTTGAAGGCGTCGAAACCACAAAGGGAGAAAAGTTCTACGGAAAGTATGTGATTGTTGCGCCTGGGCGAATTGGAGCTGAGTGGCTGAAGACTGAGGCGGAGCTTCTTGGTTTGAAAACCTTGAATAATCCTGTGGACATCGGCGTCAGGGTGGAGCTTCAAGCCGCAATTATGGAGAAACTCACAAAAACCCTGTATGAGCCCAAGCTAATCTACCACTCCAAATCCTTTGATGATCAGGTGAGAACCTTCTGTGTTTCGCCTCTGGGAGAAGTCATCACCGAATCGTATGATGGCGTCTTAACCGTGAACGGACAGAGCTACGCTGAACGGAAAACAAAAAACACCAACTTCGCCATCCTCGTCAGCACCTCCTTCACGGAACCCTTCAGAGAACCCATCGCATACGGAAAATACATCGCCAGACTCTCAAACCTGCTTAGCGGAGGCGTAATAATTCAGAGACTAGGCGACCTGAAGGCTGGGCGCCGCTCAACTGAGGAGCGGATAAAACGGAGCCTTTGTGTTCCCACCCTCAAGAACGCCACTCCCGGAGACCTCAGCTTCGTGCTGCCCTACCGTTACTTGGCTGACATCAAGGAGATGCTTGAGGCGTTGGATAAGGTGGCTCCTGGCATAAACTCGAATGACACGTTGCTGTATGGCATCGAAGTGAAGTTCTATTCCTCAAGGCTTGAGTTGACGGGTCAGCTGGAAACAAAGATTCCGAACCTGTTTACAATCGGTGACGGGGCTGGAGTGAGCCGAGGGCTGATTCAGGCGTCTGCCTCAGGGGTCATCGTCGCTGGAGAGATTGCTAAGCGGGCAAAAAAGTAGTTTGCCTTTGATGATTAATGGTGGGACCGCCCGGATTTGAACCGGGGTCCCGAACGTCCGAGGCTCAGAGCCTAGACCAAACTAGCCGACGGTCCCTAAGGATTCTTTCATGCATCAGGTTTTACATAAGCGTTCTCTTAGAAAGTTGTAAACCAGAGAATGCGCATACAGAGAAGGGTTTTTGTGAATCTGAAATTTTTAGGGCAAATTCCGAAGCTTTTTATATTGCCCTTCTGGTGTCTGGGTATGAACCTACTGTTTGACTTTCCCCAGAGCTGGGTTATCCTCTTCTTTGCTTTTTTGCTGATATGGGCAGTTCTGTGGATTGCCAGAAAAAGTAAGGGAAGAAGAGAGGTTAAAGAACAGGTTTACTTGGCTGTGGCGGGCTTGTTTTCGCTGTTTCTCATGGAGGTCTTCGCCACCCAAACTAACCTGTGGCACTACATTCCAGGAGATTGGCCAGTGATCTTATGGCCCACATACGTCGCCGCTATATTGTTTGGTTATCAGTTGCTGCGGTTTATTGAAGAGCGGCTTGTAGTGAAACGCGTGGATTTACGGTAGAAGCCTATCTGGCGAATTTGCTTCTGTTTCTTTTGAATTTCTTTTTGCATTTGACGCTGCAGAAATAGTATTTTTCTCCGTCGTGAGTTATCTTGTATTTCGCCGTCTTTTCATTCAGAATTACGCCGCAGACAGGATCTCTAGGCATAGATTTTTCCTTCACCTTTACCATTAATGAACCCCATTGATAAGGTCTTTGCTTATTCTCGTCAATTTCTGAGCAATTCTTGTAATGCTTTTAATCCGAGTTTAAGAAGAATGCGTGTTTTCTTGAGTTTTGGGTTCGCTCCTGGTTTCTCCCCCCCGTTTATTGCTGTTTTTCGAGGAAAAACGCCAGTTTCAGGACTAGAAAGTGCGTGTTCAGATAATGTTTAATAGTTACACCTTTATTATCAACAAGAAGTTATGTGTTCGAATTGATTATGGTCGCTGTTTTGAACTTTGCTTAACCTGTTTGGGAGGAGATGTTGATGAAGAAACTTAAGGTTGGAGATCGGGTGAAGATTCCTGTGCACAGCGTTTTTCATCAGGAAACGGGGCATGTCGGCAAAGTTGTGTATATCAGCGGGGATGAAAAAACTGTGACTGTGAAGTGTGACCGAAAGCATAACGGCAAAACAGTTGCCTTCAATGTCGCACTTGATGATATCAAAAAATAAGCTTGCAAGTTTGTGCAATGCTTTCCATTTTAGATGCGCAGGCTGTTAAGCGGTAAACCATAATTTGTTTCTTGGGGTTTCCAGAAAAAAGACTGTTTTCAGTAGCGCTGCTAGAATATACTAATGAACATGTGAACCTTAGACAGGAACTTTTGTTGTGCTGCTGTTTTTCTGAAAAAAGCTATTTTCAACAATCTACTGTTATTAGGCTCCTAATAGGGTCGGCTGGTTTGTTTTTGTGTTAGCAAAAATTTGTGAAAAGGCTGTTTTCAACAATGAGCCTCTATTAGGTTCCTAAATGATTGTTTAGGCTGTTTTTCTTCTTGCTTCTGTTATGAGTTCTGTTAGGGCTGTGAAGGCTTTGCTGACGTCTTCCATGGCTAACACGATTATGGTTTCTGTGTAGCAGCTCATGGTTTCCTCTATGTTGATGTGGCGTCGTGAAACTGCGTTGTAGAAGGCTTGCACGCATCCGGGAGTGGATGTTATTTCGTCTGGGCTGTGGATGATGACCGTTGCCAGACTCTGTTTCTGGTCTATCACATCGGTTTTGTCGAAGATGCCGCTGATTTTGCTAAACGAATTCAAATCAGAAATCAGGGTAACAACCGAGTTTCCTTCTATGACCTGAAGAAACTCGCCTGAGAACGTTGCCAAACTTTTCCTTATCTTTTCCAGTGTCTTTTTTGTTTTGTCAACCGAAACTTTTGCCATGTCTGTTCTGATGTTTAGGACGCTGCCCGCCACGACTCGGGTTATTTTTCCCTGCAGGATTGTATAGTTTGCTTTGGCTCTTTTGACTGAGGTTATCACGCTTTCGAGGTTAACGTCGCTGTTTACGACTTCCTTGACTTTTGGCATCAGCATTCTGGCTATAGCGCTGTAGTTTCCGTAGTCTCTTTGCAGGGCGTCCTGTAGGGAGAGGTCTTCGTCTATTAGGTTTTGGACGGTTTTCGAGATTGAATTGACCATTTTTGGTCACATTTGCACAATTTACATTGATACTGACCAAAATCTATATAAGCTTTCCTGAAATTTAAACGCTGAAACTGGGAAACACAATGAAAGACACGATCATATTAGCCTACTCCGGCGGACTAGACACATCAGTTCTGGTAAAATGGCTGCAAGAAAAATATGATGTGGACCTGATAACGGTTACAATAGAGCTGGGGCAGCAGACCGACCTAAAAGAGGTGGAAGAAAAAGCCCACAAACTAGGCGTCAAAAAACACTACTCAATAGACGCCGAAGAAGAATTTGTCACCAAACATGTTTTCCCAGCCATAAAAGCAAACGCCATGTACGAAGAAAAATATCCCATGGCAACAGCCTTGGGGCGTCCATTAATTGTGAAGAAGCTGGTTGAAATCGCAGAAAAGGAAGGCGCCATAGCAATCGCACACGGATGCACAGGAAAAGGCAACGATCAGGTGCGCTTCGACGTTACCATAAAGTCTCTTGCTCCCAACCTCAAGGTGATGGCTCCAGTTAGAGAGTGGGGACTATCCAGAAAAGAAGAAATCAAGTACGCCAAAGAGAAAGGCATCTCGATTCCCCACCTGTCCGACCCCTACAGCATAGATCAGAACATCTGGGGACGCTCCATAGAATGCGGGCACCTAGAGAATCCGGAGCAGGAACCGCTGGAAGAAATCTACACGTTAACGGTTTCCCCCGAAAAGGCGCCAGACAAACCAGAATACGTCACCATAAAGTTTGAAGACGGCATACCAGTCGCCCTGAACGGAAAAGAAATGAAGCCCGTAGCCTTAATCAAAAAATTGAACGACATTGCGGGAAAACATGGAGTTGGGCGCGTCGACCACATCGAAGACCGGCTGGTAGGCATCAAATCACGGGAAATCTACGAATCCCCAGCCGCCGAGGTGCTGGTTGAAGCCCACAAGGACCTAGAGAAACTGGTTCTGACACGCCACGAACTCGAATTCAAGAAGCAGATAGACGAAAAGTGGACCCAGCTCGTTTACAAAGGCTTGTGGATAGACCCCCTGCGGGAAGCCCTAGAAGCCTTCATAGACAAGACTCAGGAACGCGTCTGCGGCGAAGTAAAAATGAAGCTCTACAAGGGAGGCTGCTGGGTTACGGGACGCTCCTCTCCAATGTCCCTATACGACAAAAACTTGGCAACCTACGAGGTTGAAACTGCATTCAACCAAGCCCACGCTGAAGGCTTCATAGAACTGTGGGGGCTCCCCACCAAAGTAGCTAATATACTGAAAGAGAAGGTGAAAAAGGAAAAGAAATGCTAGACGGAACTGGACTGTTTCGGCTATCCAATTCCAAAATAACTATTGAGAGTGAAAAAAATTGTCGAAATTGTTGCGTGGAGGAAGAATAGGCTCTGCCCGAAAGGATGTTGTCGAGTTTACTTCATCCATAAAAAGCGACAAGAAACTACTGGAAGCTGTAATCAAGATAAACCAAGCCCACGTAACCATGCTTACTGAACAGAAAATAATTGATTCCAAAATGGGCGCAAAGCTACTCCAAGCCCTAACTGAACTGGACCCCAAAATGAAGCTTGACCAATCCGTTGAGGACGTTCACCTAGCCGTAGAAGAGGAAGTCAACAAGAAAGTTGGCGCGGAGACCGGCGGAAACCTACACATAGCCAAAAGCAGAAACGATCAGGTGGCAACAGCCATCAAGATGACTCTTCGCGGAAACCTCCTAGACCTAATGAACCATGTGATAAAACTGCAGAACGCCCTAATTGAACTGGCTGAGAAACACACCGAAACATTGTTTCCCTCCTACACTCACACGCATCCAGCACAGCCCGTAACATTCGCCCACATCCTAGTCTCCTACGTGGATGCATTAGAGAGAAGCCTGAAACGGCTAGAAGAGACGTACCCCCGCGTCAACATATGTCCCATGGGCGCAGGAGCCATAGCCACCACAAGCTTCCCAATAAACCGCAACCGCACCGCCGAACTGCTAGGCTTCAGCAAAGTGCATGAAAACTCCATAGACGCAGTTGGCAGCCGCGACTTCATCCTAGAAACCTCTGCCAACCTCACCTTACTCGCCATCGACATAAGCAGAATGGCTGAAGACCTGATCCTGTGGAGCGCACCCGACTTCGGAATAGTCGATCTTCCCGAAAGTTTCGCGTTCACAAGCAGCATAATGCCCCAGAAGAAGAACCCGGATGTCCTAGAGGTGGTCAGGGCGCGGATGAGCCAAATCTTAGGCAACTTTGTGGCTTCAGCAACAACAATGAAGGCGTTGCCCTCAGGCTATAATCTGGACTTCCAAGAGATCACCCCAAAGCTTTGGGAGTCACTTGAAACGGTTGCAGCTTCGGTGGGTATGCTTTCTGGGCTCGTCAAAAACCTGAAAGTGAACGAGAATGTTTTCAGTAAACCCGTTCTCAAATTCGCGACAACAACGGAATTAGCCAACATGCTCGTCAAGACGTATAAAATTCCCTTCAGGACTTCACACAAGATTGTTGGCACTGCCGTCAAAACATTACTGGACAAGAAACTGGCGCTTTCCGAGTTAACACCTCAACTGTTAAATAAGACCGCTGAAGATGTTGCGGAAATCACCATAGCCGTTAAACTGGCGGACATCAAACACTCAGTTGACCCCAAAGAATTCGTCGAAAGCCACAAAACCATGGGCGGTCCAGCCCCAGCAGAAGTAAAGCGGATGCTCAAAAACCGGAAACAGTTGACAAGCCAGTCAAAAACGAGCCTTAAAGAGAAGAAAGAAATGTTGAAGAAAGCTGACCAGCAGCTGAAATCTGTTGTTCAGCGTTCCTTCAGACATGAAAAACGATAACCTTAAAAGCAAAGAATTGTGAGGTTGGTCAGGGCTGTGAAGACACAAAAATATCCCTCAGAAACTGGAAAAGCCGTTCTAGTTTTGGAAGATGGCTCTATTTTTGTCGGCAGCGGCTTCGGCGCACCAAAGAAGGTTTCTGGAGAAATCGTCTTTTCCACCTCCATGGTTGGTTACCCAGAATCCCTGACAGACCCATCCTACAAGGGACAAATCCTAACGTTCACATATCCTCTGGTTGGGAACTATGGGGTTCCATCCTACGACAAAGAGAATGGGGTCCTCAAATACTTCGAATCCGACGACATCAAAGTAACAGGCTTCGTCGTTCACGAGCTGTGCAAGAATCCCTTCCACTGGGCATCCACCCGAACACTGGACAGGTGGCTCAAGGACGAAAACGTTCCAGGCATATACGGCGTTGACACCCGGAAACTCACAAAGAAACTCAGAGTCAAAGGCGTAATGCTCGGAATTTTGCATGTGTGCGAGGCGGATGAGGAACCTGACCTGCCGAAACTATTGAAAGAGGTTGAATCTGTTCAGGACCCAAACTTCACAGACCTCGCAAAACATGTGACAGTGAAGGAGCCAATCCGCTACACTGTCGGAGGAAACAAGCTGGCAGTGGTGATTGACTGCGGCGTCAAATACGGAATTCTACGCAACCTTCTACGAAGAGGCTTCGACGTAGTGAGGATGCCTTACGATTACTCGGCGGAGCAGATTCTGGACCTCAAGCCTGACGGCGTGATGATAAGCAACGGTCCCGGAGACCCTAAACAGTGCACAAAAACGATTGAGGCTGTCAGGGAACTGCTGGACAAGAACATGCCGATGATGGGCGTGTGCCTTGGAACACAGATATTAGCCTTGGCGGTTGGTGGAGATACTTACAAGCTGAAGTATGGTCACCGTTCTCAGAATCAGCCTGCCCTAGATCTGGAGACGGGAAGATGCTACATCACCACCCAGAATCACGGCTACACCGTGGAACCGGACTCGATAAAGGACACGGGCTTGAAGGAGTGGTTCATGAACGCCAACGACAAAACAGTTGAAGGCGTAAAACACAAAACCAAACCTGCATTTGCCCTCCAATGGCATCCGGAAGCCTCTCCTGGACCCTACGACACACAGTTTCTTTTTGACCGATTCCAGAAGCTTGCGGAGGCTGAATAGAAATGCCCAAGTTCGAGTGGATCAAAAAAGTGCTGGTCTTGGGCAGCGGCGCCATAAAAATCGGGGAAGCCGCAGAATTCGATTACAGCGGAAGCCAGTGCCTAAAGGCTCTTCGTGAGGAAGGAATAGAAACCGTTCTAGTTAACCCCAACATAGCCACGATCCAAACTGACCCCCGTCTAGCAGGAAAAGTTTACCTGCTGCCCGTAACGCCCGAGTTCGTGGAAGAAGTCATCGCAAAAGAGCGCCCAGACGCGATTATGCTAAGTTTCGGGGGACAAACAGCCCTAAACTGCGGCGTCCAACTCGCCAAAAGCGGTATTCTCGACAAATACGGCGTCAAAGTTTTGGGAACCCCAGTTCAGACCATAGAGGACACCGAAGACAGAGAACTGTTCAGGCAGTCCATGATTAAGGCTGATGTTGGGATTGCCAAAAGCAAATCCGCCAGCACTCTGGAAGAAGCCCTTAAGGTTGGCAGGGAAATCGGTTACCCTGTTATTGTCCGTGTGGCTTACACGCTGGGCGGTAAAGGCTCAGGCGTAGCCCACAACAAGAAGGAACTGAAGAATATTGTCTGCCGCGCTTTGGGCATGAGTATGATCTCTCAGGTGCTCATCGAGGAGTATCTGGGGCACTGGAAAGAAGTCGAGTATGAGGTTATGCGGGACTACGATGACAACTGCATAATTGTCTGTAACATGGAAAACTTTGACCCTATGGGCGTCCACACTGGCGACTCCATAGTTGTGGCGCCATCCCAAACCCTGTCAAACCGTGAATACCATATTCTCCGCTCAGCCTCCATAAAGGCGATACGAAGCTTGGGCGTAATCGGGGAATGTAACATTCAGTGGGCGCTGGACACTAAATCAGAGGAAATCCGCGCCATAGAGGTTAACGCTCGGCTGTCAAGAAGCTCCGCGCTGGCAAGCAAGGCAACAGGCTACCCCATCGCATATATTGCAGCTAAATTGTGCATCGGCTACACGCTGCCCGAACTGCAAAACAAAGTAACTCATGTAACAACAGCATGTTTTGAGCCTGCCCTCGACTACCTTGTAGTCAAGTATCCTCGCTGGGACCTGCAGAAATTCAGGAACGTGGACAGACACATCGGTCCCCAGATGAAGTCTGTCGGCGAGGTTATGGGCATTGGACGGTGCTTCGAGGAGGCGCTGCAGAAGGCTGTTCGTATGCTGGATATTGGGAAGCTGGGTTTGGTCTGCAATGCTGAGGAAGACGAGTCGGAGCCACTGGAAGAGATAAAGGATGTTTTGGCGTATCCCACAGACCAGAGGCTCTTCAAGATAGTTAAAGCCCTGAAAATGGGCGTCTCCATCAAGGAAATCTATGAACTGAGCGGCGTCGACCCATTCTTTCTACATAAAATCAAAAACGTCATCGACATGCAAGACAAACTGGACACAATCAGCCAACAAGACAGCGACTTCCTAGATGTCATCCGTGAAGCAAAGCGGATCGGCTTTTCTGACATGCAAATTGCCATCTGCCGTGGCACAGACGAATTTACGATACGGGCATTGAGGAAGAAAGCGAATATTGTTCCTGCGGTTAAGCAGATTGACACTCTTGCCGCTGAGTGGCCGGCAAAAACGAATTACCTGTATTTGACTTATGGCGGGGACGAGGATGACATCCAGTTTTCTTCGGGCAGCCTGAAGGTTATTGTTCTCGGAGCTGGCGTCTTCAGGATAGGTTCCAGCGTAGAGTTTGACTGGTGCGGCGTCAACACTATCTGGGCGCTCAAAAAGAATGGTGTCGAAGAGGCTATAATGATCAACTATAACCCTGAAACGGTTTCGACGGACTATGACATGAGTGACAAGCTGTACTTCGAGGAGTTGACTCTTGAGAGAATCTTGGACATATACGATAAGGAGCAGCCCTTCGGCGTCATAGCCAGCGTGGGTGGACAGATACCGAACAATCTAGCCCTCAAATTGTCCAATCAGGGAGTTGACTTGCTGGGCACATCAGGAGAGAGCATCGACAGGGCAGAAGACAGAGCCAAATTCAGTGCACTCTTGGACCAGCTTGGGATTCCTCAGCCAGAATGGCGAGACCTGTCAACAGCCCGTGACCTCAAAAAATTCGCTTCGAAGGTTGGTTATCCCGTTCTCATCCGCCCCAGCTACGTGCTGTCAGGCTCCGCCATGAGGGTCGCGTACACCGAAGCTGAACTGGCAAATTACCTAAAATTGGCTGCCAAAGTTTCATGGGAACATCCTGCCGTAATCTCGAAGTTTATAGAGAACGCCAAGGAAGTTGAGGTTGACGGAGTCTACGACGGCGAGGACATCATCATCGGCGCCATCATCGAGCATGTGGAGAACGCTGGGGTTCACAGCGGCGACGCAACCATGGGGATTCCCTCTTTGACTCTTGACAGTGATGTGTTGCGGACTGTTCGGGATTACACTCAAAAGATTGTTGAAGCCCTTGAAATCAAGGGACCCTATAACATCCAATATCTCGTGAAGAACGGCTTCACCTACGTTATCGAATGCAATCTCCGCGCTTCACGGTCTATGCCGTATGTCAGCAAAACCCGCGGAGTCAACATGATAGAGCTTGCCACCCTAGCGATGCTGGGCAAAAAATTCAAGGATGCCGGATTCGTTGATTTGCCGGAAATCACCCACTTTGGAGTGAAGGTTCCCCAGTTCAGTTTCATGCGCTTAAGCGGAGCCGACCCCGTGCTGGGAGTTGAGATGCTGAGCACCGGAGAAGTGGCGTGTCTGGGCGAAAACTTCCAAGATGCCCTGTCGAAGGCGATGCAGTCTGCAGAATTCAAGATGCCACCTGAAGAGGGGTCGGTGCTGATAACTGTTGGCGGAAAAAAACTGAAGAAGCAGGTTGTGCCCATTGGAAGGGCGCTAAGGGAGATGCGCTTCAAAATCTATGCCACAGAACATACTGCTGAGGCGCTGCGGAAAGCGGGTGTAAACAACATTTCGGTTTTGCACAAAGTGAGAGAAGAGGGGCAGAAACCCAACATCGTCGACTATCTTCAGGAAGGCAAAATCGACTTGGTCATCAACATACCCATGCCCAACCATGCAACCGAATTCTCGGAAGTCCTGAAGGACGAGTACACCATCCGCAGATTAGCCGTAGAATTCAACGTTCCAGTGGTAACCAATCTTCAGCTGGCGTCAGCGTTAACCAAGCTGCTGGGGCAGCGGGAAGCAAACAAGTTCGACATTCGCTCCCTAAACGAGTACATGGACAGCCTGCCAAGAAAGTTCTGGTAAACAAAACAAAATAAGGAGATTATTCCCCTTCTTTTTTCCTTCCGAATTTTCTGAACTTGAGTTTTGCTGTCAGGATTTTTTCTGTGCCGAAGAGTCTGGATGCTATGTATAGGACTACGATGGTGAAGATTGCCATGTAGACGATTCCGCCGATTGCTCCTATGTAGTTTCCAGTGAATGCCACGTTGGTTGCCAGCATCGAATGAGTGAAAGGTATCGCAAGCAGTATGATTGACAGCGGGAACGGCAAAGAGTAGATGTCTGTGAACATGCTGAACATCATGGGAACGATGAACAGGATGAAGAGAGGTCCTACAAGGGCCTGGGCGCCCCTGACATCATCTGCGAAAACAGAAAGCGAAATTGCCAATGCTAAGGCTGAAAGCAGCGCCATGAACAAGGAAACTCCTGTTATTGCGTAAGATGCGATTGTGGGTTCTAATCCTATGGCTGCTAGGTCTACGGTGCCTGTGGGTATCATACTTGTGTACGAACCCATGTAGTAGTTAAATCCGACAAGGTACGCTAGGGCTCCAACAATTGCCACAATTATTGAGCCTGTTAGTTTTCCAACCAAAATCGTGGTGCGGTTGATTGGCATCGTTAACAAGGTTTCAAGAGTTTTTTCTTCCTTTTCTGATGCAACTGCTGTGGATGCCAACTGCATCGCGAAGATGAGTAACATCATTATTCCTACGGGCATAGCTATGGATTGGGACATCATCAACCCGAACAAAACATCTGGACTGATGTCGGCGCTTTTGCCTTTAATTATCGATTTTTCTGACAACTGTATGGGGTTTAGAATTTCTGTAGCATTTGCTCCAGGGAACCCTTCGTTCATTCGTTGGTCCACAATTGTGCTTTCAAAACTGTAGAGTAGACTGGTGATTGCAGATGACTGTGTGGATGCAGCTACTCCGCCTCCTCCTTTGAATGGTGTGTAAACTGTTAGAGCTGCTGTTCCGTTTCCAGTTATGTTTTGGGTGAACCCTGAAGGGATAATTACAAGGTTGGTGATGTTTGAGTCTTGAATTTGAGTTATAGCTTGGTCTACTGGCACGTCATCAAGTTGTGTTACTGTGAAATTGAAGAATGCTAAATAATTCTTAAGGTCTACTGCAACTGCGCCGTTGTCTTGATCGATTATTGCTATTGATGTCTGTTCTATGCTTTGTGTTGCTGATTCCACTGATGTTTGGACTGCGAGACCCATCAGTGGGAACATTATTAACGGAACAATTATCATACCCAACAAAATTTTTGGGTCTCTCACCATCTCTTTGACTTCTTTTATTATGATGTTAAGTAAACCCTTAAGCAAAACCAACTACCTCCCCAAACACTTCCTCAAGGTTAACTGCACCATACTTTGTTTTCAGCTCAGCAGGAGTGCCTTCAACAACAACTTTGCCCTTGTTCACCAGCGCCACCCTGTCACAGAGATACTCAACATCCAGCATGTTGTGGCTTGAAAGAAGAATCGTTACTTTATACTCTTTCGCGTAACGTTTTATGAGTGTTCGAACATGAACTGAGTGAAGAACATCCAAGCCGCTGTTAGGCTCATCCAGTATCGCCAGCTTAGGCTTCGTCATAAGCGCCCTCGCCACCAGAAGCCGCCGTTTCATTCCCTTGCTGTAGCCCTTCACTTTGTCTTTGAGGCGTTCTCCTAAACCAGAAATTTCAGCCGCCGCATCAACCAGCCCCTCTATTTCCGCTTTGTCGTTGGTTCTGAAGCTTGCCATAAACCTGAGATACTCAAACCCTGAGAGGTTCTTGTATGCTCCAGCCTCTTCGGGAAGATAAGTTATCAGGTTGCGTACCTCTGCAGCGTTTTTGACCGCGTCTAGACCGAAAACGGTTACAGTGCCCGAAGTAGGCCGCAATAATGTGGCTGTGATTCGGAGGGCAGTTGTTTTGCCTGCTCCGTTGAGCCCTATTAAACCGAAAATTTCGCCCTCCTTTATGTTGAAGTTCAAGTTGTCAAGGGCTCTGATTGACCCGAAGTCTTTCACAAGATTTTTTGCCTCAACCGCAACGCTCACAGAAAAGCCCCCACCATCTTTTAGCATTAGAGGAGCATCTTCAATAAATCTGCTTTGGTTACGATGCCGACAACCTTTCCCTTCGCCGAAATCAGAACTGCCGGGTAAACCTGCAAGAGGCTTGAAATCAGCGGCAAAGGAGCGTCCTCTCCAACTTGAGGAAAGGCTTCCTCCATAACTTCACCCACGGAACGTTTGGATATTTGATTCAGGTCTTTGCCTGCAGAAACCTTTCCTACGATCGTTTTCTCTGAGATGCTTCCCACAGCATGTTCTCCGTCAAAAACTGGAAGCTGAGAATAACCGTACTCCGTCATGGTTTGAACCGCTTTTGACACCGGCGCACTCCTCTGGATTCCTATGACTTTGCGGTGCAGCACCTCCTCGGCGCGAACCTCTGCCTCTGTCTGCAGCCGCTCCAGTGCATCAAATATGGCTTTAACTTTGGTGTAAGACGGATCGATTTTCTGGGATTCCAGTTTTGCGATTAATGACTGGCTTACTCCAGACAACCTTGCAAGTTTCTGTTGGGTTAGCCCCAAAATTTTCCGTTTCTTGGCGACTTCCTCAATTGAAGGCAGCATGCAATGGAATGTGCTGGACAGGTTAATATTCTTTTTGGAATAATTTTTTCAGTAAAATATTAAAATGGTAATGACGTTTGCTATGTTTCATAACATACGAAAAGGTGCTAGAGGAGCTAACGAAAATGGCAATCTCAAAAAAAGGTAACGGACGGTCAATAGCGGAGATTAACCAGAAAATCAAGTCTGGCGACGTTCAGGTTTTGACCGCTGAGGAAATGAAGAAACTTGTGGAAAGCAGCGGCGTGGAAGTAGCCTACAAGGAGGTTGATGTGGTTACAACCGGAACCTTCGGAGCCATGTGCTCTTCAGGGGCAATAATAAACATTGGGCACTCAGACCCACCCATCAAAATCCAGAGAGCATGGATAAACGATGTTGAAGTCAGCCACCCCGGCGCAGCCGTCGACCTGTACATAGGCGCCACCATGATGTCCGAAACAAAGCCCTTCGAGTATGGCGGCGGTCACATCATAGAAGACCTGATTGCAGGCAAAGAGGTTGAGTTGAGAGCCACCTCGTATGGAACAGACTGTTACCCCAGAACCAAACTGAACACCACCCTCACCAAAGACGACCTGAACCAGTTCTATCTGCTGAACTTCCGCAACTGTTACCAAAGTTACGTCTGCGTCACCAACAGCCGCGACGAAACAATCTACACCTACATGGGCAAGCTGTTACCAAGGTTCAGAAATGCCAGCTATTCCGGAGCCGGAGAATTGAATCCGCTCATGAATGATCCTGACTATGAAACCATAGGTGTTGGAACCCGCATATTCTTAGGAGGAGCACAGGGCTATGTTCTAGGGGAAGGCACACAGCATGCCCCCACAAACAATTTCGGCACAATCATGGTTCGGGGAGACTGCAAACAGATGAGTCCAGAGTTTGTTAGCGGAGGCGCTTTCACCAAGTATGGCATCAGCCTCTATGTTGGCCTAGGCATTCCTATCCCCATATTGAACAAAGGGTTGGCTAAGAAAACGGCATTACGGGACGAAGAAATATTCACTGACATAGTTGATTATGGAGTTCCCCGCAGAGATCGACCTAAACTGGGCAAAGTAGATTATGCCACATTGAAGTCGGGCAAAGTGACAATCAACGACCGGAAAATCAAGGTCAGTTCGCTTTCAAGCTTGAAGAAGGCAAGGAAGATAGCCGGCATTCTTAAGTCTTGGATTGAAAATGGGTCCTTTTATCTGTCTGCTCCCGCGGAGTCTCTGCCCACAGACTCGGTATGTAAGCCCATGAAGCAGACTGGCGAAATAAGGGTCGTTAGCAGTGTGGCTCATGAGGCTGTTACCTGCAGCGTTGACGAAGATATTAATGCAGTTGCACAGAGGATAATCAGTAAGTCCGTTAATCACGTGGTGGTAACAGATAAAGGAGGAGAAATCAAGGGCATAGTGACCTCTTGGGATGTTACCAGAGCCGTTGCTGAAGGAAAGAATAAACTTGCCGACATCATAACCAAGAAAGTGTTCACTACTAGACCTGAGGAGTCGCTAGAGGCGGCTTCTAGGAAGATGGCGCAGCATCACATATCTGCGTTGCCCGTGGTGGATCATAACCGGAAGGTTGTGGGTCTCATAACCTCTGAGGATATAGCTAAGTTGAGGGGAAGGTGAAAAAGGATGGATAGGATTCTGTTAAGGTTCTCTGAGGAAAACGTTGCGGAGCCAATAACTTCGCAGGTGATTCTGGAGCTTGGAATACCGATGAGAATAGTGACTGCAACAGTCAACTCTCTAGGAGGCGACATTCTAGTGGAGGTTCCGAAAGTTCACCTCGACAAGATTGTCCAAGCCTTCAGGGACAAGGGCGTGGTTGTCAAGTTTCCGAAACTCATCGAAGTGGACTATGACAAGTGCTTTGACTGCGGTGCATGCTACGCTCTATGCCCAGTGGACGCCATATCCTTTGAGGAGGATGACTCTGTGGTTTTCGACGAGAAAACCTGCATCGGCAGTCCCTGCGGGCTTTGTGTTGATGCTTGTCCAGCCCGAGCCATAACCCTTGTTGAGCAGCACCGTAACCACCCAAAATGACAAACCAAAATCTCTTCAAACAGGCTTTTCGCCTCAAAGAATCGAACTGCACCATAATCTCGGATAAAGAAAGCGCCATCGAGAAGGCAATCTCCTCAATCAAGCATCACCGGAGACAGCTCGAAGAATACATCCAAAAGCACCCCCAATTTCTGCATTCTCTTGAACCAGTTCCCGTTGACGATGGACCCAAAGTAGCACGGTTGATGGCTGAAGCTTCCGCGAAGGCGGCTGTGGGTCCTATGGCTGCTGTTGCCGGAGTCTTGGCTGACCTAGCAGTGGAGGAGATGCTAGGTGATGGATGCAAGGTTGCGGTGGTAGAGAATGGAGGAGAAGTCTCCGCCGTTTCCGATCAGCCAGTGGATATTGCCTTAGCTGCGGGTGATGCCCCGCTCTCCAGAGAGATGGGATTCAGGCTGAAAAACTTCCCCATAGGCGTAGCCACAAGCTCAGGACTGTACAGCCACGCTTTCAGTTTCGGGGATGCAGAGGCGGTGACAGTTTTTGCTGTTGACGCTGCGGTGGCTGATGCTTCGGCTACGGCTGTGGCGAACCTGATAAAGGGCGATGATGTTCAGGGCGTGATCAGGCAGGGAATAGACCGAGCCTTGAGCATAGACGGGGTTCAAGGCGTCTTCATATTATATCGGGAGACTGTGGGAAAGGCGGGGCAGGTTCCTGAGCTGATAAAAGTGAATCCTCAGAAGTAACTGCAATCTTTTGTTGCTTGGTTTCCGCAGAAAAAGACTGTTTTCAACAATGTACCTCTATTAGTCTCTTAATATGATTGCGTGTTAGTGGCGCCGAGGAGTAGATTCAAGTCCAATTGTTGATGGGGTTTTCTTTTGGGCTTTCACTCTTTTGCGTAAGTTTGCTCATTGGGTTGTTTTGCATTCCAGCAGTTTTGAGCAAAGAAGGCATTCTTCTGGAGTGGGCTTGTTGTCGGGTAATTCGGATAAGTAACCAAAATGGTGGGAGCATTTTGTGTTGTTTTTTTCTATCTGTGATTGATTAGAAATTGCGTCCTTTATTTTTTCGAGTAATCTGTCAGAAGGAACGTCAGTGGTCATTGTGCTACCATCGTTAGTGTTTTCAGAGGTTTTGCTTTGTATATAACGCCTGTGAAATCGGAATACGCATTTCAAGTAATCGAAAAATTGACTACAAGCGAGTTTTTGTGAATGGCAATTCAAATCTGCGGCAAGTGAAAAGTGTAACTGGATGTTTTGACTTAAAGTTTGTCTTTCTTCTTTTTAACTTGGGGAGCAATTCTCCAACAGTCAGGGTTTTGGTATTTCACTTTTGGACTGTCTCTATTGAACAGAGATTTTATGTATGTTTCAAACTCTTCTTTTGAGCGTCTCTTTTCTGACATTGTGCCTCTTGACTTCATGATTTGAAGAGTTAATATACTGTTTATTTCAAACAATGAAATATGTCAAAAAGAGTAATTGTACATTCTTTAATCTAAATGCATGCGTCCGGTTCAAAGGGCAGATGAATTCTGCTAACGAATGGCTTTTTTTATCAAGTTTAGTTTTTCTTCGACTTCTTTGTCTTCGATTTGTGGTTCAGTTTCGTTTAGTGATTTCTTTTTTGATTTGCAGGATGTGTAAAGATACCAGTTTGTTGTGTTTTTCATTCTTTGTTCACCATTCAGTTTGACCGACTTTGATCACAATGGCGTATATTGAATACCATGATATAATATATATGTTTGTATTACGAATTTCGATATATTCTTGCTGGAAGAGGCTCTCTTTTTTAGCCCCTCGTTTAGTAAGTCTTTAGAGTTGAGCCAATGGCTTTCGGCCTTGCCGTGAGGAAACCAAGCAACGCTGTCAAGTTGATACGGAAGTATGTGAAAGAGAGAGTGAAAAAAAGTCAAACTCTTCATGACCAACTCGAAAGATTGGATGCTCAACTAGAAAACAAGACAATCGACAGATATACCTATGAGCGACTAAGAGATGTGATTGAACTCAACTCTATCAAACAACGAGAAGAAGCCCTCGAAAAAACCTTCCTAAAAGGTAAATAATGTAACACCACTCACAAACTCAAACAGCCATAAATTTTAATATCTATCTGCTGAAGGAACAGTCATGAAGAATTCTGAATGCACAATCTACATCATGTCGAAGCATGGATGGATACAGAAATACCGAAAAGGAAAGGACGGCTGGACCCAAACCAGCTCAAACGGTGCAGTACGCTCTTGTAGTGCAGAGCAGCTGCTTTCTCACATCCTCCCGCCTCTAGCAGGAATAGGGCACTTCACCGTCCAAGTTGAACCAGACAGTACAGGTTGACCTGTTCTCTATACACAATAATCAATTCCGAGAAACTTCGAACAACAATTCATTACTTCTCTTGCCGGCAATCGCTATTGCACCCATTTTTCTGAGGCAGTAAGTGATTTTCTGGGCTAACCTAACAGAAATCCCCAGTTTGGACGCCAAAACCTTGTTCGTGAAATGTCCATCCAATTCTTTCGGTAGAAACTCTAGAAAATCTTGGCTGTCCTCGAAAACGATTCTGTCAAGCACATTCAACAGCTTTCTGTCTTTAACGCTGATCCCTCTTCTCCTCCAGCTTCCTCTGCCATCGTTGCACCTTACCTCCTCCTCTTCGATCAGCAAAACCTCAAGCGAAAAATTCCTGTCCTTAATCAGGCTGGGCGCATGAACCAACTCGTAAAAGAGGTCAGTCAATTTCCCCTTCTTCGGAGATTTTCTTCTCCTAACATACTCGCCTGACCTAGACACGTGAACTATCCATTTCTGTTTGGCAATGGGGTAAACCAGCCGGATCTGATTGTTGTTCCGAAGCAGTTTAGTCAGTTTCTGTTTGATGGCAGAAAAGTTTCCGGTCTGAATCTCGATTAAAAGCTTTCCTCTAAGAACGTCAACTATGAAATCGTCTACTTTAACCTCAAGTTCGTCTCCTGAACCCATATACCAGCGTTTAATTTCGGAATGCAGAGAATATTCAGTCATCAAATACCCAAACAACAAAACAAAATAATAACCTTGTTCACGCTTCCGGGTTTGGGACTAAAATTTAACTCAAACCCACGACGTTTTCCAGTCCATGTGGAATTCATGGTGCGGAGGGCTAGCTTATACTCCTCGTTCAAGCACTCACAAAACATCCAAAAATTACTAGAACCTATCGAAATCGGCTATGATTTACAGATTCCTTCTAGCTGTTTTCAAAAAGTATTCGCTTAAGTAGGCAATTAGAAAAGACTTTTCAGCTTCTTTCTAACAAATTAAAGCTTGGATAATAAAGGAAACCCTAAAGGGACTGTAATTCATGCGGCAACCTAAGGTTTTAGCTGAACCCATATTTGTTGGAAGAGAACAAGAACTTGAGGATTTAACACAATCATTAGAACGTACGATAGCCGGAAAAGGGTCAACCTTATTTATTTCAGGTGAAGCAGGAAGCGGGAAAACAAGGCTCATTAACGAATTTCTGAGGGTCATGCAAGAAAGAGTTGTCACAATACTGTCTGGATGGTGCCTCAGCAACGCTGCATTGCCCTATTTTCCATTCATCGAAGCCTTTAGTTCTAATCTGTCGAGCAGAGAAGGCGGAGCCATTGTTAGTCAGCAGTTAGGCATGAGGTCTTTGCTGTCAGAAGCTTACCCGACTGAAACGCTGGAGAAAAACAAGACTGTAGCTCCGCAGGTGTGGAAAGATCAGACTTTCGCGTCAGTGACCAGAGAACTGCTTTTTACATCATCAGTCAAACCGTTGATTCTGGTTTTGGAGGATATGCATTGGGCTGATTCCGCGTCGCTCGCCCTTCTTCATTACATTTCGCGGGCTATAACTAACGAAAAGATTCTTGTTTTGGTCACTTATAGAAGCGAAGAACTTGGCAGAGACGCTGAGGGGCGCCGTCATCCGCTTGTTGAGACTGTTCAACTTATGGGTCGAGAAGGTCTTTTCGAGGAGATTAAACTTGCGAGCCTTGACCAAGATGGTGTTAGAGATATTGCTGAAAGCATGGTGGGTGGCAAGGTTAATCAGAAGTTTGTTGAAAAACTGCTGAAAGAAAGCCGGGGTAATCCTCTTTTTGTGGTTGAATTTTTGAGGATGCTGTCTGAACGTGGGAGCTTGGTTCAAGAGGGGGGTCGATGGCGGCTTTCAGTTGATGAGTTGGGTATGCCTTCCAAAGTTAAGGAAGTCATTATGCGAAGAATAGGTGCATTAACGGCTAATCAGAGAAGAGTTCTTGATGTTGCTTCGGTCATAGGGGACAAGTTTAACCCCGATTTGATTGGTGCTGTACTTTCTAAAAAACGTCTGGAAATTCTGGAAGTGCTAAACGATATCTTGAAGTCTACATCTCTGGTGAGAGTGGAAGAAAACTGGTATAGGTTTGATCATGCAAAGTCCCGAGAAGTGTTATACGAAGAAATCTCCTTGCCTTTGAAAAGAGGGTATCATGCAAGCATTGCCGAACAAATTGAAAATGCAAGCCAGAGTGGGAAAGAGGTTTCGTTTAGTGACTTGGCGTATCATTATGCTCAGGCAGGGAATAAAGAGAAATCAGTGAAGTATGCTCTGGCTGCGGGTCAAGATGCTCTGTCGAGATTTAGCAACTCAGAAGCCATTAAACACTTCGAATATGTGCTGGAATCAGTTGCCCATCTTGATGAATTGTCTGACGAAAGAAACGTTGCTTTGGAGGGGCTAGGAGACGCATATGCTGCCAACTGCATGTACACAGAGGCAATACAAACGTTTGACCAGCTCGCTGAAACCGGAACAGGCTCACTGCGGTTGCGCGCACTCAGAAAAGCCATGGGCGCAGCCTTCATCAAGGGCGACAAACCCGACCTTCTGCTAGAGTATGCAAAGAAAGCTGAAGAGCTGGCGTTGGATGACCGATTGGAAATGGCGCGAGTCATCCTCAATAGAGGTAGAGCTTTCGCTTGGGCAGGGCGCGGAGATATAAAACTGGAATTGGCAGACTACAAGGCGGCTCTGCAAGTATTTGAGGAAGAGAACTCTCTTGCTGACGTAGCCGAGGTGTTGTGGAAAAGTGGAGAGGTGTTTATCTTAGCTGAAGATTTGTATGGCGGGTTAGGTGGTCTTCTGCGTTCTCGTGCCATTTTTAGGGAACTTGGTGACGCCCGAAAAGAAATAGCGGTTAGCCGAAGCATAGGGGGCGTATTTCCTTTTCTTGGGCTTTTTTCGGAAGCAAAACGAGAACTTGACAACGTTCTAAGGGTTGGTGAGAAAATAGGCGTTTTTAATGAAGTAGCTCGAGCATTTGGTATACTGGGTTTTCTTGATGATTATGAAGGAAAATTTGCAGAGGCGTTGTCTAAAGTATTAAAAGCTTTAGAATACATCGAGAAAACAGATGTAAATTATGTACAAGCTTTTGACTTCGGAGCTCTAACTCGCCTTTACAGTAAGCTTGGGGATTTGAAACGTGCTGACGAATACTTTGACAGACTGACAAAGCTGCCTCCAGAAGTTCTCTCAACTTACAATGTCAGGTTAACTGTTGCTTTAGCTAAAGGGGTCTATTTCAATGCAAAGGGTCGATTGAAAGAGTCTAACCAGATTTTCGAAGCTCTTGCTGCTAACTTAGAGGGCTCCCTCTATATTATGAACTACATTTGGGCTCTTGAGAAGCAAGGTAGGATTGAGGAAGCAAAGGTTCATAGAGACAAGATTCAAAAAAGGTTAGAACAGGCCAAAAAATGGTTTGAACATGCTAACGTGAAGTTGAGTGTTATGACGCCTAGGATGGTCCAGGTTGGAGAGGTGTTTGAGATACGCCTTGACTTGGTTAATGTTGCCAAGAGCTCTGGCACGCCAGTCAAAGTTGAAGGCTTGGTACCTTCTGGCTCCAAAGTTATTTCCCTGCCCTCATTCTGCTCCACACAAAATAGTTCGATTAAGATAAGCAAAAAAAGGATCGACCCGTTTCAGGTTGAAACTATAAAGCTTGAAATGTCATTTGAAGAGGCTGGAGTCTACGATCTTGCCCCAATCCTCTATTACACTGATGATGGAGGGGAGCTCAGAACGGACAAAGCTAAGCCGATCGCCATTACTGTTCAGCTTGTTTCTGGTAAGGAAAAAGCAGATGTTGACGAACGTTTAGGGGGCAAACTTGAGTTCAGGTCTGAAGCCGCCCAGAAAGTCTTCGATTCTCTAGTCGATGCTTTCGTGGAAGATTACTTCCAAAGGAAGCTGCCCAAAGAGAGGTGTGGATGGAGAACCTTGATGGACATTGTGAAACAAGCAGGGGTTTCCCGATATAGCATGTATGGCTCGGATAGTCATCGTGGCTTAGCGACGACCGAGTTGGAAGATTTGGGTGTGGTTGAAGCTCGATTTTTCTTTGGAGAGAGGGGTCGCGGAGGCAAGATACTTAAACTCAGGGTTTCCTATGAAAAAGAAAACGTTAAACAGTATGTTGACCAACGCACCTGATCACGTGTAAAAGTTAGGATACGCATTTGCAAATTTTTGCGTAAGAGGCTGCTCGGTTCATTCTACAAACAAAAACGTGCTTTTAAACTGAAACGTGACATTTTCTTGCCCTAACCGTTCTCTTTTTTAGGCATCTGTTTTTCAGAAAAATTGAGAAAAATCAGTAAAAATGGTTTCATATTTTTCCGAACGCTACCATGTCATAACTAGAACATGAGATTTGGAAGGATGCAAGAAAATTGAGTGAAAAAAATCGTAATAGAACAAAAGTTAAAGCAACCTCGTTAACTGCTCTTCTTGTTTCGGTGTTAATTTTGTCTGCGTTGGTTGGAGTACAGTTTATTGGCAAAGTTTATGCTGAGGGACCTTATGACTGGCCAATGTACCGTCATGATTTGCAGCGCAGTGGGTATTCAGCATCACCCGCCCCGAACACAAATCAAACCCTGTGGAATTACACAACTGGAGACATGGTGGAATCTTCTCCTGTGGTTGCCGATGGTAAACTTTACGTGGGCTCAAACGACGATAACGTTTACTGTTTGGATGCTGCAACAGGCGCGTTAATATGGAACTACACTACCAGTGGTAACGTTTACTGTTCTTCTACTGTTGCTGATGGCAAAGTTTACGTGGGCTCATTGGACCACAAGATTTACTGCTTAAACGCCGAAACTGGAGCACACATATGGAACTACACCACAGGGGACGTTGTTGATTTAACTAATCCCACTGTTGCTGATGGTAAACTTTACGTGGGCTCAAACGACGATAACGTTTACTGTTTGGATGCTGCAACAGGCGCGTTAATATGGAACTACACAACTGGCGGCGATGTGGCTTCTTCTGCCGCCGTGGCAGACAACAAAGTCTACATAGGCTCAGCCGACAAGAAGCTTTACTGCCTGAACGCTGATTCAGGAGAGTTAGTGTGGAACTACACAACCGGAAACCGTGTATCTTCTTCTCCTACAGTTGCGGGTGACAAAGTTTACGTAGGCTCATACGACAAGAAGGTCTATTGTTTTGATGCTACGACTGGGACGTTAATATGGAATTATTCCGCTGGCGCCAGTGTTGCCTCTTCTCCTGCTTTGGCCGACGACATCGTTTACGTAGGCTCATTTGACAAAAAGGTTTACGCGCTGAATGCTTCAACTGGCGAATCAATATGGAGCTACATAACAGGTGGACTAATATGGTTGTCTTCTCCTGCTTTGGCTGATGGTAAAGTTTACGTGGGCTCATTGGACAACAATATTCATTGTTTGGATGCTGCAACAGGCGCGTTAATATGGAACTACACAACTGGCGGCATGATTAATTCTTCTCCTGCAGTTGCCAACGGCGTAGTATACGTAGGATCAATGGACTGCCAAGTTTACGCTTTTAGTGACCTTCCTGAGCCAATTCCAGAGAGCTTGACCGTAGGCGTGATGTTGCTGCTGTCAACTGTTGCAGCCATAGTGGGCATACGCTGTCTGCAGAAGCGTCCAAAATGGAAAAGATGGTGACCAAAGGAACCACAGAAACGCAAATAATAATTTCCTCCTTTTCTCTTTCTTATTTCTCTCCAGAAAACAGGACAGCAGAGGAAGAGAGAGAAAGATTAAAATTTAATTGGTTGGTTGGGCTGAAGTTTTAGTTCAGAATATAAACCAAGCATCCGCTTACTAAGGAAGACCTTTCCTTTTGAAGAAATGTGGGAAGTGGGTGGAAAGATTAAGGTTTCTTCTGGGTCTCGTGGATTAACCAGAGAATTCCTATTATGATTGCTGGGATTCCGAAGACGATTGCACCCCAAACCAGTATTGTTATCATTGACTCTACGACATATTCCAAAGTCCAAGATCCAATGGATACATCCCAGTTTCCGTCAATGTAAACCTTGATGCAGAAGGCAACAAAGAACAGAAACGATATTCCGCCTCCGCCGTTTTGTGCACGAGAGCCTTTGCCAAAGAATTCATATTCTTTCCTTTCCTCGTCAGGTATTTTTTTCCACCATAACCAGCCTGCTATTGCTGCTATGGCTACTGGGATTCCGATGATTACCAGTTCCCAGAATGCCAGATGCAAAATGAAGGTCACACAATTTCCCATTGACCACTGCCCTAAAACAGTAGGCACCATATTGGTTGATTGAGCTTCTTCTACGAACCATAGAAAGATCAGGACTGCGCCAATCGCTGCTAGAATAGCTACTACTATCCAACAAGCAAGCATGTTCCAATGCTTTTTCGAAAATTCTTTCCAACCATCAGATTCTTTCTCTGTTTCAGTTTGATTCTCCATAAATTTCCCCTCTATTAGATTCAAACAACAAAAGTAACTGGCATTTGTTTTACATATAAGATTATTTGCTGGTCTTGGTTCAACTTGATTAACTGAAAGTCCACCTTTTCTGGTAGCTGTTTTAGATGTTAATTGCACGCTTGGGAGCGAGCGCATGGCCAATCTGTGTTTGGTCACCGGGGGGATTAAATTTTAATCCAACCAACCCAACTTTTTATCTCTACTGAGAATTTAACTGGTTAATAGTAAGGAGACATTTTCACAAGTTTTTTCATAATGAATTTTCGGAATAATATAATTGGCAATTTGTAAATTCTAAAAGTTTCTTTCATGTATTTGAAGTAATCCTCAATGGAATGATTCTGAAAATCAAATTCTTGCTGAGCTTCTTTGGTGTCGTACCAATCTAGATGGTACGTGTTAACGTCCTGTGTGAAATATTTTCGGTCGGGCACAGGAAGGGAAAAGGTCCCAAACAGACTGGACACAAACTCTCTTCCTCGTAGCTGCCAACCATTTTTTTCTCCACCACCTAGAAGATACGCCTGATTTTTTGGAGTTGAAGCAGCTTTTAGTTTTTCAGCACCAATAACTAATGCAGTTGCAACATCCGCAGCCATTATCATCTCAAGTCGCATGTTAGGATGCATATCAAAAAGCTCTTCCATATAAGAAAAAGAGCCCATAAGAGACAGGACAGAAAATTTTGGAAGCACTCCACCAAGCCTAAAGATAAGATAGTTATCCGCATTTTCTTTTAAGAACACTTCACATTTTATTTTTGATTCTTCATAATTCCCAGTAACAATCAAAGGGTCATTACGAGCAACTAATTTATCCTGCAACTGAGTGGGTCCCATCACACTTGCTGATGAAGTGAAAACAAATGGAATTTTTCGTTTAGTCTCCTTAATCGCATTCACTAAATTCACAGTGCCTCCAAAATTGACGTCCATAGTCAATTCGCGCTGTTGTTTTGAGAGGGGAGGAATTATTGCAGCAAGATGAATCACTGCATCGCAATCGTGAACCGCTTTTTTAACATCCTCAAAATTTCGAACATCCCCAAATATTACGTTTCTAATTTTATTCCGATATTTCCGAGCAGCTTTGCGAGTTTTTTTATTATCCACCTCGAACACGATTATTTCATGAGAACGCGTATACGCTTCTTCTAGTACTGCTTTTCCAACATTCCCAAAAGCCCCAGTAATCAACAATTTCATTATCTTTTGAACCCCAACAATTCACCTTAACCATATTTAAGTCGCTATGAAAATCTATCCGATGTCACTCAAACAGTCTACATAATGCATGTTTTACTTTTTAATAATCCATCTGGTTGGTTAGTTGGATTAAATTTTAATCCCAAACTCAAAATGCATGTGCGCAAAAGCGCTAAATATTTCTGCAGGAAGAAAAGATTGTGGGAAGGTGATTTTGGTGACTAAGGTTCTGTGTGAACGAATGGACTGTAAACATTGGGTTGATGGCGAATGTGCCAAAAAAGAAATTGAAGTCAAGGAGCGAACAATTCCTCCAGATGAAGAAGTGGCAGTTTGTAGCGCTTATGAAATAGTTGCAGCCTTTTGCTAATGCATGCGCATTAGGTTAAAATTTAATGTCAAACACATGACGTTTTCTGGTCCGAGTCAGCGTGATCTTTGTTTGGAGAGCTTCAAAGTTTAAACCAGTAGAAGCCTAAGATGCGAATAGGTTTGACAATGTGCTAAGCTTTCGATGCGAGTAATTATATTCTACTCTTATCCTTTAGTTGATTGGGTTCACTGTTGAGAATTGCTTATGGTGCATCAAAGGCGAGAGAGAAATGAGGAAGAACGAGATTGACTTGATGATACTGGGTTCTCTTCTGTTGGGTCCAGCCCATGGTTACGAGCTGAAGAGGCGCGTAACATACTCATTTGGGCTTCTATATCCCAACCTTAGTAACAGTATTCTTTACCCACGATTGGCAAAGTTCGAAAAAGAAGGCCTGATCAAGGGCAAAGTCGAGCCTCAGCATGACGCTCCAGATAGGAAGGTTTACCAGCTTACTGGCGCGGGTTTTGAACATGTTAAGTTTCTTGTTGCAACCCCTATCAAGTTCTCTGCTTCGACGGGTGGTACTTATGCGGATGAGCTTACGGTGCACATTGTGTTTTTCAGTCTCATCACAAAAGAAGAACGCTGCAGGGTCATTGAGCCTTACTATAATATTGCATTGAAACGTTATGATGACGCGGTCACAAAACTGGGAAAATCAAAAAAACCGAACAAATTTAACGTCGCCCTTTTAGAGTTTGCCGTATTGGCGCTGAAGAACACGATTGAATTTTATGAGAAGCTGATGGAGATGGATTAAGGCAACGCCGTTAATATAATACGGTTGGTTAGAGCCGATTTTTGATGTTTGTTTATCATCTGATTGGCTATGTCTTTAAGACATAGCTTTATAAGCAGGCTGTACTGAATACTGAAAGCAGAACAAAACAACGATAAGGTTTGATGCACATGTCCACAATCGTTGAAGCCATCAATCTGAAGAAAACGTATATGCTCGGGAAAGTTCCAGTTGAAGCCCTCCGCGGCGTAAACTTGAAAGTGGAAAGCGGCGATTTTCTATCCATAGTGGGTCCTTCAGGCAGCGGCAAATCCACACTGCTGAACCTAATTGGAGTGTTGGACAAGCCGACTTCAGGGATGTTGCGGATTGACGGCTCTAACATCTCCAAACTCAACGACAACCAATTGACAGACCTGAGGCGCAGGGTAGGCTTTGTATTCCAATTTTTCAACCTTATTCCCCGTTTCACAGCTAGAGGCAATGTTGAGTTGCCCATGTCCATAGCTGGTGTGAGCCGCTCTGAAAGGAGAAGACGTGCAGAAGAGCTTCTTGAAACTGTGGGTTTGAGGGAGCGGATGAATCATAAGCCTGCTGAGCTTAGTGGTGGTGAGCGTCAGCGGGTGGCTATTGCCCGTGCTTTGGCGAATAACCCTGGGTTTTTGTTGATGGATGAGCCGACTGGAAATGTTGATTCAAAGACTGCCAATGAGCTCTTGGTCATCATTAAAGGGCTTAACGAAGAGAAAGGTGTAACCATCATCATGGTGACGCATGATCAGGGTTTGGCTAGAGAGGCAAACAGGACTGTTCAGATGTTTGACGGTGCAATAGCTTCGAGTGTGGTGAATTAGATGAGGGTAAGGGACGTATTTTCTTTCTCGTTTAGTGCGATTAAGCTGCGGAAGCTTCGTGCGGGCTTAACGATTTTGGGTGTGGTTATCGGCATCACAGCTATTGTGGCGTTGCTTTCGATTACGCAGGGTATGCAAGACTCCATAAGCGAGGGGTTGGAACGGGGGTTTGCTGCGGACACATTGGTGGTCAAGGCTAATACTGATGGTGGGGCAAGCTCAAGTTTCAAATTGTACATAAACTACACGGACACCATCCCTTCTTTGTCTCCCGATATCATCAGCTCCTTTGCTACTGTCGTGCAGCCGGGCTACATGAAGGTGGGTGATGTAATTCGGTATCTTCCTGGTGTGGCTGGTCTCGATTTCTCAGAGTTTGCTGAGGTTTATAGTGAGACGTTTGCTGCTGACAGTGGAACTTTGCCGCTGAATCCCGCTGAGAACGAGATTGTTGTGGGTGCACGTGTAAGCGATCCGCAGTTGAATGGCACAAAATTTGTTCAGGCTGGCGATGATGTTAGTTTGATTTGGGTTAATGCCACAACTTTTCCTGTTACGAATTCAAGTTATGCTGCGCATGTTTCGGCTGTGCTTTCGGTAATTGGCGATTTTGGTATAGCTGGTCCCTCAGATTATGGCGTGTATATTCCTCTCTCGAAGGCAGAAAGTTTCTTTGGAACCGATGAGGCGTACGCGATTATTGTCAGGTTGAAGGACAGTGACAACGCCACTATTACAGAGGTTTCTGAGGCTATAACGGATTATTTTGGAGACCAGGTTGTGGTTATTTCTTCAGCGGCGGTGATTGATCTGGTTTCGGAGACGGTTTCAACCACGGCTATGTTTCTCGGCGGTGTTGCCGCCATTTCTTTGCTTGTCGCAGGCATAGGAATAATGAACATCATGATCGTTTCGCTGATTGAGCGCACCAGAGAAATAGGAATACTCAAAGCCTTGGGCATGAAAAGCCGGGCAGTGCTTACAATTTTCTTGAGCGAAGCGGTGATGGTTGGTTTGCTGGGTGCGATGTTTGGTATAGGTTTAGGTTGGCTCGTAGCAAATGTGGCTTCGAGAGTGTTTATTAGAGGAGGTCAAGCCGCAGCGTCAGGCGGATTCGTCATAACTCCTGTTTTGACTCCAACAGTGCTTCTGGGCGCCTTAGGCTTCGGCATCATAGTCAGCGTAATCTTCGCCATCTACCCTGCATGGCGAGCCTCAAAACTGAAACCAGTAGAAGCACTAAGATACGAATAGCAGTCTTTTGATGGTTTCAAGAGAAAACCCAACATTGTATTCTAATGTGCTTGTGAACTTTGGTCTGCAACCTTTTGCTGTGCGAGAAAAATTCTGAAAAAAGCTGTTTTCAACAATGAACCTCTATCAGTCTTCTAATGCGGTTGGGGTTTGTGGCGCTCCCCCCGTTATTCTGTTGGCTGGTTACCTTGTTTTTGGCGATTTTTGTTGAGTTGCCTTGTGTTTTTTGTTCAGGTTTTGTTTTTTCTGTTTTTTGATTTTGAATGTTTTTCTGAATCTTCCTTGGTTTGAGGTTAATTTTTATAGCTGAGTGAATGAATTTCAGGCGTTAAATGAATAAACATTCAATTATAGAGAAATAGGCGAATAATTATTCAGTTTTTAGCAAAGACTTATATATAATTGAACAATTATTCACCACTAAATTGAATGACTTAACGGAGACAACAACAATCATGGAAACTGAACTCATCCAAAAAAACAGCACATCAAACAAAACCAACGCGAAGAGGCATAAACAATGACAGTAGGAGACATAGCATGGATATCAACAGCAACTGCATTAGTTATGCTAATGACCCCCGCACTTGGATTCTTCTACGCGGGTTTAGTTAGAAAGAAAAACCTTGTTTCAACACTTGTTCAATGTTTAATTATATTCGCAGTATCCAGCTTAGTCTGGACATTTTGGGGCTACAGCATCACCTTTGGCCCCAGCATAAACGGCATAATCGGTGACCTATCCTTAGTAGGATTAAACGGAATAGGCATAAACACCATAAGTCCATATGCAACCCAAATTCCTGAACTGCTTTTCTTTGCTTTCCAGCTAAAATTCGCAGCAATCACTCCTGCTTTGATCATCGGAGCATTTGCCGAGCGAATCAAATTCCGTTCGCTTCTGATATTCACCATACTTTGGTCAACATTCATTTACTCTCCCATAGCACACTGGGTGTGGAACGCCAGTGGGTGGTTAGACGTTCTAGGAGCAGTTGACTTCGCAGGTGGTATAGTGATTCATGTTAGCGCAGGATTTTCTGCACTCGCCGCCGCATTGGTTATTGGCAGACGCAAAACACCGAAGAGTCAGCCGAACAACAGCTGTAATGGAACCGAACACAAAGCATGCAACATACCATACGTAATACTGGGAGCAGCGTTGCTCTGGTTTGGTTGGTTCGGGTTTAATGCGGGAAGCGCACTGGAAGCAAACGCCCTTTCTGTGTCTGCGCTTGTAGCCACTAACTTGGCTGCTGCAGCCGCCGCAACAAGTTGGATGATTGTTGATTGGTTAACAAAAGGGAAGCCCTCAGCGATTGGAATTTCTGTTGGTGCAGTGTGTGGGTTGGTGGCGGTGACGCCTGCTTCTGGATTTGTCACTGTTACGTCTGCGATTGTTATAGGTTTGGTAGCGGGAGTGGTGTCAAACTTGGTGGCTAACTGGAGGTCGGCAAAAACAAGAATTGATGACTCATTGGATGTCTTTGCCTGCCACGGAATAAGCGGCGTATGGGGTTCCATAGCTACTGGATTGTTTGCAACAACTATGGTAAACAACGTAGATGGTCTATTATATGGCAATTCTTCCCTGTTGATTGCCCAAGTGTTATCTGTTCTATTTGTTGCCGCCTTCTCATTCTTCGGCTCTTTACTGCTACTAAAAATAATCAACGTCTTTTCTCCATTGCGAGTAAGTCCAGAAGAAGAAGACTCAGGTCTTGACCTAAGCCAACATGGAGAAGAAGCATACGACCTAGGGTTCTAGAGCCAACCACAAATCGGCTCTCCTTTCCCTTTTTTTGACAAAAAATTTAACCCAAAACACACAACTTTTCTCCTGAGTATTTATAAGCGATAGAAAATCGTCCATAACCAACTTTTAACATAAACCTAAATACGTCTTCAAATTATGTGTTAGAAGGGAAAAACTTGACGAAAAAAAGTTCTTTGATTGTGGTGTCTTTCCTGTTTTTGTGGACAATTTTGACGGTTGTGGCTGTGACATGGCAAACTAGGCTTGACTGGCCAGACAATGTCCACATAGACTACGGGTTTCCTCTAGTTTGGTCCACACAAACACTGAGCACAATAGTTGGACCTGTTAACCTTTGGGCAGTCAACGTATCGGCGCTGATGATGGACCTCATTTTGTGGCTAGGAATAATGCTGGTCACCACATCAATCATGCTGTACTTTTTCAACAAAAAAACCGTCTAACAACGAAAAAGATCACAAGCGTTATAATCGTGGCGCCGGGAGTGGGATTCGAACCCACGCGGGCCAAGGGCCCACAGGCTTTCAAGGCCTGCGCGTTATCCGCTCTGCCATCCCGGCATTCACAGTCTTTCTTGATGCCAGTCTATAAGCTTTTACACAGAAAACTCTGCCTGTGAACAGATTAACTGCTGACGCGAAAGAATAGCGTGTTGAAAAAAGGGGGGAAGAAAGTGTTTGCCTATTGTTTGATGCTATTATAGCTCTGGGTCTGAGAGGGGAACCATTCCAACCAGTAGCTTCGAGAAGGTGTCAAGGTGCTCCTCTTCTTCGGCGAGGATTTGTTCGAAGAGCCTTCGGGTTGTGCTGTCACCTTCATCATTTGCAACCTTTATTGTCGTTTTGTACAGACGTATGGCTTCCTCTTCCGCTTTTTCGTCCAACTTGAGCATCTCCGTTAGATCTGAACCCACAAATATGGGGTCCGGCTTCACTGTTGGTACTCCGTTAAGATATGCCAGTCTTTCAGCAATATCCTCTGCATGTTTCATTTCGGTGATGGCTATTTCTTTGAAGACGTCTTCAACCATTACACCTTTGATGCCCGTAACCGTGACGTGCTGCCACATGTACTGGATAGCAACCTGCAGTTCACGTGCTATTCCTTTGTTCATTAATTCAAGCAACTTTTTTGATGCCACAAAAACACTCCCATATATGGATTAACTGGTATACGATGTGATTTTAACTTTTCTAAAAAGGCTTGGACAGCCAATATTAGATGTCCAGAATGAACCTGACGGTCACGGACTCTGGCTTCTTCACGATTTCCATCCGATGATAAGTCACCGATTTCACACCAACCTTCGACGGGTGCTTCTCAGGATCAAACTTTTCTCCCCACGCCCTCGCACGCAACCTGAACCCCCCAGAAATTCTTTCGATTCCAGAAACCTCGAAGCGGGAGTAAAGCTTTCCCTTCAACTCAAACCCCAGCAGAACCTCCTCAAGCCAACTGTAAAGAAGCGCAGGCTCGTCTGAAGCCTCCACCACAAACGCTTCTTCGTTTCGCGCCTCAACCTTCTCCACCTCAGTCATAACCTCAGTGGACGCCAGCGCCGCACTCTCGAAAGCCTCCTCTACGCTGGAGCCGTAAGCCTCAACATACGCGTCGGCGGTGTGCTCCAGAAACCTGAAACGATTCTTCATATCAAAGACCAATTTTCGGGGAGTAACCTCAAAAATATTTTGAAACCTTTTCTATAGCTGCGACAACAAGCTCCACAGTTTTCTCTGCATCATCAAGGTTCAGGATAGCCGCTGGACTGTGAATATAACGGCTTGCAACAGCTATCACTCCGCTTGGCACCCCCTCCCTGCTTAAGCAGATTCTAGCAGCATCAGTGGAGCCCCTGACTCCAGTTTCCAGCTGATACGGAATCTTGTTTTCCTTCGCCGAATCAATAAACAACCTTAACACTTTCGGATGGACAATCAAACCCGCGTCTGCCACAGTTAGCACCGGTCCTTCTCCCATCTTCGCCGGCGCCTCTCCCTCTCCGACTCCGGGCGTGTCCCCAGCCACGGCTGTATCCAAGGCGATGCCCACATCAGGTTCTACCTGAAAGGCGGCTATGGTTGCTCCTCTTAGACCAACTTCTTCCTGTATGGTTCCTACGGCGTAAACGTTGCAGTCAACTTTCCGTAGTCTCCTCAGGGCTTCAATCATTATGGCGCATCCAACACGGTCGTCTAAAGCCTTTCCCAAAACAACATCTTCGCTTATCCGAACAAACTTTGTGTCGAAACTAACCACGTCACCGACCTGAACACCCATCTTTTCAGCTTCTTCTTTGTCTTTGGCTCCGATGTCGATGAAGAGTTTATCCGCGTTAACGACTTTCTTCCGTTCTTCCTCAGTCTGTATGTGAACCGGTTTGGAGCCAATAACTCCGTTTAATGGACCTTTGTCCGTGTGCACGATCACCTTCTGCGCTAACAGAATGCGGTCGTCGATTCCTCCGATCTTCGTGAATTGAAGGAACCCCTTCTTCTTTATGTTCTTTATCATGAGCCCAATTTCGTCCATGTGAGCTGCAAGCATGACTGTAGGTGCATCTTTGTTTCCTTTCTTGAATGCAATCAGGTTCCCAAGTCTGTCTTCCCTAGTTTCGTCAACGTAGGGCTTCAGGTACTTCTTCATTAAATCTCGGACTTCGCCTTCTCTTCCTGTTACGCCGTTAGCGTTCGAAAGCTTCTCCAGGGTCTCAACCAACTTCATTGAAATCATCCACAACCATAAACATCTGAAGCCGTATATCAAAATACCGTATATGTGGAAAGTTTGAGTGTTAGGTAATTCAAATCAAAGTTTTATAAATGCGTAAATGTGTTGTTAAGAACTAAATGTCTAACGACAAAGAGGAAAGGCGTGCAGCTGTTTTTCCCATGTTTCTGATGGGTGGCCTATTTGTGGTAATCCATCTTCTGTCTATGTTGATAATGAAACCTTTTGAGGAGGGGAACATGGGCGCATTTGAAAACCCCGATGACCCAGCAAATCTGATCATCTTCTTCGTGATCATGTTAGCGGTCACAGTTACCATACTGTTGATTGCCAAATTCTGGAAGAAACAGTTCATACAAGTCATCATTCTCGGCTCGATAGCCTACACTTCATTCTTCGTCTTCTATCCGTTGCTGTCCTTCGTGGTTCCCCACGCTACGTTATCATCGTTTCTCTCCATAATCGCCGCGGCAATCTTGGTTTTTGCGCTCATCAAATACCCCGAATGGTACGTCATAAACCTGTGCGGCGTAGTAGTGGGCGTAGGCGCCATTGGACTGTTCGGAATCTCCCTCAGCGTCTTTCTGGTAATCGTGCTGCTCATCGGGCTGTCAATATACGACGCCATCTCGGTTTACAAGACCAAACACATGATTGACCTCGCAGACGCAGTTATGGACCTTAAACTGCCCGTTATGCTGGTTGTGCCAAAAACACGAAAATATTCGCTGCTCAAAGAAACAAAGGGACTGAAAGAAAAAATCGAAGAAAAAGAAGAGCGGGAAGCCTTTTTCATGGGCTTAGGAGACATAGTGATGCCCGGAATACTAGTTGCCTCCTCCTTCTACAACATCCCAGACAACGGCTTTCTCATAGCCCTATCCGTGATGATCGGCACCCTCATAGGATTTGCAGTTCTCATGTCGGTTGTGATTAAAGGGAAGCCGCAAGCTGGACTACCCTATCTGTGCAGCGGCGCCATTCTAGGCTACGTGATATCCAGCCTTCTGCTGACCGGAGGGTTAGCTGGATTAGTTCTTCCATTCTAGCCTCGTGTTTACGTGTTCTGAAGTCTTAAAATGCAAATATATTTCTGATATGCCGCAGTTAAACTATGTAGCGAAGGGAAAAAGTATTTAAAACTCGGAAAGACGATAAGGCAGCATCTAATGGAGTATCTTGGCGATGGTGAGAAAGGCGAGAATCAAGCTGACCAGCACAGACTACAAAAAGCTGGAAAACGTATGCAACGAGCTGAGACTCATCGCCGATAAGACAGGAGTGAAACTCACAGGACCGCATCCCCTTCCCACAAAGCGGCTCAAGGTTCCGGTGCGCAAAACCCCATGCGGTCAAGGAACTGCAACCTGGGACAGGTGGGAGCTAAGAATCCACAAGCGCCTCATCATAGTTGACGCTGAAGAGCGGGTTATGCGGAGAATCATGAGGGTTCGCGTGCCCGAGGAAGTTTTCGTCAGCATAGAGCTGATGTAAGCCACGTTTCTTGTTTATGTCCGCTTGTTCTGTTACTGAATAGAGAGTTCAGATGACCAGTGCAGGGTTAATTGTGTAAGCTGTCAATGCACTTGCTGCGACAAACGCTATTGCCCAGAATGCCTTGTTCCACCTGAAAACCTTCAGTCCATCCATTACGCCAAAAGGAATGAGATTAAAGGCTGCTAGGAATGCGTTGATAAAGGCGATGAACCAGAAGATGTCCTGTGTAAAGGTTGCAATCAGGATGCATCCAGTTGAAAGCAGAATGTTGGTTAGGGGTCCAGCAAGAGATATTTTTCCCACAGTTTCCCGTGTTCCTGCCCCCGCAATCATCACTGCCCCCGGCGAAATAAGTTTGAAGGGAAGAAAAATTGAAACCAACGTTATGAGGGCTCCCTGCATGGTTAGCCGAAATTCTGCCCACAGACTGAAGTGTTGTGCTGAGAATTTGTGGGCAAGTTCGTGAAGAAGAAATGATAACGTGAATGCAATTGAAAGGATTGCCAGAGTCAGCATTGTTGACCCTGACGCCGTGGTGATGAAGTAGGATAAGCCGACGCCCATGACTAGAAGCGCTCCAATGGTCAAGTGCTTGAGTTCTGTTTTGCTGAACCAGAATATTCTAGCGGTTTTAGGCGTGTATGATACTGTGTATTTGTACGAAGGTTGCTCAGCCCATTTTTGGGTTGTCGTCGGCACTTCTCTTGGAGCCTTTGCCCTCCACGATTCTGGGCATGCGTGGCTCTCTGGGAGACGATGCTCAGCGCAGAATAAGCCTCCGCAGTAGGCGCATTTAAAGGGGAGAACCACGTCGTTGCCGCAGTGTTGACACTTCGCCGTCTTTTTCAGCTTCCTAAATGTTTCTGAAAAAACTGGTTGAACGGGATGGTTTAAATGTTTAGCTCCAAATTGGACATGATGTTTCTTTGTGTTGGGGTTGTTTTTTGTAGTGGGAGGCAAGGTTTAAATATTTGTAAATATCCACATGTTTACTTGATTCCCGATGAGCATAAAAGGTTCACTAGCATCCCCACTGAGCCAAAAACAGAAAACCGTCTGGTCGCTATTACACAAAGGCTTTTCAGTGTCTGCAATAGCGGACAAGCTCAGCACCACCCGGCAATACATTAACCAGACAAAATTAACCGCAGAAGCAAAACTCTCCACAACCCTTCTTGACGTTGCAGGAGCCAACGACATACAGGTAACAAAACTGTACCCCAAAAAAGCCATACTTCTAGGCTACCACCCATCCCTAAACCGCAAAGCAATAATCACCTACACCACAAGCCACGGAATCAAAGTGTGGTATTGGCACGACAACCCCGAAACAATAACAAACCAGAACTTCCTCCGCCAAACCAGAAAATACCTGCTAGACATCGCCAACGAACAAGGCCTAGACTTCGAAGACACAGGAGACATTCACCCAGCTAAGCTAGCTCACATCATCTTCAGCAAACTTGTGCCTGAGGTGCGGTCATGAGCTTCAAAAGGTTTTTGCAACAGTTTTTTTGGGGCTGGGTTCCAGAGGAACCAAAACTGCCTAAAAGAAGGAGTGCTTCTTCTCAAGTGCCTAAAAGATGGTTTACTTCTTTTCGGGTACCTGTAGTCACGTTTATTGCTGTTACCTCTGTGACTTCTTTGTTTTCTTTAGCTTTTGTTTTTGTTAATATGACGGTTTTGTTTCCGCCGCCACCAGTCATTGAAAGTGCTCCCAACAGTTTTTATGTCGAATTAAGTGGAGTTTACGATAACAATTACAACAACATTTACTATGTGGTTTTGACTAACGGCACCCAAATCAACTCAGAGAATCTAACCTTAAGTTATACGATTACCAAACAAAGTTTAGATAAATGCACAGTAAACATTGCTGTTGAATGTGACACGTTTTCTAATCAGACAACAGCTAATGCTAACATAGAAGACGGCAATCTGGTAATCGACTCTATGCGTTCACTGTTTTTAATCAATCCTAACTTGACCCAATTCCAAAAAATTGTTTTAGATGAAACACCTGATTCAAAACTTGATGGCACTGTTCGTTCATTATATTCACGAGCTTCAACCACAGCAGCCCGTAACTACGTGAAACCAACAATAATAGCCGTTTTTAACAAAGATTCAGACTGTTCAGACCCATTTTATTACATGTTCTCCCGTTATTCCCGGAATACTGGTATCCTTGTGGAGTTGGGGGGACGTGTTAGTGATGTACTCCTGAGGAAATTGGGAATAGATGTCATTATCAACGGAAATCTATACCTGAATACGTATTCAGAAAACTTGGACATTGACGTCATTAATTACGACACTATGCATTTTACCAATTTTGCATTTGTTCTGTTCCTTTCATCGGTGTTCACTGGTGTTGTGTTGTCTACTAGATTTGTTGTGCAGTTGATTCGCAAAAGAGTAAAACCAAAACTTATGGAGTTGCTCTTATGATTCTGTACAGTTTCTTTGATTCTATTCGTGGTTGGCTTCCTGAAGAACCAAAAATGCCAAAAAGCAAACTCAAAAGATTACGCACGCCACTAGTCGCTATAGCTGTGGCTTCAACACTGGTTTCTCTGTTTTCTTATTCTGCCTTTTTTTCCGCTCAAACCGCTGTGCTGGTGCCTCCTCCAATGATTGTTCAGAGTGCTCCAAACTCGTCTTACGTGCAACTGCATGGAGTTTCGGGTGAGAACAATTCGTTCATTTTGGTTTTAGATAGCGGAAACCACGTGTTTTCAGAAAATTTGACAATGGCTTTGTCGATTACTGAAAAGGGCGGGGGCGCGTGTACTGCTTGGCTCTCCGTTGATTGTGACGGCTTTTCCAATGAAGTGTCAGTGGATGGAAGAATTGTGGACGGCAACTTGGTAATTGACTCTAGGAAGTCAATCTTTTTGGTCAATCCTGATTTGAGTCGACGCCATATTGTGTTAACTGAAACCGACGAGTGGGAACTCCCTGCAGTTGTGTCATCTAAAATGATGAAGTTTTCAACAGCTGTAGACCCTTACCGAGTTACTGCTGTGAAGGTTTCATCGGCTGCTACTAGAACCGAAAAAGGGTGGCCTTTCAGTGTAGATGTTGGCTACGACCCCAACACGGGCATACTCATCTATTCTGGCTTTTCCCTCAGCGATGTGCTTTTAGACAAACTTGGAATAGACCTTCTCCTCGGCGGAAACTTAGAACTGGTTTCGTATTCAGAAAACTTGAACCTTGAAGTAGTCAATAGTCCTACACCCGGCTTGATGGTGTTAGTTCCTTTCGTCTTATTCATATTGTTAATTTCCTCACCCGTTATCGTGACCGTGGTGTATGTACTCCGCAAAAGAAGAAAAAGAACGCAGACAGGCGCTCATAACGTTCCAGAATCAAGTAACAATTCTACAAAAAACTGTGACAGGAAAAGTTGGTGACAGAAATTACTGAAGTGTTAGGCGAATTTGAAAACTTAGTTAAAACCTTCAACACTACCCACGCGTTGAACGGTCTCAGCTTCCGAATCTACAAGGGAATCAACGGCTTGATAGGTCCAAACGGCGCAGGCAAAACAACCACCATCAAACTTAGTCTGGGACTAATCAAAGCCGACGCTGGCAAAGCAGAGGTGTTCGGGTTTGACTGCTGGAAACAATCTTTAGAGATAAAACGAAAAATCGGTGTTTTGTACGAAAAAGTTGCGTATTACGATCACCTGACTGGACTTGAGCACCTCAAGTTGATGGCTAAGTTGAAGCGAATCCCAGACCCCAAGGCTGAAAGCAAAAAAGTGCTAAAGCTTGTGGAACTTGAAGAAGAAGCCCACACCCGAAAAATAAAAGGCTATTCAGCGGGTATGCGCCAAAGACTTGGACTAGCCCACGCTTTGTTAGGTAAGCCTGAGTTGGTGATTCTTGATGAGCCCACCTCAAACTTAGACCCCCTGGGACGCGCTAGGGTAATCGAGATAATTAACAAGCTCAAAAAAGAGGAAGGGTTTTCTTTTCTGATTTCAAGCCACATTTTGCCTGAGCTGCAGCGGGTTTGTGAACATGTTATTTTGATGAATAAAGGCAAAGCGATACGGGAAGGACCGCTAGAACAGCTGCTCAACGAAGTTGCGTCCCAAGCTTTCATGATTAAAGCGGAACCTGCGGTGCCCTTAATGAAACTGCTGAAAGCTGAAGAGTGTGTCACAGATGTGAGGCTGGATGAAGGTTACGTGTATGTGGTTGTCGAAGATTCTGCGTTGTTCAAGAAGCGTTTGCCTGTGCTTGCTTCTCAGGTAGAGGCTTCTCTTGAGGAAGTTAAGGTTGCAGGGCGCGATTTAGAGTCACTGTTCAAAGTGGCAGTCTCAGGAGGATGAAAAAATGTTGGATTTGACGTTGCTTAAAGCAGATATGCGTAAGGTTTGGAGTAGACCCACCTTGGAGTTGGCAGTAGCTCTAGTTTTCTTTATTTCTATTACCAGCGTTCAAACATTATTCAAGATTACCGCCGTAAGCAGTTTTCAATCTGACTTCAACTACCTAGTAACTGAATCCCTCGTACGCATAACTAGCACTCAAATGCTTCCTCTGGTCATACTCTCCGGAATCCTAGTGTCCCTGTCCTTTGCCCGCGACTACGAGCAAGGACTAATGCAAACACTCCTATCCCTGCCAGTTTCCCGCACCTCAATTTTCGTCGTGAAATTTGTGGCAGTAGTGCTCCCCCTAGCCCTCCTATCTTGGGGAATCACCCTCTTCATCATGGTCATGAATTATTTCACCGCAGCAAACGGTCTTCTGGTCCTTCAAGTATCCTTTTGGGCGCTGCCCGTAACATTGTTTGCCGTCATGTTCTACGCTGGGCTAGCATCATTGATTGCCTTGGCATTAAAGAAAACTGTCACTTCAACTCTTGCTACGGTGCTTACAGGTTTTTTTGTTTGGTTCATAACAACCTTGACTCCAGAGGTTCTTGGACCCATAGCCGATTACCTTGTTTTCACCCCATACGCGGCGCCACTCTGGGCTCTGAAACGCTTGTTTGGCACAAGACCGCTGTCTGAACCAGGATTAGAGATGAATTTACCTCCGTGGGGTTTCTTCATTCTGATAATCTTCTATGCGTTTGTGTTTCTGGTGCCAACCTACATCTATTTCACTCAAAAGTTTGAGGTGAAAGAATGAACATAACACGAATAGGACTTGTCTCACTGATTGTAGGATTAATCCTCCTAATGAATGCGTCATCGTCCCATGTGTCTGGACGCTTAAGCGTTAGTTATGGCGAGTTAGATGAAGGCGAATCACAAAGCTACGTTATACTAACCGCGCCGGTAGGTCCCGCAAACATGTGCATCGGCTTACGCCAATCTTCACCCCATTCAGCAGATATGCCTCCCGGATTCAACCAATACGACCTCACCGATGTGCCTGTCCACGTGAAATTCATTGACCTCAACAACAATACAATCGCCGAAAAAGATGTAATAACGCCATACTGCTTTGATGTCACATTCAACGAACGCGGCGCCTACAATGTTTACGTCACCAACAACGGAAACGCAACAACCACCATGCCCCTAGGCATAATCTTCGACTTCCACAACCCCGAAAACAGGGAAGCCGACAAGTACATGCTCAGCATAGTCTTAACAGCGTTAGGCGCAGCAATTACCGCTGCAGGTTTTGTCATAACTTTTGTTTCAAAACACAGTAAACAGCACAAACCCTGAAAACAAGCTATCCACTGTTTGAATCCCTCAAGGAATTTCGAGTTTTTGTTGGTGCCTAAGCAAAGGTATTTTTACCTGCGTGGCGCTTCTTGCCATGTTGTGGGTGGATAAAGCTTTAATAATGGCTTCTGGTATTACGAAATACGCTAAAGGTAATACTGACAGGTTGTTTGAAACTGAAAACCGTCTAGGAGAGACAATTGGATAATGCGTGAGGATGCAGTCATCAAACTTGAGGACGTTTCCACAGTCTACGAAGGCGAAAGCAGACCCGCCATCAAAGACATAAATCTGACCCTGAAAAGAAACGAGCTGGTTTACATCGTAGGTCCAAACGCCTCCGGAAAAACAACTCTCCTCGAAACAATAAACGGGTTATTGCCTCCCTTCAGGGGAAAAGTTTCTGTTTTCGGATTAGACGTCCAATCCCATGGAAGAAAAGTGAGATGCCAAATCGGATATGTGCCCCAAGACTTCATGGTGAAGCCCGGAGAACCCTACACATCGCTTGATGTGGTTTTGATGGGGCTTTATGGGCAGATAGGATTTCTCCATCAACCTGAAGAAAAGGACAAGAAAAAAGCATTAGAAGCCATGAAGCAGATAGGAATCGAAGAGCTTGCAGACAGACCCATGGGCAAACTCTCTGGCGGACAGCAACAAAAAGTGATGCTAGCCCGAGCTCTAGCAAAGAACCCAGAAATCCTTCTCTTGGACGAGCCGTTCAGCAACTTGGACCCAGACTCGCGTGGGCAAATTCCCCTTTTAATCACCAAACTACACAAAGAACAAGACCTCACCACACTCATCGTCACGCATGACATTCACCACATGCTAGACCAATGCAACCGAGTTATCGTAGTAACAGGCGGCAAAATACTCTTTGATGGAACACCCGAAAAAGCCCTGCCTCTCGTGGAAAACCATCCCCACACCGCTACATTGGAGGAGCACCACCATTGATATGGCTCGAATACGCCATCATGCAACGCGCACTAATAGCATGTATTCTAGCAGGCTTCTTGATGGGGCTAATCGGTGTTTTCGTTGTCAGAATGCGGCTCTCAGCTATTGGTTACTCAATGTCACATGGTGCTTTTGCAGGAGCAGCTTTGGGAGTAGCAACTGCAGTAAACCCGTTGGCAACTGGATTAGCTTTTGCGTCGGTTACCGCGTTGTTGATTGGTCCTGTTGCGGATAAGGCAAGGTTGCATGCTGACACGATTACAAGTATTGTTTTTCCTTTGAACATGGCGCTGGCTTTCGTGTTCTTGACGTTGGTGCCTGAAGTTGGGCTCAGCAGTCAGGTTGCCAATGTTTTGTGGGGTAGCATAATTTCGGTGACCAACACTGACTTGGTTTTTCTCGCCACCCTGTTCGCGGGAACGTTGGCTATCGTGTATTTTGTGTGGAAGGAAGTTTTCGCGATAATGTTTAACCGTAAATTGGCTCAAGCAGACGGAATCAACACCAAACCGTTCGTTTACTTAATCATCTTCTTGGCTGGAGTCGTCATAACCTTCAGCCTAAAACTTGTCGGAGGCTTACTCATCTACGCACTCATATTCAACCCAGCCTCCACTGTTCTACAGTTTTCTGAAAACATGAGAAAAGTTGTAGTCGCCTCTCCCCTAGTAGGCATGACCACAACCGTCGCTGGACTGATGGTTTCACTGTTTCTTGATTTGCCCGTCGGCTCATGCATTGTAATAGTTTCAACCATCGTCTTTGCAATCGCACTTCTTCTATCACCAAAACGAAGAAGAAAGGAGGAAAACAACAAATGAAAAAAACAAAAATTTTGATCTTTGGCATGGCTCTAATGGTGCTTCCACTTCTGTTGGCATCATTTGCATGTGCCCAAACAACAGAAAAGCCGATCATCGTGTGCACAACAAGCGCGATAGGCAGCGTAGTTGAAGAACTCTTAGGCGACAACGCAGACGTGCTAGTTCTGGTTCAGCCTGGCTTGTGCCCCGCCGACTTCGACCTAAAACCCGGATACGTAGATGCTTTGAGCAAAGCAGACATTCTGTTCAAACAAAACATTCAAGGAGAATTCTGGCTGGAAGACCTAGTCACATCTGCGGGAAACTCAGACTTGACAGTTGTTGCCATTCCTGGAGTATACAATACACCTGCGGGAGCAAGAAACTACATCAACGGAGTTGGAGGAAACCTTAGCCAAATTCTAGGCATCGACTTAGACGCGGAGATTTCACAGATGTTAACCAAAGTTGACACTGTCGCCAGTTTGATGGAAACTCAAGCTGCAACTTTTGATGCTTCAGACGTCAAAGTCATCTGTATGGGGTGGCTGAAGACGTTCATTGAATCTGCTGGTTTCACAGTTGTTGCAACATTTAATCCGCCTGAAACGTTGTCAGCAGGAGACATAACCGACCTAATTGCGACTGCTCAAAGTGAGGGTGTTGCTTTAGTGGTGGATAACCTTCAAATTGACACGGAGTTCGGGGCGGAAATAGCTAATGAAGCTGGCGCAGAGCATGTGGTTTTGACTAACTTTCCTGGTGCTATACCGAACACGGAATCGTTGTCTGAGATGCTTCGATACAACACCCAGCAGCTTTTTAGTAGCACAGTCACGTGGCGGGTTACATCTGGTCTCAAGGCAGAAACAACTGATCTGCAGACTCAAGTGTCCCTGCTCCAGTTGACTACAGCGTTGGCAGCTATCGTTGCTTGTGTGGAAGCAGTGTTGCTTTTGACCAAAAGAAAACCCAAAAAGTGAAACATGAAATGACCCCGAAAGACTACTTTGACAAGGCGGCAGAAACGTGGGACGAAAAGTTCCACACCCCCAAACTTTCCAAGTTTTTAGAAAAACTGGTTCCCCAGTTCGGCATACAAGCTGGACAGAAAGTGCTGGATGTAGGTACAGGAACAGGAGTTCTGGTACCCTACCTAACCAAAGCGGTTGAACCAGACGGTTCAGTGACCGCCATAGACTTTTCAGAAAAAATGGTTCAAAAGTGCGAGGCTAAGCATGGTCACCTCAGAAACTTCGCCGTAGAAGTAGGCAACATTGAAGAAGCCACTTTTCCGCCTGAAAACTTTGATGTTGTAGTCTGTTTTGGCGTGTTTCCTCATCTAGGCAACAAAGAAGAAGCCCTGCGGAACATCAACTGCATACTGAAAACGGGAGGCAAACTCGTTATCGCCCACGCCTTCAGTAGCGAAGAACTCAAAATCCACCACAAAAAAGCTTCAAAACACGTAGCACATGACACGATGCCCGAAAAGAAGGAAATGATAAGGCTACTAGAGCACAGAGGGTTTACAAAAATCAGCATCAAAGACGAAGCCGGATGCTATCTGGGCATCGCCTATAAAGCTTAAACTTCGAAAACTGCTGCTTGAGTTTTGGTTGAGCTAGTTTATGTTTCTTTAGTTTTCGTTGCTAGAATAGGCTGGGCTGTGGAGTGGTTTAGGGGAAAAAGTATTAAACCCAAAGGCGAATCAAAATTAAACGTGTGATGGGAGTTCAGTTTATGACTAAAGCGTTGATTGTTTATGGCACCCGCTACGGTGCAACAGAAATGACCGCAGACGAGATTGCGGATGTGTTCCGCCAAGAAGGGTTAGACGTTAGAGTGGTCAACCTCAAAGACGAAAAAGTCAAAGACATAACCGATTACGAGCTTGTTATGGTCGGCAGCGGAATCCAGATAGGCAAGTGGACTAAGGAACCCGAAAAGTTCCTCAAAAAGCATCAAAAGGATTTGGCGAAAAAGAAGGTTGCATTATTTGTCTGCTGTGGCGCTGCAAGACCGATAGATGAAGAGGGTAAAGACGAAACAAAAATGCAAGAAGCTAAAACGAAATATCTTGACGAAAAAACTGCCAAATACGGTCTGCAACCTGTTGCTCTGGGTTTTTTTGGAGGCGTCTACAACTTCAACAGGGTGTCTTGGTTGTTTAGGAAATTCATGTCATCGGTTAAGCCTCAACTAGAGGCAGCTGGCGTCCCAGAAACAGAGCCTGGACTCTACGACACAAGAGACATAACCGCCATACGTAACTGGGCAAAAGAATTGGCTCAAAAAATAAACGACTAACTGTGTGAACTTTGGTAACAAAACTTTGCTGTGCTTTCGATTTCCAGAAAAAATTGCTAACTCATTTTTGGTAAACCACTTTTCCGCCCACAATGGTCACATCTACGTTGATGTCTCCGATTTTGCTGGGCGGAACCGCTTTGGGGTCGCCTGAAAGCACTGTTAGGTCAGCTAGTTTGCCCGCCTCAATCGACCCTTTAACGGTTTCCTCAAATGATGCGTATGCCGCGTTGACGGTGTACATCCGTAAAGCCTCATCAACGGTGATTCGCTCCTCAGGAAAGAATCCTCTTGTCACGGCTGCTTGGATACCCTGCAATGGACTCAGCGGCTCCATTGGACAGTCCGAGCCGCCCACAACACGTATTCCCTCGTTGACAAGCGTTTTGAGTGGATAAAGCCACCTAGCCCTTTCAGACCCCAAGCGGTCAACTGCCGACCAAACAGAAAACTCAGAGAGGATACATTTGGGCTGCACAGAAACCATCACCCCCAGTTCCTTGATGCGTTGGATTAACTCGCTGTTGAGAACTGATGCCTGCTCCAGACGATACCGATGGTCCTTTCTAGGCTCTTCCATCAGAGCTTTTTCGAGGGCGGTCAAAGCCATGTCGATTGCTTGGTCGCCCATGGCGTGCATAACTAAACGAAAGTTGGCTTTGTGAATCCTAGCAACCAGCACATCCAGTTCCTGTTGAGAATACAGCAGCTGCCCCTTCAACTCGGAGTCGTCGCTGTAATGTTCACGTAAAGCTGCTGTTCGTGCTGCTAGGGAGCCGTCTACAAAAACCTTTACGCCCAAGTTTCTGTCTGCATCGTCACCGGAGTCTGAACTGTTTGTTTGGTCCAGAAGGTTTGCTGGTATTATGGTGTAGACGCGTAGGGGCAACTTGTTTTCTACGCTAAGCTTCTGGATGACGGAGATTTCAGTCGAAGATGTAAGTATCCAGTGTATGCTGGTCACTCCGGCTTCCACAATCTTCTTGCAGGCTAAGCTGGCGCCCTCCGTAACCTCTTCTTCGCTTGACTCAGGAATTGTTTTCCACACCAAATCTGTTGCATTTTCTCGCAGAATGCCTGTGGGTTCTCCGTTTTCAGCGTCTTTCTCTATCGTTCCACCTGACGGAGACTCTGTTTCTTTTTTTACGCCAGCTAACTCTAGTGCTTTGCTGTTAACGACACACACACGTCCACATTGATGATAAAGAATCACGGGATTGTCTGGTGAAGCCTCATCCAAGTCTAGGCGGTTCGGGTAACGTTTCTCAGCAAAACGGGTTTGGTCCCAGCCGCTGCCGATAATCCATCTTTCTTCAGAGATTTTCTGTGCACGTTCCCTGATTCTTCGTTGCATCTCCTTGACAGAATCTGCGTCTTTCAAATCGACCCACATCAGGAACTTTCCGAAATCGCCGACGTGAATGTGTGAATCGGTTAAGCCGGGGACAACCGTTCTTCCCTGCAAATCGATGACTTTGGTGCCGTCTCCAATCCACCGCCTAATCTCGTCGTTTGTGCCGACTTTAACGATTCTGTCTTTCTTCACGGCTACTGCCTCAGCGCTGGGCTGAGATGAATCCATGGTTAGCACGTTCCCATCCATCAAAACTAAATCCGCCAACATCACAGGTCACCGTTAACAATCGGCACTTAAAAGAAAGTTAATGTTGCAGATTTGTTTTGCCATCCCCTACTTCTTACGCAACACTTCAGGAATGTAGGCGCATGCTGGGTCAGACCCAAAATAGGAGCCAGTTAACGAGTGGGCTCGGGTTCTGCATCCTCCGCATATTTGTCGATGTTCGCAGACGCCGCATTTGCCCTCTAGATTGTCGGGATTCTGTAGTTTCTTGTAGAACTCCGACTTCTGCATTTCATCCCACAGTTCTGTTAGGGGCTTCTCTTTGATGTTTCCGATTGTCAGGTCTTCTCTCTCGGAGTAGAAGCAGGGGATTACGTCTCCGTTCTCTAGAACGCTCAGGTAACCGCCGAACAGGAAGTAAATGCATGTGGCTGTTTTCGTTTTACTGAACCACTCACAGAAGCCTTCAGGGTCCCGTTCTTTGTAGATTCGGAGGTAGTGTGGGCAATGAATGTTGAAGTCGAAGTCCACCTTGTATTCTTTGTGCGATAAATCGTACAGGTGATTCAGGAACACTTCATACTGTTCAGGCGTCGGCTCCAAGTCCAAGTTATGTTTGGCTCTTCCGGTTGGAACAAGATGATTGAACCAAACGAACCTAGCGTGATACTTTTCTGCCAGACCAACTATGTGGTCGGCTTCGTTGAGGTTACGGTTGGTGATTGCCATGGATAAGCCGTTCAGGATGCCGTTTTTTGACAGCTTCTTGATTGCTGACAGGGCTGCTTGGTATGAGCCCTTCCCACGTAACGAGTCGTTGACCTGTTCTGAGCCGTCTATGCTGATGGAGGTGTAGACATCGTATTTGGTTAGTTGCTTAAGGATTTCTCCTTTCACGTAGTATCCGTTGGTCAACAACAACACGTCCAGTCCCAAGTCTTTTGCGTGGGCGATAAGCGTGAAAAGGTCTTTACGTACTAGGGGTTCTCCTCCTTTTATTCCGAACCATTGAGAACCGAATTCGTAGATTTGGTCAACGAGTTTCAAGCCCCATTCGGTGTCTAGTTCGTCGTGGGATGGTTTCATGTTTGCGTTTACGTTGCAGTATATGCAGCTGTAGTTGCAGGCGTTAGTTGCTCTCCAAGAAGTTATCAATAGGGGACCTTTTTTTCGTTCTTTTGGGGGACCAGGACATGCCATTTTGGGTCAAATCCATCCAGATAGACAAAATGTTAGTAGAATTGCGGGTTAAAAACGATTCCGTTTCATATATATACGAACTCTGGGTGGTGACAGGTTGAGCGGCAACATCCCGAAGAGTTTACAGAACATTATTTAAAGACTCAATTTTATCTATTCTAAGTCTACAATATAACCCGAGGAGAGAAGTGGAACTGATTCTATTGATGACCACCGCTCCGCCCCCTTATTCACCTTGGGGTTTATCGGGGAGACTTCCCCCTCTGGGATTATCATTTGTTGCGTCGTCTCTGGAAAAAGCGGATTTTCAGGTACAAATCCTTGACAACTATAACATCAGAAAACCAATCGAAGAGGTCAAGAAGGAAGTCGGAAGGCTTGAGCCAGAAATAGTTGGAATAACCTGCGGCTCAGTAACGTATCGACCATGCATTGAAACGGCTAAAGCAGTGAAAGAGGTGCTTCCTTCCTGCAAGATTGTGGTGGGTGGATGGCAGCCCACATATATGCCTGAAAGCCTGCTGCAGCACAAGGAGATAGACTACCTTGTCATGGGAGAGGGTGAACGTGCAATGGTGGAGCTCGCAAACAGCATCACAAAAGGTGAACCTGAATCAGATGTCGCCAAAATCGCGGGCGTCGCCTTCAGACACAACGGAAAAACGGTTATGACTTCGCCCAGGTTCATCGAGGATGTTGACCAGATTCCTTTTCCTGCAAGGCATCTGCTGTCCATGGACATCTATGACAGAGCTGCCCCATATTTTGACTCGAAGCCCATGGATACCATGAATGTGGTGCGGGGCTGCCCACACAACTGTGCATACTGCGAAACCAAGAAGCTGTGGGGGTCAAGGGTTCGTGCCTTTAGTCCCTCCAGAGTTGTTGCGGAAATCAAAGATTTAGCTCAGAACTTCGGCACACGGGGGGTCTATTTTGTGGGCGACAACTTCACCATCAACAAGAAGCGGACAGCCCAGCTATGCCGCCTCATGAAGAAGGAGAACCTTGACGTCGAGTGGGTCTGCGACAGCAGAGTTGACAGAGTCTCGCGGGAACTGCTGAAGGAAATGAAAGACGCTGGATGCCGAACCATATGGTTTGGGGTGGAGTCGGGTTCGCCCAGAATTCTGGAGAAACTCAACAAGAAAGTCACCATGGAGCAGGTTACTCGTGCATTCAGGCTTTGCAAGGAGGAGGGGATTCGGATAGCATGCTCGTTCATGTTGGGGCTGCCGGGAGAAACAATCGGAGATATGGAAGCTACATTCAAGTTTGCAAGGAAGCTGGACCCTGACTGGTGCCAATTTAACGCCTACGTGGCGGTTCCTGGCAGTGCCCTATACAATGAAGTGATGGAGAACAAACTCTACGACCGCGTTGAAGATTTTGTGACCTACGTCAAAACCGACGAATTCGATTACGAAACGGTGGTTAAGATACAGAAGCGATTCCACAGCAACTTCAACAAATCGCCAAAGAGGATACTAAGAAAAATCAGACAAGAAGGCGTACTAAGCGTCTTAGCGAAGGGCTTCAGACAACTGAAAACTTGACAACAGCAGTTCTCCGCTTAACAGAATATTCGCCTTTTTGTGCTTGAGCCTTCTCAGTTCCTCTCTCTGTTCTTTCTATGTTTTACTTCCCCATAAAAAAGAGGGTAAGATTCACTCCTCTACACATCTCCACCTGAACTCGAGGAGAATTTATTAATTATATCGCGATGAAGGTAATAACGGGTGATAAAGTGGCTGAAAGAGATACAGATAACTCGTGCATCAACGAAACAGAAAGGAAATCTGCGAAAACGAAAAAATTCACTATCCTTCACTCAAACGACATGCACGGAGACTTTTTAGCCGAAGTCCAAGGCAAAGAAGGAAAGTTAATCGGAGGACTGGCACTTCTATCCGGCTACATTAACAAAGTCCGGCAGGAAGAGGAAAATGTACTGTACGTAATATCCGGAGACATGGTGCAGGGGTCACTAATTGACTCCGAATACAAAGGCATCTCCACCATGGAAATCATGAATTATTTGGCTCCCGATGTTGTCGCTCTCGGCAACCATGAATTTGATTACGGCTTACCCCATCTCCTGTTTCTTGAGAAGATGGCAAACTTTCCGATCGTAAACGCCAATTTGTACATCCAAAAATACAACAAGCGGCTGATGCAGCCCTACATCATACTGAATAAAGCCGGATTTGACATCCTGTTCACAGGCATCATCACAGAAAAGGTGATGGATTCCCTTAAACAGGATGAGCTTATCAGCAGTTTTGTCACATTAGAGGAAGCAAGCCAGGAAGTAGGCAAAATTACCAACGCCTACAAAAATGACGACATAGACCTCACAATACTGTTGACTCACATCGGTTTTGAATCAGATGTGGAGTTGGCTAAACTTTTGAAACCTGAATGGGGTGTAGACATCATCATAGGCGGTCATTCTCACACAATTCTTGAAAAGCCGGTGAAGGAAAATGGCATATTGATAACGCAGGCAGGGGTTGGAAGCGATCAGATTGGACGTTTTGACATTGTAGTTGACGATGACACAAACAGCATTGTTGACTACAAATGGCAGCTTATTCCAATAGACAACAACCTTGCAGAACCAGACCAGAAGCTTCAAGAGTACATAAACTCGTTTCAAGAAACAATTGACCGCAAATACAACACCATCATATGCAAATTCGCTCAAATGCTCACTCATCCAAAACGGGAGACTGAAACATCACTAGGAAACCTCTTAGCAGATTCCTTCGCTGAGGTGGCAGAGTGTGATGTTATGCTTGTTGGAAGCGGTTCCATACGAATCAAAGAGATGGGTCCACTAGTGACTCTGAGAGACCTACTCACCTGTTTTCCATATGATGACACACTTACGAGGTACGCTATAAGCGGAGGAAAACTCAAGAAAATCTTTTCCCATATTATGCGCCCAGAAAATCGAAACAGCGAAGGCGAGTGTTATCAAGTGAACGGCAAAGTGAAAGCAGTGTATAGTGACACAGATCGTGCAGTTGTGTCGCTGAAGATAGATGGTAATGAATTATCTACCACCGAGTTCTACTCGATCTGCATGCAAGGATATCACTTCAATAGCGCAGAATCATATCTTAACATATCGCAAGAGGAACTTTTGGAATCAGGAAAATCTAAGCTAATCAGCACTTCGGCAAAAGAGGTTTTGGAAGAGTATCTTCGTAACCACCAAAATGTAAACCGGAATGTTGAAGGCAGGCTCGTATACACTACCTAATTCAATTGTGGAAGAGCACACCTTTCCAATTAAAGCAAAGATGCACAATCTGATGTTTTTTCTAGCTTATTATATAGGTTGTGCATTTGTCAGATTACAGGCGGAAGCGTGTTGTCCTCATCAGGGTATAACTGTTCACTCAGTGATCGGGATTCTCTTCTCCATTCAAATTTTTTGTCCTGATCAGTGCTCAGAAATTTTGTTACAATATCCTTAGCGACTTTGTAAACGGAATCAATCATCCACGTTGTCTCATTTATGAATACGATTAGCAGATAATCAAATTCATCTACTTGAATTTCAAAATTTGTTTCAAAATCAATGTCTGATCCTACTCTGCTCTTAATTTCAATTTTTTTCCCAAATTTCGAAATAGCGTCATGTCCGAATTTATTTTTGTCACACAACTCTAAACCAAATTTAAATGAACAAAACCATTTTGCATATTCAGAAGTAATTTCGCCTCCACTATTAACTACTCCCAAATCTTGCAGTCGATTCTTCAGCTTTGCTATTTCAAAAATTAACTTTCTTACTTCCTCAAGTCCTGATTCATCAACTTCCAATACAAAATCACCTATTGACTGAACTCATGAAGTTTTATCGTATGTTGCCAACAATCTTAAATGGTTTTCATTCAGAATAATGAAGATTTAGTGAGGTTTATGGCAATAGCTACAGACTTTTTCACTGCATTAGTGCTATGGTTTATCCGAGCTTTCATTTCAAGTTTGATCTGTTTGGTAGTAGGTATAATTTCGATAAAGGTCTTAACTCTCATAACAACAAAAATAAATGAATTTAAAACCATTAAAGGAAATCCAATAGCTACAAGTCTGTTTGCAAGCGGTTTTCTAATCTTTGCTGGGCTCGTAGTTTATGGATCAATGGTTAATCCTTTCTTTCTTGGGCAATCAGTCATAGTTGGTTCATTTTTTAATTTGCAGCGGCTTTTTGTTGTTGGTTTAAGTTTTTTTGTAAGTTTATTTTTCGGCTGGGTTTTCTATTTTGTATTTGCAAAATTAACTCTTTTTGGAATTGATTTGGATGATGTAAACAGATCCCCCGAAGCAGTAGGAGCCTTTCTCTTTGGATATGAAGTATTCCTCGGGTTAATTGTCTATGGAAGCCTTATGATACCTCTAGGTTAAAAGTGGTAACCTGATGAGATTACCTAAAGAATTGGCGCTGACTGTTTTCTTTATTCTACTTTATTCAATTAACGTAGCTTACGCGATACCAAGCGGAGGAGTTTACCCTCCAGAATTCTATTACAGAAATGGAGATTGGTATGACAGTTGGGGTTATAATAGAAACTACTTTGCAGGCGAAGACGGATTTCTGCCAAATGTTGCATATGAATCAATTGGATTTGATAAAGAATTAGCTTATGAAATAGGGGAATGGTTCGAAGATAACTATGATAACAGCCTCGAAAGAGCTGAAGCAATCCTAGATTATGTGCAAAAATGGACAGAATATGGATATGACGATGAAAACGTCTTCAGAAACGGGATTCCTCAAGAAGAATGGGCATGGAACGCAGATGAAATGGCCCATATGTTTAATGAAACCACAAATTCAGTGGCAATAGGTGATTGCGAGGATATGAGTTTCCTAGGTGCAACAATATATCTTGCGGCAAAATTTGATGTAGCATTAGTTGACGCTCCAGAGCATGTTGCATTTCTCATATGGCTTCCAGAATATGATAATGCGAACTATTATTGGGATATTGTAGATGATGGAAGAGATTATGGATGGATTTGGGTTGAAACAACGAGTGAAGTTAATCCGTTAGGTTGGACGCCTCCTGATTTCTCTGATGGAGATTGGGATACATACATACTTGGATTCTCGAAATTTAGTGTTGAATATTCACCAAGAAACCCGAAAGCAGAAGATGATGTAACCGTTAGGGCTACAGTGGAAAGTGCAATTTCAACCGTTAATACGGTCATTCTTAACTATGACACGGGGAGCAATTCTGAGGAAATTCAAATGATCAAAAAGGGATCATATTACGAAGGAGTGATTCCAAAGCAACCTGTTGGAACAAGAGTTACATGTAACGTCCATGCCATAGATCATGAAGAATTAACTGCAGAAAAAAATTTTGAATATGTAGTAGGGGAAGAATTTCAATTTCCACCTTTTTTTATTGAAGCAGGAATCATCTTTCTAGTGGTCTTTGTGTTAATTGTAGTTTTAGCCCTTGCCAATAGGTGAAAATATAGTCTGTTGACGTAGATATTTTCCAGACTCGTATGGATGTTTTAAGTTTTTTCAGAAAATCCAAAGGACAACCGTAATCCGCTTCTTTGAGATGCCTGCGTATAATGTTAAATATTGAGTTAGGTTAAACTTTGATGCGAAAGCTTACGGGGCACAAGTTGATGTTAGACATTAAACTGATTCGAGAGCATCCAGAAATCGTACGAAAAGACCTGGAAAAGAGATGCGAACCAGAAAAAATCGAGATGCTCAACAATCTCATTGAATATGACAAACAGTGGCGAAAGCTGCTGAAAGAGGCAAACGAGCTCCGCCATAAACGGAGACTAGTAACCGCAGAGATAGCGAACCTGAAGAAGCAAAGAAAGGACGCCAGCAAGCAGATTGAAGAAGCAAAAAACATTCCACAGCAGATAAAGAATCTGGAAACCAAAGTTGCGGAATACCGAGAAAAAGCCGATTTTGTCTTACTGAATCTTCCCAACATACTACATGAAACTGTTCCCTTCGGCAGAGACGAAACCGAAAACGTTGTCGAAAAAATCGTGGGTAAACCCCCAAACTTCGATTTTGAACCCAAGAGCCATGTGGAAATCGCTTCTGATTTGGGTTTAATAGATTTTGAGCGTGCAGCCAAAGTTGCCGGTCACGGCTTCTACTACTTGAAGGGGGATTTGGCTAGGCTTGACTATGCAATCATGAACTACACGGCAGATTTTCTCAGAAGCAGAGGCTACACTCTGGTTGAGCCGCCTCTGATGATGCACAGGAAACCGTATCTGGGGGTCACAGACCTAGAATTCTTCGGAGACCAGCTGTATAAGATAGAAGACGATGACCTGTACCTCATAGCTACAAGCGAGCATCCCATGGCAGCCGCCCACATGGACGAAACCATCCTCCAACAGGACCTGCCCATAAAATATGTGGGGGTTAGCCCCTGCTTCAGAAAAGAGGTGGGCGCCCACGGCAAATACACCAGAGGCTTGTTCAGGGTGCACCAATTCAACAAAATCGAACAGTTCATCTTCTGCCACCCAGCCGACTCGTGGAAATTCCATGAGGAACTGCAAAAAAACAGTGAAGACCTCTATACGGGCTTGGGGCTACACTATCGCGTCGTAAACGTGTGCACCGGAGACATCGGAATAATCGCAGCCAAAAAATACGACATAGAAGTTTGGATGGCTGACGGCACCTACAGGGAAGCAGGTTCAAACAGCAACTGCACAGACTACCAAGCAAGAAGGCTGAACATAAAGTACAGAAAAAAGGAAGGACAGGCTCCAGCAGGTTTTGTTCACACCCTAAACAACACCGCCCTTGCCACAAGCAGAACATTGATCGCCATTCTGGAACAGTATCAGCAGAAAGACGGTTCCGTCAAGATTCCTGAAGCTTTAATGCCTTTAATGGGCGGTATTGAAAGGCTTGGATGAAACAAAAAGCCGAAGATTTTAATACTTCCCCGTTAAATCTTTTCCACTCACAATGAGGGACTCTGGTGTCGAAGAGAAGAGGACGCACTAAAGACAAGTGGCGAGACAAAAAGTGGTACAAGGTAGTTTCTCCGCCATACTTCGGCGGGGTTGAACTAGGATCCATACCTGCAGACGATCCTGCAAAGCTTATGGGAAGAATCGTAGACGGCACTCTCTACGACATCACCAACGACTTCTCGCATCAGTATCTCAAGATGTATTTCAGAGTTGAGGAAGTTGAAGGCAAAACTGCCCGCACAGTCTTTAAAGGTCACGAATACTCCAGGGATTATCTGAGGAGTCTGGTTAGAAGAAGAACAACGCGGGTAGACGGAATCTTCAATGTCGTCACCAAGGATAATTATGGGTTAATGCTTGCAGTTTCTGTTTTCACTCTTTCACGCATAAAGACCTCCCAAGAACAGGAGATACGTGCAATTATGAATAACATCATCAAAGAGAAGGCATCTGCCCTCACCTTCGACCAGTTCGTTCAAGAACTTGTTCTTGGAAAGATTGCTTCTGACATCTACAATGAGGCAAAGAAGATATCGCCTCTCCGTCATGTGGGTGTCCGAAAATCGAAGCTCACGATTCAACCAGCCGCGTAGCCTTCATCTACGTTCTTGCAGAATCCAATTGAGATTAGGAAAAGCAATCCTGCTTAGTTTATAAGTTATCTGGCTTGCTCACAAAATTTCTATTCATGTTTTTGGGTATTTATGTCACTGTTAGTTTTCTTGGTTCGAATTGCTAATTAGTATGTAATTGCCAATATAATGATACAGTTTGACGATGCACTACGTTTATTTATCTATATTACCTTACAGTATAACTGCCTAAGGAGACAACGAGATGGACCCGAAACCAACCAAGAACGACGCCTTGGAAGCTCTAGACTTCATCATAAACGTCCTGAAAGAACACGAAAAGGACTTGGATCGTCTCATAAGCCAACTGGGCATCATAACCGAAAGTTTGGGAGAAACTGGCGAGTTAACTGGCAAAATCGAAAAAATAGAAGACCACATCACGACTCTCCAAGGCGAGATAACCAATCTGTCGAAATCCCTTGGCTCCCCCCAAGACGCCCCATCTTACACTCAAAGAACCCCAGTGACAGTTAAGTGCAAACAATGGGAAGACTTTAAGACTATGGCGGCAGGAGCAGAAACCGTCTCCTATATCTTCAAAGAAGCAGAGAACTCCTTCCAAGCTGATGCACTAACAAAGGGCAGAATCGTCTCATACACGGGAGAATTTCCCCAGAACAGCAGTCTCCTGAAGTTGTGGCTATCAAGGGAACTGAATGTTGCTGAAGAGGCAATATTTGAGGGCGTTCTGAACATCGGCTAAGTTTAACAAACATTCTGTTTTGTAGCGGGCACCTAATATTCTTGCATGTCAAAAAGAGGGAAGCTTACATTTTCTGAGTTTTTTTCTTTCTCTTTCTTCTTCTGTGTAAAGCATAAAGAAGAGTCGCTGTTAAAGCCGCTACAACTAAGCCAATCACAGAAAGCATAGCTAAGGAGAAAACAGTATCTATACCCCATCCCGTCTCCACAATCTTCGTAGCAAATGATGATGCGGAAGCTCCATCGTCATCTGTTACCGTCAGAGTTACTGTATAGTTTCCGTCTTCACTGTATGCATGGTCAACTGTCACACCTGTGACTGTGTTTCCGTCGCCAAAATCCCATAGGTAACTAACGATGGCGCCGTCAGGGTCATAACTTTCGGAGGCATCAAAATGGATTGCCTCATTTTGGTTCACTGTTGTAGCGTTTTCGGTGAACAAGGCTACTGGAGGTCTATTCAACACATTTTTCATCTCGGTAGCTGAGCCAGTTGCCCCATCATCGTCAACGACTGTTAAGGTCACAGTGTAGACGCCATCATCTTCGTATGCATGATCCACTTCAACTCCGGTTGCGGTATTTCCGTCGCCAAAGTCCCATGAGTAACTAACTATAGAACCGTCTGGGTCGTGGCTTTCGGAGGCTTCAAAGTCAATGCTTTCGTCAGTGTATACAGTGTGAGCTGACTCAGTGAAGGAAGCTTCAGGGCTCCGATTTAGAACCGTCTTGGTTGCTTCGGCGGTGTCTGTTGCTCTGTTGTTGTCGGTGACTGTTAAGGTAACAGTGTATATTCCATCCTGAGCGTAAGCATGCTGAACTGAGACACCGTTTCCTTCCGTTCCGTCACCGAAGTCCCACGAATAACCAGCTATAGTGCCATCAGGGTCACTGCTATCTGATGCATCAAAGAAGATAGTTTCTTCAGTATCAACTACTTCAGCTGTCTCTGTAAACGACGCTACAGGACCCCTGTTCCTGACTGTTTTTGTGACGGAGATGGAGTCGGTTGCTCCATCATTGTCGGTCACAGTTAAGGTCACAGTGTATGTTCCACTTGTGGCGTATGAGTGAGTTGTGGTGACGCCTGTCGCCGTATTTCCGTCGCCGAAATCCCATGAATAACTAACTATAGTGCCATCAATGTCATCGCTCCCAGAAGCATCGAAATCAATGCTCTCGCCGGTGTCTACTGTGTGAGCTGATTCAGTGAAGTTTGCTACTGGAGGTCTGTTCGTAATGGTCTTGGTGGCATGGGCTGAGGCGGTTGCCCCATCGTTATCGGTCACGGTTAAATTCACAACATAGATGCCGTTATCGGCGTAGGCGTGGGAAACTGTAACGCCTGTGGCTGTGTTTCCGTCGCCAAAATCCCATAGGTAACTAACTATGGCGCCGTCAGGATCATAGCTACCGGAAGCGTCAAAGTCGATGTTTTCGCCAGTGTATACGGTATGAGCCGATTCTGTAAAGTTTGCTACTGGAGATTTGTTTCTGACTGTTTTTGTGACGGATATAGAGTCGGTTGCTCCATCATTGTCGGTCACAGTTAAGGTCACAGTGTATGCTCCGCTTGCGGGGTATGAGTGACTTGCAGTGACTCCGGTTGCAGTTTTTCCATCACCAAAGTCCCATGAATAATCAACTATGTAGCCGTCAGGGTCATAACTACGACTCGCGTTGAATGTCACCACCTCTTCTTTGTCAAGGATTGCCGAGGATGTATCCAAAACTGCTACTGGCGGCCTGTTTTTCACAATGATGGAATCTGTTTTGAAGCCGAATGCGCCATAATTGTCGATAACCCTGAGGACAACAGTGTATTCTCCATCATCTACATATGAATGGCTCACAGTGACTTCTGAATCAGTGTTTCCATCTCCGAAGTCCCAAGAATAAATGGAAATATGGCCATCTGGGTCGTAGCTAGCCGAAGCATCGAAATCTATGACCTCGCCAGTATAAACGATGGAAGCCGATTTAGTGAACGCAGCTATTGGTGGAGTGTTTGGAATTATAACCGTGTAGCTGAAAACGGACGTTTCTGCATTGTTTTCTGCATTGTCGAAAGCTTCAACGAAAAAATTAACATGGAGCCCTCCATCCTGCCCTGGGATATCGGCTGTCCACAACCCCTCGTGCAGAGTCATATCTGTGAATGCCCAAGTGCCAACTGTCATATACCATAAGGTGACGTTCTTAACCCCGCTGGCATCTGCAGGCTCAGTTACTTTCGCTGAAACCGTGACAATTTGGTAAGGGTACGGTGAATTGGGAGCATGAACAACGTTAGAGATAACTGGGGGAACAAAATCACCTACTATATAGGAAAATAGTTCCGAAACGGCAGAATTACAACATACATCAAAGGCATAAACCTTGTAGTATACTACGGTATTGTACGGTTGGGCTGGAATATCAGCAACGTAAAATCCGTCATCCAGATTCATGGTTACATTAATCCAGTGAGTGCAGTCGATTTTGTAGCTTAGGACAACAGATTCAATATCAGCATATCCCTTAATGACCTGAGCTGCGACCGTTACAGACTGATCATAGTTAGGAGTCTCAGGCGTCCTCGTCACGCTGACGATTTCCGGGGGCGTGCAAGCCGTTGCTGAATAGAATATGGAAGGGGCTGAAATCAGCAAGTAAACTAGAATTAGAGTAACTAGGCTGAGAATCAGGAGTTTCATTTTTTTCGAGTTTTTACTCTTGTTTATGTTGAGCCTGATTTCTGCCAGATAATAGGGCATCTGTTGTACTCCTACTGCTTAGTATGTTCTTGATGTCTTTTTAATCACTTAAGCTAAAGGTGATATTTCGCTGAGTGAAATATTGTTGGGCGCGGATGCAAGAAGCTTATAGAGATAGCTTCTATGCGTTTGGAGTCCTTTTTTGATGATGTTGAGAGGGTGTTGATTGTCAATTGTTGTGATGTATTGTGGTCAGGAACGAGCCTCCTCATTTATGTTTTGGCTGACGATAACACGTTTATTATGTCTCAAGATAACATGTATCGATTTTCGACTTATTGCTTTTAATACCCGTTCGCCAAAATAAATAATGGAGAAAAATCAATGGATCAACAGGAAACCCGATGGGAAATCATGAAACTGATGCTTGAAGGTTTTCCATCATTACGGAAGAGGACAATTGAATACCTGAAAACCACTGGTTACACAACAGGCAACAGATAGCAAATCTGGAATGCAGACTCGTAAAGAATTGATGAATGGGTTTTTGATCACTTAGATATTGTCTTTGAACGAGATTTCTCCAATTCCAGAGAAAGTAAGCAAAAGAATTTATTGTTTATAGATTTCGTGCCGATTTGGCCATAATGCAACTGATCTAATGTTTAGGCGGCACCTGTTTAATGTATAGCTTTTAGATGGGCTCAGAGTTTTTTTCGTTGTCCCCTAAAAGGTTTGCAATGTCCTCGTACTTCTCCAGATATTTGTGGCCCTTGGCGGTTGTTCTATAGATTTGTTTTCCGTTTTCGTTGTGGATTTCGAGCAGAGAGATTTCAGTGAGGAAAGAGAGGTACTCGCTTAATTGAGTAAAGCTCAGGTTTGCTCTATACATGATTTGGGTTTTCAAGGTCCCTTCCTTTGCTATAGTCAATATCTCTGCTATTATGTAAATTCGGTTCCTGCGTTTGCCTTCGTGTTCCAAGTTACTAAACCTCTCTAACTTTTTTCTAGATTTCAGGTCTATAATGGAACTAAAAGCTAGACACATAAAAAGCGTGCTTCCGAAATGCGCATATTCCATGAAGAGAATATGCTAGCACATCCGTATTGTAGCTTTTTGCCGAAAAACTACATAAAACTTATAAGTTGAAACCGCATTCCGCTGTTTGAAAAGAGTCTTAAGGCGGTTGCTTTGAGTATAGACAAAATGAAACGTCGTGCCTTTCGTTTGCGCTTCCTGATTGATAACATCAAAAACAAGAAGGCTAGAAAAGAAGTTATTGACGAGTATGTTAGTCTCATAGCGCAAATGAGCCGAAACAACTAAGTTAAACTTTAGAAAAGCTGATTTTTTATCTGTCAAAGGGCAGTTGATCTGTTTTTCCAGAATAGATACACTTTTACATTTACCCAATCTTAATCAATTGTGTGCGCGTTTGAGTTAAAATTTAACCTTTTTCCCCTTCTATCTGTTTAATTATTCCTCTCTATCTTCCTACCTTCACACAAAACACAAAACCAAATACTAAAAAACTCACACACAGTTAGTCAATGTTTCTTGACTAAACTCAGGTCAAAGTTTCTTGACAAAAACGCTTTTCTGGTTAACAAAGCCCGTTATTATTGTGGTTCAAATTGAAATTGCACCATGTAACGAAGTCGTTCTCATGTGCATTGATGGCTCTGCTTGTTAGCGCCTTAATTCTAGTCTTTGCTGTAGATTTTGGTTTAGCACAGGTTTCTACTGAGGTTACGGGAATACTAGCTTCAGATATTATGTGGACTAAATCAAACAGCCCCTATTATCTAACTGGACCTGTGCTGGTAAGCAATGGAGTAACTTTGACGATTGAAGCGGGAACAACTGTTAACCTAAATGACCATTACATACGCGTGGAAGGCACATTACGCGCAATCGGCACCAGCGCTGCACCAATTTGCTTCAACCATGGATCCATAGGAATTGATTCTGATAGTGTTAGCTGGAATGAACAAACTGGGTCTGGTTGTGTTATCGAAAACTCCGTTCTTGACGATTGTCCTGTTTCGATTGGTAATGTTTCACCTAAACTAGTCGGCAACACAATTGACGGCGGCATAACAATCCAATCGTACTCTACCGGTGCGCCAATAATTACAGACAACAAAATCGTAGGCGGAATTTCTATCCCCGCTGGGAGTCCAGTAGTTGTCAATAACACAATAAGTAGCCCTTATTCTGAAGGATCACCCTCAATAGGAATAAGTATCGGTCCTGCTAGTCCCACGGTTTCACATAATAATATTTCTGGCTGTTATTTCGGAATAACAGTTGGTTATACTAATTCCACGATAGCTAATAACATCATATCAGACTGTCAATTCGGGCTATTCATTAGCGCAAATCCATCCAATCCTTTAACAGTTGAAAGAAATTATATTTCAGGCAACACCCAAAGCGGCATAAGAATTGAGACAGGTTCTATTCTTATTCAAAACAACACCATAACAGACAACACAGTCGGGATTTCCTTCAACTTTCATGACATACTAGCTGTAGGATCTTCATCAAGAATTCTACACAACAACATCTACTCAAATACCGAATATAACATCGATTTAGGATTTTCAACAGACATTGACGCCACAAACAATTGGTGGGGAACAACTGGCACCTCAGCAATTAACCAGTCAATCAAAGATTTCAAAAACGATTTCAACTTAGGTACAGTTAATTTCGTTCCGTTCTTGGCTGAACCAGTTCCTGAAGAAATGTCCACTCCAATCCCAGAATTCCCTTCATGGCTTATCCTGCCATTGTTCTTGATGGGAACCGTAGCAGTAACAGTTTACAAAAAAAAGCTAACAAGAGGTACTAAGATTCACTAATCGAGATTTCATGCTTTCCTTTCGTTTCTCAGATATTTGGCTAACAATAGAGCTTCTTCGTTAATCAGCGTGTCAAGTATTTGTTCTTTTCCAGAATAGGTAGACTTTTGTCTGTGTCAGGAAGCCGAGAATGCGGATCATCTTAGCCAACTTTTGGGTGTCTGCGGCGTCTACGATGGCTCCGTATTCTTGTTTGTTCAGGAATGCTTTTTTGGTGCCTGCGATTCTTTTCCTGTAGATGCCTGTGACCTCTTTGATTACCGCTTTAACTTTGCTAACTTCCTTTTCTGTCATGCTTTGCAGTTTGTTCAGGTTTGCTTTTTCTGAGGTGAGAAAGACCGGGTTGAAGTTGAATGCTCTCAGCTTCTCTACAACCTTCAATACCTGAGGGTTGGGTTGGGTTTCGGCGATTTTGGTCATTCCTGCCTTCTCGAAGAAGGGGTTGTATTTTGCCATGACCGCTATTGTTTCCACGTAGGGTTTGCCTGCTAAGGGAAGGGTTTCCGCCACGATTTTTGCTCCTAAGCCGATGGTGCGGTATTTTGGGTGGATGACCACTCGACTGATTCTGATTATGTTGTGGTTGATTTCTTGTATTGTCAGGTTTTTTCCTATGGCTTTGCGTCTGCCTGTTACGGCGAGGGGTGGAGAGCCGTAAACTATGGCTCCTACGGTTTCGTCGTCTCTTTTCATGGTGAATATTTTGTGGTGCGCGAAGACTCTGGAGTCTCGGTAGTGGAAGTGGGCTAGCTTCTTGTAGTCCGCTTTGGTTCCCTCTTCGATGCGCATCTGTTTGGCTAGGCTGCATTCCCTGTTGGCTGTGTTGGGGTAGTAGTGAACTTGGATTTCTCTTCCGAACCGCTTGTGGATGTGGATTGACGGCTTCAAATCCTGCAGCAGGTCTGTGTGTGTTGTTGCTGCGAAAACGGCGCGTCCCTCTTCTCTCGCGATTTTCTGGATGTTAAATGCGACAATCTTGGCTGTGTCGCGGTCTAGAGTGGAGCAGAACTCGTCTGCGAACCAGTAGTTCTTGTCTGATTCGATAATCTTGGCTAATCGGTACCTGTATTTTTGTCCGTCGCTGAGTTGACTGTAGCGGCGCACAAAAAGGAAGGCGTCGTTCAAGCCGACCCTGGAGAGCAGGGTTAAGCCTTCATGGAAGCTTTTTCCGGCTGTGTCGATCAGGGGCTTGGATGGTTCGATATTTACGTCGTTGAGGTTTATTGTTTCTGGATGCAAATCCTTTTCCAGAGCCTTCAGAAGGACGCTTTTTCCGCTTCCGCTGTCTCCTGTGATGTAAACTATGTCGTTAGGCGAGATTTTGAGTTCCACGTTGTCGTAGATGACGTGTTCCTTGAAGTTGTCCACTCCGATGCCGAATGCCTCAGCAACCTTGACTGTGCGGTCTGTGACATCTGTTCTGGTCTTGTAGGAGATGTTGATCCTGAAGGTGCCTGTCTTGTGGTCGACTTTTTTTGTGAGTCTAGTGATTTTGAAGAGTTCCCGCATTTTTTACCACGCTCTGACCAGTCTGGATGGGGCTTCGGTTTTTCGGGTTGACATGCAGGCTAGGGCTAGCGCCCAAAGTCTGTCGTCGTGGGTTCCTTCAGGATGGCTGAATGTTGTGTGCCCGTCTTTGGTGAGTTCATATTTTTCGCAGTGGATTTCGGCGATTAGCTGGCTGTCGTAGGGCATGGACAGCTTCTGTGTCTGCATCTGCTCCCTCAGGTGGCTCAGCACCTCCTCTTTTCGTCTGGAGGTCAAAACAACGCCTCTGGTGTTGGAGACAACTGTGCTCATGTCTTCGGTGACGTATTCGCCTATTCCGGTCTGATCCACGTAGATGGCTTCCACTGTTCTGTACCGGTCGGTGAGGGCTTTGATGTAGCCGATGACGCTGGCGTAAGGGGTGCCCAGCTTGAATCTGTGCAGATGAATCAGCCGAACTTGTTCGTTGTTGAGCTGCACGACTGCAACTGCGCTGTGGTCCCGTTTCTTTCCCAAGTCCACTCCGATGCAGAATCTGCCTGTGAGATGATCTATGAAGCTGGAGTAGGTTAGGTTTCCGCTGATGCATCGGGTGATTAGCTCCTGCGGGAAGTATCGGCTCTCGTCTTCAGCCCATTCTGCCTCCATCTCTCTGTGCCACCGCCATGGGTCAGTCTTCAGTTGTCTCCGAATTTTTTCGAGAATCTGCTTTTTGAGGGGACCGTGCGGTTCCATGGCGTCTTTCCATGTGATGTGGGATTTGGCGAAGTCGCTGTAGTCTGTGTGGTTGAAGATTCTGTAGAAGACGTGGTCTGTGCTCCATGGTGTGCTGCTGCAGACGAACTTGCCGTCTGTGGTGCCCAGCGTGAAGAGGATGGCGTCGTACATTTCTTCGTCGTTGGCTGTGAAGTTCATTTCGTCCCAGTAGACGAGATGCAGGGTAGGACCCCGAATCGTGTCGGGGTTGTTTGGGAAGCATTCTATGGCGCTGCCGTTGGAGAAGTAGATGACCGTTTTTCTTGCCTTCAGAATGGAGCTTTTCGGGAGACACCGGAGGAAGGCGGTTATTTTTCGTATGATCAGTTTGGCTTGCCTGAAGCTTGGACCCACAACTCCGATGGAGACTTTGGGTTGAGTTAATGCGTAGTAGAGCAGTAGAGCGGCGATTATGTGGCTTTTTCCGCTTTGCCTGCACCATCGGGCTGCAACAAACTGTTTCTCCATGAAGTAGCCTGTCAACTGTTTCTGGTATTCTGTTGGCTTGAATCCGAGAGCCTGTTCGAAGAAGTCTACTGGATTCTCTTGGAATGTTAGCTGTTTTGTTTGAAGCTTCTGCTTGATTTGCTGTTCAAGCTTCTGTGTTTCCTTCTCCAAGCTCCTCATCGACTAGCTTCCTCAGTTCCTCGAGTTTTTCTTTGATTTTGCCTGTGTCGTACTCCTTGGCGATCATGTTGATGCTTCGGCTGATGTAAGCCGCCAAATGTGCCCACTTTTGATGCTGTTTGGTTCGTTTGCTTCCCTGCGTGGTTTTGGTTGCCTGTTCATTCGCCATTTCTGCTAAGACTTTCAGGTCTAAAATTAGGTCTGCGCGGAGTTCTTGGGTGTTCAAGTTGAACTTTTTTGTTGTCCTTTGGATTTTCTGAAAAAATACTGTTTTCAACAATGTACCTCTATTAGTCTTCAAATATGCTCACGCCCTCTGTCCAAAGAATGTTCCAAGCAGGGTTCCAACAATCAGGGTTATGGTTGCGAAGACTTCGACGTTGAAGCTGCCTAGGAATGCCATGTGCGCAATCTCCAGAAGCGTCAACAGCAGTAGCGTGGCGATGGCTGCTAGGACTCCGTAAACTAGGGTTTGGCTGGGCGGAACCTCGACGCGCTGCACTTTCGTGCCGGATTTCACCAGAACCTTCTTGGTTAACAGTTTAGAGATGCGCTCTTTCACGTCTGTCCCACCTGTATTTGACTTTGACGAAGCGTCCGCCTTTGGTTTTGATTTTCATGAGGTTTTTCTTGATGATTTCATGGAACTCTGTTTCCAAGTCCTGTTTTCTTCTGACATTGATTTTCTCGATCATGCCCAATGGGATGCAGTTGTAGACCAGATCGTAGGTTTTTTCGGTGATTTGGAAGATGTCTTTCAGCAGAATCAGGTGCTTTGCCCGTTTTCCTTTGACTCCCACGTAGTGTCCGATGCTGGCGACGGGAGTGTCAAAATGTGGTTCTCCTCCTTCTCCGGTTCTGCCCATGGCTTCGCTTGCGTCGAGCCAGTAGACTCGAACAAGGTCTCCGAAACTTAGTTTGTCGAGTTTGTTCAAAATTTTCTTGTCCATTTTATTGCCCCCTTTTGTATCGTGCTAACGAGCTGCTTCTGCTCTGTAGGGTGTACAGGTAATCGGCGAGCAGAGGCGTTTCTTTTCCAAGCTCCATGGTGATTTCAAGAGTCTGGGTGGCGGCGTTCAGTCGGTATTCTGCGCTTATGATGCGGTAGTCGGCGTCGATGTTCTCGTTTGGGAGTGATACGTGAATCTTGTCTCCCGGCAGCAAAGGGTCGGTGCCGTAGTCTATGACGGTGCTCTGTATTGTTATGTACTCGGCGGGGTTCTCCAGATGCGCCAGCAAAGCTTTAGCCCGCAGGTCACATTCGTTGTCGCTGTGCAGTTCCTCATCCACTTCCGCCAGTTCACGCGCGCCATACGCTGTTTGGCTGCTTGTCGGCTCCTGCGCCTCTAGTGGTCGTCTTGCTTCCCATCGTCCCTGTCCAAAATGGAACATGTCCATCCAGACGTCTCCGTATTGTCCTGATTTTTGGTTGACTGTGAATCTGACGCCCCTTATGAGATCCCACCTGAAATCGCTGATGTTGAAGATGCTTTCTGTCCACTCGTCCACGTGGTTTTTTCCTATCTCCAGCTTGATTACGCCCCATTCTCCAGTTTTGGGGATGGTGAAGCCTCTCCAGACAATGTTGTCGTCGCCTGTGCCGTCGTGAAGTTCGATTGAATGGCTTAAGCTATGATTAGAGTCTGCTTTGATTGCAAAAACTATGGCTGGATACCTGTTCGCATTCACGTAGCCGTCAGTGAACACCCACCAAAAAGAAACATAATACATGTAAGTTGTGCAGGTTGCCTTGACACATTTTGACCCCTGAAACACGTTGGACGTTTCGATGCTCATGGTCGTGTTTGCGGTTAGGGGCTCCCACTTTCCAAGCGCATGCTCCAGCCAGTAACTCACCTGAGTCACATCTTCTGAGAGAGTGTCGCTCCATGTTTGCCCATCAACATCCAAGGGGTAAGGTCGCCCTCTGGCTCCGTAGGTCATGATTCTGTTTCTTATCCTGTGAATATCCCGCCGATACTCACTTGACTCTATCAGGTCAGAGAGGCTGACTGGGCTGGTTTTGCTGTTTTGCGGAAAGAATGCGAATTTGGCGTCAGGCTCAACTCTGAAATCAAAGCCGACCACCCCATTTTTGTCCGCTGAAGAGGCAATGTATTTTAGAACATCAAAAACTGGCGTGTTCTCGTACTCCAGCAGCGTGTATGTTGTGTCCGTGTCTTCTATCAGCTCTGTTGAGTCCCTGACGTGACTGAGACCCGCATAATAGTCAATCAAGTCCTTTACGATGGCCTCGCCCTTCATGTTCTCATACGTCTTCGTTATCACCCGCCTGAACAGCTTCTCGCCCCAGCAGCGCCCCTTAACCCGCAGATAATTCTCAACAGGCGAAGACTCGCAAGTCACTTCCTCAACACGTATCGTGGCTATCAGGGGGCAGTTTGTTCCTCTTCCTATGCTTAAGCTGCCGTTAACGCCTACATTGATCGGGTAGGTGTCCGTGTATTTTTTGTCGAAATTCTGGAGAAGACAGGAAAAGCTTGAAACCTCGTTGGTGCAGCCCAGATGAACCTTCAAATCCAGGACGTCGCCCTGCGGAGGCGTAACCGAACCGAAAACAAGGGCAACAACAGGCAAGGCTACACTCATTCCACGCCTCTCCTCCTGAAAGCCTCCTCCTCCCCAGCCCGCCTCACGTTCCGACTGTAACCGCCCGTTTCAGACCAAGCAGCATTATAGTTCTTCACAGAAGCGGTTGCAGCATCCATCTGCGAAGCAAAATGCCACATAGCAGCCGCGGCGGCAACAATCACAGCCACCCCCACCCCAGTCAAAGCCAAGAACGTGGCGTAGCTGATGTTCAGGGCGTTCTGTGCAGCCGTTGCAATCCAGCATGCGGCAGCGTAAACTTTCTGGGCAACAGCCACTCCTACGCTGGTTCTCATGAAGGTGCCCATAACCGTGACAACGGTCATTGCGCTGCTGAAAACTCTGGCCTGCTCGTCGTCAAGTAAACCAAACTGCTGGGCAACATAGCCAACCGCAACGCCCGCAGCTCCTAAACCCGCCACCGCAGAACCTAAACTTCTGATTCTCGCAGTTAACGCCTCAGCGTCCGTCTGTATTCTGGTGAACTCGTTGCTTGCACGGTTAACCGCCCTCACAGTAACCGCTATCTCACGGAAACTCACAAGCCCGCCTCCCTCTTCGCCGCGTCAATGGCTTCACAGATTACAGCCTCCAGCCGAGGCAACTCCTCCTGAACAGCGGGATAAACGAATGGGCGAGCCCTCATGTACCGGGTTCCCAGCTCCACAAACACTGCATAGGAGGCTTCTGCGCCGACCTCTGCAACCCACTCGCCGATTTTAGAGTAAATCGAGTTTCGCAGCTGCCCAGTTTTCACCGGAACACGCTGCCTAGCAGACGCCTTAACGTCCGCAGCCCAGTTAGAGAGCTGTTCACGAACCTGACGTTGCATACCCAAATCAAAACGGTTCATTGCCGCCTTGAACTCTTCAGCGCCAGTTACGTCAATGCTTATCTCGATCGCCATTTTCCCTTCCTCTCCATCTTCTGTTTTTCTTCCTCCGCTTGACGGTCAAGCTCGTTGAGGATCAAGATGAACTCCTGCACGGTTTTGGCTGGCTGCCTGCCGAGCTGCGTTGGGGTGAACCCGAACTCTTTGCAGAGCCTGAACCTTGTGACTGACTGGTGGGGTTTGCCTCGTCTGATTGCCCGGATAAAAAACGGGTCTCCTCAACCGTGACGCTGCAGAGCCTGTTGGCGACTTGGCTGAACAGTTCCCCAAGCTCGATGGGCACTCCGTCCTCTTCGCTGAGCAGTTTCTCAAGATTTATCGGCTGATTCTGTGGCTGCTCCCTGAGGCTCGCCCACACCGTCTCCGCCTGAATCGCAACATAATCGCTCTTCACAACCTGACCTGTCACCGGATGGTACCGTGTGTGCTTCTGGATGATGCGGTTACGTTTCGCCCAAGAAATCTCCTTGAAAACGTAAGTTCCCGCGTATTCTTTTCCGAATCGTTCATCTACTTCAATTTTTTCTTGTCTTATTGTTTATCCTCTCCATGACTTTGATTCTGTTTTGGAGCGCAGTTTTCATGTCCTCCCTGATGAGCTTCCGAAGCTCAGTAGGCAGTGCATGCAGCCTTCTTATCCATTCATCCAAGCCTAGTGCACTCCCTTCACCCAAATGTCGAAGCTGAAGCTGGTGACATCGGTGATGTTAGGGTCCACAGAAAACGTGAACACAACAGGAACCGAGGCATTAACCGCTATCCATGAATCATCATAGTTCCATTCCAGAAACATCCGATCCTGCGCAACTGTTGGGTTCCAATTTTCCGTCCACATAACAAGCTTCTGCGCATCGTTACCAGTGTTTTTCACCCAAGCACCGACACTTCGGACTTCTCCAGGGTCCAATGTGCCCCAGGCAATCTCAGTCAGGACTTCTGTCAACTCTTCGTCAACGTAAACTTCGACGCCGATGGTTCTTATGGCTCCGATGTTGCGGATTTGGCTGACCCGGTCAATAATCGCGTAGGACGCCGTCCCCACAAGCAAGCCACAAACAAAGACAATCACCGGCACCAAATGAACAGCAAGCTTCCTCATTTCTAGCCCCCTCAGCTTATAGCAACGCTTTTCGCAACAAACGGCGCCTTCACAGAAACCAAATCCTCTATCCTTGTTGGCGGTGAGACGCTGTCCCATTTGCAGTTGCTGAAAACCGCTTTGCTGCTTCCTCCCAGCCCGAACTCCAAACTGAACTCCGAGTCGTTGATGATGTCATCGAACTCGTCTTTGGTCTCAAAATCGAAGGTTACTTCTCCGGTGCAGTTTCTGTGCCGCTCAGGCAGATACTTGAGCAGATGCCCGCTTGAGGTTCTGATGACGGGTACGCGCTTCAGGTTGTTTTCGATGGTGAAACGGAAATCCGTCACCCTATCCAATGTTGTTGTGTCCTTCTTGACGTAGCTCTCGTAGTAGGGCACGGCTCCGGAGTGGTCAGCGTAGGTTGCGCCGCTGATTTTAGATGTCCCCACAGCAACATCCTGTCCGATCAGCTCCGCAGTTGCCTTCACCAGATCCTCCACTGAACATTCAACGGTTAGGCTGTTGAATCTGCAGCCCGTATACAGCAGATCGATTATTCCCGATGTTTTCTCGTAGATAACCTCCAAGCTCAGCGAGTTCAGGGTTTGAACATGCAGCAGAAAGTCGATGGGCGATGCGCTGGGCAGGTTGTAGGCGATTTTGAGTCCCACTTGCCGTAATCCTTTGCGGATGGTCTGCAGGTCTCTGGAACCTGTGCCTCTGACTCTGATGAGTCCGGGGTTCAGGTCGGGTTCCACGTTTTCTGCGGTGGCTAATCCTGTCATGGACGGGTTTGTTGGGGTTACGCCGTAGGCTGATTCCACGACGTAGTAGGCTTTTGCCTCATGGGCTCCATATACTGGTGTAGTCAAGTTTTTTGTCTCCATATTTCTTATGTGACCGTAACATTCTCGAACAACCAAGTTTTGACCGTGAACTCCGTTCGCCAGATGTAGGGCTTGAGTTGCACGTCATCCGTGTCCCTGTAGGAAACCATGTCCACGTAGCTGATTCCCTCAACAGTTACAAGGCAGTCCGCATAGTCGCAGTATATAACAGCCGGAGAACTGCCGTTGCTTGCGTTGGTTGTCCGGGCAAGCAGATACACGTAGCCGTCAGAGTCGATGTAGTCTGTGAGGGAAGACTCCAAAGTGATGCTGATCTCTTCGTCTTCTCCTCCAGTTCCAGTCTGTGTGCTCTGCCAAGCAGACACCTCAGAATTCCAAGCCTTCACAGTAACACCGTTTCCGGCAGGAGCAGTGCCGTAACCCTCGAACTTGAGCACCATCTTCTTGACGGTTTTCTCGTTGGATTCAACTTTGATGCGGAACAACAGAAGAGAATATTCTCCATTTTCAGACTGGGAAAAACTGAATCGGCTGTTGTCGCTTTGCCACAGCGTCTCGTAATCCGCTGCTGAAAACTCTGTCCACTCTTGGGCGTCGGGAGATAATTCAGAGGCTGATTCTGCGTAGTATGCCCTGTGAGTGGCGGATTCGGCTCCAACTCCAACGTAATTGTAGGTGGTTTGGTTGGGTTTCGTTCTCTTCTCTCTGACAACCCTGTTAATCTCCTGCCTCAGCTTGTTCCTGATCTGCTTTCCCGCAGAACCAGGCTTGTTGAGTACCCAGATTTTGACGCGGGCATACCCGACTCTTCGGCGTGAGGTTGCCGAAAATCCCAGCTTCTGGTCTTCGCTGTGGTCTAGACCCACCGTCACCTGTCCGTCAACGTTTTTGAGTAGTTCCCTGTCGTACCACTCGGTTGCGACGCAGATGTCGGCTAAGTTGCCGTCGTCTTTCACAACCTGGATGTTCTTGTCCAGCAGGCGCGTAAGAGTTACAACTGGGTCCTCAATCTCAGCCATTAGCCTATGAGCCTCCTGCAAACTGCTCTGCGGGACATGAGTTGCCCCTGAAAACTGTAATCTTCCACCGGACCCACCTCGTAGTCGACGCCCCTGTGCCGCAGTTTGTGGTGGTGGAGGAGGGGCGCGAAGGTGTGGACTGTGATGTAGTCGTTGACGACGTAGCCCGGCTCCATTATGATTTCGTCGGTTCTGGAGGGGCTGACTAACGCTTTGACGGTTACGCCTTCCCCATAGGACACTGACCCCTCGGATTCAGTCACAGGATACAATGTCACGTCTTCGCCGTGGCTGCGCAGGATTCTGGTGAAGGCTGTTATGGGCGGGCTATAGTTTAGGAAGAGGAGGGAAAGCCACGAAACCGTAACAACAGATTTCTTGTTTTCCACAGGACTGCAGTCAACAAATTTGGCGCCCCAAAACATGAACTCCTCCACATGTCCGCCTATCACGTTGAAGCTGAATTCCAGCGCGGATTTGTCATGTCCACTTCTTAGCTGCCACAGAATCCCAGATGTTACAGAATCATAGTAGTCGCTGTCAACCTTTCCTGCGACCACGTCAACGTACCCTGACCAGCAGACCGCGGGGTTGTAGGCTGGATGGTCTGCGCTTGGACCTATATTGTTGATTTTCCAGTAGACCTGTTTAACTGTGGGGCTCCATCCCTCATAATAGAGGAGTGCTGCGAGTGCGTAGCTGAAGTCGTCGTCGTAGACAACGTCTGATGTGCCTACTCTGTGCCATTCTCCGTCTCCGCTTGGGGGAGGAGAGAAACGGCTGTACAGCGCTTCGAAGCCGCTTCGGTAAAAGCCCAGAGCATCGTCAATCATGGTTTGAAGTTGTGTTTCGCCTGTTTGGTTGGAGAGCATTTTGAGGGCAATCAAGCCGTAGAGGTCTATGATGTGCATCTCTGGGAGCCACACGTCCGCGATGGTGACTGCCTGAGCAAAACCTCCATAATACTGGGCATGCTCTCCTAGGATGCTGGGCTCATGCTGCATGGTGTAGAGGAATGTTTCTCCAGCCAACGTGGCAGCATCAAGGTATGCCTGTGTGCTTGTCAGTGTGTAGGCTTTCAGGAGCGCGGGGACTGCTCGCATGGCGTCGATGCTGTAGTAGTGGCTGCTGCCGTCCTTGCTCTGGAAGCCTCCGTAAGCGTGTTTCTGGCTGTCTGTGCACTGGATAGAAACCAGATAGTTCGCCAACTCAACGATCTTGTTGTAGATAGCCGTTTTTTCGCTCTCAAACTGGCTGCTCTTGTATGCTTCAGCTAGGAAGTCGATGGCGTGGGCGGCTGGCGCTGGGCCCTTCCCCCATTCGGTGTCAACGCCTGTTCCGGGGATGACGTAGAAGTATGGGGCGTAATCCATGATGAAATCAATGTATTGTTGCGGAACTGTTCCCATCTTCTAGGCTCTCCTCAGCGTTGACCCCTTCAGCTTGTTCAGGATGCGTTCCAGCTCCGCTTGCAGAACCGTTAGGGGCGGAGAATCGTCTAGGACGCTGACGTTCTGGTCTCCCACGGAGAAGCTTAGTCCCACGGCTGAGCCTCCGGTTAGGTAGCAGATGGTGTAGACTGCGGAGAGAACGGTTATGGCTTCTTTTTCTGCGTCGCTGCAGTTGCTGCTGTCTACCTGTTTGTCTGTTTCCAGCTCCAGCGTGACTTCGGCTCGTTTGATCATCTTAGAGATTTTGTCGTCTGGAACCTCCTCTGAGGTTACGTTGATTACGTCGCGGACGTCGTCGGCTGAAACGGATGCCAAAGTATGCGCCACCAAACAATATAGATGAAATAAGGCTGATTTAAGCTTAGTTCACGAAAATAACTGTTTAAAATAGATTATTTCTAAAATAAACCGTTTTAAAAAGATTTTACATCCGACGGTTTGTTAAATGACCCCTCAAAAACAATCATTCGAAATTGGGTATAGTGAGCAGACAGTGGGTCTTCCGTCCAACTTAATAGTTAAATAACTTAGAGAATTAAGGAGTAAGGGTCGTGAAATGTTCTACGAGAAATACTTGAAGGCAACCAAAGAGAAAGGCAGCTTCATCAACATCAACCTTGATCCGGCGCTGCCAAAACAAAGAAGCGAAAACACTGTCCCAGAAAGATACGTCTCCAAGGAAGACGCAGAAACTCTCCTCAACTTCTCTCTAGACATCATAGAGCAGGTCAGCGATTACTGCTGCTCCATAAAACCGAACACCCAATATTACCTCGGACACACCGACATACTCAAGAAGATCGCAAAAAAGACCCGTGAAGAAGGAATGCTTGCAATCTTAGACCATAAGCTCAGTGACATCGGCTCTTCCAACGGCTCTGCCATATATTGGATCAAAGAGATGGGCTTCGACGCCTTCACTTTCTCTCCCTTCGCCGGCAACACAAAAACGACAGTGGAAAAAGCTCACGAAAACGACTTGGGCGTAATAGTTCTCACTCTCATGTCCAACCCAGAAGCCGAGAAAATGATGATAGACACAACGGTCAATGGGCAACCATACTACCTGCACACCGCCAAGACAGTGAAAGAATCAGGAGCAGACGGCTGCGTGGTAGGCTTAACCTGTTTCGTTGAGGACAAACACATCAAGAACATCCAAGAAGTTGTCGGAGACAGGGTGGTGTTTCTGCTGCAGGGCATAGGACCACAAGGCGGACAAGCCAACAAGATAAGGTATACCCGTAATCCACTGGTGAGCCTGGGCAGAGCAGTCATCTACTCTGATGATCCACGAAAAGCCGTCAAAGGATACCACAAAATCTTCAAGAAATACACCTGATGAGCTTCAGATTACCTGCATGTACTTTGTTCCCTTCTCGGTTATCCTGTAGACTCCTCGGCTGACCCGCATGATATACTCCTTCTTCAGCAAATACCGTAGCCGATTATCAAATCTTGTCCGAGTAGCCAAAGAGTGGCACGTAGTCAAAACCTTCTTCTCCAGCACTGTCCACCGCACATCACCCCTCTTCAGGGCGTTGAGGATAACCTTGTCCATCATGTCCTGTTCCTCCCTGCGGCGACTCATGTTCAGGTTCCCACCCACGTGTAAGGTTTCGAGATGTTCAGAACCAGTTTTCCGTTTTCGTCAAGCCACAGTTCTGGCAGCCTCACCTTGTACGCGAATATGACGTCTAAGGCAAAGTTTTTCGTGTACGTTTCAGCCTCAGCTGATTCAAAATAGACATCCAATCCAAAAGTTTTTGTTACATCCAGCTTCTTGAGCAGGACATCTATCTGCCGCGATATGGTTTGGGTCATCAGGGCGCCGAAATGGGCATCTAGTGCGAAGCTTTTGGTTATGTCTCTCTTAAGGAAATCAGCATCTATCCCGAAGGTTTCTAGGTTGTCGAGTTTCTTGAAGAGGACGTCTAGCTGTTTTTGGGTTGTGAAGCTTTTCTGGAACGTAGAGTCCAAACCGAAAATTTTTGGAATATCCTGCTTCTGAAAAGCAGTGTCCACGCTGAGAGTTTTTGTTATGCCCAATTTTTTGAAGAGAGCATCCGTTGTCCAAATTTTTGTGTAGGTTTCACTTTCCGGTCCGATGTATGTGTCGGCAATAACAACGGAGTCGAAATAAATTTCTACTGCACGCCATGCATACCCTATGCCACATCTAACGGTGTCAATGTCATTGGTTCCAGTGTTTAAGCCAGTTTCCTCTATTTCCAGTTCACCATCAAACCACGCTTTCAGAAAACCGTCAGATGAACCTTTTTTCCATCCCAATTCAATGCAATACCAAGTGTCTGTAGAAGTATTGAACGTGCTAGAATCGTAATCGTTAGACGTAACATAATTGTACAATTTTATGTATGTGCCGTTCTGTGCCGGATAAAGAAGCCTAAAAAATGCTCTTGCAGACCCACCAGCGTAAAGAAAAATCTCAAGTCCAGCATCGCTGACTACTGAACTTGGATACCTAACGTACATTCTAACGTAAATTTCATCCTGTCCTGTAACGCTTACGTAACAATAAGCATGGTCACCACTTCCATCGACTTGTGCGTGGGCGGCATGGTCTCCCTCATTAACTGGGGCATCTACGGTTTCTAACGTATCTCCTGATGTATTACTTGTTCCATCCCATGCACTAAAGTCGTCGCTGTCAAAGATGTCACTGAACAGTTCCGTAAAATACTGCGCCAAATAATCTCGTTGTGACCTACTGATTCTCGAAAAGATATGCTTGTGAACGTAATCCTCTAATGCCTTCGGGTCTTTCAACAGTCTTGGCGGAACACGAACTGGATTGCCATATTGCTCCCCACAGTAAGGACATCTGATGCTGGTCTTTTCCACGCTCTTTCTGCATTTGGGGCAAATGTAATCCCACATAGGAAGCAGACGCAAAAGCCAAACTGGAATCCTCATGTAACTATCTCTCCCCCCTCGTTTATACGAAAGATCTTCTTTCCCTCGATTCCCAGAACATAAACTGTCTCAGCATGCTCAACTCCACCAGAACTCATCTGCAACTTGATTGCATTAGTTCTATGCGCCACCAGCCTATCGCTACGTTCCAATGCTATATTATATGATCTGTTTTTGGAGGGAACAACAGCAATCTTTTCAGCATCCAATATCCTCTGAGCCAACTCAACCGAGAAAGGATACCAGCCAAACCGCTTGAGCCGATGATGATCCACTTCGCCGAATTTGTTTTCTTTGCCCGTTTCAACGTCGAATTGCGGAAGTGCAGTTCCATCGGTATACTCGGCTATCCAGAAATAAACAAGTGGACGATAACCGAGCATCCTTGATGTTCTCCTAGATTTCGTCATACTTGAAGCTGAGCGTCTCGTCTGCTTGTTCTCCCTGCACAGCATCATTCGCCACTTTGCACTGTAGAACAACGGCTTTGGTTTTTCCTGTGCTGGTGTGGTCGGTTGAGTCGATTGTCGCGGGTGAAGCTTCTGTGTCGTTAGCCACGTTTACGGTCGGCGTTGATTGACCATTATAGTAGCCATGCCCGTTGCTGCCCTCCTCTATAGAGTCTCCAGTGTCTGCTTCTGTTCCCGTTGCCACATCATATTCAGTTGGCATGGGACATCCGTGGTCGCCTGAGTCTCTGTTGCCTCGTCGCAGTTCGCCTCCTGTTCCGAAGCTCCAGCCTACGGCGCCGTCAGAGTAGAAGCGCACATTGTTGACTTGTGTGAAGGTTCCAGCTAGGTCCAGGCAGACGTGAATCCAGTAGCTGTACTTGAAGCCGCTGGTTGGTATCGGAATCGGGTAGCTTGTGTCTGCGGGAGCGAACTGGTCCTTGGTCTGCAGTCTCGTGCTTGCGGTTACGTTGTTGTATGTTGCTGGGCTGCCGTCTGAGCCTCCAACAGTCTGCTGCACATTTACGGTTGCAACCATCCTTTCTTTATTCCTCCATGTTTGTTTTATGAGATGTTTTCTTGGATTTGTTCAATGAAATTAGCTGGGTTTCGGGTGATGGTGATGGTTTTTGTCACTGAATCGCTGGTAACTTGGAGTTGTGTGATGTAGCCTGCCTGGTTGCGGGTTATTGAGATGTTGTGGGGGGTTCGGATTCCGTGGATGGCGTCGTGGATTGCTTTGTAGGCTTCCTTGTAGTTGCCCCAGTTAATTTCGCTCATGTTTTTTCACCAAAAAAGGGGGAAGTTTAGATGTTTGACAGGTTAGCTTGATCACCAGCCTGTTCCTCTTGCCACAGCCTTACTTCGTAGCGCACTGAGACCGATTCGTTCTGAGGCTGCGATGCCGTACCTGTCTTTTTTGGGGTTTTCGAAGGGCTCTGTTAGGATGTCTCGTCTCAGAAGCATTACTGCGGCTACGTCGGTGTCGATGCAGTAGACTGTTCCCTCTGCGACTTTGGTGCTTACAACAATCTTCATTCCAAGATAGGTTTCGCCTAGGATTCCTCGGCGGATGTCAGCCATGCCTCCGAAGTAGAAGCTGTGGATGAATTGGTCCTGTTGCCACAGGTCAGCGAGCTGCGCAGGGTTGATTACGAGCACTTTGGCGTTGAAGTTTTCTGCTTTTATTCGGTTCCAGAATCCGACGAGTCCTGTCCAGTCTAGGGTTCCGGAGCCGCTGTATTCGTCTCCTCCTGCCAGGTCGCTGGTGCTTATGTTGTCGTATAAGTCTAGGACTTTTTCGGTTTCCAGTTCTGCGATGGCTCTGCCCACTTCGGCTGTTTGCCGTTCCATTACTCCCCATGATGCGTCTTCGAAGAATTTTTTGGAGTATTCTGCTCCGGCTTTGATTTCCATGTCGGCTTTGACGTCTACGGTGTCGTATTTTTCTTGGGTGATCCACACCTGCGAGAGTTCGGCTGTTCTGTGGGCTTTGCCCAGTTTTGCCTTGGGGAATCGGACCAGGGTTTCGGTTGTGGGTAGGACCCAGATGATTTCGCGTCCTATGAGTGCGGGTTTGGCTGCGTCTACGACTACGTCATGCATTTTTCCGAGTGCGTTGGCTGTGTCGCTGAGGATGGCTTCCCTCATTACCGCGTTGACCATGAGGTTTGATTTGGCTCGTTCCAACAGTTCGGGTAGGATGGGCTGGTATTCGGGGTCTTCTTTTATTGCTTCAAAAAGCTTCGGCATTTGTTTTGTCCTCCTATGCTTTGGATACGTGGATCAGTCCGGTGTCGCCGCTGGCAAACGTTTGCAGGGCTACGCCGACTTTTCTGGCGATTCTGTCCGGGAGTTCTGTTTCATCGTAGGTTGCTGAGCCGTCTGCCAGTGTGATGGCTTGGGCGTTTGCGTCTGTTTGCACGGCTTCGCCTCTGTCGATGGTGCCTCCGGCTGTTACTTTGACTACTCCGCGGGTGCAGACTGAGCACACTTCTCCGCTGGATACTGTGGTTAGGGCTACTCCGAGTGCGTGCTGGGTGGCTGCGGTGCATTTGCTGACTGTCATATCCGCGCTCAGGTACACGAGGTCTCCTTTGGTTATGTCTGAGGCGGCTTCGAAGCTGAGCACTGTGCCGTCGCTGATCATTTCTCCGGTTTCTGCGTCAGGCCATAGGTCAGTCACGTGTTTTTCCTCCAGTTTTGTTGCGGTTTCGTCAAGTTCATCCTTGCCTACTCCCGGTCACATGTTCAGATGACTGTGAGACTAGCCTGTGCCGTAGCTGCCGCACAAGCAGTTGTGGTCCGATGCTCCACGCCCTGACTATCCAATCCTCGGGTAAGATGCTTAGGATGTCTCTTTTGGGTATCAGGTCAGGGGGCTGGGGCTCGGCGGATGCGATTATTGCTTCGCCCAGCGGTTTCTGGGGCAGGGTTTCTGGTTGAGGCAGCTCTGCGGTTTGGGCGTATTGGGGGTGGTTGCTGAGCCACTCCTCCATCTTTGTTATGGTCCAGCCCTTGTTTTTCATGAACAGGAGTGCCATGGGCTGGGGGTTTTCTGGTTTTTCGCGTAATAATCCGTAGATGCCTTGTATTCCGTTTGTTTGGTCGATCCAGACTGATGAGAAGTGCTCTTTCATGAATGCTGATGGTTCATGGAGCTGGTGAAGAATGAATTGTTGTTGTGGGGTCTGTTCTTTTGTTTTGGATTCTTTGAGTTTGTCTATTATGGCTTCCCAGAGTTCCACGGTTGTTTGGGGGTCGCCGGGCGGGTAATCTTTCAGCAGGGAGAGTCCAGTGAATTTGATGCCTCTGGGCGCGTGTCCGTTGAGTTTTTCCAGAGTTTTCCACTCGAATTCTACGCTGCAGTGCTTTATGGTGCCGTCTGCGATCTGGCTGGTTATGGCGGGGTCGTCGAGTTGGGCTATGTATTCGATGGCTCCGTCCTCGTATTCTGCTCCCAGAACCTTGCCGTTGATGGGGTTATTGTGATCGAGAATTAGGGGTGTGCCAGCCAACGTGTGGGCGCTTTTTTCAAGTTCCTCTTTGAGGTATTCTCTTATTTCAGGCCACTCGTTTGGGTGGAGTGTCCTGATTGGGTGCAGGGCTTTTCCTCGGATCAGGTTTCCTGTTTCTGGGATGTTTCGGATTGTTCCTGTCCAACTGAATGACTCCTTGGCTTTGTTTTCATGTTCCTTGAACCATTCTTTTGCCTTTTCTGTGGTCCAGCCTTTCTCTTTGCTGAAGAGATAGCTTACCACTTCGGTTGATTGGCTGTTCCATGGTTTGGCTGTGATGGCTCGGATTCCCTGTTCTTCGCTGAGGGTTACGGTTTTGAGGGTTTCGGGGTCAAAATCTTCAGGTTTCCTGTGTCCTGAACGGATATAGTTTTCTGTTTGGTCCCACGGCAACTGGCACACCAGAAACTATGATTGTCGGGGAATGTTAAAAGATAGAATCAGCACTTGAAACAGTTGACGTTTTCTGACCAAGCATGGCTTTATTTAGTTTATTTTCGGTCACCTCTCAGTGGGACCCTGCTGTTTGTTGTTTAGAAGCCCTTTTAGCAGATGTTTGACAGTCTGTTTGGTTATGGTCAAAATACAGAAACGCCTAGTCAAGAAACGATACTACGGCAAAGCAGAATACCAATACCCAGTCTACAGTCTAACCATACCCAAACAATTCCACGACCTGCTACAACCATTCCTAGATGAAGACTTGGAAGCAAACGTGGAACACACAACCGACACCTTGATAATCACGTTGAAGCCAACCAGATGACCACCTTTCAGACCTGAAACCTCTCTCAGTTGTAGCTTGATTGATTCCCCGCTGCCTTTTTTGGCAGTTTCTGTGGATGCTTCAAGTTTTGAAATCATTTTTTGTGATTCATAAATTGTTTATAGGGATTTTTGTGAGCTAAACTGGGGGCGTTATTCCTGTTTAGAAAAAAAGCTTGCTCAGATGACCTTGGCAGTCTTCTTTGGTGTTTGGGGAATCTGGAAAAGAAGACTGGTCAACTTTTTGAAGAATTTGCGAACAAAACAGTTCTTTTGGATATAAGGGGTCCTCTGTTGAAGATTGCTCAAGACAACAAAAAACATGCTGAAGACCTCATCAAGATTAGTGAAAAGATTGGGCATTCAAAAGTAAAACAGAAAGATTGCGAAAAAATAATGAAGCCTGTGTGTAAGCTTACTGACTCGATTCTTAAGCAGGTCATGAACAAAGAAAAAATAACCTTAGAAGAGCTTTCAAATTTCTTGGCAATCTTAGAAAACTCCGGTGGAACAGTAAATTTTCTGCGCATTCAAGCTGAAACGTTTCTTCATATGACAAAAGAAATCAGTCAACTGTATAACATGGACCTCACAAAATTCGATGAACAGCTTATGGATGTTGCTCGGCTGGTGGAGGAGCATATAGAGCTTTTAGAGGGTATCAAAGAAAAGATTGCCCAGAACACACCCAAAAAGGATGGGATGCACCATCCACTGGTTAAGTATCAGACTCCCGACGCATGGTACAGCCCATCAGTCAGCACGTAACACAATTGTTAGAAACTGTTTATGCTGAACAACCTACATCAACTGATGATGGACCAATAACGTCTGAGGAGTCAGAAGCACCCAACAGTGAATCTTTTTCACTAGAACAGGTAGCGGTCATTTTAGGAATAACCGCCACAGTGATAGCAGCTGCCGCATTAGGTACTGGTCTGTCGGTATACTTCAAGGTACGCAGACATTAACTGATTAACAGAAACGTTTTTACGGCTCCTAAAGAGAGTGGAACAGAATCTTGACAAGCTAACCCATTAATTTGATTAATCCGATGTAGAGGTCGAACTTTTTGAAACCCAACAAAGAACACGCAGCAGACGATTTTGCATTCGATAAGCGCCTCTACGTGATATTCCTGATAATGTTCACGGAAGTGCTGGGCTTCAGCATGGTGCTGCCGCTGATACCGTATCTAGGCTTATCGCTGGGGCTAACCCCCATACAAATAGGGCTTATCGCCAGCGTGTTCAGCTTTTGCCAACTATTCGCCAGCCCAGTAACAGGCAAGCTAAGCGACCGCTACGGAAGAAAACCCCTCTTCATCCTAAGCCAACTAAGCACACTCGCAGGCTTTCTGCTCCTCGGCTTCGCCACCACCACAATCCTGTTGATTGCGTCACGGTTGATTGACGGATTGATGGGAAGCAACATGACCGTCAGCCAAGCATACATCAGCGACATCACCGAACCCAAACATCGAACCAGAGTCTACGGATACTCCAGCGGAGTGTTTGGCGTTGGGTTGATATTCGGTCCTTTCATCGGCGGAGTGCTTTCCAGAATCGATTACTCGTTTCCGATGTTCTTTGCGGCAGCCGTAACCTTGGTTTCAATTGTCTTGGTTGTTCTTTTTCTCCCCGAATCAATCACCGAAAAACCTGACAAACTGTCTCTTGGCTTCAATGACGTCATCCCAGTTAATGACGCTAAACGCTTCCTGAAAACCCCACACATCAGAAACAACATACTCATGTTCTTCATCTTCAACACCGGATTCTTTCTGTTCATCGCCAACTTCGGTTTACTGGCAGAAGCCCAATTACACGTCGGCGCAGACCAAGTCGGCTTCTACATGGCATGGATCGGCATACTGCGAGTCGTTATCCAAACATTTTTGATTGCCCGCATCCTGCGAGCATTGAGTGAAGGCAGCATGCTAAGAACAGGGATAGTGGCCATGGCAGTTTCAATGGCAACCCTTGCAATTTCCACAGAATACCTGTTCGTTTTCTTCCCCTTAATCTTTCTCGCCTACGGCACAGGAGTCAGCAGACCCATTTTAACCAGCAAATTGACAAACAGTGTTACACAAAAGGAAACCGCAACCGTACTGGGCGTCAACAACTCACTAACCAGCATAGCTCAAATCGTCACACCAATCGCAGGAGGATTCATAATCCAATACCTGCCATCACAGACACTGCCACTACTATCAGCTCTGATCTTCTCATCACTTCTTCTTTTCTTAAGAAATCATGTTAAATTTTGACCCAAAAAAACTTCGATCAACAGACAGTCCAGTCAAACAGCAATTCTCAGCTAATTCATTGTTGAGACACCCTGTTCTCTTTGGCTTGATTGTTTTGTTTGTTTTGGATAGGTTTTTATCAAATCGAAAACGTATCTTAAACTATGCCTGAACGAGAAGAGAGGGTACGCTTTGCCGCATTCTTGAATGTCGCCTTCACAGTCATAGAGCTTGTCGGCGGCTTCTGGACCAACAGTTTAGCAATTCTCTCCGATGCGTTGCATGATTTCGGCGACAGCATCGCCTTGCTGGTCTCATGGCTTCTCGAACGGGGAGCACGCAAATCTCCAGACACCAGCCGAACATTCGGTTACCAGAGGCTCTCCCTGTTCTCTGCGCTCTTCTCCGCCTCAATTCTAATCGGTGGTTCAATCGTAATCATCTTTCAGGCGGTACCCCGATTCTTCAACCCAGAAACTGTAAACGCTTTTGGGATGGTGGGCATAGCCGTCGTCGGCATCCTCTTCAACGGCGCAGGCTTCTTTCTGCTGAAGAAGGGGGAGAGCCTAAACGAGAAAGTGCTCTCCTGGCACCTCCTAGAGGACGTGCTGGGCTGGGCGGGCATTCTGGTTGGCGGCGTAATCATCTACTTCTGGAACGTTTATCTCCTCGACCCACTGATGACCATCGGCTTAACAGCGTTCATCCTCTACAATGTAACCAAAAACCTCAGAGAAGCAATCAACATCCTCCTCCAAGGAGTGCCAAAACACATCAACCTCGAAGTCGTCAAAAAAGACCTATCGGCAATCAAGGGAGTAATCGACATCCACGACATCCACATCTGGTCACTGGAGGGAGAAACCGACATCTTCACAGCGCACGTGGTGCTGGATGATGAGACACTCAAAAGTCCCGAACCAACAAAACATGCAATCAAGGAAACGCTCCAGAAACATCACATCGAACACTCAACAATCGAGCTGGAACGCAAAGATTACTGCTCAGGCACAGTATGCGAAGACTGGCACAAAAAACGCCCATAACCCCCGCTGGAAACAGTTCTTCCACAAGAAAAACGCGATTTCTGCCCCGACAAAACAACACCGAAAAGCCACAGCCAACAGCAATTTTAACATAAAAATGCCTGCCAGCTTCATATATCTGCCCGAAGAAACAGTTTCCCTATAGCCCATTTCTTGCCGAATAACCGTTTTCCTGCAGCTCCGCAAAGACCAAGCATGTCAAAAAATCTGATACCTCTCCGCATCCTTCTTTTTGTTTGGTGCTGTTGTTGCGGCGTGGTCCAAAGAAAGGCTCCAAATTCTGTGACTTGATGGAGACCCTGAAGTTTCTCAACATGTTCAGAAAGAATGCCAACAACGTGTATCAGCTCTATCACAGCAGCCTCCATTTCGACAGCAAAAAAATCTACCGCTACCTCAGATACTGCCTCAAAACTGGGCTCCTAGAAATCGACCACATCGAAGAAAACAAGTTTCTCCCCGCAAAATACTACAAACTCACAGACAAGGGACAAGCCTTCATAGCCCTCTTCAACGACCCATCTAAGAAAGATTTGGCACCTAAGCAGCACTCAGCATAGATGCTCATTTCAACTTAAGACCAAAAACAGCCAAAAAACTGCTGGACGTAACAACCTTGAGCGTAGTCATAAACAAACTCAAAGAATTCTACGGAAAACTCCAACAAGCCAACGGCGTCCTGCTGCCCGCGTGGAGACAAGTCTACGGAGAAACCAGAACAGTCACCTTCAACGACATAATAACCGCCTACACCAGAGACCCCAGCTGCAAAGCCTTCGTGGACTTTCTAGCCGACCAAGCCGTAGGCGCCGGCTTCTACACCACAGTCAACGAACAATACGCACACGCCGAAGAAACAAAACAGGTCATAGACAGCTTCAACGAAACAGTTAACCTAGACGAACTACTGCAGATCGCAGCCAGAGAAATCGTGGCATCAGGCAACAGCTTCTGGATGAAAACCGAACCCGAACACCTGCAGAACCTGAAAATCCTTCCATTAACAGGCTTTGACAACCCAACAGCAATAAAACGGAACCAGTACGGTCAAGTCACAGGCTACAACTACAGCTACGGCGACGTGAAAACAGCCTTCAAACCCGAAAAAATCATCCACTTCCGCTGGAACCCAGTTAACTTTTCAGCATACGGAACAGGAGTCCTCCAAGTCCTCCTTACCGAACTCAGCTTCAACGGAGAAACAAGAATCAGCTTCCTAGAAATGAAAGCCCGCATAGAAAAAATCATGCCCGAAATCTTCGAAAAATACGCTGGACCAGACGAACTTTGGATATTCGCAGGCGCAAGCGACGAAAAACTCGCCGAATACCAGAAACTCATAAAAACCAAACCCAAGGCAGGCGCAAGATTCGTGTACAACAAACCGGAAGCCGACATCAAAACCGTTACAGTTGACCCGAAAGCCCGCTACGAAGCCTACATCGACCACATCCTCAACCAAGTCTACCTGGGCGGACAAACTCCACTGCCGAAACTGTTTACCACCCCAGGCTTCACAGAAGCATCCGCTAGGGCAGCCCTAGAAATCGCGGAAAGGAAAGTCATGGCGCTGCAACGATTCATAAAACGAACATGCGAACGAGAAATCTTCAACCCCCTAATACGGCAGGCAGGTCTCAACCCAGCGAAGGCAAACTGCAGACTAAACTGGGGCACAGAAAAACCTGAAGTCAAACTTGAAGACCTCATCAGACTAGCCGAGATAAGTGCCACATCCGAAACCCCATATGTGCGGTCGGAAGAGGTGCGGAAAAACCTTGTCAAAGCAGGCTTCGAGCTGTGGGAAAACAAACAGTGACTGGAGGTGTGATGTTATGGGATTAGAATTTAAACCGAAACTCTCTGCCATCCTCGCGGTTGTCCACGGCGCCTCCATTGCCCTATCATATGTTGTCACTCAGGGAAACGTTACAGCCATGATTCTGTGGTTCGCCGTATCCACAGGCGTAACAGCGGGGCTCAGCTACTATGCAGACCACGAGAAAACAGGAAACCAGACTTAGCATTAAAACCCCAAACACGCCAATAACGTTTTTCCCTAGTTTGTGGTAATTAGAATTCACTTTTCTAGAGGTTTTTTCTGTAAAGAAGCTTCAGAAGCCATTTAAACGCCTCATCCCTAATAACTTGAACTAAAGGCGGCTTCATCATGCCTACTGAGACTATTCTGCGGTTACTAGAGAACGGAAAATGGCATCACTTAGAGGACATAGAAAAGAGGACTCAACTAAACAGAGTCAAGATCGAAATAGTCACAAGATTTCTGGCAAAATTCAACTTCGTCAAACTGAATGAAGCAGAACAAAAAGTGAAAATTGATCCGATCACACGCAAGTTCCTGAAAAAACTGCGGCAACTAGAGAACGAAGAGAAACGATAACTCTTCTATCACGCAATCCCCCTTTTAACTGAATTTCCTCAGTCTTCGCTTTCGAAATCTACAACTTTTTTGGATTTCAATGCCTTCTGTAATTATGTTCACTGCATCATACGCAGAACTAAGCACTTCTCAGTTTACAAAAATCCTAGTGCCTGCAAAATTGTTCTTAAATTCAGAATTATCAACCAGCTACCAACAAGGATTCCGAACAAATTTTTTGGAATTTTCTTAGTGATATACGCAGAAACTGGAGTCAAAATAAAGCCTCCAATCATTATCGGAAGTACTATCGTCCAAAGGAAATTCTCAAAACCACAAAGAAGCCCTAACACAATCACTGCTGTGAAACTGATTATCGGTTCTGTAATTTCAACAGTTCCAACAGCTTTTCTTGGCTCTTTGCCTTTTGCAACCAGAGTAGAAGTGACGATCGGGCCCCATCCTCCTCCTCCGAGTACGTCGACGAATGCTCCAACAAAACCAAGAAGTCTAGTCACATTTTTTGAAAAGGTTCTCTCTTTTGTGGCTCTCTTCAGTAAAAATTTCAGCAGAATCGTGATTCCTAGTATAGTCAAAATCAAACTGACAACAGGTTTTGCGAATTCTAATGACAACATACTCAAGGTGTATGCTCCGAGAATTGCGCCTATCACTCCGGTTATCGTTAAATCCAAAATCATGCTTTTGTCTATGTTTCCTAATTTCCAATGACTTATTCCACTTACGACATCTACAAAACCTTCCGCAGTATGAATACTTGCACTTGCAATGGCTGGAGCAATTCCAAAGGATAGCAATATGCTTGTGCTGGATACGCCGTATCCCATGCCCAGTGAACTGTCTATTGTTCCGCAAACCAAACCTACAATGATGTAGACAAGAAATGGGTCCACTCACATGTACCCCATAGCTCTGAGTTTCCGCATAACTTGTTCAGAGTCTTTATCTTGAGACCTCCCAGACCTTTCTGCGATCTTGGTTGTTTTCAGTTCTTCAAGAATCTCGTCGATATTCGACGCAGAAGATTCGATGGGCTTGGTGCAAGGGTGGCAGCCAAGAGATCGGTATCTACGTCCGTCTTTGGCAAAATACATTGGATTTACAGGTATCCCCCTTTTTTGGATGTACTTCCAGACATCAATCTCATCCCAATGTAGAATCGGATGAATGCGTATGTGATGGCAGTCTTCGCCAAAATCGGTTTGAAGACTGAATCCAAGCTCGACTTGTTGAAGACTTTCATAAGGTGCATCCCCTTTTTCATCTTTCTTCTTTTTCCTCAATAGTTTCCACAAGAAATTTCTGTCTCTTGGAGAAGCCACTCTTTCGATGTTCCTAATTGGATGCTCATCCCTACGAATTGACACGATTACCGCATCGAATCCATGGTTTTCAATCGCATCTCTCAAGGCGTTTGTCTTCAGCGTTTGGCAACATTTTTGATGAGACACTTTTGAAGGGTGAAGTTTTCCAGCCATTTCGCTTTTTTCCACTATCAGATCCAGATTCCAATCCTTCGCAATCTTGTCTCTGAATTCATACATTTGCTTGAATTTCCATCCAGTATCGATGTGCATGACTGGAAAAGGAACTTGTCCAAAAAATGCTTCTTTACACAAGCTAAGAGATAATGTGGAATCTTTGCCAGTTGACCAAAGTATCACTGGATTTTTGAAGTTTGCTTTTGCTTCTCGAAGTATGTAAACCGATTTGGCGACCAATTCTTCAGTGTTCATTTGTTGGCACCTGCATATTCATACATGAGCTTACCTAACCCAATAATATCTTTCGGAAAATTCATGAATTTGTTGCTGCTTATGAATCCAAGATCGCTATGATCATTAACCTTAAAATCGAAACCGTGATCTGAAATAATAATCACATGAATGTCTTTTTTCAACATCTTTAAAATAGTTCCAACAAAGTCATCTATCTCTCGGTGCAATGAGAAGAGTTTGTCTTTATCTTGGAACCAAGTATGACTAAACATGTCAGGGAAATGAAGGTATGCAAAGAGAATATCGCATTCTGGGTGTTCTATCTCTGACTTCACTGCTGAAGTGATTTTCTTGATGTCCCTTTCATAAAGATCTGACAGGTTCTTTCGGAAATTATCGAGGTCTTTATCCACGCCGAACTGTTCAGCGTATTCAAAGACTTCATTTGTGTAACTGTAATACGGGGAATTGACCTCTTTTACATTCGGAAGATCTACCCAAGTTTCTCTGTCCAGTTCAGGAAAACCAACTATTTGACCTGATACTTTTTTGCCAAGCCCCAGAGATATGAATGGAAACAAATTTTTCAATTTCACTAGATACTTCAGCAACCCAAGCCTCTTTTTTCCCGCAAATACTTTCTTTACGTGTTCTCCGCAAAGAAAAGAAGCCCATACTTCTGGAGAAGAAGGTCGACCTAATATCTCACTTATAGGAACTATTATTCTTCCGAACTGGATTTGAAGAACGTTCTTCAGGTCTAAGTCTACGGCGATGTCGAAATCCATTCCATCTAAACCCAATATCAGTTTCTTCATACTTCTATCAACAACTTTGTGCTTCCATAAAAATCTGTTGTGTCTTAAACATTAGATATGTGATAAATAAACGTAAAGGCGATTTTCATTCATGAGTATTCTATATTTCCTTCAACCTTTTTGTCAACGCATTCAAACTGTTAACTGTTCTTTCTTTCAGCCTTTTTCGGGCATAAGTCAAATCTCGTTCACTGAAAACTTCGGACAAGGCATTCAGTATGCTCTCTCGGCTCTTCCACTTGTAAAAAGTTGCGTAGTCGTCAAACATGTTTCTCAGTGTTCTTGTTTCCGATAGAAGCAGTGGCTTTTGGAACGCAACCGCTTCCCATGCACTCATCATTAACGTGTACTCGTCCTTGGTTCCCGTGATTACGCCAAACGAATTGGCTAACAGTTCTTCGTAGTCTTGGCGTTTCAGGAATCCCGTGAATTCTACGTGAGAAGAAGAAAAACGTAGCAGTGACGGGTTTCTGTAGAAATTTCCTGTCACGAACACTTTTATGTTCTTGCATTTGTTCACTGCGCTTAGAACTTCGGCTAATGGTTCGTCGGGAGCAAAAGACGCGGGAAAAACCAGGTATCTTTTGTTTGATGCCGTTTGTTCAGTCGGTTGGATAAACATCCATGGGTCATAAACTATCTCGGTTTTTTCTAGGATTGAAGTGCGCAAAATGTCCAGTATCTCATCGTTGTGGACAATCACCAAGTCGGCATAATTAAGCAGCTTGTTGAAGGATTTGTTGAGAATTACTCCTTTTAATGTGTGACCGTAAACAAATCCAGTGTGTACATCCACAGCTATTTTGCAATCGAAGCTTTTCTTTAACAAGACACCCTCCAGCAGTAATGGTCCCTGTGGCAATTGCAGAATCAATGTTGAAGGTCTCTCCTTTAGGTGCCTCAGAAATGTGTCGCGAAAGCCTTCAATGTATAGTGGACCGGTTTTGAAAAACCACAAATCTGTATTGGGGACACCCTTGCTCAACAAGACAGACCTATGGGACAATTTACGCCATGCAACAAGCGCATTCAGTTCTTTTTTGCCTCCGAAACATCCTTCAGGACATCCAAGATGTATTCGATGTCTTTTCTGTCAACCAGAGGGTGAACAGGCAGACTTAAGACCCGTCTGCAGGCGTCCTCAGTGTTGGGGCACCTTGTGCCTCCGTATCCTAGCTTCTGATAGAGCGGCTGTCCGTAAATGGGGATGGGATAGTGAACAGCAACTCCGATACCCTTCTCAGTTAGATGATTGGCGAGTTCGTCTCTGGCTAGTGGGTAGTTCTCTTCCACTCTCACCACATACTGGTGGAAGACAGGAGTCACGTCCTCATCTATGTAGGGCACAGTTAAACCCTTGAAGCTGCGGATTCCCTGTGTCAAAAGCTTCGCGTTATCTCTTCTTTTCCTGTTGAATTCGTCAATTTTCTGGAGTTGGACTGATCCGATGGCAGCGCATAACTCGGTCATGCGGTAGTTGTAGCCCAAGATGTCATGGTGATACTTCTGGCTTTGTCCATGACTTATGAGTAACCGGGCTTTCTCCGCCAGTTCCGGATCATTTGTGGTGACCATTCCGCCCTCGCCCGCTGTCATGTTCTTTGTGGCGTAGAAGCTGAAGCACCCTATCTCTCCTATGCTTCCGGCTTTCTGTCCCTTGTATTCGGCTCCGTGGGCTTGGGCAGCATCCTCCACCAAAGCGATTCCTTTGTCTTCGGCGATTTCCTTCAGGGCGTCCATGTTGGCTGGTTGACCGAACATGTGAATGGGAATTAATGCCTTGGTTTTTGCTGTTATCTTCTCGGCAACATCTGAGGGGTCAATGTTGAATGTTCTGGGGTCTATGTCAGCGAAAACAGGTTTCGCGTTCTGAAACAATATGCAGTTGCCGGAGGCAACGAAAGAAAAAGCTGAGGTTATCACCTCGTCTCCGGGACCTATCTTGAGCGCCTTAAGCGCCACATCTAACGCTATTGTTCCGTTAGCCACGGCAACAGCATGTTCTACTCCAATGTATTCTGCAAACCCTTTTTCAAACTGTTTTGTTCGCGGTCCCGACGCCAGTATACCTGATTCCAGAACCTGCTTCACCGCAGTTTCTTCTTCCTTGCCAAAGTTAGGTTTTGCAATCGGAATCTTCCGGTTCAACAGTGTTTCATTCCCCTTTTTTTAGTCTGGCATAATCTTCCGCGGCTATCTTGTATTCTTTGTTGCAGACCTGGCACTTCATCAGAATGCAGGTTTCCTTTTTTTCTTCGGTTTCAAGTTTTCTGCTGCATCTGCAAACGAATCCTCTGATTCTAGCCGGGTTTCCGTAAGCTAAAGCGTGGGGCGGTATGTCCTCTGTGACGACGCTGCCTGCGCCTATCAAAGCGTATTCTCCTATGGTGACGCCGCAGCGTACTACTGTTCTTGCGCCGATTGAGGCTCCCTCTTTTACGATTGTCGGCAGGATTTTCCAGTCTGTGCTGAAGCTTCTTGGATAGGGGTCGTTTGTGAAGGTGACGTGAGGACCAACGAAAACTTTGTCTTGGATTGTCACTCCCTCATAGACGGTTGCTCGGTTCTCAAGCTTTACGTTGTTTCCGATTTTCACTCCTCTGCCAACATAAACGTAGTCGGCGAGGACACATTCTTTGCCTATTTCAGCGTTTTCTCTGACGTGGACAAAATTCCAGATGCGTGTGCCCTCTCCGATGACCGCTGTTTTGTCGACAACCGATGTAGGGGGAACGTTAACCTTGCTCACCAAACTCCCTCATCTCATACTAAACAAGCAAGTAAATAACAGTTATCTTGTTTGTCCAAAACGTAATAAACCTAAAGCAGAAGACAATGAAACCGCCCTTTTTTTCATTAGAATGCTATGCTATTTCATTTCTGAGTTGTTGGTTGGTAAGTAAAGGGCGGGTATGGCTTAGTTTTGAGGTCAACGTAAACTGTTATTACGTGAATTTTTGTATTATATTCAGGGGATGCTGTTGCGTACAAGCAGACTTCTCTTAAGCGCATTACTTTCTGTGTTGCTTTGTGCTTGTTTGATTCTTTGCGTTAAAGCCGAAGCTGCAATGTGGAGTCAAACATATGGAGGAGCAGACGATGATTATGGGCGGTCTGTGGTTGAGACCAGTGATGGTGGATACGCAATATTGGGACGCACATACATTTTTGGTGTTGGAGGCAAAGTTTATTGGTTGATCAAGACTGACGAGCTTGGGAACATGGCGTGGAACCAAACATACGAAGGAACAAACTACGATGAGGCTCACTCGGTTATTGAGACGTCTGATGGAGGATACGCACTAGCAGGTAACTCACATTTGGTTAAGACTGACGAGCTTGGAAACATGGAGTGGAACAGAACATACAGAAGCAATTCATTAATTGGGACGTCTGATGGGGGATACGCCCTAGCAGGCGGAGCAAGTTCCCTTTTTGATGCGGGAAGTATAGATTTTTGTTTGGTTAAAACCGATGAGCTTGGAAACATGGAGTGGAACCAAACATACGGAGGAACAGGTTGGGATGAGTCTTACTCGTTGGTTGAAACGTCTGATGGGGGATACGCCCTAGCAGGTCTCACAAACATCTCTAACGTGATTGGATATCCAAAAGGTGATTTTTGGTTGGTGAAGACTGATGAGACGGGGAACATGGAATGGAACAAAACATACGAAACACCAGATGGAGGTTACGCTTATTCGGTTGTTGAGGCATCTGATGGTGGATATGCAATAGCAGGCGAAAAAGATAGGGATATCTGGTTGGTTAAAACCGATGCGTCTGGAAATATGGAGTGGAATCAAACATACGATAGAGGGAGTCGGGATGAAGCTTTCTCGTTGGTTGAGACCAGTGATGGTGGATACGCAATAGCGGGGCGCACATACGATTCTGGTGCTGAAACCAATTATGTTTATTTGATTAAGACTGATGAGTTTGGAACTGTGGAGTGGGAGAGAACCTACGGAGGAACAGGCACTGATTGGGGGTACTCTGTGGTTGAGACCAGTACAGGAGGATACGCAATAGCGGGCACCACAAGGTCTTTTGGTGCTGGAGGCGCTGATGTTTGGTTGATCAAAACCGATGAATATGGTATTGTTCCAGAGTATTCTTCATGGCTCATCCCAACATTACTTTTAACTGCGATTCTGATTATTGTAGTCTACAAAAAGAAGCTGTTTCATGCCCGTTCATAAGAACCCTAAATGTATATTCAACTAACCAGATTTTCCCTTTATGGAAATGGGTGTTCGTTCCATGATGGTGATATCACCACTGTGTTTTTGCACAACCTCCTTTTTTAAACTAAACTTGAGTGTTTTTCCATTTTAGATATTTGGTAGAGTGCAATGGAATAGATTATGATTGAAATGACAACAATTATTAAACCAACCATCGGATCATCTTTTTCTGATCCAGCGGGGATACCTAAAAAACCCCCAGAAATACTGATGGTGATAATTAGCACTACAGTAAGAATAATGTACTTGTATTTGGCTCTCAAATCAATCCAAAGACAGGTATTCTTTACTTCTAAAAGAAACTTGTCCTGAACAATTCCCTTGTTTTCAAAGGTTAAATCTTAATTCCAAATTCAAAATGCCTATTATTAGGAAGATAGGTTGAAGTATTGGGTTGATTAGCCTTGTTTAAGGGAGAAAAACAAGTTATATTTTGGTTTGGTTTGATAATTCTGGCTTTTGCTTCAATTATTCTCTTTTCATCATTGTGGCAATTTGCATTTATTCAATGGTATCAAAGTATACCCGAGATGCTCAGATATTCAGGTCCCTACATTGTTGGTGGAGTTGTTTTCATATTAATTGGATTGTATATGATGAAATCGGGTACAAAAAAACCTTAAAATCACTTCTCTACAAACCACTCTTTTCTAAGATTCATAAGAAAGCTGAGTAAATCCTTGATTAACGCTTAGTCAATTTTTCTTGACTAGCCAAACGACAAATTGGTCAAACTTTCTTGACAAAAACGCTTTTTTGCTCAATTACCGCACGCATCAGTAGTGAATACCGAGGGATCAAAAATGAAGCAGGTATTGGTGCACACACTCAATTTAATAGAGCAAGAAGGGAAAGGCGATTTTCTGTGTCCTTGCTGTGGAACAAAGATTTCGCCTAACGATGAAACAGAAGAGATTTACTCCATTCTAGAGCCAAAAGTCAGAAACAACACCTTAGAGAGCCTTTTGATTCGATGCAACAAGTGCTCAAACAAGATTCGGCTCACCGGATTTTCTGCCCTAGAAACAACCTAGACACCTCTTGAACAGGCCCATAAACAGAGTAAAACAACAAAACTGAAACCGCGAAAATCAAACTTCAGCTTATTCACACGAACTTTACGCATATTAGGAGCCTAATAGAGGTACATTGTTGAAAAACAGCTTTTTTCAGGAATTCCAAGCACAACAAAAACTTGGTACCCAAAGTTCACACATATTCGGTTAGTCATAGTGTGTTTTTGTTCGGTAATGTAATAAGTCTGTTTGAAGCAAAGAATATTTATGATGTATTGCAGCCGAAAGTACGCCTCGCTCACCTTATTGCTTCTTGTTTTGGTTTTTTCCATAGGTTGGAGCGTGAAAGCCGAGTCTGATGGGCTAGTTCTGGAGTGGGAGCAGCATTGGGAAACCTATGGCGTGGGAGGCACCTGCAATTATGGTACACACAACTTTTTCGTTGGCGACGTCGACGGTGACGGCGTGATAGAGATGGTTACTGGCGGCATAATGTATTACGTTGAAAACGATACAAGAACAACCGTGGAGGCTCCGCTTAGAATCTGGAACTGGGACGGAGAAAACTTCTGGTGCGAAAAAAGCCACAACTGGGCAGGCTCAATTCACGCTATTTACGCTGGCGACTCGGATGGTGATGGCTCAACTGAAATAGTCACTGGAGGATACATCGCAAACAGCACCGACGTTTACACCTCGCTTAGAGTGTGGGGCTATGACGGCGAAACCTTGGTTTTGAAAGGCAGCCACGAATGTAAAGGAATAGCATTTAGCTCAATATTCATCAACGATGTGGACAATGACGGCGCACCAGAAATACTCACAGCCAGCAGCACAGACATTGACTTCCAGACCTATGCTCAATTGTGCATCTGGCAGTGGGATGGCAGTAGCCTCGATTTAAAGAAGAGCGTGGAATGGTGTGCACTGAATGAAGCGTACGCCGACTCGGTGTACGCGCATGACTTGAACGGTGATGGGGAGACAGAAATCGTTACTGGCGGTTCTGATAACGGCTTGATGAACAGTAGCGGTCAGCTACGTGTTTGGCATTGGAACGGAGAAGAGCTGACCTTGGAGGCGAATGAGGAGTGGCGCATGGTGGAAGGCGTCTATGGAGTGACAATCAGTGGAAGCCCCATGGGAAACACCATGGTCAACAATCTGAAAGTAGACGACATAGACGACGATGGCACCCCAGAAATAGTCACAGGCGGATGGACATATGACGACGAAAAAATCGCTGCCCAACTCAGAATCTGGAACTGGAACGGACACACCTTAACTCTGGAGAAAAGCCACGAGTGGACCACCGAAGATATTACAGAAATCAAAGCCCTAGCAATAGCTGACGTTGACGACGACAAGCACGTAGACATCGTGACCAGCGGGTTAACCTCAGTTTATGGAAGCTTCAACAACACCGAGGTTACCCCAAATGCGGCTCAGCTTAGAGTCTGGAGCTGGAACAGCGAGACTCTGACATTGAAACAAAACAGAGACTGGACAATAGGCGATGGCGTTGTTGCCTGGAACGTCGCCACGGGCGATGCTGATGAAGACGGCACAGTTGAGATAGTGACCGTTGGCTGCATGGGCATATCCGGCTTATGTGACCCTGACCTGCGAATATGGTCCATCGAAAAAGAGCCAACCTCTCTTCCCTACCCCATTTTAGCGGCGCTGGGGATAATAATCGCCCTGATTCTGGTCACCGCATTTTTACTGCTTAGAAAGAAGTGAAACCACCCAGATCTTATCTAACGCACTATTTTGCACTTTTGCTGGTTTGTGTCACTTCAAGCGGAGGTGTCATTCGCTTCATTCAAATCAGAATCAACTTCAACAGCGCCCTGCTGAAGATTCACACCACTGAAATCCTTCGGTTCCTGCTCTTTGTCCTTCTTCTTGCCTAGGACAAACAGGACAATTATTACCACAAGCACTATTATGGCGAGCACCAGCAGCCAGATTGCATTTTGATACAGCATCGATACAAGGGCTAAAAGAAATATGTCGGGCATTTCGAAGGATTTCTCTTTAGGTATTAGAAGACCATCTTCTGTCGTGGCAGTTGTTGTGTAATTCCTTGTGCCTCCCTTTATGTACTTCACAAACCGGTAGTCAACCGTGACTGATTCCCCTGAATTCAATGTTCCACCCGTCAAGCTGAGAATGTTATCCTCTAATGTGACAGCCCATCCTTCTGTTTGTTCAGGGACCAATGCCTCGGCTAAATCTTGGGGCAATGTATAGACAATGGACACTACTGGGTCATTTTCTATTGTCGACGTATAGCTGAACGTAAATGATCCGCGAGCCGCCCAGTTACTTACGAGTTCAACTAGCGTACCTGAAAGCAGGAACAACAACAGGAGTATAATGAAAAGGATTGTAAGCGGAATGGACGGTCTTCGACGCCTTGCCATACATGAAGCAACTCCAAACGTAGAAAAAACATGTTCCCCCTAGATATTTAACACTTATCTCACCCTGGAAGCAGCAACCAATCTTGATGAGCATGCACAACTTTATATTCTGTTGGAGTCAAAACTCGCTTGGCTGAACGTTCTTGAAAAAAGGGAAACGCATCTTGATACTGGCAGGTGGCGGAGGGCACACCGGCTTCGCTTATGCGTTAGCCCAGAGGCTGGAAGCCAAGGCATCCATGCGTTTTCTGATTCCAGAAGGAGACAATCTGAGCTACGAAAGATTAATCGGGTTCGGCAAGGTGAACTACCTTCTGAAGCCCCGTGGAGCCAAAACTCCAACAGACAAGTTCACCTATAATCTAGCCAGAGCACTCGCGAACTCGATGAAGAAGGTCAAGGGAGACCTTGACGCTGTTGTAAGCACCGGCAGCAACTTCTGTATCCCCCCAGCTTTGGTCGCCTTTTTGAAGGGAATACCCATAGTGAACATCGAGGGAGAGGCTCGTTTCATTGGAGCATCCAAGACAGCCCGCATTCTGCAGCCCCTCTCAGCAATCACAGCCTTACAGTGGACTGAACAGAAAAACTTCCTGAAAGGCACTGTGGTTGGTCCCATTTTCGCGAAACCCGAAATCGAGCCTTGGAATGGAGGCTACGTTTTGTTGACTGGAGGAACACTGGGACACAAACGCCTGTTCGATGTGTTAAACGAAAGTGATCTGAAGAATGTGGTTTTGCAGACAGGAGAAGTCGACCCTGAACCCTACAGGAAGCGGCATCCAGAATGGAAGGTTCTAGAGTTTTCCTTAAGCTTTCATGAGCTTATTGCAGGCGCAGAGGTTGTTGTAACCCATCAAGGCTCCGCCCCTTTGGAAGCTGCTGTCTACAAGAAGCCCTCAGTCATAGTGCCCAACCCAGAGCTGAAACGCACTTTCCCAAGAAGAGACTCGGAAATTTTCGCCAAAAAAGTGGGCGCCACATTTCTTTCAGACTTCACTTTGAAAAGTTTGGTAGATGCCATAGAGGAGGCGAAGAACAACAAGATTCCAGAGTTGAAAGACGGCGCAAAAGCCTTAGCTGAGATGATTCTGAATCTCTGATGAAACAGCCGCGCCTTTAATGGCTTGTTTGCTTCATTCTTTGTTGCCGCCTTTTCGAAATGGAAAACATTTAAATCCTGTGAAACATGGTTACCCAGTTTAGAGGCACATGTAATGTCAAAGAAGGCTTCACGTGGACTAACTTACGAATGCGTGAAATGCGGCGCCAAAGTTAAAACAGAAGAGCTTGAGCTGCGCGGTGGAGGAATAAAATGCACGTTTTGTGGCTACCGTGTCCTCAAAAAGAAGAGACCGCCCGTAGTGAAACGGGTCTCCACAGGATAACCTGAGTTTTTGGCTAAACAAAGAAAGCCTAAATAAACTCTCTTCGGGGGTAGTGACCGTTATGATTCCGAAATACATGTTCCTAACTAAGGGCGTAGGCAGCCACAAGGAGCGTTTGGCATCCTTTGAACTAGCCCTAAGAGACGCAGGAATCCACAGATGCAACATAGTAACTGTTTCAAGCATAATACCCCCAAGATGCAAACTGATCCCGAAAGAGCAAGGTTTGAAGCGGCTGCAGCCTGGAGAAATAACTTTTGCGGTTTTGTCCAAAAACTCTGTTAAAGAGCCGCACCGGATGATTGCAGCATCTATTGGAGTTGCGATTCCGTCAAACAAGGACAGTTATGGATATCTTTCTGAGCATCATTCCTTCGGTCAGTCAGCTGAAACAGCAGGAGACTATGCAGAGGATTTGGCGGCAACGATGCTGGCGACAACAATGGGGATTTCCTTCGACTCTGACAAAGCTTGGGACGAGAAGAAGCAGATATTCAAAACCAGCGGAATGATCATCAAAACAAGCAACATAACACAGTCAGCGAAGGGAGAAAAAACTGGTCAGTGGACAACGGTTCTCGCAGCAGCAGTTTTTGTGCCTTAACAGGTTTTTAGGCAAGCGAATAAACGTCTAGTAGATTTCTCTTTCTCCTAGTTTTCGTAACGCTTTGCCTTTGAGTTTCACAGCTGGAATCAGGTCCTCTTCAGGTCTCTTCTCAACTGTTCTGCGTTTCACAGATTCGCCGCATACCCCGCCGGGCAGCAGCTGTCTCCTTGCGCATGTTGCGTAGCTGCAGTTTGCTATATTGCATTCTTCGTCGGTCCATCTGCACCAGACTCTGTTTCCTTGGTAGATGACCTCTCTTTTTGCGCATCTAAATAAACGACATTTGGGAGAACAATGTTTTGTTTCAGCCAATATGTGCCACGTCCTTCACATAAGCAAAAATTCTTTGAAGTTAAAGCCATCAGCAAACTATGCTTCAACCAAGGAAAGTTATAAATTTTTTGCTTTTTAAATCCACATCGGCATTTTGCCTCTTCTTTAGACTATATAAGCAGTCTATGGTGCCCCAACAAGAAGTAAGCCCGGATGTCTATTATCTTCTCAACCTCTGAGAATATATAGCAACCGTTCTTAATAGTCACAAATTACCTCAAAACAGTGCAACTGCAAAAGATTTTTAAACCCAATCTCTGTATCCATCAACCGAGATGAAACCATGAAAATATTGAATGAATTTGTCCCAACACGAAAATTTCTGAAACTCGCTGAAGAACTCGAAGGTCTTGTTGATGGATGGAACGTAACTGATAGCGCTGCTGGTTTTCCTGCACCAAGCGGCGTAGTTGTAAGCTGCATACTCAAACACAAGTACCCCGATAAGTATGTTGTACCCATATTCATTCTTCACTACAAAGGCTCAGTTGAAGTTGGAGGCTTAGCCTTAGCATCGGACGTTATTGGACTTGATGGTTTAATCATCACAATGGGCGACAAACCACATTTTGGTGAACCAATCAAAGAATTGAAGTCCTCTGAAGGCGCCCGAGAGTTCCTGCGCACTAACGTGAAACTCAAGAACCTGAAACTAGGATGCCTACTAACGTCCAGACGGTCTGTAGAAGACAACATAGAACGTGTAAATGGCGATTGGGATTTTGTCTACTTCATGAGGCTCGAAGATAAAACATTCCCAATGCTTGAAGCTGTTGCTGCAGAGTGCAAGAAACTGAACAAACCAATCTATGCATACTTCCTAGTAGCCACAGACAAAAACAAGAAAACCATGGAAATGATTGGCTGGCCAGCAACCGCTACAATGGACACCGTTGAAGAAAAAGCCGCAAGACTGAATGGTGTTGTAGACGGAATCATTGCAACATGTGCTGGAGACGCTAAAGGCGACAAACTGATGTTGCAAAAACTGCAAAAGTTCCGAGACTAAGCGTTCACTCAGAAAATAAACGAGCACCGTATTAGTTGTCGAAAAAAGGGCGCCTTGACAGACTGCTGTATTTCTGTTATGTTGGCGCCCCCAGAAGCCTTTTTTCAATCCTTGTGTATACGAGCTAATGCATTCAAACTGAACTTATCCAAATTTTTATTTTCTTCTTTCTGTTCTTTATCCTTCTATCAACTTGGCGGGCTGGAAACGTTGCAGTCGTTGGTTCCTGAAGACATAATTGCCATTCTGAAGCGGCAGAAGTACCATCTGGTAGGCAATCACTCGGCTGTGAAACGGTGCAGATGGCTCTACAACAGCATAGTTCAGGACAGAAGCTGCTACAAACAGAAATTTTACGGAATAAAGAGCCACAGATGCCTTCAAATGACGCCCTCACTTTATCATTGTACCCTAAGCTGCGTTTTTTGTTGGCGCGCCCAGAGCGGCGACCACAACCTAAGATGGGACGAAACCAGACTGCCACAATGGGATGACCCAGAGGACATAATCGAGGGATGCATCCGAGAGCAGAAACGGATTCTGAGCGGATACAAGGCAACCCCAAACGCGGACCAAACTAAACGCTTAGAGGCAACCACGCCCAAGCATGCAGCCATAAGCTTGGCAGGGGAACCAACCCTCTACCCTAATCTGGACGGTTTAATCAAAGGCTTTCACAGGCGAGGCTTCACCACCTTCTTAGTCTCCAACGGAACCGTTCCAGAAGCCCTCTCCAGTTTAAGCGAGGAACCCACCCAACTGTACATCTCGGTTTCAGCCTTTGACAAGAAAACGTTCACGCAGGTCTGTCGTCCCCACATTCCAGACGCATGGAAGAAACTCAACGAAACCCTGTCTCTGCTTCCCAGCTTCAAGTGCCCCACAGTAATCCGGTTTACTCTGGCGCGGCATGTGAATATGAAGCATCCCGAACTTTACGCTCAGCTAATCAGAAAAGCAGACCCCACCTACTTGGAGCCGAAAGCTTACATGCACGTGGGCTTTTCGAGGCTAAGATTGGACGGAAGCAACATGCCATCCCACAGAGAAATCAGAGACTTCGCGGCTCAGATGGCATCAGAGACGGGCTACGGCATAGTGGATGAGTCCCCTGACAGTAGAGTGGTTTTGCTTAGCCGCTTGGAAAAGCCTATTAAGTTAGCCTAGCTTCATTTTTGGTTGTTTCTGGCTGTGAACTTTATGTCGTTGAAGAATATTCTGGAGAAAATTCAGGAAAATCTGAGCGGAAGAGAGACCGTTCGGGAAGAGGTCCATAGGGACATGCGAAAGGCAACGCGCCTCTCTAAACAGGCAATACAGGTTACTCACCAAGAAAGATTTGACGACGCCAAAGCCATGCTTGAAGAGGCAAAGAGCCTCTTCGTCAAGCTTCAGGAGACAGCGAAAGATTACCCGTACCTGCTTTACAGCGGCTCGGTTGGAGCCGCCTTCGAGGAGCATGCTGAAGCCCACATACTGCTTACCTTGATTCAGGAAGACCGGTTTGTAAGCCCTGAAGAAATCGGTGTTCCCATGACTCCCTATGTTCTGTCCTTAGGGGACGTGATTGGGGAGCTCAGGCGTAGAGCACTCAATTTTATTCGGAAGGGAAACGTGGAGGCGGCTGAGAAGACTCTGGAAAGTATGGAGCACATCTACTCTGAATTGACGGCTCTGGATGACGCCTACATAATCGTTAAGGGTCTTAGAAGAAAGGGCGACGTTGCCCGGCACCTAATCGAAATCACCAGAGGTGACATCACCAGCGAGGTTCGAAGAAGTGCCCTAGAACGCTCCATATCCAAGCTGGAGAAGACAATTGAAAAGGAAAGTCGAGACTGAAAAGCCCGAAACCTTTAGCAGTTTGAGGGTCAAAGTGGGAGTTGCCGAGGCTTAATCCAAAGTTTTCTGTCAAAAAAGCCCATGAAATGCAGCTGCGCCTCTCCAAGAAGCTCATCTTCGAAGATACGTTGCCTGAGAAGGTTGATTACGTGGCTGGGGTGGACGTTGCATATCTAAAGGATACATCTGTCTGTGCAGTGGCTGTCCTAGACGCGAGCAATCTGTCTCAGGTTGAAGTTCAGGTTGCCCACATCCAAACCCGTTTTCCTTACGTGCCCACCCTGCTGTCCTTCAGAGAAATCCCGCCCGCTTACTCAGCGATAAAAAAGCTTCACATCGAACCGGACGTTTTCATGGTTGACGGTCAGGGGGTCGCGCATCCCTACGGCTTGGGGTTTGCTTCTCATCTGGGCTTGATTCTGGATAAGCCGACTGTTGGGGTGGCGAAGAGTCTGCTGTGTGGAGAGGTAGAACAGAATGTTGAGGAGGGTTGGGCGCCGCTTAAGTACAAAGGGAAGGTTATAGGCGCTGAGGTAGTCACGAAACAGGGAACTAAGCCTGTTTATGTTAGTGTTGGTCACAGGGTGTCGCTGAAGAGAGCAACAGAAATCGTGCTGGAATGTACAGGAAAATATCGGCTGCCTGAACCCATTCGAAGAGCCCACATAGCAGCGGGAGAAGAAAAAAGGAAAATTCAACTTCGCAGAACGAGTTACTTGTAGGCAATGAGCCACAGGTCTGCCGCAACAAACACCTTGTCGTCTGCTGCAATGGGGGGAAGAGTGTAATGTTCAAAGTTTTGCTGCAATTTGATGGTTCCATTGTTTGTGTCAAGACAGTACAGGTTATGGTTTTCGGTAACGTAAAGTATGTTGTTAGACAAGGTTGCACCGACAAAATTCCAAGAAGTTTCGTTGATAACGGGATATGTCCACAGTCTATCGCCATCTGAAAGGTCTAAAGAAAGCATTGTTCCATTTTCTGGTCCTGTTTCGCTGTAACTGACCGTTACGCTCCAGAAAACTCTTTTATGCTGAGAGTCGGCTTGAACAGAAAATGCACTCACATCTAAAACATCTGATTCTGCAGTGTTCTGGTCGTCAGCAGGTGTTTTCCAGTCCAAAGTGCCGTCTTCAAAATCTACTGCATATAAGTAGCCGTCTTCAGCTCCAAACAGCACCATATCATTCGACACTATTGGTTGAAACATTCTGGAGCCCACATAGAATCTCCACACTTCTTCTCCAGAAGACGCATTTACGCACAGAAGGTCTTTTGCTTCATCAGGACTACCCACTGGGTTGTAATTCCAAAACAACACTTTGCCTTGGGTAACCTCTGTAGCTCCGTCTGAGCTGCCGGGGATGCTCCAGATGATGCTTCCATTGTTGGGGTTGACACGCCACTGAACTCTGATAAAAATGTAGTCGCTTTCAGGCGCCGAGATGTTTCCATATTCCAGAGGACCCATCATGTTACTTTTCCAGAAAAGTTCTCCAGTGTCCTCATTGTATACTGCAAGTCCATTTTGTTCTGCAAACACCTTTCCGTCTGCAACAAAGAAACTGGGAGACCATTTATGTGCCCAACTTGTCCATACTGGCGCTTGGTACGACAACTCCACTTCACCAGTGTCCATGTCTACTCGGTTCACGACTGAGCCTCTGCAGCCAACATACAATTTGTCATCATAAACTTCAAGTGACAAACCATTATTCGAATAACCGCCTATGCTGGCGTTCCAAAGCGATTTGCCGCTCTGGGCATCAAAACAGTAAACAATACCGTCATGATCCGCCGTAAACACTTTTCCGTCGGCAACCGCAAAATCGGTGGCGAAATGTTCGAGGTCAATTTGCCAAAGAACGCTTGGTTCTGATTCTTCAGGTTCAGTTGAACCCGTTAGAAACCCACTTTCATACAAAACAGCCAACGAAGCGGCAACCACAACCAAAATCAAACATAAAGCAACAAACAGTGAAAGCCGCCTACTCAAATCACACCACTACAACATAATCAACACTGTTGGTGAATTAAATCCTTTTTTTACACTACATCAGTCAGGTGTTGCATTTTGATTCGGAAAACCGTTTACTCAAGTTCATTCAGGATAAACCGGATCATCACTGTTGAAACGTGGCGCCTAACATTTTCAGTCTGTCTCTGTTTGTCCAAAAAAGACTGACAGCAACAACAGCGAAGCCTAACCACTGAACCACCCAAGAGATGTAAGGTGCCCCGTTCAGCGCGACATGCTCAAAGGAGTAGCCAATTTCGCCCTCCACACTGAATAGGACTCCAGTTTGCGTGGTGTAACCGTTCAAAACAAGAACGTTCTGAATCATCGACGCAGCTATCAGAACTAGCCCTGAAAGCGTGACGAAAAAAACCAGTTTGCCTCGTTTGCCCCCTAAATTGGCCAAGTCGAGGGAATAGAGTTTGTTTAGCAGCGAAGCGGCAAGCAGGCAGAACATCGGCAGAAACTGGTACTCATACTTGATGGGATTGTTGTAGGGACATACCAGATTCTTTCCAAGCACCAAGAACATGTTCACGCCTACAACTGCGGCAACGGTTGCCAAGCAAATCAGGTCAGAAGCAAAGACTTTTCTAAGGCTCTTTCTGCGTGCAAAGGAAATCAGCAGAGACACAGCGCCTGCAGCCAAGACGAATATTCCCAACGCGCCCAGAAGATAGTTGACTGCAAAGAATGGTGAGGGTGCAGCGCCGGTAATGAAGAAGTTGAAGTCATCATGGGTGAAGGCAGCGAAAAAACCTCTCGTCGATATTACTTCATACCACAAGTAAGTGAAGATTAAGGCGGGCACAAAAAACAGTGCCCCCATGAAAACGCGCCATAGATTTCTTGGCCCAGCATAAAAGTAGTATATCGCGAGCGGAATCAACATGAACACTGCAAACGCTTTAGTCAGGAAGGCAACACCGAAAAACGTTCCTGACAACAAAAGCAGCTTCGCTGAATTCTTTTTTGTTGCGTAGATGCCCACCAGCAGATAGAGCAGACTGAAGAAAAGGCACTGTGCATCAATGAGGAAGCTTCTGGAGAGCACAATGTGCCATGGGGTAGATGCAAAAATGGCTGCCGCGAACAAGCCTGTCCGCTTTCCATAAAGGACTCTGCCAATCTCGTAAAGCAGGAATATGCATCCGACACCAAACAATGTCGGCACGGCTACAGCCACACTGTAGGATGAACCGAAGCATCTGAGAAACAGTGCGCCAGTGTAGAAGCCCAGCGGGGGCTGATTGATGAAGTGACCGAACTCGATGTAAGGCAAACCCCACTCGATCACACCCAACGCTGCGTTGTACTCCAACTCTGAATCGTAGTTGCTGAATTGTCCCGTAGCAACCGACATCAAGATGAAGCCGAACAGAATCCCGAGCAAAGGCAGATTGTTCTTCAAAACGGTTTTCAGTTTGCCCGAAGATTGTGTAGGCTCCATAACGGTCATTGCTCCAAACAGATTTGACTTTGGTAACTAGAGAACTGGGGAATTAAGAAATAAAACTTTGTTTGGTAACCAAAAGAATTTGACCGGGAACGAGGGCTGTTAATCCGCGCAGATAAGCGGTTTATTCAAAAATTGAAGGCTTAGCGTTCAACGCATAAACTCTCGCGGTTAACGGTTCTGTTGAGTATTTATTTTGGGTAAACCCTTTTAGAAAACAGAGCACTAGACGACGTGATGTAAGGTGGCTGGCAGATACAAGGCTCGTGCGGTTGAATCCCATTACTGGAAGCCGGGAGACGATTACATCAAAGACATAATCGAAGCCACAAAAAACACAGTGGCTGACGGAGACTTCGTAACAGTCTCCGAAAAAGCGGTCTCCACAGCGCTGGGCAACATAATCGACGAAAAAACTGTGGAACCCAGCAGTCTTGCACGCTTCATAGCCAAATACTGGATGCGGATTGTATGGCCATACATGCTAGGACGGGCATGTCACATGAAACGGACAACCATACAGTTTCTCAGGTCATACCCCGCCGATGAGGGGAGCCGTCACAAGCAGCTAGCCTTGATGCAGAGCGGTTTTCTGCGAGCCCTGATGTTTGGGTCAGAGGGCGCCATCGATGGAAGCAACCTCCCATACTCCTACGTTGCCCTTCCCCTCGAGAATGCTCAAGAAGTTGCCTGCCAGCTTCGCGAAAAAATCAAGTCTAAACTCGGAAAAAACGTATCCGTTGTTATTGTGGACACGGACAAAACCTACTCAGTTATGGGGTTCCATTTTACTCCGCGCCCCAAACCGTTGAAGGGCATACATTCAATCGGAGGATTCTTGGCATATGTTGCCGGCAGGTCTCTTAAGTTGAAGAAAAGAGCCACCCCATTGGCTGTTGCTGGACCCCCAATATCAGCCGAGGAAGCTATTGAAATCGCCAAATTGGCTAACCGAAAACGGGGAAGCGGCGCAGGCAAAACCGTCTGGGACATGGTCCAAAACTTCAAAGTTGGCTTAAATGACGTAACTTGGGAAATGCTCAGCAGCGTGAAGCATCGCCCCATAGTGATTATAAGACCCAAAACGCAAATGAAACAGTAACCCAAAGTTTACCTGCTAGGGAGAAGAGAAAAATGGACTCGACAGTAGAGCAAATGCGTACCTTCTTTGAGCCGCGGGGAGTTGCGGTGATAGGCGCCTCCCGAAGAACCATGAAGGCGGGACACGTCATCTTCAAAAACTTCGTCATAAACAAGCAAAGAAACCTGTTCAATGCAAAACTGTACCCCGTTAACCCTGGAGAAAAAACCATCCAAGGCTTCACCTGTTACCCCTCAATACTGGACATAAAAGACGAGGTGGATTTGGCAGTCATAGTTGTTCCCGCCAAAGTGGTGCCCCAAGTTATGCGGGAATGCGCAGAAAGGGGAGTGAAAGCAGCTGTAATAATCACTGCCGGATTCAGCGAAGTTGGAAACCACGAACTAGAAGATGAAGTAACCGAAATCGCCAAAAAGGCTGAAATCAGAGTTCTCGGTCCCAACTGTCTAGGCGTCTTCGACTCCCAAACTGGCGTGGATATGCTGTTTCTTCCCGAAACCAAAACCCTCACTACAGGAGATGAGGTGGTTGCCACACCCCGCCCCATGGCAGGTCCCATAGCCATGGTGACGCAGAGCGGTGCCTTCGGCGCTGCCGCACTAGACTATCTGACGGGCAAACAGATGGGCATAAGCAAGTTTGTAAGCTTCGGAAACAAGGCGGACGTCACCGCGTCAGAGATGCTTAATTTCCTTCTGTACGACAACAGCACGCAGGTTATTCTCTTCTACGCTGAGAGCATCGACAACGGAAGAGAGTTCATGGAGGTTGCGAGGAAAGTCACCTGCAAGAAACCTGTTGTTGCCTTGAAGGTGGGACGGTCAGAGGCGGGAGCCCGCGCAGCTGCATCCCACACAGGATCCATTGCCGGCTCCGACAACATCTACTCCAGCGCCTTCAATCAGGTCGGAGTTCTAAGGGCAAATGATCTTGAGGAGTTTTTTGATATGGGCAAAGCTTTGGCTTTTCAGCCTCCTATTGCCGGAAACAATGTTGCCATAATAACTGATGCTGGCGGACCCGGAATCATGGCTGTTGATGAATGTGTGAATCAGGGATTAAACGTGAAGAGGCTTTCTGATGAGACAATCGAGAAGTTTGAGGCACTTAAAAGGGAGGGAAAGATTCCCCGTTTCGCAACCAACTTTAATCCTGTTGATTTAACGGGCTCGGTGACCTCTGAAATGTTTGAGCGGGGCACCCGAATTCTTCTCGAAGACCCCGAAATTAACGGGCTCATTGTTTTGGGTTTGCATCATCTTCCAGCCCTGCAGGAGGACTTTGTTGACCGGGTGGCAGAGCTGACCAAAAATTGCGTTAAACCTGTTGTTGCTTGTGATGTGGGCGAAACTGAGATGGCTCTTCACATCCGTTCAAGATTCGATAAACTAGGCATTCCTGCTTATTTCTCGCCGGAGGATGCGGCTCGTGGCATGGCTGCCCTTGTGGATTATGGTCTATACTTGAAGAAGTGCGGAAAGTTCGATCAGTACTTACAGTCATTTATGAGCCGAACAAAAAGCCGGTTCACTCAGTAACCCAGCTACACAAAAAAAGGGTTTAAGGCTGTTGCTTTAGCCAGTCAGCAACCTTGCTGAACAGTTTGCTGGTGGTCATGTCAATGACGGGAACCATGATTCGTTCTTTTGTCTCTATTATCGGCTTGTATTGGGGCATGAGCGTGTAACTTACGAATGCCCAGTAAACCTTCTTTTCCTCGATGAGAGCCTTGGCGGCAATCTCAGTTGATGTGGGTAATGGGTAGTAGATGAACACGACTCCGTTTGCCCAGTAGACGCCGGTTGTTTTTCCGCCTACCGCGATGCTTGCGAAGCGCGCCAGATCGTCGACAGCCTTGAAGCGGGTACGCTCCAGTATAACGATTTCTTTGAAGGATTCGCCCTTAATCGTTGGACCTTCCATAGCTGATACTTCCACAGCAACGTTCTCGTTAGACAAGATAATAAGAATTTGGGTAAACATTCTTCTCCCTCACTTCATGATTGATTCTACAATTGATTAAAGAATTTTAGAATGAATACCTGAAATTCTTAATGTTCTGTTATGTTGGAGCTGCTTTGGCGGGGATTTTCAGTCTTTTCTCGATTTCTCTGGCGAAGATGTTGGCAGCCTCAGAGCGGTACTTGTCTGTTATGACCATTCTTGGTTTGCATCTTTCCACATACTGAAGCAACTCGTTGAAGTCGGAGTGGTCACTCAGGGCAACCACATACGCGTTCGCTCCAATCCTTCGGCACGGCTTCCCGAACTCCCAGCCGCTCGCACGAATCTGCAAAGCTTCACCCTCAACCTTTCTCCGAGAATACGAATGATAAAAGACAACGGATGGCTCATTTTGGATCAGCATAGATTGAGCCTCTTCACCGTCAAAGGGGAGGAGCTGCCTGCCCAGCTTCATTCCGTGCCGCTCACAAACCCTTGAAACCCTGTAAATCTTTTCTGGAACAATAAACGGCATCTTTATTTTTGCCTCATAAAGTATCCGCATCATCTTCTGAAGCTTGCCGTGATACCCAAAAACGTAGACTGGACCCCGCTTCAGACCCTGCTCCACCAAAGAAACAAGGATGCCCTCAGCCATCATCCCGAAGGGTCTAACCCTGACCGGGTCCCCGTATGTAGCCTCCATAACCAATATGTCCGCCTCAACGCGGGGGGTTCGGGAGTATCTGAAGTCGCTGGTGTACAGTATCCGCGTTTGCTCCTTGTCCTCCACCAGAGCCTGAGCCGTTCCCAATATGTGATCTGCAAAATGCAAGGTCAACGTCTCATCTTTATACGTGAACTTTTCGCCATAATCGAGAGTTTTCACCGTTCCCCTAGCTAACCAGCGGGGACCCTTTAGCGCGTCTATCATATCCCGTGTAGCCGGCGTCATAACCGTTACTTCACAGTTCTTCAGGCTCTTTCCCAACCCCACCATGTGGTCAGCGTGGGCGTGAGAAACCACTCTTATTGGACGGGACTCATCGTAGGCGTCGCATGCAACGTGCTTACCCAAAAGAACCGCACCAGACTTGGTTACATCAGCCTTTAACTTTATGCGCAACGCCTCCCACCCGTTCAGTTTCTCATATTAACTGAAACTGTTTCCTCTAGAAGCTTTTAAACAGTTTTTGAAATGTTCTTGCCTAAACCTGCCATTTTCCCGCTTAGGCGAACGGTTCTCTACTTTGTTAACAAAACGTGGATTGCCAGTTTTTTAGTTTGCTTGTTTAGCCTTTTCTTGGGCTTAGCATGCAGTCAACCATTTTTGAGCATACCAAGCACTGTTGAGGGATGGGAACGTCTGGCGGTCGGTTAGATAAATACCCAAAAGTTTCAGGGCAACCTGCAGGTTTAGTTTCTTTTTCGACAACCGTTTCAGTTTTCAACTCTTCTTCTGGATCTTCTTTAAGTTCTTCTTCAGGCTCTTCCTCTTCTGGTTCTTCTTTAAGTTCTTCCTCTCTAGGTTCTTCTTCAGGTTCTGCTTCTTTGACAATGGGCTCGGGTTCAAGTTCCTCTTTTGCCCTTTCTTCTTTCTTTTTAGCAGCAGGTTCGGCTTGAGGCTTCTCAGGTTTTTCTATCTTCTCTTTTTGAGTCCCATTAGAACTGGGAATCAAAGCTTTGACTCTCTGCAGGAACCCAGGACTAGAATCCTTAACCTTTTCTACAACTGAGTTTTCAGATGGGGTGGATTCATCCTCCTCCTCTGTGACCTCTTCCTGTTCAACCATGGGCTCTGGAGCGTCCTCTTGTTCAATCGGGGTTTCTGGCTCCAATTTGGTGAAGCAGTAGGGGCAAGCTTCATACTGTGTTGGTGGGTCGACGGACCGTATGGTCAAGAGGATAGGCTCTCCGATTTCTTTTCGGCATTTTGGGTTTGGACAAACAACAACTAAGGCTTCTTCCGACAATCTTGCTGCATCTCGAGGTTTCTTTGATAGCATTTCCTCTGTTCACGGTATATAGCTTTAATGAATCCGAAATCTAGACACACAATCTCTCGCAAAATTCATCCTTTTCTGTTTTAACGTCTTTTTCAAGGCTTATTTTCACATAGCAAAAATAGATTTTCTGTATACTCAGCATCAACTTAACCAGAAGAACCATACTAACCTCTGATTAGATTTAAATCATGGGTAGCCTCTACTTTTTGTTTGAGGTTCACAATCGGTAATTCAAATTTTGTTTATGGGTGAGCGGGGATGGTTTTGCGGGTTTTCAACACTATGAACGGAAAGATGGAGGAGTTTAAGCCACTGAGGGACAAGCATGTTGGAGTGTATGTCTGTGGACCCACAGTTTATGATTGGGCTCATCTTGGTCACGCCAGAACATACATTGCCTTTGATGTTATTGTTCGGTGGCTGGAGTTTAGGGGCTACTCGGTCTTCTACGTCCAGAACATCACCGATGTGGGTCATCTAACAGCGGACACGGCTGAAGACAAAATTGGGAAACGGGCAAAAGAGAGAAAAGTTGAGCCCATGCAGCTAGTTGAGTTCTACATGAGAGAATACTTCAGGGACCTTGACTCGTTGGGGGTGAAGCGACCAGACATTTCTCCCAGAGCCACAGGGCACCTCATCGAAATGATTGAGGCAATCCAGACTCTGATAAAGAAGGGGTACGCCTACGAGGTTAACGGAAACGTGTTCTTTGACGTGTCCAAACTGGAGGACTACGGGAAACTATCCAAAGTCAAGCTTGACGAAATGCTTGAGGGTTCCAGATTCGAGGTTCACCCGGACAAGAGGAGCGCCAGAGACTTTGCGCTTTGGAAGCGGTCTGAACCTGACACTGTTCTGAAGTGGTGGAGTCCATGGGGCACGGGTTTCCCTGGCTGGCACATCGAATGTGCAATCATGGGTTTGAAGTATCTGGGAAGCCAGTTTGACATTCACGGTGGTGCTCGCGACCTGATTTTTCCTCATCACGAAAACGAGATTGCCCAGAGCGAGGCTGTGACTGGAAAGAAGCCCTTTGTCAAGTATTGGCTGCACACGGGCTTTCTGAAGATTAATGGGGAAAAGATGGCGAAATCGTTGGGGAACTACATCACTGTCCGGGAGGCGTTGAAGAAGTATTCTGCTGAGGCTATCAGGCTCTTCGTTCTGTCCACCCATTACAGGAGTGAGATAGATTTCACTGACGAGCGTCTCAAGGGCGCTGAAACCAGCTTGAATAGGCTCTATAACACTTTGGAGGCGTTGGAGGATGCCAAAAAAGTTTCAGTGAAGCGCGAGCCGAGTGAGGCAGAGCAGCAGTTCGGTGAGAATGTAGAGAAGCTGAGAGGCAAATTCATAGAGGCCATGGATGAAGACTTCAACACTCCACAAGCTTTGGCTGCCCTCTTTGAGATGTCGAAGGAGATCAACAGGTTTCTGGATGAACACGAACAAGTGAGCGCTGAGATTCTAGAAAAGGTTTATGACTGTTTTTCGGAGCTGGGGAAGGCTTTGGGTCTCTTCCAGCAAGAGAAAACCCGGGAGCTTGGCGGGCAGCTAGCTGATGGTCTGGTGCAGCTTCTGTTTGATTTGAGGGAGGAGTTGCGCAAGAAAGGCGAATACGGTTTATCAGATGAAATCAGGTCAAGAATGAAAGCGTTAGGTTTGGTGGTAGAGGACACCGCTGAGGGACCCAAGTGGAAACTGCCCTAAACAAAGTCTACGACTCAGTTATCATTCGCTTCAGCGGAGAACTATGGCTCAAAAAACATTGGACCAGAAAACGGTACGAGAAGCGGCTTGCCAGAAACCTGAAGCAAACACTGAAGCACCATCAAGTTCCCTACAGTGAACTTGATCGTAGACATGGCAGATTCTACCTGAAAACAGGTTCAGCAGTGGATGCGGCGCAGACGCTGACAAAAGTTTTCGGAATCTCCTCGGTCTCTCCTGCCATTGAAGTCTCCCCTAAGCTTGATGAAGTAATCGAGAAGAGCCTGTTCTTGGCTGGCACTGTGTTAAAGAAGGGAGACAGTTTTGCTGTCCAATGTAAACGTGTTGGAAAACAGGGGTACTCAAGCGCTGATGTCCGTAAGCTGCTGGGTCAACGTGTCCTCGACGAGTTTGGTGAGAAGCTGGGCTTAAGCGTTGATTTAGGTAATCCTGACGTTGTTTTAGGTGTTGAGGTTAGGGATGACCAAGCTTTCGTTTATTCGCAAACAATTGAGGCTGCTGGCGGCATGCCTTTGGGTGTTCAACAGAAGCTTGTTGGCTTGTTTAGTGGAGGAACAGATTCAGCGGTTGGGTTGTGGCTGGTTATGAAGCGAGGCAGCCCGGTTGTGCTTGTCTATTTTGATAATAGCCCCTTCACGGATGATGCTGCTACAGAACGAGCCTATCGGGTTGCTGAAGTGCTGTTTGGTTGGGCAGTTGGGTTCCCTAGAAAGGTTTACGTGGTTCAGCACGGCGAAAACCTGAAGCAAATCATGCAAACCCACAGAAAATACTCGTGTCTGCTCTGTAAGCGTATGATGTATCGGGTAGCTGAGCGGCTGGCAAACCAGTTGAGGGCTGAGGGAATCGTTACTGGAGAAGCCATAGGCGAGCAGGCTAGCCAAACCTTAACAAACCTGAGGGTGCTCAGTGCCGCAGTCAAAGAGTATCCTGTTCACAGGCCCCTGCTGGGTTTTGACAAGGCAGAAACCGAAGCTTTAGCAAGGAAGATTGGAACCTACGAAGTTTCGAGCACTAAGGCAGCGGCTTGCGGCGCTGTTCCTTATCAGCCGTCCACAAAGGCGAAGCTAGATGATGTGATTAAGGCGGAGGAGAAGCTGGACATAGAGCGGATGGTTGAAATGTCCCTGAAGTCAATCAAAATTGTTGAACTGTAGACTTAAGCTGCTGCCTCTTTCTCTTTGAGCCATTGCTCTGTTCCGATTTCCTTTCTTTTGATGAGGTCGTTTTGTCGTGCAATAAGAGCCTTCTCTGCCTCTTCGTCACTTAAATTTGGGTCACGTAGCTCCAAGAATGTTTCACAGGGGAGTTCGCTGCATAAACCGCAATGTTCCAGCTGTTTCGTGTTAACGCAGCAGTTGTACAATGGGCAAGCCTCAACGTTCATCATGGCTGTCCAGAATGGCTTTCCTTCCTGTTGTCCGCATCCTTGGCATTTTGTGCCTAAATGTTCGCATGTTCCGCAGAATAGCCCGCACACCGCTGCCAAATTTTGGCTCACCAAGACTTTCACCAGTCTATTTAATATACACCTCGTTTTATACAGAAAAGCACTGCGGTGGAATGAGATATGGAATTTAAGGATTGCATCAATTTTGCTAACGAAAACCCGACTAGTTACATTGCAACTGTTGAAGGCGATCAGCCACGCGTGAGAGGTTTCTGGATGTGGTTCGCTGATGAAACTGGCTTCTATTTTCATACCGGAACCATGAAGCCCGTGTGTAATCAGCTGAAAAAGAATCCTAAGGTTGAATTATGCTTCTATCATCCAGACGAAAAAGGCGGGGTTATGATGAGAGTAGCGGGAAAAGTTGAATTCTTGGATGATGTGAAATTGAGGGGAAAGCTGGTTGAAGAGCGGCAATTCTTGAAATCTTGGGGCTTTACCGCTGAAAGCACTGACTTAGTTATTTTCAGAATCGCTAAAGGAGAAGCCTACTTCTGGACAATGGAAACCAACTTTGAGCCTAAGAAAGCAATCAAATTCGGATAAAGCTGAAAACCTGAAAACAACCAAACATGCTTGAGGCATTTTACTTCTTTAAGAAAAACTGTTTTCTAAGTTGGGACTTCATGTGGTTACGCAGACGGTCCACAATGTTTCCAATCTTCCACAGACGTCGCATCTGTATTGTTTCATGTAACCTGATTCCTTGACTGGTTTCATTTCCAGGTTACAGTCAGGACATTTCATTCTTTTGTCCACCTCCGATTTTATCTTGCCTAAATTTTTGATGTTATCTTCCTGTATGGGTTTCAATACTTTGGCGAGTGATATATATTTATACAATGTAAACTATATAGTCTATATACTGATTCTGAATCCGTAACACCGACCAATATTATACAGCGGTTCCCCCACCCGTTATTCGCAGAAGCAAAGCTAGAAAAAGCAATCAATGCTTGGAAAAAGATGTAAAAAAGAGAAAGCTTGAACCTTGAAGTTTGGTCAGCAATGTAAACTTTTATCCAGAGAACCGTTAGACATGTTTTAGCGCAGATAAACTTTGGAGGAACAAGGATGGATTACCCAAGCGAATGGGAAACTGTGTTCACGGCTAAAAATGGCGAGAAAGTGATTTTTCGTCCAGAACAGTCTGGCGACACGGAAATGCTGTGGGAAATGTTTTCGACGCTGTCAGAAGAGAGCACATCAAACCTAGTTCCTCCCTTCACAAGAGAACGGGTAGAAAACTGGACCCGCAACATAAACTACGATGAAGTGTTGGCAATTGTTGCCGTGATAGAGGAAAAAAGCGAACAGCGAATCATTGGGTCAGCGTCACTGGAGTTCAACCAGCAGGGGGCGCTCAAGCACAAGGCGGAGCTGGGAATCGCAGTGCATGATGACTATCAGAGCATGGGCATAGGCACGGCATTGCTGAAGCACTTGATCGGCATTGCTAGGATGAAGAAATTGAACAAAATTTACCTCCATGTCAGCACAGTTAATGACCGAGCTATCAACCTGTACAAGAAAGCAGGATTTACGATAGAAGGGAAACTCTGCAAAGAAAGCTATGTCAACGGCAAATACCGAGACGAGTACAGAATGGCTCTTCTTCTATGATCACAAGGCGGTAAACTGCTTTAAGTGCTCTCTCACAATTAATTGTTTGATTATGTCAGCCGTTGATATTGCTGTGCGCGAGTTTCGCGAACTTGAACCTGAAGACTTCAACATACTGCAAGCCATCGAGCAGCAGATGAAAAATTATGAGCATGCACCAGCAGACGCAATCAGCAATCAGGCAGAACTTCCACTCTCAGAAATAGACTATCGGCTGCCAATTCTCATCAAAAAGGGTTTAGTGCAGGGCTGGCGGGGACAATACACTGGCTACAGCCTCACAACAGCGGGGCATGACACCTTAGCCATAAACGCACTCGTTAAAGCAGACGTAATCGAGGCTTTCGGCAAACCCTTAGGGGTGGGAAAGGAATCAGACGTTTACGATGCTCTCACACCAGATGAACGGCGAGTGGCACTAAAGTTTCATCGCCTAGGCAGAACCAGCTTCAAAAAAACCAAACAAAAACGAAACTACACAATCAAATACAGCTACACGCCCGACTGGCACCACCAATCCAGAATCGCAGCCAAAAAAGAGTACACCGCCCTGAAACTTCTCCATCCCAAAGGCGTAGCAGTTCCAGAGCCCATCAAAAAGACCCGCCACGTCTTGGTTATGGGCATGATAGAAGGTGCAGAACTTTATCACTACCCAGAACTGCCAGACGCCCAAGCAGTATATGACGAGATACTGGTTAACGTAAAAAGAGCTTACAGAGACGTCCACATTATCCACGGGGACCTCAGCCCCTTCAACATCATCCTTCAGCCAAACCAGCACATTCTCATAATAGACTGGCCACAAAACGTATCCACAAAACACCCAAACGCAAAGGAACTTCTGGAAAGAGACCTGCGAAACGTTCTAACCTTCTTCAAACGCAAACACGGAATAAAAGACAAACTGAAGGATGCCTTAACCCACGTCCGAGAGAATTCCAAAACCTAAGTTGACGCAAGACACTGAACTGGAAACTTGAATGCTTAGCTTATTTTTCGTGAGGCACATCCACACAGATGTACAGAATGTTGTTTCCTCTCAGGAGGATGCTTCCGTAGTTGGCTGTCAATCGGTCATTAACCCGCTCGGTAGCTTTCTCAAGCAGCACATTCATGTGGCTGTCACAGCGAACCATGGTGCCCCTGTATTCAACTCCGTTTTTCAGGACAATGGATACGTAGCTGTTCAGCTGTTTTGTTAAAGCATTCAAAGGTTTTCGACTTGGCTCCAACGAATCACCAGCAACCAACTACTAACAATAACCACGGTTTATAAAAGTTATGAGCAAACAATAAAAAGAACCAGTCGTCCAAACACATTAAACTATAGAAGAATGTAAATGGACATGAATGGGAGGTGTCACTTAGCCCAAAATTTCCCTAAACATGTCGTCGACAAGTTTTGGATCCAGTTTCTCGAGGGCTTCAGTGCTGAGAACATCATACCAGAAAGCCTTGGAAACATAGCCGTAAACTGGTTTGCCAACTTTTAGAAGATGGGGAAAAACTTCTCCCATCAGATCTAATTCCTGCTTCTCTCCCTTCAAGCCTTTCATGTAATCAAGCATTTCTCCTCTCATAACAGAGATTCCTACGCTCACCGGTTTCTCTAATGTAGGCTTCTCCTCGAATCCAAGAATCTTTCCGTCGCTGTCCAGATTCGCTAGACCAACTCGGACTTTGAAGCCTGAGGACAAGGCAACAGTGCCCCACGCCTGCTTGGCTCTGTGATAACTCAACAGGTCTGTGAGGTTCATGTTTGTTATTATGTCCCCGTAATACACAAGCAAAGTGTCCTTGCTGCTCACTGCACCTTTATTGTAGGCCGTTAAAACGGCGCCGCCAGTTCCCTTTGAAGAGGGATCATCCTCTATGTAGGAGATGTTTACATCAAATCTGGAGCCATCCTCAAAGTAATTTGCAATCTGCTCTGCCTTGTAGTTGACCAGAAAAACCAAGTCCTTGATTCCATGAAACTTGAATAGTTGAACCACATACTCTAGAAGCGGCTTCTGTTTCACGCCCACAGGAACCATGGTTTTTTGAATGTAATGTGTAAGTGGTCGAAGTCGGGTGCCTTTTCCACCACAAAGAACGATTCCTTTGACTTCACTCATTCTAAACACTACCGAAACATAAGGGAAAAGGGAGAAAATAGGTTTTATTTTTTTTATTCTGTGCTCTCGGATTCAATCTCTTCGATCGGTCTCGGCGGCGGAGTAGTGCCCATTGTCCAGCCAATCCATGCTCCTATAGCCAAGACTGCGACAAAAGCGATCAACACTGGAATTGCAACCAGCCAGAATTGGACTGCAGATGTTTCTCCTAAGTCTATTATTGGCTTTACGATTGGTTCGTATGCGAAGAGTGCGACTATGTACCCAATGATGACTACTGCACAGATGATAAAGATTAACCATCCGATAGCTTGATCTTTGCTAACCATATCTATCATTCACCACAATGTAGCCAATTCTATCTTGAACCCTATTATAAGCTTTATTGTCAAATCAGATAGTTCCCTCTTCCCACGTAGCCAAATATTTTTTCTGTTCTTCAGTAAGCTCATCAATCTCCACGTTCAAAGCCTTAAGTTTCAGGCTCGCCACAAGCTCATCTATCTCTTTCGGCACCCGGTAAACTCTAGTTTTCAGCCCTTTATTCTTCACCAGATACTCAACAGACAAAGCTTGGTTCGAGAATGACATATCCATAACCTCTGACGGATGCCCCTCTGCAGCGGCAAGATTCACCAGTCTTCCCTCAGCTAACAAGTAAAGTTTTCTTCCGTCCTTCAGACTGTACTCTTCCAGATTTGGTCGCACAGTTTTCTTTGAATCAGACATGCTCTGCAAGTCGGGTATGTTGATTTCAACGTTGAAGTGTCCACTGTTGGCGATTATGGCGCCATCCTTCATTTTTTGCATGTGCTCCTTCCGGATAACGCTGATGTCTCCGGTGAGGGTTACGAAAACATCTCCGATCTTCGCCGCTTCATTCATAGGCATCACACGGAAACCGTCCATAAGGGCTTCCAGAGCCTTTGTTGGGTCAACCTCTGTAACTATAACTTGGGCGCCCATTCCCTTGGCTCGCATGGCTAAGCCTCTGCCGCACCATCCGTAACCGGCTACAACAAAATTTTTTCCCGCAAGCAAAAGACTTGTGGAGCGGAGAATTCCGTCTATTGTGCTCTGTCCGGTGCCGTATCGGTTGTCAAATAGATACTTCGTGTACGCGTCGTTCACGGCTATGATGGGATATTTCAGTGCGCCATCCTTTTCCATAGCCCGCAAACGTATGACGCCTGTGGTGGTTTCCTCGGTTCCGCCGGTAACATTCTCTAGCAACTCCGTTCTTTCCTTGTGGAGGGTGCCCACCAGGTCAGCGCCGTCATCTAATGTAGTTTGGGGCTTATAGTCGAGTACCTGGTTTATGCACCAGAAGTATTCGTCGGTTTTTTGTTCGCGCCAAGCATACACGTTTATTCCTTTAGTTGCGAGGTATGCTGCCACTTCGTCTTGGGTCGATAAGGGGTTGGAGCCGCACAGGGCAACTTTTGCTCCTCCAGCCTTGAGTGTCTCTGCGAGAACAGCTGTCTCCTTGGTGACGTGAAGGCATGCGCCTACAGTGACGTTTTTTAGAGGTTGCTCTTTCTCGAACCGGCTTCTGATTTGGGCTAGCACGGGCATGCGTTCTGTTGCCCATTCGACGAGCAGTGCTCCCTGTGGAGCCAAGTTCTGGTCTTTGACTTTGTAATCTGTCATCGGCATCTCTTCCTGCTTCTACTAGATGTTGGCGCAGGGTTATTTGGTTGTTGCGGTTAAGCCAAAAATGAAATTTTGGTAATTAGATGTTGTTTTATTGCACACGCAAAAGGGGTTACACGATATTTATCCAACGCACCATCCGAAGCACTTCATGTCGGCTGGGTAAACGTTTTCTTCTGTCATCAAGTCCCTTAAACAAACAGGGTCTTCCGCTAAATAGTCGCCACTGTAGGCGTAGGCTCTGCCCCTGCATCCGCCACAAGCTTCGCGGTATTCGCACTCTCCACACTTTCCCTTCAACAAATTTCTGTTTCTGAGTCTCTTGAAAATCTCTGAACCATACCACATGTCTGCAATGCTTTGTTCTCGGATATTCCCGACCTTGATTTGCAGAAAAGGGCAGGGAAAAACGTCGCCGTTAGGTCGCAGGCTGAAGTAGTTGATGCCGGCGTGACAGCCAACAGGGGCCTGTATCCAGAATTGTTTCAGAAGCAGGTTTGGCGGGTTGGTGCCGTTTGTGTTGTGCATCGTTGATGCGATTTCTGGATAAACTGGATTTCCTCCTGAGAACACAAAAATCATGTCGTTTTCTTCCTGCAGTCTATGAAGGTATCTTATCAGGCTCTCCCGCTGTTCCGGAAGCATCATCTCGTCCGCCATGTCTTTTCCTCTTCCGTTTGGCACCAAATCGTAGATGGCAACCTGGTCAACTCCCAAGTCGGATATGAGCTCCATCATTCGAGGAATCTCAGCGAAGTTGGTTCTTAACGCCATCGTGGTGACCACTACCTCCAAGTCCACGTCAATGCAGGCTCTGATAGCCCTCAACGCCTTGTCGAAGGTTCCGGGCACGTTACGGAGCCTGTCATGAACCGCGGGTTCCGGCGAGTCAATGGGTATGCCCACAGCCATGATTCCCGCATCCTTGATTTCCCATGCCACTTTGTGGTTTATCAGCACCCCATTTGTGAGCATTGCAGGTATGATTCCCACGTCAGTGCAGTAGTCAGCGAGTTCTAAAACGAACTCTTTCCGCAGCAAAGGTTCTCCGCCGCTGAAAATCAGGGCTTCAGTTCCAAGAACCGCCATCTCATCTACTGCCTGTATGGCCTCTTTCAAGGTGAGTTCGTCAGGAAATGCTTCCCGCGCATCGGCGTGGCAATGTAAACACTGGAGGTTGCAGGCTTTGGTGACGGCGTACGACACGATTTGGGGGGTGTCTGGTTTTCCTTCTAGACCTTTGCCTGTGAGTTTCTGTCTGATTAGCAGTTGAAGCAGTTTGGCGCCGATGCCCAACACGACACTTCCTTGCTCTGTTTTATGAAGTCACCTTTTTTCGGGCTGTCAGTTTCTGGATTTTGAGTAAATCACCCACATCTGGATGGCTTTACGTAGAACCCAAGCCGTAGCCAAAACCACGACGGCAACAACGATAGCGATCAGCAGGTTATCTCCGATGTCGACTTGTGATGAGAGAACCTGTTCTGGGGCAAGGTCGGTGATTTTTGCTTCGTCTATTATGATTTCAGAGTCGTGTCCGATGTAGACTTCGGTGCCGTTTATGATAGAACCTGCGGGATTCTGCACTCCCTCAATTGCCTTAACGTTTTGTTCTTCCCCGTCCACATACAGGTGCATGCCTGTGGATGTGCGCGTAAATGCGACGTTAATCCACTGGTTCAGAGGGATAACTGGCTCTGTCGTCAGTATTTCGTTGAATCCGCTGGAGTCGGTGAATATGCAGCCGCTCAGCACTCCCACTTCTTCCTGTTCTAGGCTTGGTTTCACAGCAAGCCCAAACACTCTGGTGACATCCTCTACTTCAGGACCTGTCCTCGTGCACTTTACCACAATGTTGTTGTAGCTTGCGTTTGTGAATGCTTGAACGTTTATCCACGCTTCAATTTTGAGTTCTTTTTTGATGTCCAAGTTGGATGAAACGGGTATGTATATGGGCTCAGGGGTGGGCGGAAAGCCTACCAGAAAAGCGATGGGCACGTACACAAAACTGCTCTGTCTGAAGCTTAGCGCCTTTCCGAATTTTCCTTCAACAAGTGTGGGGGAGGGTTCACCGCCTAATGTTCCATGATTGTAGCCCATGGCGTCAGGCGTTGTCTCCGTATAGTCGGCTGCTTCAATTTCGTCTAGGTGCCATAAGCCCACGGTTTGAGCAGCAGCACACTGTGCCTTCGGCAGGTTCACTAACACCCCGCTTAAGGCGATTACCAGAAGAATAGATACGAAACGAGGAGAAAGAACAGATTGTTTATTGTTGAGTTTCATAAATCCACCTCTCTTTGATGTCGTTAATAGTTGAAAAGTTCCTCTTAGCTCTCCCTGCGGAACAGGAATGTTCCAGTAACGGAACGCGCAAGTTGTTCGTTTAGTCTGATTGGCGGATTCTGGTTTTGGTGAGCATTCTGAGTCCTTCGATTGCGAATAGGATTAGGGCTGCGGCGGTTATCAATGTCAGCAGGAGGAAAAAGGTTTTGAATTCTTGGGTTTCAACGGAGAAATGGATTGCAAGAACAACCAGTTCTGTGATTAGTATGCCGAGGAAGATGATTGAGTAGAGCAGGGGATTCGGGACTAGGATTCTGCCGAACCAGACGTAACCTCGGATGCCAACCTTTTCTTTAACAATGTAGTTGCCCCACTCGTCTTTTGTCAACAAACCCATGTTTTCGAGTTTTTGGAGATGCCTGTAGGCTACGCTGGGGCTGCTGAGATTCGCGCCTCGCATGACCTCCCTTGGTCCAACAGACCCATTTTTCTTGACCGCGAAAAGGTACACTTGCAGGGTAACGCCTTTCAGTCCACTGATGTCCAAGCCTGACAAAATTACTGCCCCTATTATAGTTGCGTCAAGGTTTTGATACAGATATAAGTTTTTGCTGTGCAGCGCATGGCTTGTTTTCGGGGGTAGTCAACAAAGCTTTGTTCTGTTCTTGGTGAGAACGTTTCTGTTCTTCGGGGAGAATTATAAGGCTCATTTGGGTATTGGCTTGAGCGGAGATGAATCATGAAAATTGAAAAAAAGTTGATTGCATGCAGCATTCTCGCCCTAGCTATTGGTGTTTCATCGGTTTTGCCTCTGACGTTCTTGATGTCTGCAACAGCAGAAGTTAACCCTGCACTTGAAGCACTTTCATCTGAACCATGGTTTAGCATTGATGTGCCTTATTCCTATTGGATGACCAGAGACGGAAAAATCGAGGGGATGGATGTTGACCCTGACATCGACGAAACAACGCTGGTTAGCTCACAATATTTGATAGCTCTTAACATGACACTAAACGTGGACACCACAGGTTATCCTGCTGACGACAGAATCGAATACTACCAAATAAACGTAACCTCGGATAAAGGACCAGTTGAAACTATATGCTGGTTCGTTGGCACCGAACTTGGCAGCGGCTCTTTCAGCTTCCAAGACTTCATTAAGGACTTCCATTTCTCGCGCGACGAGTGGTTTGACACTGACGCATTTAACACGGGCATTGGTGAGGTCAGCAATGGTGTTGTACGACACGACTGGGCTACTGGTTTTTCACTAATGTGGCGGGTTGGTAGAATGGGAGCAGGCACTATAGGGCACAGTGGTGCATCAAACTTGGTTTCAGCACTCAGAGAAGCAGAAACGTTAACCATAACAATACGAAGAGTAGGATGGGTCACCTTTACCGCCAATTCAACATTAGTTACGTTAGCAGAAAATGAGGCTGTCGAACAGGTACAGCTTGAAAAATTCGGCGAAGGATTCCTATACAATAACGTCGTTCCTGAAGAAGAACTGTCAAAAATTGACTTAACAAGGCCGCCAATTCAGTTTAACAATCATCCTTAAGGTGCAGCAACAAAATGAACAATGAGCAGCTCACAGGCAACACACTAATCGTTTACGCATATGTAGTAGGGGAAAGCAGACCAGTCGGCACCAGAGAAGTTATGCGAGGAGCAAACCTTAGCAGCCCAAGCGTGGCGCACAGGCACCTGCAGAAACTAGAGACACTGGGCTTACTTGAGAAGAACAAGAGCGGCGACTATATACTCAAAGAAAAAGCTGGCGTCAGCGGGCACATCTGGGTAGGCAGAAATCTTGTTCCTCGCCTAATGTTCTACTCCTTCTTTTTTATCGGCGCATTCGCAGCAGAAATTGGAATCATTCTACTAAGCTTTCTAGTTCCATGGCTGGCTATCGAAACAAGCTTCCTCTTTTTGACAGGAATGACTGCGGTGGCTATGGTTCTCTTCTTTGTTGAAGGCGTCCAGCTGCGGAGGAAACTGAACACCTAAAAACACTGAATGCGCCAATCAGTCTCTATTTTTTCTGTTTCTGCTTTTCAGTAGGCTCTTGTTGATGCTGTCTATCATGGCTTCTACGCTTGCCATAACTATGTCCTCGTTGACTGCCCGCGAGGAGACCACGTTTCCGTCCTTGTCCTCGACTTTTATGATGACTTCCCCCATGGCGTCTGAGCCTCCAGTCGCAGCCTCTATGCGGTACTCCTTCAAACGAACATTCACTAGAGGCGTTGTCAGTTTCTGAACAGCCTTGATTACCGCATCCACGGGACCAAAACCCGTCTCCGAAGCCACATACTCTTTGCCGTCCAGCACAAGCCTGACCGAGGCTGTGGGGATAACCCCGATTCCAGTTACCACAGAAAAGCCGGTGAGGTCAACAATCCTCTTCTCCTTGACAACCTTGCCCATAACCGCGCGGGCAATAGCAAACAAGTCAGCGTCAGTCACCTTCTTGCCCTTGTCCCCCAGCTCCTTAACTGTCTTAACAATCTCTGCAAGCTGCCCTTTGGTGGGATGCAATCCAGACTCTTCCAGCTCCGCCCTGATTCCGCTTGTGCCAGCCAGTTTTCCGGCAACCAGCTTCCGCTTTCTTCCAACAAACTCGGGTTTGATAGGCTCAAACGTTGAAGGCGCCACCGTAACTCCACGGGTGTGTATGCCTGACTCGTGAGAGAATGCGTTTTCTCCTACGATGGCTTTGTTTGCCTGTATCATCATCCCAGTCAGTTTTGCCACCAGCCTTGAGGTTTCGTAAAGCTGCTGATGTTTTATTCCCGTCTTCCGCTTGTAAATCAGATCGAGGGCAACAGCAACTTCCTCAAGTGACGCGTTTCCTGCCCTCTCCCCCAAACCGTTAACCGCAACATGAATCTGGGAAGCCCCAGCCTCAACTCCAGCCAAAGAGTTGGCTACAGCCATCCCGAAATCGTTGTGGCAATGCACGCTTATGGGAACCTTAACCACGCTCGTCACGTCTCTGATCAGCTGCTGCATGCTCGTGGGAATCATAATTCCAACGGTGTCAGGGATGTTTATTCGGTCGGCTCCCGCCTCCTCCGCCGCCTTGCATACCCGCTTCAGAAACTCCCTGTCTGTTCGCGAGGCGTCCATGGGAGAATACTCGCAGACTAAACCGTGGCTTTTGATGTACTCTATCGAATCTATGGAGCTTGCCAGAACCTGCTCCGGAGTCATGTTCACCGCATACTTCATCTGAACATCTGAAGTGGAAATGAAAGTGTGAACCGCGTCAACGTCACAGCCGATGGCAGCATCAATGTCCTTTCTTGTGGTGCGGGCTAAACCGCAAACCTCAGCGTTTAATCCCGCCGCCGCTATCTCCTTAACCGCCCTCATTTCTCCCTCCGAACTTATGGGCGTCCCCGCCTCTATAGTGTCTACGCCGACTTTGTCAAGCTGCCGCGCTATCTCCAGCTTCTCCTCAGTGGTTAAAGAGACTCCTGGAGTCTGCTCCCCATCTCTCAACGTGGTATCTAAGATGCGCACATAATCGACGTTTTCTTTCTTCATGTTTTCTTCCTTCCTAACCTTTCATGATTTCCTTAGCCATGGCTTCCGCCATCTCTATGGTTTTGGCTTTGCCGCCAAAGTCAGGAATCACATCTTTGCCCTTACGTAGGGTTTCAGCTACGGCATCCTCTACAGCCTGAGCGGCTTCGAGACATTCTTTGTCGTCATATTTTTCGCCCAGCCAATCCAGCATCATCTTCGCCGACAGTATCATGGAACAGGGATTGGCTGTCTGTTTTCCTGCCCTGTTAGGCGCTGAACCGTGAATGGGCTCAAACAACGCAAAGTCGTCTCCGATGTTTGCTCCAGGCGCCATCCCCAAGCCTCCGATAAGCTGCGCTGCCTCATCAGACAATATGTCGCCGAACATGTTTGGGGTAACAAAAACATCAAACGTTTCTGGCTCCTTGATCAGCCGCATCGACGCAGCGTCAACATACAGCTCGTTAAACGCTATGTCCGGATACTGCTTGGCTACTTCCCTACATGTTCTCGCGAAGAGCCCACAGGTCTTTTTCATAACGTTTGCTTTGTGGATGGCTGTGACCCGCTTCTTGCCGTTTCTTCTTCTGGCTGTTTCAAAAGCTTTCTTGGCTATCCTTTCGCTGTTTTTCTTGGTTATAACCCGCAGGCAGATAGCAGTGTCTTCCATTTCGAATTCTATGCCCCTGTAAACGTCCTCCGTGTTTTCCCGAACGAAAACCATGTTTATGTCAGGCTTCAAGCTGGGAACCGGAGGATACGATTTGATTGGGCGGATGTTGGCGTAAAGGTCGAACATGATTCTCAGTTTAACTATAACGTCGGCGGCTGTTTCCCCTACGGGTCCCTTCATGCATGCATGAGAGTTTCTGATAGCTCCGATTGTTTCTTCTGGAAGTGCTACTCCCGTCTTTTCGAAGCATCCGTCGCCAGCTTCAACCTGTATTATGTTCAAGCTTATGTTGAACTTTTGCTGAACCGCGTCCAAAATCTTCAAGGTTGCCTCTGTCAGTTCGGGTCCTATTCCGTCTCCTGGGATTAAAGATATTTTGTATTCACTCATTTGTTTCAATTCTCCTTTTCAGATGTTCTATTAATCCTCCATCCTCAAGAATTTCCATGATGAACTCTGGAAGCCTTGTTGCCTCCAATACAGAACCGTTTGTTTTATTCTCAACTTTTCCTGTCTGCAGATTCACAACCATAGCGTCTCCCTCTTTAACTTTACTTGAAACCCCTGGACATGCCAGAACAGGCAAACCTATGGTTATAGAGTTCCTGTAGAATATACGCGCAAAGGATTCAGCTAGCACACATTTGACTCCCGAATACTTCAATGCGATGGGCGCCTGTTCTCTGCTAGAGCCGCAACCAAAGTTTTTGCCTCCAACAGCAATCACTCCGTCTGCTGCCTTTTCGGCGAATTTGGGGTCTAAGCCCTCCATGGCGTGTTTTGCCAGTTCGTTGGGGTCGGTGTGGACTAGGTATGGTCCCGGCAGAATCACGTCCGTGTCCACGTTGTCTCCAAACTTTACAGCCTTACCTTTAATCGTCAACTTCTATTCCTCCTCTTTTGCTGTTCTCGGGTCTGTGATTTTTCCTTTAATGGCTGAAGCCGCAACTGTGGCTGGAGAAGCCAGATACACGAAAGATTTGCTGCTTCCCATTCTTCCAACAAAGTTTCTGTTTGAAGAGCTTATGCAAGCCTCACCCTCAGCCAGAATACCCATATGCCCGCCTAAGCATGGACCACAGTTTGGGTTGCCTACCGTAGCGCCGGCATCCATGAAAGTTTTTATCAGCCCCTCATTTAAAGCGTCCAAGTATATCTCTTGGGACGCGGGAATCACAACCAATCGCACTCCCCTCGCTATTTTCTTGCCCTTCAGTATGTTGGCAGCGGATCGCAGGTCTTCCAGTCTGCCGTTGGTGCAGGAGCCTATGAATGCTTGGTCTACCTCTGTATCATCTACTTCGGATACGGGTTTGACGTTGTCGACTGAGTGGGGAACGGCAACCTGAGGCTCCAGATCCGAAACATCCACATCAACAACTTTTTCGTATGTCGAGTCTAGGTCACTTTTGACTGGTTTGAATGGCTTGTCTGTTCTGGCTTTGACGTAATCTAAGGTTTTTTGGTCTGGCTCTATTATGCCTGCTTTGGCTCCCATCTCCACAGCCATGTTGGATAGAACCATTCTGCCGTCAACGCTCATGTTCCTTATCGTGGAGCCGCCGAACTCCAGTCCCTTGTAGATTGCCCCGTCAGCGCCAATCCTGCCCACTATGTTTAGCGTCACGTCTTTCGGGGTCACCATCTTCGGCAATTTTCCTGTCACATTCACTTTGATGACCTCAGGCACCCTGAACCATAACTTGCCAGTTGCGAATACGGCAGCCATCTCTGTTGAGCCGATTCCAGTTGCGAAGGCGCCAAACGCTCCGTAAGTGCACGTGTGGGAGTCTGAACCAACAATTACGTCTCCTGGTCTGATGTGCCCTTTTTCGGGCATGACTTGGTGGCATACTCCGCCTCTGCCGACGTCGTAGAAGTTTTTGATTCCTTGTTCTTCAACGAAGTTTCTTACGGTTTTGTGTAAGCCTGCTGAGATTATGGAGCTTGCTGGAACCAGGTGGTCTAGTATGACGACTATTTTGTTACTGTCCCAGACTTTTTTTGCGCCTATTTCGTTGAATGATTTTATGGCGAGTGGACCAGTGAGGTCGTGGGTCATTGCCACGTCGATGTTTGCTTCTACTATATCGTCGGGGGAAACCTGCTTCTTGTTTGAAGCTTTGGCTAAGATTTTTTCTATTATGTTCATGGTATGTCACCTTCAACCTGTGGTTTACTAATAAATCTATCCGCTAGACAGTATACTGGCTTATCGTGTTCGATTGAGTTGAAAACGGTTTTACAAGAGGCTGAGCTAACGAAGTTTAGAGTACTTAAGCGGACTGGTTTAGCGGAAGAGGAAACGATCCCTCATTTTTACAACCTCTAAAAAGCCAACTGTATTCCATCTTAAAAACCTTTAGGCGTCAACTGCGTTGTCAATTTTTGTTATGAGCTAAATCTGAAGAAAGACTGGTTATGTTTTGGGACAAAATTGGGGCAATCTTTTTATTGTATATTTCTGCTGAGACGGTATGCTCGATACTGTCAAAGGTTTTCTAACCTTCATTTCAGTTGAACGAGGTCTCATGCTTTTCATGATAGCTATGGGTGCAACGTTTCTGGTAGCCCAAAACCCCACGTTTGCGGAGGCGGTGTATCTTGGTGTTGTTGCGTTTTGTTTGTGGAGTGGAGTAGACGCAATCAACAACGTTTATGACGTGGATTTGGACATGAAGTCAGACTCTTTTAGGGCAAACTTTACGCGGGGTCTTGGAAGGTTTGGGCTCTACATCTCCTTAGCCATATTTGCTTTGTCGATGGCGCTTGGTTTGATAACTGGAATCCAGTTGATGTCTTTCTTTATTTTTGTGGGAATCGTTGCGGGTGTTGCTTATTCGGTGCCGCCTTTCCGTCTCAGACAAACAATATACAAGCCCTTGGTGAACGTGTCTGTGGGCGCTGTGCCCGTTCTCATTGTGGCGTCGTTTTTCAACACATTTTCTTTTCAGTTGCTGGTGCTAGTGCTTCTCATCGGCTTATCAACAGCAGCGAACAGTCTTTGGGAAGATTTGGCTGACTATGAATCAGATTTTGCTTCAAACGCACGAACCTTGGTGGTTGTGCTGGGCTTCAAACGTGGCTTTTTCATAACAGTCTTGGTTGGTTACTGTCTTGTTCCCCTGATGGTTCTGGTGGGTATCCTCTTCCAGCTGGGTCTTCTCTATTTCTTGGTTCTTGGAACGTTAATCGCCTACCTGTCGTTTCGTTTAATTCAACACAGGAACACCCTGTTTAGAAGCTCAAACGTTGAATTGGACTCGTTACTCAAGCTAGGTGAAGCGTTCGCAAAAGACTTCGTGATAATTGCGCTTGTGCACACAGCAAACCTGATGATAAACGGGTTCCTAAACTACCAACAAATCATCTTAATTTAATCAACAGAAATTTAGGTGCCTCATTGTTTCCAGTTCTGGACACGAAACCAGTTTTTGGTCAGCTAAAGATTAAAATCTTAAGACCATAAAGATAGGCTGGATAGTAGAGGATTGAACGGTTTTGGCGTCGGATAAATCGGAGGCTGAGAAGAACCAAGAGGTAGTGCCTGTGGGCGCTTCTCTGAAAGAAACTGTTGTCACAGTCTCTTCACCGGAGGGAATCGAAGAATTTTCCTCGAAAGGCTACGGCGTAGATGAAGACGGAAAACTACAGCTCACGTTTTATGAAGCCCTGTTTCTTCTCGGCAAAGGAGCCATAACGGTTACAGACAAAGAAACCAAACAAAAGATGGCTTTTCAGAACCTGCTCAAACGTTTCCAGTCAGTTGACAAAGACGCTTGGGTCAGATACCTCATTTACCGGGACCTGAGGGGTCGCGGATACGTAGCGCGAGAAGGCTTCGGTCTGGGAATAGATTTCCGAGTCTACGAACGGGGAGACTACGGCAAAGGAACAGCCAAACACCTCATATTCGGAATACAGGAGGGGCAGCCCGTCACCCTTGAAAAGTTGGCGAGAACGCAGCGGCACGTTCAGAACTTGAAGAAAAACTTGATCCTTGCAGTTATAAACCGGAGAGGCGAAATCGTTTACTATTCTCTTTCAGAACTTAACCTGAAATAAGATGATGTTGGTGAGATTGAATGTTCAAGACTGTCCGCGGGATGAGAGACCTGCTGCCCGTAGATGCTGAGTTAATGCGTCGTGTGGAGCAGGTTTCCAGAATAGTTTCTAAACTCTACGGCTACGAAGAAATCATCACCCCAGTCCTAGAATCCTATGACCTGTTGGCAGCTAAGACCAGCGAAGAAATCCGTGAACGAATGTACACCTTCAAGGATTTGGGAGACAGAAAAGTGGCTATGCGCCCAGAGTTTACAGCCTCTGTCGCCCGGCTTGTGGCATCCAAACTGAGGAACGAACCGAAGCCCATGAGGCTCTTCAGCACAGGAAGCCTGTATCGCTACGATGAGCCGCAGTATGGCAGGTTCCGAGAGTTTTGGCAGTCAAACTATGAGCTTTTCGGTTCCCCCCGACCAGAAGCAGACGCAGAAATCCTGATGCTGACCAATGACCTCCTCAAGAGGCTGGGACTAAAGAACTACCGCTTCAAGGTTGGGCACACAGGAATCCTTAGAGAGATACTGAATCAGGAGGGGATGGATGAAGCAAAGCAGAACAGTGTCAGGCAGTTGCTGGACAAAAAAAGCTGGGAAGAGGCTCTTGCAATCGCCCGTGGCTCAGACGTTTCACAGAAGTGTTTGGCGGCTCTGGAAAGGCTGTTCGAAACAAGGGGTGAGGACGCCTTCAAGGTTCTGGAAACCGTGAAAGAAACCGTTCAGGGCTACGACAGTGCTGTTGCTGCTACAGAAAACCTTTGGGAAATCCTTAGGCTGGTGAAAGACAGCGGAGTGAAGCTTGAGGTTACGGTGGAAGCGGGCTTCGCCAGAGGTCTCGAATACTACACTGGAATGATTTTCGAGTCCTATGTTCCCGGAATCGACATTGCATTGGGCGGCGGAGGACGCTACGACAAGCTGATTCAACTCTTCGGAGGAGAACCGATTCCCGCGGTTGGGGTTGCCCAAGGAATTGACAGAATTGTTCTAGCCCTCAAGAAACAAAAAGTCGATCCCAAAAAGACCTTTGAGAAGAAAAGCGTTGTTGTTATCTCAGTGAAAGATGAATCAATGGGAAAAGCATTAGAGCTTTCAGACACATTAAGGAAATCAGGGTTGGCTGTAGAAGTCGCAGTTATGGGGCGCTCCGTCTCCAGGGCTCTGGCGGATGCTAACAGAAGGGGCGTCGCCTACGCTGTGATTGTTGGTCCAAAAGAACTGGAGGAAAAGAAAGTAGTTCTAAAGGACATGAACAAAGGCGAACAGCAAACTGTTCCAATCAACAATCTCACTGAGGCGATATCTGCAGGCTTGAAGTAGCCGGGCTCTGTTTGTTTTCGCCTCTTTTTTCGATGGTGTCAACCAGCTTACGGAACCCTAGAATTGCGGCTGCCGACCATCCGAGAATTCCAAGAATCAAACTGAAGATGACAGTTACATTGGCAAGCGATGCTGCGGCAGGGTGCAATCCTGAAAGAAGAAGGAAAGTGTCAGTGTAAGCGTTGAAGAACCAATGCATAATTATGGATGCGTGAACTCCATAGAGTAGATAACTTAAGCCTAAAACTAGACCCGAAAACGCAGCAGAGCTGACCTTTCCAATCTCCCAACTGACCCCTGGGTCAAAGTGAGACAAACCGAAAACTAGCGAAGTAAAGATAACCATGCCCCACTCGCCTAAACTGATTCCGCCCCCAACTCCATGTTCATTCACTGTTTTCGCGCCAACCATTCTCTTGGCGCTATCAGGAAACAGAATTGCCGTAAAGAAAAGCTTGATTTTTCGGCTCAAAGAAAACGTCACTGTCCCCTTTTTTGTTGTGAATAAGTAGATGACGAGGAAAGCGCCGATTGGAATCAACCGGAAACCCACTTCTTCAACCACGGCAGAATAAGACAGGTCAACAAAATCTAGAAAAGGCTCTCCCGGCAGAGGAGCTGTCCCTGTTGGGATCCCTCCTGCCTCCTGAAAGCTGTTGATTGCAACGACAGCGAGTAGGGTCATGCTGTTTAGGATGGGCATGGCGAAGAGGCAGCTGTTGAAAAGTTTTCTTGTGGGTTGAACAACGCTTTCTTTGATTTTTTGGTGGAAGTTTTCTCTGAGTTTCCAAGCTGCAGCGAAGCTTAAAGTGAATATGCTCCAGAGACCAAGGAAGAGTGCGCCTACGGCAAGTTCTATGGGAACGGATACTGGTATGTTGAGGAACCATACTCTCAGAGGTGACAAGTTAACTGCACTGGCATTCAATCCTTCAGGTGTGAAATAGAATAATGCTGGTTCCAAAACGATGGCGAGGAGATAGAAGAAAACCGTGATTAGCACTAATATGACAAGAAACATTTTGGCAAACAGTTTCAGCTCATCGGGCATAATGTGTCTACTCCTCTCGTATATTAGACACAGCTGAACTGTAATTAACTTATTTCAAACAGCCTCTAACCAATCTTCTGCAGAGGCTCTGTTCAAAGCCGTTTTCATGGTTTCACGGCAACATAGTCTATGGAGAATGCCTGCAGAACCGTGAATGGCCATTGTGTGCACAAAACATTGAATTGTTGGAGGTCTGCTCGGTTCCTGTCCAAGTGTTGGTCTCCTTGTTTAGTAGTTCTTTGGTGCCCCTGAAATTCATCACAATTCATGTTTGGAGTGTTGAACAGTTGCACAAATGTTAAATATACAGAGCTATCTTAGCCTATCATTGGCTTGGATAAGGAGCTCTTTTTGGAGTTTATTTGATGGCGAACAAAATTCGAGTTAGGTCAGAATCTCAGCGGTTTGCTCGAAAAAGAAGCGACATAGATATTATGGCTAATATTCTGACTGTAGCTAAGAAGGGCGCAAAGAAGACCCGTATAATGTATAACTGTAATCTGAGTCACAGCCAATTACAACTTTACCTACAGATCCTTCGCGAGATGGAGTTGTTGACTTTCTACTCAAAGAAAGAGGGAGCAAAGCAGAACTATTTTGAAACTGCATCAAAAGGGTTAGAATTTCTTGACGCCTACCGCGCCCTTAAAAGCCTAATGACTTAAAGCCTCTTTTTCAAGGTGCTGGATTCCCTTTACGAATTCGAGTGTTGAGGGCTGAAGTTTAGCTCTTCCACTGTTTTTGTTTAGTTGAATGAAGTCGTATTCTCTTAAGAAGCTGACAGCTAGTTCTGCTTTAATTCTTGGCAATGCAAGTCTTTTTGTGATTTCTTCCAGTTTATGCCACTTACCGTCTTTGAGCAACCACATAATCTCGTCGATGGCTGACATGTGTTAACCTCGGGAGAAATGAGGGTTTGTTGCATCGCATAAATATGTTGTGAATGTTCTTTTCATATTATTCCTCAAAATCTTACAGAATAATGATTCAGATTTTATAGAGTTTAGTTATAGAGGATAAACACAGAAAACTGGTAAAGAAGTTCCTTTCTTAGGGGTTTATATTACTGAATAAACAAGTCCAATCAACAAACCCAAGCACCGCAAGAAAACCAAAGAATTTGGCTCTGCAGGTGCAGGGAGGAAACATGCAATGGAAAAAAGTGATATGAACGAATTCGTTGACGAGTTAAGGACTGATTGGAGACATCTGTGGCGAAATCGGTTAGATGACAGGGTACGAGCAGAGGGTATAGCCAAACAAAATTATTCGAGGCTGTTTGTTGAGCGAGGAACCGTGATTATGGCAACAAGAGACTTCAAGCTTCTAGACTTCTTCGACATAGTGCAAGAACATCTTAAGTTTGACGCAGAAAAAGCAGTTCCTCCAAATTCGACAATAGGCGGATGGGGCAAATTCGTCCGAAATAACATACGTAAACAGAAAAGGCCAACCAGAAGATTTGCTCCGCCTAAACCAACACCCAAAAAGGGTCAACAACAAAAGAAGGGCGGAAGAGGCTGGATACACGCCAAACTAATGTAACCTCTTCATCGTTTTCTAATTAGTTATTGTCAAATTGCAATTTCTCATCTTCAAAGATTTGAAATTTTGTTGTTTCTATGTTGGCGGGCGGGACGGGATTTGAACCCGTGACCCCGAGCTCTATCCCAGTTTCCCTGATAGGAGGCTTACACCAGCATGTTCTGCTGTTCGTGCCCTATCCAAGCTAGGCTACCCGCCCAGATTTTTTGCCCGCCAAAACATCTTTTACATCTTGACTGTTATAACCGTAACGCCACAAAACACAGCACATGCCACTACTGTGGTCAAGTAACATTTATGTCGAAGCTACGTTGTGAATATTTGGTGGCGGGGGTACCCGAGCCAGGTCTAATTAGCGGGTCAAACAGATCCCCTAGGAGAAGGGGGAGGACTTAAGATCCTCTGGCGCAGGCCTCCACGGGTTCGAATCCCGTCCCCCGCACCATAGAAGATTTATTCTTTATTCCAAGGTCCATCCCAAGGTGGAAAAGTGTAGGTTGCTCCTACTTCCTCCCCAATCTCTACAGGATAAACGGGCACCATCTCTCCATTTTGCCATTGGAAAACACAAACCAGCATATAATTCTCATCTGGCCTATTGGGAGCAGCTTCTCCGACCATAATGTCATGACTAGAAGTGAAAACGAAACGTTGAGCTGAAGAAGTCTCAACATCCGTCTCTTCTAAAGCCTCAATAACAGCATCAGTATCAATAGTTCCAGCCCTCTCAATAGCATCAGCAAGAATGAAGCTTACAACATCATATGTGGCTGCAGCAAGGGAACTTATTTCTTCACCCCACCTTTCAAAATAAGCCTCCCTAGTTGGCATAGTCTTAGTGGTTAACGGATACCCTGCAACAACTGGATAACCACCTGTGCTTATATGTTCACACTTTCCTTCAGTTAGTTGCCAAAAATCACTAGATTCAGCAATTTCAACCTTACCCCACATTACCATCGGTGACTGGCGATCACAATATTCCTTTACAAAGGATATTCCCGCTGAATCGAAGATCATTGGATATAATATTTCAGCTCCAGCAGCTTCAGCTTTAGCAAAGTAGCTGGAGAAGTCTATAGTACCCCATGAAAATGATTGAGTGAGGACAACATCAAAACCACACTCGTCCAAAACATCAATTACAGGTGAAACCAATACTTCGAAACCATAGGGATAAATAAATGCAATCTTATTAAAGCCCGTATAGTTTCTACAAACAGCAATTGATTCAGCCATGCCCATCGTAGCTGCTGTTTCATTCCCCCAACCAGCCCTGAAGAAGTACTTGTATCTGTCATAATTATCCAACACATCCTGAGTAAGATCTTCAGTCAGGTCATTCACAGTGAACAGAATTTTTTCATGTTCAGATGCTATTTCCAGATAATTAAATCTCACTTCACCGATAGAATGGGTAATCACGAAATCGGCTTCATCCACTGTTATCAATCTAGCTAGAGCGTTAGTAGCGACAGTAATATCTACACTGGTTTCAGAATCATCATCTTGGGCAACAATCTCAAAGTTCCTTCCCAAGACACCCTTTTCAGCATTAACCTGCTCGGCAGCCAACATTGCACCTTGCTTAATAGCACTACCTCCAGTAGAATCCAAATCTGCACAAATACCAATCTTTATCGTCTCAGTAATCTGATCTTCTTCACTCAACAAAACGTATGCTGCAGTTGCAACCAATGCAACAGCAATCACCGCAACCAAGAGTACAGCTTGAATTTTGGTTAAGGCTTTGGAATTCAACAAATCAAATCTTTTCCTAAATGAATAGATACTGCAGAAAAAATGGATATAACGTTTTCTCTCAAAAGGCATCATGAAAAACTATTTGAACCGTTACCATGATAATTGTGTTTTGTGGGCAGCCTTGCAAAACAGCACCTTAGAGCCGTTATTGGACAAAGCAAAAGAACTAGAAAAGAAGTATGAGTGGCTCCAAGCAGCAGAATACTACAAAAAAGCATCTGAGTTAGAGTCTAAAGAAAAGAATTTTTTGAAAGCGGCTGAAATTCAAGAACGGATAGGCTTCTGTTTTCGTAATGCTGCGTTTCAGGCACAAACTAATATTGAATTTAGGAAACGTTTGAAACAGTCCATCCAAGCCTATGAACAGGAAGCTTCAATTCTTAAGAGCATAGAGGAAAAAAATCTCCAGCTACGAATTGACCATGCCGATGCTTTAGTTGCTCACGCTAAATCTTGGCTTGAAGCAACACACTCCAAAAAAAGGAAACTGCTTGACAAATGGTGGACAATAGAGAACCAGTTATTATCGGAATACGAGAAAGCTGGCGATTTACATTCTGTTGGCAAAACATGCAACGACCTAATGGAACTATCTAGGGCTCATTTGTATTGGCTTGCTTCAGATTATTCAGAACAGAAAAAAATGTTCAACAAACAAATCCACCTTGCTGAAAAAGCTATCAAAACATTTTCTGAATTAGATGATGAATACGAACTGGCTAGAGCCTACTGCTGTGCCAGCTTTTGGTATGGTTTCAGTGGCGCGTTTGTTATGAACGAGGATGAGCAACTTAAATTAATCCAAAAAAAACAAGAATACGAAAACAAAGCTTCAGAACTCTCTAAAAAAACCGGGGATGACTGGCTGATTGGTTTTTCCTACCATTCAATAGTTGGAAATTCTTGGGTCGAATTAGATCCTTTCAGAGCTATAGAGATGGGTGAAAACGCTATAAAATATGGCAATATCACAAGAAATAATGTTACATTAGGTTTTGGAAAATGCCTAACAAGCTCCGCAGCTGTTGTGTCATCATGGATATTGGATGACCCCAGCAAACGACAAAAAGCATTAAAAAAAGCCGCCAAGTTGGCTCGCGAAGCCACACACATCTTTCAAATCATGGATCTTGTTTTGGGTTTGTGCCTTTCCTACCTTTGGTATAGCACGGCACTTAACTTTCTGACAGAATCTGAAACTAATCCAGAAATAAAACAAAAACTACTTAAAAACAGTAAAAAAATGATAGAAGATGGAATGGAGAAGTTACATGACTGGACCATAGACCATTATGGCGGCTTCTATTTCAATTTAAGCTGGAACTTAGGCATGCTCTCTAATACAAAAACAGACATCACAGAAAAGCGAGAACTGCTTAAACAAGCCCTAACTTACGCACAAAAATATCTAACTCATTCAGAAAAAACTAATCCTATACCATTTAACCTGCAGACTGCTCTTTCTGGGCTTTCGGTGGCGCAACGTCAGCTGGCAAATATAGAAACAGATAACACTAAAAAAATTGAACTACTTAACAAGGCAGCCATTTCAGAAGAAAAGGCCATCAAAGTAATGGAAACGCGGAAAAAGATTCATACTCGAAGCGATTTCGGAAGAACTTTCTATTTTGGAATGCGTTATTATAACCTCGGTGGGATTCTACGGCAAATCTATTCTCTGACAAAAGACGAAAAGACGATTTGCAGAGCAATCAAAGCATACAAAAGTGCAATCGAATTCATCAAAGATGCGGATTTACCCACTCGAATGGCTGAAACATATTGGCAAGTAGCACAGCTTACTGATGTGTCAGGCGAGCACCAAAAATCCTCAGAAAACTATGAACTGGCAGCTGCAGAATACGACCTCGCCTCCAAAAATATTCCCCAACTCAAACAATTCTACAATGAACACTCAGCGTATATGCGGGCGTGGAGCCAAATAGAACAAGCCCGATATGCCCACTCAATAGAAGACTATGACAAAGCTAAGGAACACTACAAAAAGGCTGCAGAGCTCCACGAATCATCTGAGTCATGGAGTTACATGACCGCTAACTTCTTTGCTTGGGCAAATGTCGAAGAAGCCGAAGGCCTAAGCAGAAGCGAAAGCACTCAACAAGCAAAACAGACATTCCAAAAAGCAAATGAACAATTCGGCAAAGCAAAAACAGACATCAACAAAAAACTTGAAGAAATCACTTCTCCAGAAGAAAAAGAAATGGCAACAAGACTGCTCAAGGCTACTGACCTTAGACGCAAATTCTGCCAAGCCCGAATCCTTCTAGAAGAAGCAAAACTGCTAGACAGAAAAGGCAAATATCTAAACAGCTCAAAAAGCTACGCAGAAGCATCAGAAAAACTTGACCAAATCATCGAAGAATTAGAGTCTGAAGCTGAACGCAAAGAACTAAAACTGATTGCAGTTCTCTGCAGGGCCTGGGAGAGGATGGCATTAGCTGAAGAAACATCTTCCCCTGAGTTGTATCTGGAAGCTGCTAAACTTTTTGGACGCGCAAAAGATTTCAGTGTTACCAAAAAAACGAGCCTCTGGGCGCTGGGCAACAGCAGCTTTTGCAAAGGCTTAGCAGCTGGAATAAATTACCAAGACAGTTTGGATTTGGCTGAGCACACTTCAGCTAAAGGGCACATGAAAAATGCTGCCTCCAGCTACCTGCAGGCTGGATTCAAAAACGCTTCAGAATACGCGAAAGCCACTCAACGGCTTTTTGACGCTCACGTTTTCATGAATCAAGCTGAAGGCGAAGTAGATCAGGAGAGAAAGATTAAACAATACCAGATGGCTGAAAAGCTGCTTCAAATCTCTGCTGGTTCCTTTTTGAAAGCTAAGCAGCCTGAAAAGACTGCCCAAGTTCAATTGATTCTCAAAACAGTCAGAGAAGAGAAAAAATTGGCGGTTTCTCTTAATGAAGTGTTACATGCTCCTGCTGTTGCTTCAACCACCATGTCATTTGCTACGCCTGCGCAGACCAGCGAAGTCTCAGTTGGCTTGGAGCAGTTTGAACATGCCAATGTCCAAGCGAATCTAATCGCCAGAACTAGAGAAGTGAAAGTTGGAGAATCCTTCTGTTTAACCTTAGAGTTTGTTAATGCAGGCAAAGAACCTGCTCTGCTGACTAGGGTTGAAGATTTTGTCCCTTCTGACTTTATCGTAGTCAAAAAACCCGAAATCTACCGGCTGGAAGAAACCTGCCTTAACATGAAAGGAAAACAGCTTGTTCCACTGAAGCTGGTGGAGGCTAAGCTGGTTCTTCAACCTTCAAAGAAAGGGACATACCTGCTGAAGCCAAGAGTTCACTACTTAAACGAACTTGGACAAGACAAGTCTCTTGAACTCAAATCAGTGGAGATTAAAGTCGAAGAAATAATACTTGAAGGTCGCGTATCCACGGGAACCAAAGAGCTGGACTCGCTGTTGCTGGGGGGTATTCCAAATGAGTATGCTGTTGTTTTGGCTGGTCCTCCATGTGATGAACGAGAGATGATGATGAAGAATTTCTTGAAGGCTGGAGCTGATGAAGGCGCCATCACTTTCTACATATCAAAAGAAGCTGTTGATTTAGAAGACCTTTTAGCTAAACCAAACTTCATTCTGTTCCTGTGCAACCCCAAACCTAAGAGTCCAGTTCCTGATCTTCCAAACGTGTACAAGTTGCGGGGTACAAACGATCTGACAAACCTCGGTATTGCGTTAGCTAAAGCCTGTCGAGGCATAGGCAAGTCTGTGGCTAAGAGACGGGTTTGTGTTGAAATTCTTTCCGACGTTCTCGTAGAGTATGGGACAAAAACTGCAAGAAACTGGACGTCAGAGCTGATCACCGATCTCGGATCAAAGGGCTTCACATTGCTGGCTGTTATGGATCCGAAAGAACATCCTACAGATCAGGCTACAACAGTTCTTAACCTCTTTGATGGAGAAATAGAAATCACTCAAACAGAAGACCCACTAGAATGCAGGAAGTCTATAAGAGTAAAGAAACTGCGTAACCAAGACTACATAAAAAATCCAATATGCCTGACAGGTAACTAAATAGCAATATTTTACTAGTAAATTAGGGTTGGGGGTCCCGTCCCCCGAACCATCATGTTGGCTTGTTAGTGTTTTTGAGAACATTGACTCTAGGGGTTACAGACCTTTTTCCATTTTTCAATTATGCTGGTCATCTGCTCGCATTCGTGTCTTTGTAGAAATTTGGTGAGTTCATTGTCTGTAACAATTGTTTCTTGTATTTTTTTGGTTAAGCAGGGGTCATGAGTGGCAAGTATTATTCCGTCAGCGTAATTGGATACGGAAACTATTGCTGCTAATATGTTTTTTATTTTAGGTCCAGGGTCGCTTGCGTACAATTCGATGTAGAGCGGTTTTTCAAGTTGTTTACTGAAATCAAGTGCCAAAGTTTCTAGCCAGTACGTTGTTGAGTACGCCATGTCGTAAATGGGTACGAGAAAGAAATCAACATATTTTGCTAAAGCGTGAAAGTCTTCACCGTATCTTTCTTTGCCAAAGCAGGGGTCAGGTAGTATTGTCACTGAGAAACTTTTTTTGTTGTCTTTAACTAGTTTTGAGGCTTCTGCTATAAGGTCGGTTACTGTTTTTGCTCTCCATTCAGTCCATTCTAGTTTGCTTTCTTTGCGCTTCTCGACACACCTGTCACATGTACAATACTCAGTCCTTGGAAAGCCTATGGACTCTAAATGAATTCCAGTGACGTCAACCTTCAGGGCGTCGTTTACTAAATCAAGAATCTGAAGCCTATACTCTTCAACGCTTGGGCAGATGTGGTCCCAAAGAAAACGGTGACTTCTGTTGGCTCTAACTGCTTTACCTGATTCAGAAACAGCTACCCACTCGGGTCTTTTTCGTGCAGTTACATTATCGCCAAAACAGCTAATCACATTATAAACTCCGCCTGCAGGTTTCTTGATTCTGCCTGTGCATGATTTGACGTAATAGAACGTCTCATCAAAGCCTTCAGCTGGTTCTGGTTGACCCGTTAATACTCCAATCTTCATCTTCTATACGCCTCCACATATACAGCAACAGACATGGTTAGTTTATCCAGCTATTAATATTTTGATTGAATGTTGGCATTCATATTAGGAGCCTAATAAAGGTACATTGTTGAAAACAGTCTTTTTCTGAAAAACCAAGCAACAAAAGATTGAAGAGTTTATGGATAGTATGTGCGAAAGAGTTAGAAAGGGGAAAAACTTACCTACATCTCTGCAGCCAAGAAAAAAGGTTGTTGACGTTGTCGAGGAAAGTCACCGAAATCTTTGAAGAGGCTAGAGCTGAGGGAAGAACCTTCCTTCTTGAACATGAAGCCAAAACGGTTTGCAAAGAATACGGAATCCCAGTTACAAAACTGAAGATATCGAAAACCGCCGACGAAGCAGAAAAGTTCTCCGAAGAAATCGGGTACCCCACAGTCCTAAAAATCGTTTCTCCTGATGTGCTCCACAAATTTGACGTAGGCGGAGTAATCCTTAACGTCAACAGCAGAGAGGACGCCAGAAACGCATACAACAAAATCATAGAAAACGTGAAGAAACATAAACCAGACGCAAAAATTGACGGCATACTAGTTCAGGAGATGGCGCCTTGCTCAACAGAGGTTATAGTGGGGGCAATCAAAGACCAGCAGTTTGGACCAACTTTGATGTTTGGACTCGGCGGAACCTTCGTGGAAATCATGAAAGACGTGGCATTCCGAATTGCCCCAATAACTGAAGAGGACGCCAAAGAGATGATTACAGAAATAAAGGCGTACCCCATCCTCCGAGGCTACCGCGGTCAACCACCCCTTGACATAGACACCATAGCGAAAATCTTGGTGAACACGTCGAGGCTGGTGATGGATCACCCAGAAATCAAGGAACTTGACCTGAATCCTGTAATGGTTTACGATAAGGGAGCAAAAACAGTCGATGCGAGAATCATACTGGAACAAAACCCTTAACCATCACAATCACGAATTTTTTTCCATCTCATCACAAGATCAGCAAAACCCAACATAGGATTGAAAGAAAATGTCTGATTCCCCTGAGCACGAAATCGAAAAACTGAACCAAGAGTTAACCCCGCTTAAGGAAGAACGAAACAAACTGAACATGGAAGCCAAGAAATGGGCTGAAAAGAGAAACGCCATCCACGAAAAAATCAGAAATCTGCGAAAAGAAGCAAACAGCATCAAAGAAAAAAGAGATGCCTTAAACGAGAAGGTTCAGGAACTGAAAAACCTGCGTGATCAGGTGAAGGTTAAACGCGGAGAGAAGCGCGAACAGATTTTGGGGTTACAAGAGAAAATCAGGGCGTTGAATGAAGAGAAGCCGAAAGGAGACCTGCGGCAGGTGGAAAGGGAGATTGAGGAGATCGACTGGAAGATTCAAACAACATCCCTCCCAGTGAAGGAAGAGCAGGACTTAGTTAACAGGGTGAGGCAGCTTGAAGCTCAACTCGTAGTTCAGAAACAAACAAAAAAACTGAAGCAAAAAGTCGTTGAGCTGCGAACCGAAGAAAGAAGCTCTAGAGCTGAAGCAGAAACCCTTCACGGAAAACTTTCTGAACTGGCTGAACAGAGCCAAAAGTTCCATGAACAGATGCTTGAAGTCCTAGACAAAGCCCGCAAACTCCAAATTGAAGCTGATGATGCCCACAAGAAACATGTGGAAACCAAGCAGCAAGCCCAGAAACTGCACCAAAAATGCGTTGAAATTGTGGAAAAAATTAGAAACATTGAACGAGACTTGAAGGAAAAAGCGGATAAAAAGCAGGCTGAACGTCAGAGTGAACTCCAGAAAGAGCTGGAGAAGAGGGCATTAGCGAAGCTGAAGCGCGGCGAGAAGCTGTTGTGGGAAGAATTTCAGATTCTTGCAGAAAAGGGGCTAGTGTAGTCTCTGAAATTCACAGACAAAGCTTATTCACAGAGTCGTGAATAGTAAATGTGAAGAGAAGATTAAAGTGTGCCTCCAAACAAAGGAATAACAAAGGGAGAGCAAATATGCCGACAGCAGCTAAGCCTGAGCGTATTCTTGTTTTATGTGTCGACAGGGATGACGATCTCGGCATGAAGGCGGGAATAAACACGCCTGTTCTTGGAAGAAAAGAGAACGTGAATGCTGCTGCGAGTCTGGCTCTCCGAGACCCTGAGGAAGCTGACGCCAATGCTATGTTCGAAGCTGTCCGCATCTACGACAACCTGAAGAAGAGTGCCAAGAAAAGAGAAGAGCATGAGGTTGCAACCATAGCAGGCTCCGATTTGGAGGGAGTGGAGGCTGACAGGCAACTGGTATCCGAACTGACTGATGTTCTGAAGGAGTTTCCTGCAACAGATGTTATCCTCGTTACTGACGGATACACGGACGAGATGGTGTTGCCGCTTATTGAGTCAAGAGTGCCGGTTACTTCTGTTCGAAGAATTGTGATACAGCACAGCAAATCTATCGAAGAAACAGCCGCTCTCTTTTCGCGATACATGAAAGTTCTTGTAGAGAATCCCCGCTACTCCCGAATGTTGCTAGGTCTACCGGGAATCCTTCTTGTAGTTTTAGGTGTCCTATCATTTATCCCTGGAGGATTAACGTATGCCATACCAGCCCTCGGCGTAATCATTGGTTCTTTCCTTGTTCTACGAGGGTTCAGGGTAGACAAAACATACCAGAACTTCATCAAATGGATGAGAGACTACTCTCCTCCTCCATTCACTGTGCAGATAGCAAGCTTTTCAGCGCTTGCAGGAATCTTGCTGATTCTTGTGGGCGGCTATCTGGGAGGGACTGCAGTGGCAAATTTTGTTACGCCAGTAACTGATCCCGTGACAAATGCCACCACGGTGATTGACCCTTTTTCGCATATTCCAAGACTTGTCGGAGAGTTCCTTTATGGATCAACATACCTCATCGCTATCGGTATGTGCGTTATATTGTCAGGTAGGGCGGTTCGCTGGTTTTTTGAGCGGGACCCACGGTTGTGGCGTACCGTTGTCATAGTAGTTGGGGTCGCCGTGTCTTCAGTTATGTTTGTTCAGGCTTCGCAGATACTCAGCAACCCGGCATTCGGTTATGATTACTTGCTTATCGCCATCGCTGGGGGAATACCAGTGATCGTGTTAACAGTCATAACTGTGATATTTCTGCGTAGACAATACAGAGGCTACTTCAAAGAGACAGAGAATGATATGGAGGACTTCGAGGAAAGCTGACAGGCAGACCGGTTGGATGCCTTAAAGTGCCTCACGTTTGTTCAGTTTCTGTGCACACGCAAAAAGTTACGGAAAACTGGAAACATTATTATCTGAAGGTTCTGTCTATATACTTCCGGTATCTAGTTACTGGGATTAGAAAAACTAAATAACTTGACAAAAAGTGTAATACCGAATCGGTTAAGTCTCTGTGGTAAAAACTATGCTTGAAGGTTTGCTTTCTCTTCTGGGAATCTACAAGTTATATGAGAAGTGGCTGTGGTTCCAAGTTAAGGATGAAAAAAAACCTGAGCATGTAGCCATCATCCTCGACGGAAACAGAAGATGGGCTGCCCACAAAGCTTTGATTCCTTGGATTGGGCATCGGCACGGCGCCAACAAGATTGATGACCTCATGGATTGGTGCATGGAACTGGATGTAAAATTCATTACCCTATACGCTTTTTCAACTGAAAACTTTCTCCGTCCACAGAAAGAAGTGGAGGAGATCATGAAGCTGATTGAGGAAAAACTGCATTCGATTCTTAAGAATGAGAGAATTCACGAAAACAAAATCAGAGTTAAAGCCATCGGACGTGTTGACCTTTTACCTAAATCAACCCAAGAAGTGATTCAGCGCGTAGAAGAAGCAACAAAAACGTATGATGACCGATTCTTGAATGTGGCTATGGCTTACGGCGGAAGAGCAGAAATCGTTGACGCAACAAAGAAGATAGCCAAAAAAGTGAAAAACGGCGAACTGAAAGCCGAGAAAATAAATGAGAAGATCTTCGAGAAATACCTGTACACGGCTCACATGCCAAGGCAGGACGCTGATCTCATCATCCGAACCTCTGGAGAAGAGAGGCTCAGCGGCTTCCTGTCGTGGCAATCCGCCTACAGCGAGCTGTGTTTTGTGGATGTAAACTGGCCAGACTTCAGATTTATAGATCTTCTGCGTGCGGTTAGAACGTATCAGAGGCGGAAGCGCCGTTTCGGCAAGTAAAAGTTTTATCCTCTTTTTTTGGCGCTGACTATAGAAACCACGTCTCTGTTCTTCAGCACGTAGTCTTCTCCGATTCTGTTTTTTCCGCGAACGTCGATTGCGTGGATGAAGCTGTCTCCCAGTTCGGTGTGGATGATGTAGGCGAGTTGTCGCACAGTAGTGCCGTAGGGTACGAGGTATACGTCGGGGAGCACTCTGCCCTTGTGGTCGCTGAGGTGTTCACTGTCTTCCACTGGATAGACGGCAACCATCTGCAGGAGCTCAAAGAATGCTGTGTTGATGGCTTCTTGGACGCCGGTGGACCCAAATTTATACAGAATCTGTTCCTGAATAGCCTCCAACGCTTTGCGCTGGGCGGCGGTGAGTTTTTCAGGGTTTCTTGTGGTTATCTTGCAGTCTCCGGGCGTGTAGTCGATTAAGCCTTTTTCTCCGGCTCTTCTGAGCGCCAGTTCTGCTTCTGCGCTGCAGGGCACCACATCGTATCCGCTTTCTTTTAGCCGCTCAACATTCTCTTCTGCTGTTGGGAGATCAATCTTGTTGGCTGCGATCAGTGTTGGCTTGGAGACGCTTCTCAGAATGTCCAAGAATTTTATGATGTCTTCGTTGCTCCAGTGTTCCGGCTTGTCCATGTTGAGGTCAGTTTTTCTTAGGCTCTCAATTATGTGGTACCGTTTGATGGATAAGCCGGTCAAACGCTCCTCAAGAAGCGAAACCATGTCGGCTCTGCCTGAACCGGCTGTTCTAGCCATCTTTGACCAATCCTTCTTCAGTATCTGGTTCATCCACATTGTTATTTCGTTTTCAAGAAACTTCACGTCTTCCAGGGGGTCGTGGGAGCCTTTTTTGCACATTCTTCCTTCACAGTCTGTTGAGCCTGAAGCGTCAACCACGTGGAGGAGAGCGTCTGCTTTTCTGATTTCGTCTAGGAACTGGTTTCCTAGTCCCCGTCCTTCCCATGCTCCGGGTACAAGCCCTGCCACGTCGATCAGTTCAACTGGGACTAGCCTGATTCCGTTTAGGCAGAGGCTGTTTTTGGGGTTGTCTTCGACGTTGAATTCGGGGTGGACGCATGGGGTTCGCAGGTATCCTATGCCTCGGTTGGGTTTGATGGTGGTGAAGGGGTAGTTTCCGATGTCCACGGGTATTAGGGTTGCAGCCGAGAAAAGTGTGGATTTGCCAGTGTTTGGTTTGCCGACGATTCCCAGCTTTTTGGAGTAAGATGGTGCGCTCATTGTTGGCTGCTCCTTTTCTCCGCTGCCTTAGTCTATAGAGAAAGATGCAGATTCAGTTTATGGAGTATCCTGTGTAAAAACTTTGTCTACACCAAGACAGAACGTAAAGAACCATCTTCTAGGTTTCAATCAGATACTTTTCTGCGTCCAGCGCGGCTTTGCATCCGGAGCCAGCAGCGGCGATGGCTTGGCGGTAACGTTTGTCTGCAACATCGCCTGCAACAAAGACTCCCTCTATGTTGGTTCGCGTGCCGTTTCTGGCTACTATGTAGCCTGTTTGGTCCAGTTCTATTTGGTCTTTGAAGATGTCTGTGTTGGGTTTGTGACCGATAGCCAAGAAAACAGCGTCGCAGGAGAGAACAGTTTCTTCGCCGGAAACAACATCTCTGACCCTAACCCCCTCCACTCTGTCCTTGCCCAGAACTTTAGTGACTGTGCTGTTCCAGACAAACGTTATCTTGGGATCCGCGAAAGCCTTTTCCTGAAGGAATTTGCATGCTCGCAGCTTGTTTCTTCTGTGGATAACCTTGACTTCGTTCACAACCTTGGAGAGAACAAATGCCTCTTCCATGGCTGTGTCGCCTCCCCCAACAACCACAACCTTCTTGTCTCTGAAAAAGGGTGCATCGCATGTGGCGCAGACCGAGACGCCTCTGCCCCTCAGCCGCTCTTCGCTCTCTAGACCCAACCATTTGGCTGATGCTCCGGTGGCTAGAATGACCGTTTTTGCCTCGTAAACCGTGTTTCCAACGGTTACTTTGAAGGGCTTGGATTTGAAGTCTACAGAGGTGGCGTTTTCGAAGATCAGCTCTGCGCCGAGGCGTTCAGCCTGCTTCCGCATCTTCTCCATGAGTTCGGGTCCAAGGATTCCGTTTTCGAATCCCGGAAAATTCTCCACTTCCTGTGTAAGCATGAGCTGACCGCCCCACAACATTCCGGCGGCAACAACAGTCTTCAGTCCAGCCCTGCTCGTGTAAATGGCGGCTGTCAAGCCAGCGGGTCCAGAGCCAACAATCATCACATCATACAGAGTCGTCACTTCCCAACGGAATCATAAACGTGGTCGAACAAGATATATTTTCACCTCTGAAGTGCGGCGTTTCAAAAACATCCACTAAACAACCCAATATTGTCTCGCTTGGTTTTCCAGAAAAAAGGCTGTTTTCAACAATGAACCTCTATTAGACTGCAAATGTAATTTTGAGTTTACATGTGTTTTATCAATATCTTTTTTCCAACGAAGATAAAATGAAATATTTACCGAAAAATAGATATTCTAATAACAAAAGAATAAACTAACTCTGGAATTATTGAAGCATGCTCTGGAGTCAACCCTTAAATGGTTAAATTGAACGTTCCTCTATGGGGGCAACCGCAAAGACATAACCAGTGTGTGCCGACTTGCATAAAGATGGTTTTGGAGCACCTTAGAACAAAATATGGCGAATCAATTCCAAGATTGTCAATAAAAAGAATTTCCAAAATTGTGAACATGCAAATAGATGGAACGATTCCAAAAGACGTTGAAAATATCAACACTTTTCTTTGTAAGGGAAATCCAGTAGTCGTATTTAAGACAGATATCTTGGGGAATTTTCGACAAATAAAAAAAGAAATAATTGAAAAAGAAACTCCTGTAATTGTTTGGATAAATAATGCTGACCCGCCCGATGAAGTTTGGCATGCAGTTGTTGTTATTGGATTTGACTCAGAAACAAACATGGTAACTTATAATGAACCTTTGGATAGGTCTGAAAAAGATGAGGAAGTAGGAATATTTACAAGTAAGTGGGGTTTTGAAAGTAGAATGGCAAGAGTAAATGTAATTAAAACCCAGCAAAGACAAATACGTGAATGGGCATCTAATATTGTTGAAGGAGAGACTAATGAATGAGCATTATGCTTGAGAAAGTTGCAAAACGTCATGCTTTCTCTAATTATGGTCATTTGGTTTTAGTTGATAAGCCAGAATACAATGAAACTGAGAATCTTTATGTCTCTACTTTGAGATCAGATTATCCTTTACTAATTCAAGATGATCTATTACCTGAAAAAAGAACCATGCGTGTTCTTAAAATAGGAAAAATAGGAACTATTTCAATAAACGCAGATAACCAAATTGTAAAGGAAAAGACATCTTCTAGGGAAGACATCATAGCTAATCTAAATCTGTTCTTTAAACTTTGGAAGGAAAGAGCAGAACGCATAGTAATTACTGCATCATCACACAATCTTGTTCGAATTTCTGAATCCTCTCACTTTTTTGACCCAATAATCTCTGTTTTATTCTATCTTTGGGATGAACATGAAATACTTGATGATGATATTAATGCACAACGTTCCCCTGAAAGACGGAAAAAAATGAAGCTTTATTTGAATTTACTTGAAGGGTTGGAAATAGTTCGTAGAGTTGACGATGGCTATCGTGAAGGAAATGTGTTTCATTCATTAAAAGAAGAAGTAAACAATAATGAAGAAGAATTCACAAATGTAGTTCTTTCACACATGATACAACAGCGTTATCCAACTTTGAGGGATGTCTTTCAGTTAACAATTTTAGAGCCAACTATTCATATTGACAACTCAATTTATTTGCCAGAATTAGAATCAGAACAAACCGTTTATCGCAATATGCGTTCAATTAGAATGGATTATGGATATTATTATGACCGTCCAATAAATCCTTTAGACTTGAAAATGATTTTGAAGAGATTAGTGAAGGCAGAAGCCATAAGCCAAAAAGGAAGTTACTACTCGGGTAATGAAGAACTTCTAGAAACAATGGTAGAGATGAAGAAAAAAATGCCTGATTTAGGTCAAGAATTTTTGATTCGAGCCTAGTTTCCTGAAAAAAGACTGTTTTCAACAATGTACCTCTATTAGTTTCCTAATATGCTCTGTGGAATGGTTGTGTTTTGGGCAAACAATAAATTTTGTTCAACTGAAAGGTAGGTCATATCGGGTTGGATGGCGTCTGCGGTGAGACATAAGAGAACTGTGCTGTTCTTGGCAATGTTCGGTTTTGCGTTCCTGTTTAGGGCAGCCCTCGTCTTCCACAACGAGTATCCGCCAAGCTCAGACATTGGCTTTCACGGCAGCATCATAAACCTGATTTTAGATCAGGGAGAACTGCCCAGCTGGAACCCCTATCACATGGGAGGAGAACAGCTTGCCACTCCCCCAGGATTCCATTTTTTCGTATCCACCCTCATACTGTTAACTGGAATGCCGTTGCTTCTTGCACAGTTAATCACCGCCGCCTTTTTCAGCGCGTTCATAGTTTTCCCTGCCTACCTGATATCCAAAAGAATCTGGAGAAACCCTAACGCAGGCGTGATAGCAGCCTTTTTTGCAGCGGTTTCAGCGTTAAGCACTGAGATGATAAGCTGGGGCGGCTACACCAACATCGTATCCCTTGCCCTGATTGCCGTGATATTCTACCTGTTTCTAAGAGACCTCGACCAGCCAAGCCGCTCTCATCTGCTGATGGGAACGCTGCTCTTCGGAATCCTCATTCTAACCCACACATTTAGCCTGTTCATCTTTTTCCCAATCCTGATGCTGTACTTTGTTTTGCTGCTGATAGGCAAACTCAGGAGGTTCGACAAAATGAAAATCTGGAGCACTCTACGTTTCTTCGGTGTTTCGGTGGCATTCGGAATCTTGGCGGTGTCGCCGTGGATACTCAGGGTCGCGGGCTTCTACTTGGGGGTTTCAGCGGAGGGAGCGCTCACGGGGGGACTGGATAACAGAAACCTGATGCTTGCAAACCGTTCCGTTGAGCCCATAATCTTGACTTTGTTTGTTGCTCTCGTTCCAGCGGTTTTGATGTTCAGAGCATCCAGAAAAAGATGGTTTGACAGCGGAAGCCTGCTGCTGGTGGCATGGTTTATTGTGCCCATAGTTTTGACTCAAGCCTACATTTTCGGCATATTCACGGACTACTCAAGATTCATGTACTTCATCGACTTCCCCGGAATCATGATAATATCTGGTGGGCTGTTCTACCTTTTCTTCTACACATCACTTGCCATCAACAGATTCTTGAAGATCAAATGGAACGGAATCAAAAAGATACTCCCTGTAATAGTTTCCACTGCAATCCTCTTCGGCTTCATCATCGCTTCGCTGTGGTCTATCTTTCCATACGAAGGCATGAAACGAGCAAACTTTTACACGACAATACAGAGACCTGAAGCCACGGCGCTGGAGTGGATAAGAAACAACACAGCTGAAGATTCTGTTTTCGTCGCCGATCACCTTTACGGATGGTGGCTCTCCGGAATCGGAGAAAGAACCACGCTCAGCGCAGCCAGCATCGAGTTTCTGATATACTCTCATGAGGTGGAGATTGCCAAATCAGCGCAGCTTCTCCTCGACACCGACTACTACATCGACAACGGCTTAATCCAAGTCAGAGAGGATGGACCATACCTGTCGCGCCACAACCCCGAGTTCAGCATAGAAACATGGAGCGGAGAACCCTACACACTGTTCAATTTCGAAAGCATTGAAACCAGAATCGATTACACCGAAGGAAACACGACGCTGGCAAACATGACAATAAAGGAAACCTCTACACTAGCGAAAGATGAAAACGTGGCAGTTCTGACGATGACGCTTGAAGACGACTTGTTTACGGTTAAGAAGACGTTGGCAGTTCGACAGGGAGTGAGATTCGCCGAACTATCATACGAGATAGAAGCGAAAGACGCGCAAATCAGCAATTTCGACGCCAAGTTTACGCTTCACACAACAGCAGACAGGAACATAACAATAAATGACGAGTCAACGCCAGTGACGATTGAAGCATACAATTCATTCTATGAGGCAGCTGGGCAGGTGATCTTCACAGAAGCCGATCCGCTGATTGAACTGAAACAGAATACTACAAACTGCGCTGAAATCACCTACAGCTCACAGAACAGCAGTGTACACGCCAAAATGCTGGTCGGCGTTGTTGACGTAGAGGACCTAAGCTACCCATATGAAGTTGAAATGGTATTTTCTGAGCTTGCCAGTTCTCCCCTAGAAACTGTAACTTCTGAGCCGCTCATTGCATGGGATTACGTTGAAATGATGAAGGAATACAACGTCTCATATGTGGTGTGCAGAGATCAGGATGTCTATCTGAAATTCTCGGAAGACCCAAAGTTTCGGATAGTGTTCAAGGGCGGAAACGTCACAGTTTTTCAGGTGACAAAGTGAAACAAAAACAGGAACCCGCTTCTAGGAACCGCAGGGTTCTGAGTTCACGCGTGCAATAGTTTCCACTAGCTTGTTTAGCTCGTCAACAGTCACATGTTTTACTGAATTCTGCATCCTTCCGATCCCACTCACGAATATCTTATGGTTGGGCTCCATTTAGTTCCATGGATTAGAACAGAGCGTTCGAGTTTCAGAACATTTCTGTTCTTGCCCTGTTTCATGAAGGTTACCTTTTCTTTGAGAGTCTGAGGAGGATTTTAGAAACCAGCCTCTTTCGTTTGAGGTTTATTTCCAGAGTTCCAGTTTCCATACAGTCTAAGCAGACATTGAAATTGCAGGTTAAGCCGTCATGAAAAACAAATTTGCATGGATACACGACTTTGACTGCATCACCGCAGCAATCGCAGAATAGTTGCTTCATGACCTTAACCTTAAGATACACGAGACGACGTACATTAAAAGGGAAGTTTCGTGCGCAAAAATGCTGAGAAAACGGATGTATTTGCGAAAATGGATATATTATGATGTGAGTAGAAGTTTGATCTAGAACATTGTTTAGTTGGTGGCTGACAGAATAGTCCACTGAAAACTGGATGTTTTTATATGCTGAATCTACTAGTCATATATCCAATCATATCCTGCTGCTTTGGAGGATAATCGGTGCAAAAGCTAAGGCTGTCCACTATTAAACTTGTTTTCGTCCTAATCGCCGCCTCCACCCTCTTCGTTGTTACAGTTCACCAGATGTCCACAAGCGGAGTTCTTCCCGGAAACGACCCAGCGGTACACTTGGCAAAAGCAAAACAGATAGTGACAGACGAGAGAGTCAGCTACAGCGAAGTCGCATGGTACCCACCCTTCTTCCACGTCATCGTGGCGATGCTCCAAATTTTTGCAGGAACCCTTGACGTTATGGTCTCAGCTTTTCTTCTGAAACTGTTGATTGCAACCCTCAACGTGCTGATCCTGTTGTCCACGTATCTGCTGAGTCGAAAACTTTTTGGGACAAGTGTCGCCGTTGCTTCATCCGTCTTCACGATCCTGTCAATTCCACTTTTTGAGATGGTTTTTTGGGGAGGCTACGCAAACTTTCTGGGTTTAGCTTACATAGCCTTCATCTTTTACATACTGAACAAGGACTTCCGAATCTCAATCAAAACCTTCCTCCTGTTTCTGGGAGCCTTCACAATCGTGTTATCCCATCAGCTTGCCACATTCCTTTTCGTTCTGATGTTTATCCCCGCATTCTTAGTCAGCACCATCGGATCAAAAAGAAAACTCGTAGTTTTTTTCGCCGTAATAGTGGGTGGCGGCTTAGCTCTGATGGCATGGTATGCAAGGATGCTGATTGAATACGCCGACATCATCATAGAGCACCTGTTCTTTGCGATGAAAGAGAACGTCTACAACATCTCCGCAGTTACACTTGATTCTCTAATCAAAAACCTTGGAGCAAGCCTCTTTTTGGCTGTAGCGGGTATCCCCCTGATCTTCATTTTGGTGAAGAAGAAAAAAGCCCTGAAATCGTCGATACTGATTATTTTTTGGCTAGCCGTTCCCTTCCTTTTGGCTCAGCTATACATCTTCGAAATTTACTTGCCATACCACCGATTCATCTACTTCCTTGCCACACCAATAGCCATTCTCGCCGGCGTGACGGTTTACAGCATCGCAGAATCAATTGCATACATAGAATCAAAGCTGATTCCGAAAGTCACAAACAAAGCCAACATACAAACTGCCGCCAAAATCATCACCGTAGCAATAGCATTCTCCATATTTTTCGCCCAAATTCTTGCCTTTCTTCCAGTAATCGAGACTTACCCACAGTTTTACGAGAGAGCATCAATCCCCAGCTACGACTCTGGCATGTGGGTGAAGCAGCATTCAGTTCCTGACGGCACAGTGATTACCACCAGAAGCCCGGGGTCATGGTTTTACATCTTTTCTGATCACCAAACAATGCAGGAAACGGATCCTCTTTACCAAAGAAGCACGGTTGCCGAGTCAGTGTTGTACAGCTTTTATGAGATAGAGAACTCTGTCACCCTCAGCCGAGAGTTTGACCCGGTAAGCCCAAGCGCTGGTCAGGCAATATACGTTTCAATTTACAATATCTGGACTAAGGCTCTAACTATCCCCAACAACGAAGTTGAAGTCACCTACATTAATCCTGATGGCGAATGGGTGACGGTTCTGCTCTCCGAAACTGACGAAACCATTTACTGGACACAGAACTCCACAGACAAGGCGCAGCTGATTTCCGAGTACGTCCACGAACACTTCACGTTGAAGAAGATAGTTACAGTTTCAAGCAGCAGCTCCGTAATCGACGTCGAGTGGAACGTTGAGGCGCACCAAAACTTGGAATACATCAAAATAGCGCTCACTAACAATTTCGACATTTCCCGCGACTTCAAGGAGGCGCTTATCCCCAAGCGTCTTGAATGGCAGAACCCATGGAACAACGCCACGCACATAAACGCAACCGAATGGGCATTAACAGAAGTCTCAGGCACATTACCCGAAAAACTTGTGGCAATACGGGACACACAAAACGGCATACTAACCGCTTTCGAATTTGATGAACCCACCGCATTCCTCAGCCTCGGCGCCTTAAACAGCCGATTCATAAACGCCCTGAGACTCAAATATGACTTGGGCGAGTTAGGCGAAGGTGAAAACCAAGAGGTCTCTTTCTCCATACTTGCTTACGCCTTCGAGCCTGAAGAGATGGAGCAATGGACAATCTCAGATTTGAAGCAGCAATTCGATTCACAAACGAATTTGCCAGTTAACGGAAGAGACTTCCGCACCTACATTGAAGAATACAACATCAAATTTGTTGCCGTCGACACCCAGCAAGTCTTATCGAACATCGAAGTGTCTCCCGCCTTAGACAAAATCTATAACAACGGCAGAATCATCGTTTACGCAACAAAAAGATAAAGCCCAGCATTGGACTTTACATGCATCATTTCTCACGCAAAATTTTGGGCACATAGGCACACGCTGGATCAGACTCGAAGAGGTCTCCGGTGTAGATTTCTGCTCTGGTTCTGCATCCGCCACAGATTTCGCGGTACTCGCAGACACCACATTTGCCCTTCAGGTTACTCCGATCCCGGAGCTTACGAGTGAACTCGGATGTTTGCATGTTAGTCCAGATTTCCTTCATCGACTTGTCCCTGATGTTGCCCATACGGTAACCTTCATTGAAGCCGCAGGGGCGGATGTCACCGTCTTCCAGAAGACCCATGTACCTGCCGCCGATGAAGCACTGCCCAAGAAACACATTGTTGAACCAGTAATCAAAGTCGGGCATGCCCCGCTGTTTTGCGATGCGTGCGAAGAAGGGACAATACACGTTAACGCCAACTTTTCCATCATATTCCTGCATCAAATCGTAGATTCTATTCAAAACCGTCTCATACAGCTGTGGGGTGGGAGCCAACTCCAGATGCTCTTCGGCTCTGCCAACAGGAATATAGTTGTGATAAACTACACGAGTAGCATTAAACTTGTGACCTAGCTCGGCGATATGATCCACTTCCGAGCAGTTACGCTTATTCAGGGTGCTTACAATGCAATCAAAAATTCCGCCCTCAGACAGCTTCTCCATGGCCAAAAGAGCTGTTGCATAGGCGCCTTTGCCGCGTATAAAATCGTGCGATTCTTCTTTTCCATCAAGACTTATCGCGGTCATAACCTCATTTCGGATAAGCTTGTCGAGAATGCGCCCCTTAACATAATAGCCGTTTGTTATGAGACTCACATTCATGCCCAGACTCTTTGCATGTCCAATGATCTCAAAAATATCTTTCCGCACAAGCGGTTCCCCACCGCTCAGCCCAAACCACTTCGCCCCCAACTCATAAAGCTCATCAACGATTTGCATTCCGCCTTTGGTGTTGATTTCGTTGATGGCGGCGGGGCTGGAGCCGAAACTGCAGTGCAAACAGTTGTAGTTGCAGGCTCTCGTACATCTCCAAGTCATCATGTACAAGAGAGGTCTCTCGCTCATGGCTCGTACCATAGGTTAACCATCCGGGATTACGTAGGAAACGAGAGATTATATTTAACTTTTCCGTTAATAAGGCTTATCGAGGTAAGTTCTGTAAAAAATTCTTGGATTTTAGACAAAAAAACAGGCTCTTATGTACCTAAAGAAACATCGTCTAGAGGTGCAAACTGAAAACACTTCAAAAAACGGGTAATGAACGCTTTTTCCCACTTGGATGAATTTATGTACATGCAAAGATTGCTTTAGAAACATTTAATTCAGAATAAACAGTAAAAACCGTGTATGGTAAAACCACATGGGAGTAAAGCCGCCTACGATACATAGAAGAAATCGCGGTTTTGCCCTACACAAACTAACTCTTTAAAGTGAAAACATGAAAACCCAAAAGCACACCCGTCTGATAACTTCATCCGCACTGGTTTTATTACTGATTATGTCGTCTTTCGTGGTGTTCTCCGATTCTGTGAGCGGCATCGCTGATGAAGGCGATTTGCTTCAGTATGAGTGGTCACAGATTCACGGCGACCCCGGTTTTACACGTTTCTCAGAGGGGCCAGCCCCGGAATCGTCAGAGATGCTGTGGAAAACAACCATAGAGGGAATACAAAGTTACGTCACAGCCTTCAACGGCAAAGTTTTGGTTACAACAGCAACGAACGTCATCGCCCTAAACAAGGACACAGGAACTGTAATATGGAACACCACGGTTCCCGGCAATATGCGGTGGCCAGCAGTATTCAAAATCGATGAAACCCGCCTTGTTGTGGCAGAATACTGTCTCGAAACCGAAAGTGGAGAAATTTTGTGGATCAGCGAAGAGTTTTCTGCTAAGGTATCCTATTGGGCAGAGAGTGTTTACAGTCCAGAAGAAGAAATGTTCTATGTTCAAGGCGACGCGGTGGTTCAAGCCTGGAACTTCTCTAATCCCGCAGAGCCGCCTACACTGGAATGGGAAACCTACGTGTCCGGTAGCACATCATCAGGAACGGGCATACAATATGGTGACGGAAGAGTGTTCCCCGGCTCATTTGAGACTCACCAGGTGGCTCTTAACGCCACTACAGGCGACATTCTCTGGGACACGGCTACAACAGGGGCAATGAGCTTCTCCGGCTCCTACTATAAGGGCAAGTTGCTCAAGGCAAGCGAACACGACAACACATTCTACTGTTTCGATGCTGAGTCGGGCAAAATCTTGTGGAGATACAACCCGGGAACACACCTTGGATACTGGGTCAGCGGCTGTGCAGCAGCATACGACATGGTCTACGAGCTTAACAAGGATGGGCATCTTTACGCTTTGGATGTAAACGATGGGCATCTGGTGTGGAAATATGAAGGACCAGGTTACCTGTTTTGGCCCGGATGGCCAGTGGTTGCAGACGGAAAAGTCTACGCCACAACTGGTCAAAGGACATCATATGATCCTTACACTTTGGAGTACAGCGAATCCGAGTTTGTGTGCCTAGACGCTTTCACTGGGGTGCTCATATGGGAGTTGCCCATAGAGACCCATTGCCCAAGAGACTCGATTGCCGTTGCCTACGGTAACTTGTACATCATCCCCGGATACATTGAAGAAATGAAGATGAACAGCTACACAACTCTCGACGAGGTATGGGCTATCGGCAGCGATTCATGGTCTACATGGCGCAGCGATAAGGAGAACAGTGGCGCTGGACAGTCAGGACCCACGGAACTGAATCTCAGGTGGAGCTTCCAAACAGGCGGAGGAGTCGTCTCCACGCCGGTCATTGCCGAGGGGCGAGTTTATGTGGGTTCGCAGGACAAAAACGTTTACTGCCTAGACGCGAGAGACGGCAGACTCTTATGGAGTTTCATGACTGAGGCTCGAATTAAGTCGTCGGTGGCTGTAGCTGACGGCAGGGTGTATGTTGGACCTGACGACGGGAATGTTTATTGTCTGGATGCAAAAAATGGCATCCGAATATGGAGTACAGAGGCTGGAGGCTACATAGAAGCCAGCTTCAAGGCTGTAACGGGAATACGTTCTTCTCCTCTAGTGGTAGGGGACAGGGTGTATGTTGGCTCGCTGGACACCAATCTGTACTGTCTTGACGCCGACTCAGGAGACATCGTTTGGACCTGCAAAACGGAAGGCTACATCACTTCTTCTCCAGCCGTGTCAGATGGAGCAGTTTACATCACTTCGCAGGAGCCCAACAGCGGTGGACTCTACAAGATAGATGCTGCCAAGGGCTCACGCGTTTGGAAATGTGAGATTCCGTATGTGATGGCGGCGGACAGAGGCACTGACCTACATGTGTCTCCAACAGTCGCAGATGGGATGGTCTTTGTGGCGGCGAACAAGTATAATTACTATGGAGTAAATGCGGAGACTGGCGATATCGAGTGGACATACTTTACCACTGAGGGCACAGAAGGCATAGGCGGCTATCTGGTTGCCTCTACGGCGTATCATGATGGCGAACTCTACATTATTGACATGTTCTTCATAACAGCCCTCGACGCCACATCTGGGGAAGTGGTTTGGCAGAGTTGGATAGGAACCGAGCTGTACACCTCACCTGCCTACGCTGACGGCAAAGTTTACGTCACCACAGACAGACGCTTCGTTTATGTTCTTAACGCCACAAATGGAGACAGGCTCTCCTTTTTCGATACGAGCTCTAACAGCTGGTCATCTCCCTCCCTGTATGAGGGAAGGCTATACTTCGGAAACAACGACGGCAACGTTTACTGCCTAGATGAGGAAACAGTGACACACGGTCAGATTCTCGCCGAATTAGACAAAAATGAAGTTAAAACCGGTGAAACCATAACAGGTTGTGGTCAACTCACGCCCGCAATTGCTTATGCACCCATAGATGTGACTTTAGTGAAATCCGACGGCACCGTAGACAGCATGCAAGTTGCAGCCCAAAATGATGGCTCCTTCAGCTTCAGCTATACACCGGATGCGGCTGGCGAATGGACGGTTTCCATTGTGTGTTCAGGTGCAACGTATATCATGCAAAGTGCGGAGCTGCCCTTCAATGTGGTTGAAAATCAACAAACATCAGATGATCAGGAGATACCAACAGAGTATATCACCGCCGCAATTGTCACCTTAATCGTGGCGTTGATTGCCGTTGTTGCCTACGTGATCGTTAAGAGAAGAGACAGAAGTTCGCCTGTTGTGATTAGCGACTGACCCTTTGAAGAAAGATGGCTTAGACTAAGCGTTCCGCCGCTTCAGAGTAGACCAGAAACAGTTTTTGGGCGCAAACATCCCAAGAGAAAGTTTTGCTAACAAATTCTCGACCAGAACGCCCCATCTTCTCCCGCAGCGGCTTGTCCGAAAGAAGAGTTAAGATGGCGTCAGCTAGCTCGTGACTGTCCGGTTTAACCAGCAGCCCAGTTTCCCCGTTTTTCACGACTTCGCTGATTGCGGTGACATTGAAGGCAACCACCGGCTTAGCTGTGGCTTGAGCCTCCAACAGCGTGATGCCCTGCCCTTCCTGAATTGAGGGGGAAGCAAAAACGTCAGCGCAACTGTATAACTGGTGAAGAGTCTCTTCGGGAACGTAACCCAAAAAGGCAAACTTGTCCGAAACACCCTGCTCTTTTGAATAGGAAATCAGATGGCTTTTGAGCGGACCGTCCCCAACCACCACAAACTTCGTTTCCCTATTCTCTTTGATGACCTGTTTGGCTGCTTCGATCAGGTAATGCAGCCCTTTTCTGGGTATCAGGTTGCCAACAAAGAGAATGACATGCTTGCTGTCTCCGCCGGTCACATCCCTGATTTTTTCGTAGTCTTCGGTGGGCTTGAACCGTTGGGGGTCAACGCCGTTTGGAACTACCCTTATTTTCTTCTCGTCAACACCATACAGTTGAACCAGTTTTTGGGCGGAGTATCGGCTGACTGTAACTATCAGGGTTGCCTCTTTTGCTGCCTCCTTTTCGATTCCTGCGAGGTGCCGCATGAAAACGTTAGAGAGCTTCATTCTGAGGGACGGAGACACGGTTTTGGAAGATTGAATATGCTCGTCGGCTAGAACTCCGTGAACTGTCTGGATGAACGGTTTGCCGATTTTCCGTTTCTTGAGAGCCTTCAGGAAGCCGTAGCCGCTGACAGTGTGCGCCTCATAAACGTCGGCTTCTATTGTGTCAAACATTCCGGAGAGGGAGTGGTTGAAAACCCAGTTGTCCAGCGGATAGAGCTTATCGGTGGAGAAGCAGGGGACGAGGGTTATTCCGTCTATCACTGTGGTTTTGTTGAATCCTTTTTTTGTTCCGCTGTAAACCGTGGTGTCCACTCTGTTTGCCAATCGTTTGGCGGTTTCGACTATTCGGCGTTCAACGCCTCCGAAGTAAAGGTGAGGCGGCTGCGTGTTAAACACTGCTACCTTCAGCTTCCGGTTCATGGATGTGTGCCTCTAGGTTTGAAGCGGTTCCCTGACATTCTTTGACACACTAACTATTAAAATGAAACTTTTTGCCAGCGGCTACTTTGAGTTTCATTTCCCATGCTAGAGCCTATTCAGCTCCTCTCCATTCTTCGTATGTTTCACTACACAAAAAATGGTTGGTTTATTTTCGTTTTCTGAGTGTAGATTGCTAATTTCTAATCCCTCATTCATTCAATATTTTGCCAAAATAAGCCTGTTTTGGTTTTAACTCAAGCAAACACTGAACTCAGTTAATGTTTATTAGCAACTTTGACAGGGCAATATGACAAAAGGGATGCAGGGGAAGTCTATGCTGGTCAGTTTGGTTCACATGCAAATCAGCGAATCGGCGGAGAAGAACTTGGAGACTGCAGAACAGATGCTGTATAGGGCGGCTGAGGCCGGCTCCAAATTCATCTGTCTCCCCGAATATTTTTCGTTGCCAGCCAACGTAGAAGACCACAAGCACATCGGAAAGGTAGTTGATGACGTTTACGAGCCCACAGTTCAGCTTCTGAAACGGGTCTCAAAAAAAGTTGACGCTTACATTGTCGGCGGCACCGTCATCGAGAAGTTCAGGGGAAAATATTACAACACCTGCCTCTTTCTCAGGCACGGAAGGATTCTGGGAAAATTTAGGAAGATGCACCTCACCGAATGGGAAAAAAATGTAGGATTGAATGTTGGAACTACCTTTCGGGTTTTCGAAACCGAGTTCTGTAAGGTTGGGCTTCTGATATGCGCTGACGTCTTCTATCCAAGAACAGTTAGGAGGTTGGCGTCTTTAGGCGCTGAGGTTATCTTTTTGCCTGTTTCGGCGTCGAGAACTCATCCATACGTGAAGGGGCACCCTCTCACCACAAAGAGAGCAAAGGACAACAGGGTTTTTATCCTCAAAAACGGCAACACCCGATCCAACTCCAGAGGCGGAAACAGCGCAATAATCTCTCCGTGGGGAATTGTGAACCAAGCAAAAGATGAAATGCGCACAAAAATAGTCTCCGCTGATCTGGACATAACCAAACTGAGAAAATACAGAAAAGCACCAGTTCCCGAATGAACTTTTTGACTAAACTGCGGTTAATTATTTTCCGTAGATTTTCTCCCATCTTTCGATTATTCTGTTCATGTTCTTGAACCCAAACTTGTCAAGCCAGCCCCGGTAATTGCTGTCATTCACTGCGGTTCTGCATATCTCCTTGGCTCGCTTTGCGTCATGCACCAGAAGGAGGATTGCTTCCACGTCGTGGCTGGAGACGTAGGCGACGGTTCTGAGAAGAGCTTTGGTCTCCATTTCTCTGGGAATTTCAGCGCTCAACTCTATGAAGATGGGCTTCTTGAGCAGTTTCTTGAAGTCCCGCGTTAAAGTGTCCACCCAATACATGGTCACGTAATTGTGGGAAGAAAGGGGAACATGGAAGAAATCCACGTACTCTGCTAGGGCTTCAAAGTCTAAACCAAACCTTTCCTTAGCCAAGACTGGGTCAGGCCATATTTCGATGCCGAAAGGCTGCCTAACCAGTTTTTTGGCTCTTCTAATGAAGTCGGTGACAGTCTCTGCTCTCCATTCCAGCCAGTCGAGTCCGCTTTCTTTCCATAGCTTGTTGCAGCGGTCGCAGGTGCAGAAGCCCTCTTCCGGAAAGTGGTAGAGGTTCAGAATCACTCCCTCCACGTCCTCCTTTGCTGTGTCTTCGATGAAGCGAAGAACGTTGGATTGGTATTCCTCGTTTGTGGGGCACACAAAATCCCATGGAAGGGAAAAAGCCTTGTTTGTTCTTGTTGCAGGACCGTTCTCTGAGAGCGCCACCAACTCTGGTCTCTCTCGTATGCTTTTTGCGTCGACAAAACAGGTGATGTCGTTGTACATGGCTTTCGCAGGCTTTCCTAATACGCCGTCGACGCGCTTTGAGTAGTAAACGGAAATGTCGAAGCCGTCAACGATTGTGGGCTCGTAGATTACTGTTCCAATCTTCAACTAACATAACCTCTAACCGAATTCTTCTTTAACTTTAAATCTGATGACGTTAATTAGTTTTGATGTCAAGTGTTGCTGGTGCCCCTCTGATGAACATCAAAATCGATTACGCCAAATGCAGAGATTGCCGCTCATACACCTGTGTGGATTGCTGCGCCATGGCGGTTTTCAGCCTTAAAGACAACAAGCCAGTGATAGTTGATTTGGATTCGTGCACGCTATGTGGAATCTGCGAAGACCTGTGCCCAAAGAAGGCAATAACAATCGAAAGATAGTTTCAACATCAGAACAGCCTTTTCCATGAACACTAAAAAGGGTGAATGTTTCCTTTTAGGCATAAATGACAAAAGGGAGTTCGACACTAAAAATCTCCCCTGACCGCAGAAATGATGACCCCAAACCATATACCAGGCACCTCATTTCTGACAAGAGAAGGAAAGTAAAAAGATGAAACTGGAAACCGGAATCAAGTCCATCGAAGCCAAGATACAAGAAAACAAACTGGTTTTACGGTCAAAGACCCCCCTGAAAATCTTAAGCTCCGCTGTTCTGAATGGCGGTCTGCAGGAAGCAAACTGCATAGTGAGTGTGCATGTGCCCGAGGAAACTGGGCTCAACGTGGACGACAACGTTCACATGGAAGCTGGCGATTTTCTGCGAGAAGAAACGTCAAAGCTGGGCATTCCCCAAGACCAACTTGTGGGAATAATGACTGCCGCTAAGATGAAAAACGTGGACATAGTGACCAGCAAATTTGAGGACATCACCTTAACCGCGATTGCCACTGCTGGAGTCCACTTCGCAGCCACTGCCGGCGACGAAATCGCCTCAAAACAGAGCGCCTTTCCCCCTGCAAAATGGGGCACCATCAACGTTATCGTGTTAGTTGACGGCGACCTGACAGACAGCTGCATGGTCAACGCGGTAAGCACAGTCTCAGAAGCCAAAACGGTTGCGTTAAGAGAGTTGGATGTGAGGAGCCGTTTTTCCGGCGAAGTCGCAACCAGCACTGTCACTGACAGCGTCATTATGGCGTGTACAAAAAGGGGACGTAAAATAGAATATGCTGGAACAGCCACGCCGTTAGGGGAACTGATCGGAAAATCTGTCCGAGAGGCAGTGAAGAGGGCTCTTCGCAACCAAGAAAACATAGTTGCCGATAGACCGCTTACGCGGAGACTGAAGGAAAGAGGGATAACAGTTGAGAACATGACTACCCTTTTTTCGCAAATCAGTTCTATCCTCGACCAGAACCCTGAGAAGCGGAGGCAGTTTATAGAAGAGGTTGAGCATGTTTTGTCTGACCAGAACATCGCAGCGCTGGTTATTGCAGGGTTCAGACTTGACGAAGACGCAAAGGCAGGCTTAATTCCTGAGAATCCAGCCAACGAGTACGGTCGAAATTTTGTGCTCAACAAAATCCTTCAGAAAGCCGTGACGGACTACCTGTCGAAGGGAAAAAAGTCATACAAATACGTCAGACCTGACTATCTCAGCTCAATCTTCGCAGAAAAAATGGGCTGGTTTACCAGAAGCATCCTATCCGCCGTTATGTATTCTGTTTATTCAAATGTTCTCGAAAACCATTCGAAAGAACAGAAAGAGTGAAAACAGTAAACATACGCCAGCATGCTGGCTCGTTTTTCTATGCTTGTAGCAAGGCTTAAATATTCTACTTCAGGTAGTTCCTCGCTCCGAAAGAGGAATCAGATTTGAAGTTCGGAATGTTCATTTATGAGCCTACACCAGTTGAAGGATTTGACCTTCAGGTTTACCGTCTCAAATCAGAAAGAGGGATAGTTGGAACCCCAAACCCTGAGATGACCACTAACATCGCCTGCTTCGGCGACAACAACATGGCGGCCAAGCATCCGGACTGGGTTCAGGTGTCCAAAGATGGCCCTGCACTGAGAACAAACAAGAAGTACAATTTCAGATGGGACATCGTGTGCAACCAAGAAAAGCAGATGATCGATTACATGCTCGACTTGATCGAAGACACTGCAGAGAAAACCAAGGGAATAACAGTTAGCAGTATGCACGTCGCAGACCACGGCTTCTGCACCTGTCCACGATGCAAGGAAGCATACGAGAAAAGTGGCATGGAATGGAATGAGTGGCGAGCGCAGACAGTCACCGACTTTATAGGTGCAGCAAAGGAGCGGGTGAAGAATAAGCCGTTCTATGTTGGGTTGCTTCCTGACCCTGTCAACGCTTATGAAAGGTTCGGCATGGACTTTGATGCCCTAGCCGAATATGCAACAGCGTTCGTTATCCCACACTGGTCTAAGACTTATGCAACTCCATGGTATTTTGAGTCCCTGTCTCGTGGATTCAAGAAACTGCTGAAGAAGCCAATGTATCCGGGGCTCTACATACAAGGACCTGGAGACGACCCAACGGAACTGGAGAATCACACACAGCTACTCAAGACAGCATGCCGCCTAGCAAGAGTAGGCGTAGACGGAATCATCTTCCTAGCCGCAAACGCACAAATCATGAAGGACTTCCAGAAAGCCTGTGTCGCAGACGTGAAACTCCGAGAAGAACTTGAAGGCTACGGGGGCAAACCAGTCCTAGACCTCGTAGACAGATGGGAAAGCATAATCCAATAACACACAACCACCCTTCAACCCATCATTCTCCTTTCTTATCCAATTGCAGTAGGTGATTTTGCGTTCTGGAAGACAGAAAAAAGCTGTTTTTCAACAATCTTCTGCTATTAGTCTCCTAATATGAATGAACGGTCAGCTCATTTTTGGTTGTTGAAGCAAAGCTTATATAACCTGCATAGAAGTATTTTGCTGCTTTAAGACGAGGTATGAGAATGGAATTCGGCAATTATCTTTTTGACGCAAAGAAGCTTGAAGGATTCGACTTTGACGTGTACCGACTGAAACCGGAAACAGGAAGACGCGGAACACCACAAAGCGACATGTGGAACAACATCGCAGTCTTCGGAGACAACGTGTCTGCACGTGCACACCCAGACTGGGTTTCCGAGTCAAAGCGCGGCAGAGCAGTAAGAGGAAACAACCAATACAACCTCCACTGGGACATCCTATGTCCAACACAGCCAGAATTCAGAGCAGAGCAACTGGACTACATCGAAAAAACAGTTGAGGAGACCAACCAGCCAATATTCTTGAACAGCTGGCACTTCGCCGACCACGGACACTGCACCTGCGACCGCTGCAACAAACTATGGAAAGAAAGCGGACTCGACTGGTTCACATGGCGCAACAAAATCATCACACAGTTCATCAAGGACGTTAAAGACCGCGTGAAAACGAAGCTTGTGCTAGCGGTGCTTCCAGACCCAGCGAACGCAGACCAACGTTTCGGAATGGACTTCCCTGAACTCTACAAGATATGTGACGCATTCAACATTGTGATGTTCTCTCAGAACTATGCAACTTCATGGTATTGGGAGATGATTGCACGTGCGTTCAGGAGAATCTTCCCAGAGAAGCCCGTGTACTCCAACATTTACGTTTGCGGTCCAGGAGACGACCCCGCTCACTGCCCACCAGTTGACCAGCTAATCCGAGTTTCGGTTCGTGTGATGCGAACAGGAATCGACGGAATCATCTATCTTGCAGACGTTGCAGAGAGCATGGTGAAGTTCCAGAAGGCCGTAACCCAAATGGGCGAATACAGGGATTCGCTGAGCGACTATGGCGGTCAAGCTGCGCTCGATCTGTTTAACAGATGGGATAAACTCTTCTAGAGTAAATCCACAAATCTTCAACGTAGGCTTCAGCCTTTTTTTCTTCTTTTTTGTCCTTTCTTTACAGGTCAAACACTATTCTGTTCTTTCAGGCTATATGCCAGAAGGGAGTTTACTGCATTCTGTATTTTCGAATTAAGGCGACGACAGCCAAAACAATAACTAGGGAACCCAAAGCCGGAAGCGCTGTTGCCAGAGTCAATTTGAGCGAAGAGAAACTCAGGAAGAGTCCCACTAGGGCGGTGACTGCAAAGCTTAATCCTATAGAGAAGGTGAATCTTTCGATTATGTCCAGCGCGTCTTCTCTGGGGAATAGTGTTTCGGTTAGGCAGTAGCCTGGCAGAAAGGCTACGAGAATGAAGGCGAAGATGTAGCGGATATAGGATAATGGTGTTCCGGTTTCGGGAATGAGCAGGATAGAAATGAATGAGAGAATTGAGGTGCCTATGGCAATCCAGAACCAGCGGCTGTTTCTTGCAGACATGAAGCTGACGAAGTTTTCTGTATGGCATGTTGGATCCTCAAGCTCCACCAGCCCCTTTCGATGTAGATTCTTCACTGTTTTCTCGATGTCATCTAAGTTGGCGTCAGCTTGTTCTTGAACTAGCTTAACCAGCTCTTTCACGTTCCTCGGCTGCTTCGTCTCCAGGACTTCTAGGATAACTGTTTCTAGAGATGGCATGTGTGCACCCACCTTCTTATGAGCCTGTTTACATAAAAGCATAATTCTCTAAGCAAACCGATTGAATGGCTACTGGAAGAATCAAAGCTGCAAATGCAACTTGGGTAACCTCTCACACAACGTTAAGGCTGGAATTCTGAAGAAAAAAGTGGGCGTGAAGCCCGTGGAAAAGTGGTTTTCCTGTTTAGGCCATAGTTCTGAAGAGAGGATGCATACCCTCTATTAGAGGTTTAGTGCCAATTTCCGCAGTTGCAGTCAACACGTAGGTGTCAATCACAGCAATAACTGGAAAGAGGAACTCCGCAAACTCTATAGGTCCAAACATGATCCAGTCGGCTCCCAAAATCGGTAGGATAGCGTTTTGTGCTGCAGCTGAAGGTTTTCTCATCTCTTTGCCGAAGTTGCCTTTCATCCATCCGAGCGTGTCTGTTACGTTTCCGATGCCAGTTCCAACGGCTCCGCGGTCACCAAACTGCTCTTTAACCAAGTAGATGGACCTGACTCCTGCTCCAACTCCTATTCCCCATGCGGGCATTGAAGTGTCTATAAGTGCACCTTCTATGCCTGCGCTGTCTGCCATATCTAGGATTGTGGGCAAAATCTCAAGTCTGGCGTTAGTACTTTCGTCCTCAGGGGTGTCGCATAGGACGATGGATGCTTTGATGTTGCAGTCTTTTAGGTTTTCTAGTTCTTTCTCTTTGACGTGCCGGTATATGGAGTTGTTGATGATTCTGTCTGATAAGCCGACTTCATGTGCCCATTTGATGGTTTCCATTCTTACTTTGGGGCTTATGGCGTCTATCTGTATTGGTGCATTTGTTACTTTGCTGACAAAATCGATGTATTTTTGGTAAGCCTCTGTCGTATTTGCTACGACATCCAAGATGTACGGGTTGGCTGTCATGTCAGAAAGCTCTTGTACCCTGTTAATTAGGGCTTCAGCTTTCGCCTTGTCAAAGATTCCCAGCTTCTTATCTTCCACAATCTTGTGACCTGCATAAAAGATTGAGGCAGTTAGAACAGTGGGAAGTTCTCCTGGTTGACCGCCAAGTTTAATGCCGCAAGCTTCAACAATTTTCTGTTCCTTTTTAAACCTAAACATCTTCTTGTTTCCTTTCTATTTTTTCTCCCGAGAGCGTTCCGCCGCCGAACCTACTGTCCTACAGCCTTTTTTGCCAGAGCTACAGCTTCTTCTTTGGTTGCACCAAACAATACGCCTGCTTGGTCTGCATCGTTTTTGTCTACAGCTGCTCCACCGATCATGACTGTGACGTTACCTTTTAGCCCTGCGGTTTCGATGGCTGCCATCAAGCTGGGTATGTTGTTTTTTGCAAGAGTGGTGTTTATTGAGGCTGCTATGATGGTTGCGTTGTTTGCTTTAGCTTCTGAAGCGAACTTGTTTGCGGGTGCGCTTTTTCCGATGTCAATGCATTTGAATTGCGCTCTTTTGAGAGCTTTTCTCACCATTTCCTTGGGGGTTAAGTGCATATCGGGTTCGAGGGTGCCGATTACAACTGTTCCTATGGGGTTTGAGGGTTCAGGCGGTTCTTTTTCCATCATGGATTTTAACCAAGACATAAAGATTCCTTCTTTTTTTACTAGTAAGTGTGGTTTTTATGACCAGCCCCTCGTATAAGCTTTTTGTTGAGAAAACAGGAACAAAAAATGGCTTTTTTCAGGCGCGAATTTTTGAGCAAACTTAAAAGTCTGGGCATAGAACATATGTTCTTCAGGGCAAAATACATCGCTGTTGAAGGTGCTGTGGTTGGTAATCAAAAGTTTGAAGGGCCTGTTCGGTTTCTTGACCATTGTGCCCGTTGGGATGGAGTCAATCGAGGATGTATCCAAATATTTTTTTCTCTGCCCCATAGTTGGGTTAGTTATTGGCTCTGTTGCTGGGGCAGTGGGCTTTGCATCAAACTTTTTTCTGCCTAACCTGATTTCGGGTTTCCTTGTCTTAGTTAGCATACAGCTTCTGACTGGGGTTCATCATTTAGATGGTCTCTTGGATTTGAGTGACGCGGCGATGGCTAGGGGTGACGCCAAACGGAGATTAGAGGTTATGCATGACTTGTACACGGGTGCGGCGGCGATAGCGTCTGGAGTCATCGTTCTTGCATTGACGGGTTTAGCTTTCGGAAGTTTCTCTGGTTGGGACATCTTGAAGGCAGCAGTGGTTGCTGAGGTTGTGGCTAAGACGAGCATGGTTTTGACTGCCTACTGGGGAAAGAAGCCGGAATACAAGGGTATGGGATATTTTGTGGTTGAATCCATGGAGAAAAAGCATCTTGAGGCGTTTTGTTCTTTGCTTTTGTGCGCGGTGGTGGGTTCTGTTTTGGTTGGCGTCTGTTTCATATGGGTTCTTGCTGCGATGGCTGTTGCTGTGGCGGTTTTGGGTTCTTACGCTAACAAGACTTTGGGATGCGTAACCGGAGACGTTATGGGAGCCACCAACGAAATCAACAGAATGATCGCTCTTATCATGATGATTGCAGTTATGGCTTAGAAACAGAAGCTAAGCACATCAAGGATGCAGTATCCGCTGATTCCAGAAAAAAGACTGTTTTCAACAATGTACCTCTATTAGGCTCCTAATAGCAACAAACAAAACGTTAGGGAATCTAGAGCGGAAATTCGTGAACAACAAAAATGATATTAAATGGTCTTTTTGAGAGGATACGTATGGAGAAAAACAATCTGGGTTGTTGTGGTCTGAATTGTGAAGACTGCCCAATATTCATTGCCACAGCCAATGACGATGATGCGCTAAGAAAAAAAACTGCCCAAGAATGGTCTAAACTTTATGCTGCATATATTGGGAAAGATCTGAAGTTAGAAGATGTGAATTGTAAAGGTTGCTGGTCAGAAAACACTGTTTTCATAGGATGCTCGAACTGCTCCATCAGGAAATGCTGCCAAGAGAAAAAATTTGTGACATGTGCAAGCTGTAACGAATATGACACATGTGAGGTGCTAAACGGATTCTTTTCAGTTCCAACGCATAAACATGCAAAAAGCAATTTGAACAGAATAAGAAGTCAATGTTAAGAAGAAATAAGCTCTGTAAAGGCTTCGGTTGACAGGCTTTTTGTCTACACCATTCCCCGACAGAGAAGACTTTAGTCAAATCACCTTATGTTGCTAGCGTCTTTGCGAGTTTCATCAAACTCAGATCCAACATCTTTTCGTTGCTGCAGACTTGTTCAAGTTTGATGCTTGCTATTTTTCCTTCATGCAAGGCAACCATCCTGCTTCCCTGTTTGTTCATCAGCAGTTCCACGGCTTTGTTCCCGAACAGGTTAGCCAAGAGCCTGCTTCTGGCTGTGGGGTTGCCTCCTCTCTGCGCATAACCCGTAACGCTTAACCGAACCTCTACCGCCGCCCTCTTCTCAATCTCCCGCATCAGCTTGTGGGTGTCGCCGATGCCCTCCGCAGCCACAATAATGCCTGATTTCTTGCCCTTAGAAGCGCTCTCCTCTAACGTCCTAACAATCTGGTCCAGCGGATACTGCACCTCCGGAACCAAAATTATCTCAGCGCCGACAGTCAAGCCGATTGTAAGCGCAAGAAAGCCCCTCATCCGCCCCATAACCTCCACTATGAAGATTCGGTCATGAGAGCTCGCTGTATCCCTGATTTTGTCAATCTCCGTTATCGCCGTGTTCACTGCAGAATCAAAACCTATGGTCTCACTTGTCCCAAACACGTCATTGTCGATTGTCGCTGGAACCCCCACAATCAAGGCATCCGTCTCTTTGCTTAGCTCCAAGGCTCCATGCATCGAACCGTCACCGCCAACCACAACAAGCCCATCAAGATTGTTCAAGGCAAGAGTTTCCGCAGCCTTACGGACGCCCTCCCTCTTCCTGAACTCTGGGCTTCTTGATGTGCGGAGAATCGTGCCGCCCAAATGAAGTATCCCGCCGACGTTTCGGCGAGTCAACTGCCTAAACGTGTTGGTCAGTAAGCCTTCCCATCCCTTCTCGAAACCCAAAACCTCTAAACCCTGAGAAATGGCGACACGAGTAACCGCACGGATAGCGGCATTCATACCCGGAGCGTCCCCGCCACTAGTCACCAAACCAATCCTCTTCATCATACCTTTCCTCCACAGTAAACATTCAGTACTGAAATGTGTCTCTGACCAAAAATAAGTAACTTATAATCATATATACCCTCAGGCTATCGCTCAGGTTGAAAAATTTTTCCGCGATGTTCTAGACTGCCTTGTCACTCTTTCTTTAACCTAGCGGCAATGTTGTAGAAGTCAGGAATCAAGTAGCAAAACAGCATGCGCCAATTACACAATCAGTTTTCTCTATAGCAAAGCTGTTTCCATAAAACTCTCATAAGATATTTAGAAAAAGCCGCAATTTCTGTTAGACTTAACTTTGATTTTCCTTTCTTCCTGTTTTCGAAGACTACGGCTATTTCGCCTATTCTTGAGTTCTGAAGTTTTGCCTGTCGGAGTGTTTCTATTTGGATTTCGTATGTTTCGCTGTGAAGTTGCGGAAGAGCCTTGGTGAGGTATCCTTTGGAGTAGCATCTGAAGCCGCTTGTGAAATCGCTTAGCTGAAGGTTAATTATTTTGCCCGTTATTCTGTTGGCTACTCTGCTTATCAGCAGCCGAGTGATGGTCCAGCCTTTAACCTGTCCTTCTTGGCAGTATCTGCTTCCGATAACAAGGTCGCAGCCCTTTTCGGCTAGGTTCAGTAGCCTAGGAATGTCTTGGGGGTTGTGAGAGTAGTCAGCATCCATTGCGATTATGTACTTGGGCGGTTTTGGCAGAGACAAAAGAAACCGGAAGCCGTCTGTGATTGCTGTGCCGAGCCCCATTTTCTGCGGTCTTTTTAGCAAAAGAATATTCTCGTATTTTTCTCTCAACTTCGCGACAATGTTTTGTGTTTCATCAGGACTGGAATCGTCTACAACCAATATAGTAGAATTAAGATTTAGATTTTTAATCGCGTGTATAATGTCCCCAATATTTTCTGCTTCACAGTATGTGGGGAGAATTATAGCTACACGTGGATTGCTGCCCATTCCTGATTTGTTCACTTATTTTCATCAGCCCATAATTACTGACTGCTTAGTGTGGGCTATTTCCACATATTAAACTTTCTACGTTTCGCGCTGGAGTTTATCGAGAATAAGTTTTTGGTTTTTCAGGGTGTTTTAGAGCTGGATGAGGTTTCTAGACTCGCCATGCCATCAAAAATATTATAAAATAACTGTGAATGTGTATTACGGAGTTGTTAAGGTGGCGACTGTGAATTTCACTCAGGCTTTATTTGCGCGGGTGTTCACGTGAGTATTTAAATTAGGGTTGTTATGAAAGCAGTGGTAGATGCGACAATGCTACTCAGAGACAGAATTGATATGCACCGGATTAAGACATTAATACGATCCGATTATTTCATACTGTTTTTGATTGCATCTCTATACATAATTATAGTTTCCTTTTTCGCCCTTTCACGGCATTACACATTTGGAACAAACACTTGGGATCTGGGCATTTACTCCCAAAGTTTATACTCAACATTAAACCACGGAAAAATCTTGTATTATACGGCTGAGCTGGCAGGTAACCCCTCTGGAAGCCTTTTCGGCATACATTTTTCACCCTTCCTTTTTCTGTTAGTGCCCGTTTATGCCATATGCCAAAATCCTGTTACGCTGCTCATACTCCGACCAATCGCCATTTCGATAGGTTTAATTCCGCTTTACTGGATTATCCGTGACCAACAACTGAACAGCAGATTGCTAACATTCTTTCTTGCAATCCTATACCTGGTTTACCCTCCAATCACAACTCCGCTTTCAAACTTTGATATTGAAGTGTTCCTGCCTGCATTGTTCCTTTTCGTCATCCACTACTTCAGGAAGGGCAAGCTGCTTCACTCTTATCTTTTTGTTGTCTTAGCCCTGATGACTAACGAGTTTGTTCCTCTAATCGTCATGGCAATGGCTGTTTACGTTTTCCTTTCCGACAGAAAAAAAATCTTTAACGGTTTACGGTCAAAGAAACTGACAAAAACCGCTATATTCTCCATCGCACTTTTGCTGAGCGGCCTTCTCTTTTTTAATCTAGCTAGCACGGTTATCACAGCTTTTAACCCTAACGCCTTAAGCACAAAATGGGAGTGGGGAGAACTCGGCACCAGCCCGGGCGAAATAGTAATCAATGTGCTGACAAACCCTGCGAAAACAATTAACATATTTTTCAATGACGGACAAAGCAAGTTCGTTTACATAACATCCTTGTTCGGACCGCTCGCATTCCTCTCCTTCCTGGACCCCTTAACCCTTATAATGACCCTGCCATGGCTAGCGGCCAGCTTACTATCAATTAATCCTCTGTACTACGCTATTGGAACCCAATATCCAGCTTTTATTTCACCATTTCTTTTCGTTGCAGCAATCAACGGAATTAAAAAACTGGTTAACATCAGCAACCGAGGCATGCTGAAAAAGATCGCTTTTCTGATGTTCATAACTTTACTTGTCAGCACCCTGTTGCTTCCAACAGGCGACTACTTTTCGGTTACAAAAGCTGAGGAGACCACGCGAATGGCGCTAGATAGAATTCCTTCAACCGCCTCAGTTTCTGCTATGCCGGAAGTATGTCCCCATCTGTGCAACAGGCTTGAAGTTTATCCCTATTTCAAGAGCGGGGTAGACTATGTGTTGTTTAATGTCTATTCTTGGTGGTACACCGTTACGCTTCCCCAGCCAGCACATACGTCTCCAAAATGGTGTGAAGCAGAAATTTATGACGAATACGGGATAATTGTCAACGCGAATGGTGTATTACTCTACAAAAAGGGTTATACCGGAGCTGTGAAACATTTTGAGGGCGTAAACTTCACTTACACTCACCAAGATGTGGAAATTGCAACTGGAAATGTTGTTCAGGCCAATGTCACTTCTGGGAAATCTGTTATGGAGGCAGATGTATTGGTTCACAAGGCTACTGACGCAACGCCGTCATTCTTTGAGGTGCCAGAGAAAGCTCTTCCTCCAGGAGAATATGAGGTTACGATGTTGCTGAAAGTATCATCCATCACCTTCAATGAAGTCATCACCTTAAATTTCTTGGAGGGATCAGAACAGTCTAGCATGGTCACCAAGACGATTAGGGGTATCGAGTTCACTAGAGCGGGCAAGTGGAAAGCTTTCACGTTCACGTTTTCAATTGAAGAACCCACATTCATCGAAATTGATTTTGACGTAACAGATTACACGGATGTGTACTTTTACTCCATGAATATTTTGCAAGTGTCAGGTGGGTAGGTAAGTGGCTTTGAAGGTTTGCGCTGTTACCACTTGGCCTCCGCACAGAGATGGAGTGGCATTATACTCCGCTGAGTTGTATAAGCAGATAGCTAAATTGGTGGACGTAAAAGTTGTCGCAAACATTCCAAGCCAACAGAAGTCAGCTAAATCTTGGAAAGAAACTGATGTGGCAGTGACGAGGCGCTGGAAAAGGGATTTTTGGTATCCCACACGCATTTTCGGTTTCGTATTCAAAACCAGATGCCATATGGTCCATCTGCAGCACGGATGGCTACTGTATGGCAATTTGGTTTCTGCTCTCCTTTTTCCGTTGTTGCTCTGTTTTTTCCGTTTAAGCTGTAAACCATGTGTTGTCACCATGCACACGGTGATACGGAAAGACGCCTGCCTTTTCGCCAATTCTGCGGTTAATTTTTTGGCGCGGATGGCTATTTTGTCAATTTCGATGGGTATTCTAAACTTTTCAGACAAGGTAATCGTGCATAACCGTTTGATGAAAAAGGTTCTCCAAACAGAGTATGGCGCAAAAGAAGAAAAGATAGCGGTAATCCCACACGGAGTGAAGAAAGCCTCAGAGAAACCTAAGCTTTCTAAAAAAGAAGGTGAAGAAATATGCATTTTGTCTCTTGGGTTCCTAAGAAAAGGAAAGGGCATCGAATTCTTGGTTGAAGCATTCGAAAACTTCCTTGAAAAATGCCCAGACGCAAAACTGCTAATCGTTGGAGGAAGCCACGCCCACGACAGGAAAGAATACCCTGAAGGCTCCAAGGCTTTTCTAGCACCGAAACTTCAGGAACGGGTGTCTTTCACCGGTTTCGTTGATGAAGCAACTTTGCAGCAGCTCATTTGGAGAAGCGACATAATTGTGCTGCAATCCACAGAACAATATTACGTTGAGGTGAGTGGAGCGTTGGCTGCAGTTGCTGACTACGGGAAACCCGTTGTTTGTACCAAAGTGCCGAAGTTTCAAAGCGAGTTACAGAATGGAGAACACTACCTTGTTGTGGCGCCATCCGATTCAACGGAGCTGGCTCAAGCATTTGCCTTATTAGGTGAGAACAGGGAACTCAGAAAACGTCTTGGAAAAAACCTTAAAGAAAAATTTGAGAATAGACACTGGAGCAAGGTTGCAGAAGAACATGTTACCTTATATCGCCGCGTTTTGAGGACCCTGAAAGCGGAAGACCCATAGGACACAATTTCATGGTTGTTCCTTCAAGATTTGGAGCCACTGCTCTGAAATGTTTTTTAGGTCAAACATCGCGGCTCTCTCTATGCAGTTCTTCCTCATCTTCTGCGGGTAACCATCCTTCCAAATCCTTAAAGCAAGGTCCACCAGTTCTTTGTCGTTATTTGCAAGCCAGCCTGTGGACCCGTCTATAACGGATTCACTGGGTCCCTGTGTGTTGTAGGTGAGAACTGGTGTTCCACATGCCATGCTTTCGATAGGTATGTATCCGAACGGTTCATGAGTGAACGTGAAAAGGACGTAGAGGGCGTTAGAGTAAAGATTCACCAGCTCCTCATCAGAAACTGAGCCTAAGAACTGAATGTTGGGATGCTTGGCGATGTAGGTGGGGATTCCGGATGCCTTGTTACCAAAAGCTTTGATCTTTACCCCTCTGTCGGCTACCTGCTTGATAACTGCAAACTTGGTCTCTTTACTGTAGACCCCGAAGTAGGTCAGTACATAGTCTTTTGCTGGCTCTAGGGTGGTAGGTTTAAAAATAGTGCGGTCTAAAGGAGGAGGGATCACATAGTCAACTTCAACATCTAGTTCATTATACATAGATGCACAAAACTTTGAGTTAGCTATCACCGAGTTTGATAGATGAGCGTAGTCTCTAACGGTTTTCTTCTCTAAATATCTCAATACCGGTGCAATCAAACGATATATGTAATTGTAACGTGCAGGCATCTCAAGGAGCATGTCGTCAAGGGCTCTAGTTATGGGACCCTGACCGTAATACAAGTGGGACTTAACCTTGATACAGGATGAAGTGTTGATCACTATTTCGTTATCACCTAGGTCATCTAAGTGAAACATATTCTTCGACTTCAGTAGTGCTTTTGCCCAAGCTTCAACAATTGGGTATGAATGCACAATATTAAAAGTCGAACCTAAACTTTTGACTTGGATATTTTTTTCCCTCGCCATCTTCCTAACTTCATTGCTGACACTTGGAGAAACAAGCGTAATATTGTGTCCATTTTTCTGCAGTTCCGTAGCCAAAAGAAATGGCGGTCCCGTAGACCCCACTGTTGTCAGAAGGGGGTCCGTGATGAAAGTTATATTCATGTACCAAACTCCAGTGTGCGCCTTTAGGTTGATGGCTTTAATGCATCTATAACCTCAGATGGAAGATTTATTTCATATCTCTAGGCAAATAACATTTTTGGCTCTTCACAAGATGTTTATAACCACAAAATCTTTTGCATTCATCATTTCTTGTTTGTCAATTATGCGTGCCATGAACTAGACACACATAGGCAATTTATTGATACCTAATTCGTCTACCTCAATAGATAATAGCAAAGTATAATTGGGTAAATCTACCAACATAAACAAAACTTGCTATACGCGCACCCATTATGGACAAATCCAAACTCAAGAAGGTGACTCTTAATGGCTCCTAGCTATAAACTGAAGAAATCGTGGTTCCATACTTTTTTGTTAGCCTGTTTTGTCGCTGCAATAGTGCTGTTGGTCGTTCTAGATTACTTTAACCTTGAAAGCATCACCAAATTCAATAATGAATTCTTCTTTGATTACACTTGGAAAGGGAGACTGTTCCTCCTGTTCTTTCTGTGGCTCTTTGTTCTAGAAACTTCACTAAACTGGGAGAACCAACCAAAAGAAGACACAGAACTTAAACCCCTAATCAACTTCAAGACCATAGCCAGCATCATATGCGCACTTTTTCCACTAATTTACATCATCAGCGTAAACTTCCTAGGGCTAAATCAAACCGTAATAGACCTTGGCGACGCACTTCGCGGCGAATACTGGAGAGCAAATTTCCTCGGTGATTTGGAGTATCTTCTTGGAGTAGCTTGGCCCTTATTAGTTGAATATATTGTGTTCACGGTTTCTTTCCTAGCGACCATACTGTTGGCCTACGGAAAAGGCGGGGTGAAAAAGTTTGGTATTACACTAGCTCTTATCGTTGGGATTAGCGGCGTATACTTTATGGACATTTTCTTCCCCTATGGCGTGTTTAAACCTCTCCAACTGTTAGCGCTTCCCACAGCCGCATGTGCAGCCATTTTTCTTGACCTTTTGGGTTACAGCTTCTCTCTATCCTTTTCGCCGGGAGCAGAAGCTATGCCCATTATAAGAATGCAAACTGGCGGTCGCTGGTTTTCTGTAGGTATTGCTTGGCCATGTGCAGGTGTTCACAGCATGTTCCTTTACACGTTAATCATTTTGTTGCTATTCAAGAAGTCTAACATCTCACGTTTCCGTAAGCTGAGTTACTTCATTGTCGGAGCAATCGGAACATATTCTGTTAACATATTAAGGATACTTGTCTACTTCAACATCCTCGCTACCGAAGGGCTGACCGCTGCACAGACTTTCCACGATGTTTATGCAGAATTACTTTTTGTAGCTTGGGTTCTCCTCTACATCTTGTTAATCATCCTTATCCAAAAGTTTAGGTTGATAGAGAAAACAATACATGGAATACAGACGTTACGTGATTCTCTAAAAATTTGGTGAAGAGCAAAACTTTCTGGGGTTTAAATCTCTCCAGAAGAAAATCAATTAAGTTTAAAAGTGCCGTTCAGGTCATTATTGCATTGAAACTTGGAGGAACAATGTTTGAGTGACGAAGCCCAAGCTCGATTCTTCATTCCAGGAGCCACCACTATTGGCTTAGTTTATTCTGACGGCGTGATCTTAGCTTCAGAAAAAAGAGTTACATACGGCTCCATGATAATGAGCAAAACCGTAAAAAAGGTTTTCAGAATTTCTGACCGAATCGGAGCAGCATGCGCAGGCTTGGTCTCCGATATGCAAGTTCTGGTGCGGGAGATAGAGGCGTACGCAAAACTGTTTAAATTCGATGCTAAGAGACCACTGGCTGTGAAGTCAGCCGCCAAAATGATGTCGAATGTTCTCTTCAACAGACGTATGATTCCTTTGATTACCCAAACCATCGTAGGCGGAATGGACGATGACGGACCATCAATATACGTGCTCGACGTTATTGGGTCTCTTTTGCCTGACAAGTATGCTGCTGTAGGCTCAGGAGCCCCGATCGCCACTGGGGTTCTGGAGGAAGGATACAAAGATGGCATGTCCGAGCAAGATGCGAAAGCGCTGGTGCTGCGAGCCATAAAATCTGCTGTACGCCGAGATGCCATGAGCGGCGACGGCGTGGATTTCCTGACCATCACAAAGGAAGGAGTCCAAGAAGAGACCGCAAACATCTCTTGAGAATCTCTCTTCTAAAAATGTTCCCTCCACATTGAAAGGGCGGCACATCAATTTTCAAGTTTGGATTAAAAACTAGTAGAACTTTGGAAGAGATGGTTTTAGACATCGAATAGACTACAAAAAAGAGGAAGAAGATGGCTGTTTAGCCATGTCGCTGTTTTAGTGTTTTCGTTTGTAAACGACTACTGGAATTGTGATTGCAATTAGCAGTGACAGCATGATTACTCCTGTGAATTCAGGTATTGCCAATTCGGCAACGCTTGAGTCTACTAGCTCCGATACTACGGTATAATTGTACGCTGACGCCCACTGGCTTTCAGCAACATCTCCTCCGCTTTCGTAATAAGAACGCATTCCAGTTGCTTTGTCCCATCGATATATGTAGTCATAGGGAGTACCCATTAGGTCAAGAGTATATTCGCATACATTCGTGTCTCTTGTTGCAGTAGGATATTCAGTAGCGATTGTCTCATTTATGAACCGGGTTGGATATTGGAAAAAGCCCATGCCTAACCAGTCATGCGTGTTGCTTACAATATCATCTGGTTCCAGGTTTGCGCCGATCATGTATATGTTCTGGTTATCAACGGTTACTGTTTCTACTAGGCTTCCTGTTGTTACGCTCCCGTTTTCCCAATCATATGTGATTTCGAATGTTACGTTGTTACCACCAGCAACAGGCGTTATGTCCGTAACAGTGTATTGTATGAAGTTTGTTTGATTATCTGCCAATGTTAAGGGACCATAATAACCGTCTGGAAGAAACGGATCTTCGCTTTCCCATCGAGTGACTCTGTGTTCGTATTTGAACCAGTCACCTACAGATACACCAACTGTCATGTCCTGAGCCAGAGCTGGAACGGTCAATGTAGATATTAGGAATAGTGAAAGTAACACTATCAAGATAGTTTTCTTCATTTTTAATCGCCCAATGCCTCATCAGTTCTATCTATTCTAGTATATAAAATCTGTCCAATCCGATTTTTGCAAGCAATAATGCGTACACAACTCCTAACTGTAACGCAAATCAGCTCAAAGCTTCGGAATTTACGCGAATAGTTTAGAAACTTTAATACCGTCATCAATGAATTGTTTCATGAACAGGAGCGAAACAAGGTGACGTTTCAGCTGACACTGGAAGAAGGCAATTTTCTCGTCAATCTGGCTAGACAAACTGTAACTGAATACCTAAAAAACGGGAAAGTCTTGCAGATTCCCGAGGACGTTTCACCCAAGCTAATGGAAAAAGCTGGGGTCTTTGTTACATTAAACATTCTCCATGACGACGCAAAGAGGCTGAGGGGCTGCATCGGTCTCCCTTACCCCACCACACCCCTCGTTCAGGCTGTGATAGAGGCTGCCCTCAGCGCTGCAACCCAAGACCCACGTTTCTCATCGGTCACCCCAGAAGAACTTGACCAGATAACCTTTGAGGTCAGCGTCTTAACTCCCCCGGAACGTGTCACCGCCGAGAAACCGACAGATTACCCCTCAAAAATCAAAGTTGGACGCGACGGACTCATAATCGAAAAAAGCTACTGCAAAGGTCTGCTCTTGCCCCAAGTGCCGGTTGAATGGAACTGGAATGAGGAACAGTTTCTCTGCCAAACATGCATGAAGGCGGGTCTGCCGCCAGATAGTTGGCTGCTGAAGGATACAAAAATATACCGGTTCCAAGCGATAATTTTTGAGGAAGCCTCGCCTAAAGGCCAGATTAAACATAAAAAACTTTAGAGGAAACTACAACTCATGCGGGTTCTATTCACTCCTTCCGGCGTGGGGCTTGGGCACGTTGGTCGCTGTATTCCCATAGCTCGGAGGCTTGAAAAGGAGGGCGCAGAGATTCTGTTTTCCACGTACCGTGAGGGCTTCAGATACACTCAGCAGGAAGGCTTCCAAGCCGTGGAGGCTCCAGACATTGGAGTTCAGGTTAAGCCAGACGGAAGAATCGATTTCCGATTAACAACTGTGAAGCCTGGGCCCTTCCTGACCATTTACACAATCATGAAGCAGGTTGACGCTGAAATCAACTTCATGCAAGCCTTTGAGCCAGATGTTGTAGTTTCGGATTCGCGGGCATCCTCTCTTGTGGCAGCAAAGCTGCTGGACATACCCAGAGTCTGCATTTTGAACCAGTTTCAGGTATTCATTCCCAGACGAAAAAGGTTCCTGAGGCTTGCCAGAATAGCAGACGCCACCACTTTGACGCTTGTCGGAAGAGTGTGGGCAGATGTGAATCAGATTCTGATTCCAGATTTTCCTCCACCCTACACTATATCAACCGAAAATCTGCATATTCCGAAGGCTTATCACAAAAAAATCAAGTTTATAGGTCCAATTCTTCCTGTTCACTCCAGCGACCTGCCGGACCAGAAGGAGCTTCGAAAAAAACTGGGACTGGACGAAACTAAGCCGGTGATCTTTGCGCCAATCAGCGGACCAGCAAAGGAACGTGCCTACTTCACGGGAATCCTCAAGCAGATCTTCAGCAGATTTCCTGACGATTACCAGATTGTCATGTCTTTGGGTTACCCGAATTCTTCAGTGGAGCATGTCACTAACGGAAACCTGATTATTCGCGGGTGGATTCCGAACCGTTTCGATTACCTGAAAGTCTGCGATGTCGTCGTTTCTAGGGGCGGTCATGGAACGTTGTCTCAGTCGATTTGTTACGGCAAGCCGATGATTCTTGTTCCTACGCCAAGCCACACTGAGCAATTCAACAACGCCAAGAAGGCTGCTGACTTGGGAGTCGCAGAGATTATCCAGCAGGAAGACCTCACCAAGGATTCACTCTTGGTGGCTGTTCGAAAAGTTTTGGAGAAAAAGAGGTTTCAACAGAGATCGGAGCAACTTCGGAGAGAAATCTCTGAGTATAATGGGTTGGAGATTGCCACAAAAGTAATCACTGACGCTGTATAGCGGAAACTATAGTGGCGCTAGTTCTTTTTTCTGAAGTTCCTTCCAAGAACGTACAGTTCCGCGCTCTTTGATCTGCTAGCCTTTGGTTTAACCAGCTTCACGAAACTGAAATGCTGTTTCACCTCTCCGACAAACCTGTTCAGCGTGTTCCCTTGAAAGGCTTTAACGAAGAAGTTTCCTCCAGACCGTAGAATAGAGGTGGCTATCCGCAGAGACTGGCTTGCAAGGTCGATTTGGCGGGCGTGGTCAAGCTCCCAGATCCCGGAGACGTTAGGAGAAACATCTGAGACAACAACGTCGGCTGAACGAGGCAAAAACTCTAGGATGTTTTGGATTGTTTTTGGTTCAGTGATGTCACCAATGATTGTGCGAACGTTGGATGCATCAATGGGCTCTATCGGTTTCAGGTCAACCGCTAAAACATATCCTGAATCTTCAACAAGTTGTATGGCAGCCTGCGTCCATCCCCCTGGGGCAGCCCCTAAATCCACTACCACATAGCCAGGCTTGATGAATCCGTATTTTTTTACTGCCTGAAGAAGTTTATATGATGCCCGTGAACGAAGTTTTTCCTTTTTTGCTTTCCGGTAATAATGTTCTCTTTTCCGGTTTTTGACCCATGCATTAGGCAAAACTAGTTTTCACCAGAATCTTCTGTTTCCGGTTGGTCTTCTCCTAGAATCCACGCGGTCAGCAGTGGGCAGTGGTTGGGGGAAGTTTGGCTCCAAGCTCCGCATCTTGCGTCGTTTGGGCACATTAAACAGGGGGCGTCGATAATGGTGTTGAGGGATACAGGTTTGTTTTTGGGGTAAAGGCGGTATGTCCATCTTCCTCCAAAAAGTTCCTTCTCGCGGAGAATCAGACCCTTGGTTTCCAGTTTCAGGGCGATTCTGCTTCCTTCTCTGCTGGTGGCGTCCAGTTCTCTCCACAATTCGGATTGAAGCACGCCGTCGTTTCCGTTGTTGACAATAACGTTTAATGCTTTGTGTTCCAGTTCGTTGCGTCTAGGCATCTGCATATCTGTCCTTCAAGTCTTCCTAGTATATACGGCACTTAAGGCATAAAAGGATGTATGGTTTTTTTCTCTATTTACGTGCATCAGTAAACAGGGGTCTTAGCTTGGGCTAACCGAGCTGCGAAACGTTTTAACACCCCCAAACAGCATAATCTTCCCTGCAAACCAGAAAATCACCCATAAAAGTCGCTTGGAGGAACCAAAAACTTGCCTGCAAACAATTCAGCAGACTCCTACTGTCTAGGCATCGAATCCACAGCAGACGATTTCGGCGCCGCAGTTGTATCCTTTGATGGCAGGGTTCTCTCCAACGCGAATGATGCTTACATGCCAAAGGAGGGAGGAATACATCCGCGGGAGGCAGCTAGGCACCACGCCGAGGTTGCTGAAAAGGTTCTTGCAGAAGCCTTCCAGACAGCAGCAGTGAAGCCTCGGGATATCAGTTTGGTGGCGTTTTCTCAGGGTCCAGGGTTAGGTCCCTGCCTACGAACAGGCGCAACCGCAGCCCGCGCCCTAGCCTCCTATCTTGATGTTCCCTTGGTGGGGGTCAACCATTGTGTGGGTCACATCGAAATCGGCAAGCTTGCAACCGGCGCATCTGACCCAGTTACATTGTATGTTTCGGGCGGAAACACCATAGTTTCAGCCTTTGAAGCCGGCAGATACAGGATTTTCGGGGAGACACTGGACATCGCCATCGGTAACTGCTTGGATGTTTTTGCCAGAGCAGTGGATTTGAAGCAGAGGCGTGGTGTGCCTTTCGGTGCCGTAGTTGAGGAGCTGGCGCAGGAGGGCAAACAGTTTGTTTCTCTTCCTTACACCGTGAAGGGCATGGATCTGTCCTTCAGTGGACTTCTCACCGCGGCTGTGCAGGCGTTTCAGTCAGGGCAGGGTTCGTTGGAGGATGTTTGTTTCAGTCTGCAGGAGGTCGCCTTTTCCATGTTGACTGAGGTGACGGAGCGGGCTTTGGCTCACACCGATAAGCCTGAAGTTCTGCTGACTGGGGGCGTGGCTGCTAACCAGAGGCTGCAGTCGATGTTGGAGACAGTAGCTGAGGAGCATGATGCCCGTTTCTGTGTTGTTCCCCTCCGTCTTGCCGCGGACAACGGCGCCATGATTGCTTGGGCTGGGATTCTTGCCTACAGGAGCGGAGTTTCTACTCCCATAGAGAAGAGTTATGTTAATGTGAAGTGGCGCTTGGAGGAAGTTTATGCGCCTTGGGTGGAGAGATAAACGTGCTGATAAAGAAGGGCGCCGAAGCCAGCCTATACTTGGAGACATGGCATGACCGCAAAGTCGTGATGAAGCGGCGGCTGCCCAAACGGTATCGCATTCCAGAGTTGGATATGATGATTCGTTCTCAGCGGACAGTGCATGAGCCCAACATCATTCACAAGGCTAAGGAGGCTGGGGTTCCCACTCCCACGATTTTTATGGTTGATGTGGCAGAAGCGAACATTGTTATGGAGTTTGTGGAGGGAAAACAGGTCAAAGAAGTCCTAGACACTGTTTCTTCGGAAGAGAGGTTGCGGTTGAGCAGGCTTATGGGCAGGATGATTGGGCGCCTCCACAAGCACGGAATCATCCACGGCGACCTCACAACCTCAAACATGATTCTGACGCCGCACGGCAGGGTTGTCTTCGTTGATTTCGGGTTAAGCGAGAGGTCAGAGGAGTTGGAGCCTAAGGGAGTTGACCTTCACCTTATGAAGCGGGCTTTCCACAGCACCCACCACAAGCACGCAAAAGAGTGCTTCAAAGCGGTCATGGACGGCTACGCCGAGGCTGTGGGACAAGAAGAAACAAAAAAGGTCACCGCAAAGATTCGGGAAATAGAGAAACGAGGACGCTACGTCGCAGAGAGATAAAAGAAAAGCCTGCACCAAAAAGTTGAAAGCCTCCAATGTTGATGCTTTTACGTTAATGTTCTTTGAGGTGGTCTGTTGAGGATTCTGCTTGACGAGATGTATGCTGGCTTGAGGGAGTATTTTGAGATTCTAGGCTGGAACGTATTAACCGTTCAAGAGGTGGGGCTGCAGGGCGCGAAAGACAGGGCTGTTGTGGAGTACGCATTAGAAAACAACCTGCTGCTTGTGACGCAGGACCAGAAGCCGGCGGAACTGGCGAACCTCAAGGGCGCCAAGTATGTGCTTATCTCCAACGCGATGATAGCCAAAATAGCTGACCAGAGAATAAGAGAAAAATACCCAGAGCTCGAACAGAAGTAATCCAAGTTAGACCCATAAAAGGGACGGCAAAAACATGAAAGCGAACAAAGCCAGTTTTCCGAGAGGCAAAGTAGTCTACTTCGTGACCAGCAACATTCACAAGTTTCTGGAAGCCAGCCGAATCCTCTCTGAATACAATATAGCAACAGCCATGCTCAGAGTGGAGGCGGTTGAGATTCAGGATGACAGCCTTGAGAACATCGCCAAATACAGCGTAAATGATGCCGTGAAACGCTGTGGACTGTCCGTCTTCGTGGAAGACTCTGGAATCTTTGTTGATGCGCTAAAGGGTTTTCCTGGACCATACTCCCGATACATTCACGACACAGTTGGAATCGGCAGCATAATCACACTCATGGAAAACGTGGAGAACAGAGCTGCCCATTTCAGGTCCGTAGTAGCTTTTGGTAGCCCAGAGGAGCAGCCTGTCTGTTTTGTTGGTAAGGTGGAGGGCAAAATTTCTTTGCGGAAACGTGGAACTGGCGGTTTTGGGTATGACCCAATTTTTGTGCCGTTGGAGGGTGACGGCAGAACTTTCGGAGAGATGACTATGGAAGAGAAGAACCGGTTTTCTCATCGGGCTAGGGCGCTTAGACTGTTTGCGGAGTGGTATTCGGGTTGTTAGCAAACGAAGATTTTAAATACTCGCGTTCCCTCCGCCTTTAGGGAGCTTCCGGAGAAAAGAGAATCATGCCGAAACAAGAGAAAGGGATGTCGCATCAAACAAGACCTGTAACCAAGAGACCGCCAGCATGGTGCAGATACACGGCTGAGGAAGTGGAAGCCCTGATCATGAAGTTGGCGAAAGAGGGGCACCCCCCAAGCAAGATAGGCATAATTCTCCGTGACCAGCATGGTGTTCCGTTGGCGAAGCCCATCACCGGAAAATCCATCACCAAGATACTTGAGGAGAGAAAACTGTCTTCGTCTCTTCCTGAAGATTTAGAGAATCTTCTGCGAAAGGCTGCGCGCCTTCATGTTCACTATGACAGAAACAAGGCGGATTTACATAATAAGAGGGCGCTGCAGATAGTGGAGGCGAAAATTTACAAGCTCTCCAAATACTACAAACGCGAAGGTGTGCTTTCTCCTGACTGGAAATACACGCCGAAAGCAATTTCCCTGTTCTAGTTTCGGGGTTAACTTTGTCCGTTGAGAAGAAACAGATTGCCGGCCTCCAGAAAGATGCGTCTGAGGCGGCTGAACTTATTCTTGAGCATGTTAGAAAAGGCGACGCCATACATGTGCATTCTCACATAGACGCTGACGGCATATCAGCCGGGGGCATCATGGGAAAGGCGTTGTTCAGGGCAGGAGCCAAATTTCGTTTACGCCTCGAAAGGTGGATGGACGAGAAGGTCGCTGACAGGATAGCCGAAGAAGATGCGCCGTTAACAATATTCAGTGATATGGGAAGCGGCTATCTTGACCTGCTGGGAGAACGGTTAGCCAACCGAGACGTAGTCATTCTTGATCACCATCAGCCAGTCGCAGAGGTTCCCTCGAACTTTGTTCACGTCAACCCTCACGCTCATGGCATAGACGGAACCCGCAACATCAGCGGCGCAGGTGTCGCCTACTTTGCAGCCAAGGAGATGGACAAGGCGAACATTGATTTAGCCTGCCTCGCTGTGGTGGGAGCTTTAGGGGACTTGCAGGACAAGAACAAGGAGCGGAGGTTGGGGAGCGCCAACGAAGTTATAGTTGGGGATGCGGTTAAGTCGGGTTTCCTCAAGGTGGAAACTGATCTTCTTTTCTTCGGAAGGGAGACTCGTCCCATCCATCAGGCTCTTGCCCGCACCACAAACCCGTTTATTCCGCAGATAAGCGGCGAAGAGGACAAGAGTTTGGCTTTTCTCGTGAATTTGGGAATCAAACCTAAAAGTAACGACAAGTGGCGTGCTTTACGTGATCTTTCGTCTGAGGAGAAGAAGACGCTGCTCTCAGCCATCGCCGACCATTTGGTGTCGAAGGGTTTAGCTGGGGATGTTGTGTCCGATTTGGTGGGAGAGGTTTACACTTTGACTCGGGAGGAGCCTTGGACTCCGCTCAGGAGCGCTCGGGAATTTTCTGTGCTGCTTAACGCCACTGGGCGCATGGATAAGGCTGGGTTGGGCGCGGCTATCTGCATGGGCGACCGGAAGAAGTGTCTGGAGGAGGCGACCGAGGTGATACAGGAGTATCGGCGGACAATCACCAAGTATCTCCGTTGGGTTACCGAGCAACCGGGACGCCTAGAAGAGCTGGAGAGCATTCATGTTGTTCGTGGGGACGGCTTCATCGATGAGAAGGTTCTGAGTCCAGTGTGCACTATATTGTCGACGACTCTCACTCAGTTGGGGAAACCCATTATTGCTTATGCTACTATTTCTGGGGAGGATCAGGTTAAGGTGTCATCCCGCGGGTCGGAGCCGCTGATACAGAGGGGCTTGAATTTGGGGGCTATAATGCAGGTTGCGGCGGAGCAGTTTTCTGGCAGAGGCGGAGGGCACGATGTGGCGGCTGGAGCTCAGGTACCCATCAAGGATGTTGATGCGTTTATTAAATTGGTTGACGGGTTGGTTAAGAGGCAGTTGGCGGGGGAGCAGATTGGAGGCTGAGATTCGTCTATTTTATGGGAGTGAGCGGGAGGCGGAGGCGGTGGCTAGGGCTGTTTCTCCGGATAATGTGGAGGTTCCGTCTGGATTGTATGTTGAAACGGTGAGGAACGGCTCCGAAGTCCATACGACTATAGAGTGCAAAACTGGGCTGCAGACGCTCATAGCTACTGTTGACGACCTTTTGGCTTGCGTTTCTGTGGCAGAAAAATCCTTTAAGGTAGCAAAGAAGTAGCTGCTTCAGTTAGGGCTTGTGGTCGGTTGCCACGTTTTTGTTGTTGCTTTGGCTAGGTTTGGGTGTTATTTGTTGGTGGAGAAGATTTCGCATAGCATTTCGTAGAGTTCTTCGCCGCCCTCAACCTTGGTGAAGAGGCTTTTTTCGGCTTTCAGCAGTTTTCCCGCGGTTTCGCAGGTTCTTCTCCACTCCAGTTCTTTCCACATCAGCCTGTAGTTTTTGTGTTCCACCCATGCTCGGAACACCAGCACAGTGAACATGGCAATGGTTACTATGAGATTGAGAAGATAAATGCTCAGCAAATCCAACATTATCACCTTTATAGAAGGGTTAAGGGCTGGTGCAAATTTATCCGTTTAGGTAGCTAGACAACACTACGCCCGAAAAAAGAGACAACTAAAAACCAGAAACAACAACATCGTATTCAGGGTTAAAATTTAACCTTCTCTCTCTTTACTTCTACTTGTTTCTCCTTGTCTTATCTTGTCTAAACTCTCTCCACTCTCTACTCTCCACTCCTTCAGAAAAAAAATTCACATCGCGGTACGCACGCGTATTATGTTTCAGATATTGATTTTAGATTAACAACCATGAAATACCAAGTTACAGTCTATTTTATTGATAAAGTTGAATTTTAACAGGACAGAAAACTACAACTTCAAAGTTGCAGCTCTATTAGTTTTGTTAGTTTTTATTGCGGGGATAATATTTCTTGAAGTACAATTCTTTCTAGAAAAACAAGAGCCCTCTATTTATGAAATCAACGGTGAGTTGTATATTATAGATATTGAGGCATTTGGGAACGGAACAGTAACCTATTACTTAAGAAATGATGGACCAGTTCCAGTTAATCTCACTGAGGTTTGTATAACAGGTCCACACAATCTCACAGGTACAATCACAATCACCAAACCAAAATTAGAGGTAATAACTTCGATTAGACAAGAAATCCCAGTTAATAGAGATGTGTTAGTGCCAATAACTGTAGTCTTTTCAACTGAAAATTTGGATTTTAATGCAGCTTACTCCTTTGGATGTAAATGGACTACCATGACTGGACAGGGTGGTTGCTATTTGTATCCCGAATATTATTTTTCTAATTCGGAAAATAACGGCTGATGCCCAAACCAATGTTAAAACATTAACTGGACAGTATATTGAAAAAACTGCCTATATTGTGATGTAACTCTGGGATAAGATTCCCAAGCTAACGAAAGCCAACAGAAACATCATTATCAAAAGAAATAGTTTTAGTCTAATTATGATTATCCCTTGTTCATACTTTCTACCACTCTCTAAAACAATAAATGAAATTATTCCTAAAACAAACAGTAAAACACCTACATATTGTTGAGGCGATGGAGGAGCTTGATAGCTAGGTGAGAATAGCATTTCACCAGTCATCAAGAGAAAACCTATAACACAAAAAGCAAAACCTGAAAGTAAACTGACAAAATCTAAATTTTCCCAATCCTCAGGTTCCATATAATTCAACAACCTTTCGGTTTGATGGATTCTCTATTCCAGATTAACTTCTGGATGGTTTAAGTTTAATGAAACCCGAATATTGATTAGTTATCTGAGCTTCATGGACTATTTTCTGCTCTCTTTAACCGTCACACTGTTCTCGGTGGTTGTCAAAAGAAAGCTAACAAGAAGTTCTTAAATTCACTAATCGAGGATTCCAAGTTTTCCTTTCGTTTTTCTCGAAATTTGTTTTGGGTTGGCTAGAGGTTTTTGCCTGCAACGTAGCTTCTTTCTACCCATGCGACTGCGTTGTCCGCTGTCATTCTTTGTCCTTTGTGGCGTGAGGTTCTGTCACCGAAAACTCTTGGTTTTCCGAGTTTGCGTGCCTCGATGACTATTCGTTTGCCTTTGATGGCATCGCTTTCGTTGCCGTGGTATTTCAGAAATTTCCTTGACATGTCATTCACACTGCTTGCAGATTTTTTCTTCTTTCTCCAGAACAGCGAACACTCTTCTAACTAGGTCGTATTCAAGTCCAAGCCCGTCAGCAACGTCGCTGGGATAAACACAATCATTCTCTCTGAGATGATCTCGAATGAACTCCTCAACCAGAGGCTTAGCCTTTTTCACATCCATATTTTCCACCCGACTCTATCTGTCCGAAGTAAGTAATTAGGTCTACTCCAGCTTTCCACGTGGTCCTTTCCAGTTATCTGCTCTTTTCAGAAACTCCTCATACCCATTGTTTCTGATGAATTCGAGCTGTTTTTTGTACTGTTTATATTTCCATCCTTTCTTGCTCCAAAACTCAGCTAAAATCTCGCAAGGGTAATCAGAGCAATCAGCACAGGTCTCCAATCCTTTTTCCTTGAAACAGCAGACTTTGATTTTACATTTAGCCTTACTTATGTCCCTCTCACCTGATTGATACCCCAACTTGCAGCCGCGACAGGTCCTCTCATCGGGATACTTTTCTTTTTGCCATTCTATGCATGTTCTACAGTATGCGCCACAGCACCCGATTTCTTCAACTGTCATATTTTCTCCAACCACCATTTGCTTATTTCAAATTTGTGGACAAATTTCTAAGCTGTTTTCTAGTTAGAAGAAGCAGAGAATCTACTTTGGTAACTTCTGATTGGATAGAGTTTTTGGATTCATAAGATTTATTACCGCATCGGATGTCATCTTGGTTTTGCTCTCACCGAGATTGAGCCTGATCTGCACGCGTAAATCCCATACATGCATCATCTCAACAATGAGATACCCAAAAATTGATCCATCACGGGTGGCGTGGTACAGGCGACGGTGAGGGCACATTTTACGCTCCGCACCGAACAGCCTTTTCCAGAAAAACAGAACAACACCACCAACGATTCACACTTCTGTCACGCATATTAGGAGACTAATAGAGGTACATTGTTGAAAACAGTCTTTTTTCAGAAATTTTTCAGCACAGCACATCTTAAGGCTAAAGTTCACACAGCCAACGCAACAAAACAACAGAACAAACGAAAACAACCATTTCTTGGAAAAATCACCAGTTTTTAGTTACGTTTATCTTTTGTCGGCTCTCTTGTATTACTGTCTAGGCGTTGAGTTAGGTGCGCGACATCATTATTCCGATAGGGGGAACCCACCCTCCAGAACCAGACAACCAATGTAACCTATGCAAACGGACAGTGCCCCCCTCACAGCTCACCCGCTGTCCTCGATGCAAAAAACTATTCTGCAGAAGCTGCATAACCGAAGACCTGCGCGACGGCGAATATCTGGTCTGCCTAAACTGCGCCAGAAGATACGTTTCACCCAAACCCGCATTCAAAGGAAAATACATGCCCCTCAC
>JASFHP010000002.1:0-275076 GCA_050123155.1 Candidatus Bathyarchaeota archaeon | reverse complement strand
GGGACTACCCGGGTATCTAATCCGGTTCGCTCCCCCAGCTTTCGTCCCTCACCGTCGAGCGCGTTCTAGTCGACAGCCTTCGCCACTGGTGGTCCTCCCGGGATTATAGGATTTCACCCCTACCCCGAAAGTACCGTCGACCTCTCCCGCCTCCTAGCCTAGTAGTATCTCCCGCGGCTCAACGATTAGGTCGCTGAATTTAACAGGAGACTTGCTAAGCCGGCTACGGACGCTTTAAGCCCAATAATCATCCCTACAACTCGGAGAGCTGGTATTACCGCGGCGGCTGACACCAGTCTTGCCCTCTCCTTATTCCCCCGGCTAGTTACACCGAGGAAAAGCCGTCCTCAGCGGACGGCACTCGGGGTAGCCCCGTCACACTTTCGTGCATTGCGGAGTTTTCGCGACTGCTGCGCCCCGTAGGGCCTGGGCCCTTGTCTCAGTGCCCATCTCCGGGCTACCGCTCTCACGGCCCGTACCGGTTATAGGCTTGGTGAGCCATTACCTCACCAACAACCTGATCGGACGCGGTCCCATCCCCAGGCGACTTGGAAGCATGTTTCCAAGGTCCTTTGGGTGAAGAACCATTCCAGGCGTCCTCGCCTATCTGGTATTAGCCCCAGTTTCCCGGGTTTGTCCCTGTCCTGAGGGTAGGTTAACCACGTGTTACTGAGCCGTATGCCGCGTCTCAACATAGCTAGAGACGCTCAACTCGCATGTCTTAGTCCCACCCCGATAGCAGTAGGGTCCGGCAGGATCAACCGGATTTAAAGTCGGAGTTTTTAGCCACAAAACCGACTGGAATTGGGGATTAAGCGCCAAAGCCCACTTCGGATCTGACCAAAATCAGGTCCTCATCTTTGTCGCCGCAACCGGAGGTCGAACCCATCATCCAGGGGCGTTAAACGCCTTAAACGTCGGGGTTGAAGCCGCCTAAGGTCACGGCTATCGCATTCACCTCGTCAAGATGGTATCTGTGACGATCATGCAATCTTACCTTGTTTTGTCTCGACCTAATTAACCTTTCTGAAGGCCGATGCTGTTAAGTTATTTGTGAAAATCTGATGAACATTTCCTAAATTAATGGTTTCCTGACTATGTCTTAAATTGATGTTGGATTCTTACGTTTGATATTGATTTGGAGGTCATAAAGTATAATGGTGGACAATTTTTATTGTTCAGGATGCAGGTGAGCTGTGTTGAGTGAAGTTGTTCTTCTGGCTTGCAAAGATTTGATTGACGATGCTAAGATTGGATGCGCAGACACGGTTTTCAAGGATGTGTGCCTTGAGATTCTCGCCAAGGCAAAATTGGTTCTCAGCAACGAACAATTTGAGGAGCTAACCTCTTTTGTGGCTGAAAGAATGAAAGAGGAAAGAATCCCTCGTTCGGGAAGAAAAGTTCGGATACGATAAAACGGCTTCCCGTTTCATGTTTTGTTCGTGGCTGCTCTTTGTTGTCCTCCTCTTTTGGCAGTATATGTGTCAAAAAAGCTAAAGGTCTGGGCAGAGCAGATAGAAGCGTGGGATGAGTGCATTGTCTTCGTTAGATTACGAGATTAACCTTCTCTCCCGATTGGTGGAGATAAACACTGAATCAGTTCCGAAAAGGGGATACAGTGAATGTGCTTCCGTAATCGTTGAGGAAGCCGAAAACAGCTCTCTAAAAGCAGAGATAGTGGACGGAGAGAAGGGTGCCAAGGATGGTCTTTACCGCCCAAACGTTATTGTGACTCTGGATTCAGGTTCAGATACGACTTTGCTTCTTGAATCCCACTTTGATGTTGTTCCTCCGGGAAGTGGATGGAAGTATCCTCCCTTCAAGCTCACAGTTGAAAACGGGAAAGCCTATGGAAGGGGCTCTGCAGACAACAAATCAGGCATTGCAGCGATTATGGGTGCCCTGCGGCAGCTAAGTGCCGAAGAGCTGGACATCAATCTCAAGCTTGTGGCTGGGGTGGATGAGGAGATAGGAGGAAGATACGGTGTCGACTATGTGATGAGCGACTGGGGACTAAAGGGAGACGCAGCTTTGATAGTTGACGCTGGACCAGAGAGCCTCTTCTTAGGAGCCAGCGGAATCATATGGGGAAAAATAGCTGTTAAGGGAAAACAGGGACATGCTGGATACCCATTCAAAGCCAAAAACGCCATCGAGGAAGCCATGAGGCTAATTGCAGAGCTTGAAAATTACCGAAAACTGGTTGAGAAAAAACAGTCAACCTTGCATGCACCCTCAGATGCGCCGAAAAAGTTTGTGTGGGGAAGATATTCAGTAACCATGATCAGGGCAGGAGAGAAAGAAAACGTGATACCTGGCACTTGCGAGGTTCGTTTTGACCGTAGGCTGCTACCCGAAGAGCCTATCGAAGAGGCTGAGAGAGAACTGAACGAGTTTTTCCAGAAAGCACTCGAGAAAACTGGCTGCGAAGCATCTCTGGAGTTGGTGAATAGGCAGCAGGGTTACCACACGCCCAAAGATCTAAGTTTTGTACAGACGGTTTCTGAAAGCATAAGGAAGACTACGGGTCAAAGTTTACCGTTTGCCGCGGAGCTTGGGGGAAACGATGGAAGCTTTTTCGCCAAGAACGGAATACCTGTGGTCTGTTATGGAACCATCAGAACAGACACATGCTATCATGGGATAGACGAATTTGTTTACCTCCAAGACGTGAAGAACACAAGAGACCTCATAATTGACTTGGGAAAAGCACCCAGAGAAAAATTAGCGCTAAAATGACGTTAGGATAGATTGAAGTTTGACTCTAAACCCGGACCCAAGATAGAGGGTTAGGCAGAAAAAGCGTTAGGACTTGATTATCGAAGAGGCTTTGATTTGGGTTAAGCTTCTCCTGAATGAGGACAGAAATGGATCAGGTATAGCGAATCTTAAGTTAGTGCAGCTTTTTCTTTGTCAGTCTCTTTCTGTAGATTATGGCTGTGAGTGAAACTATGACGAGTAGCACGGGCAGAATGGTCCAAGAAGGGAACTCTGGTATTCGGGATTCAAAAAAGCCTTTGTTGAGGCTCGCGTCGTTAGAGTAGCCATAGCTCTCCCAGAAACCTCGGTAGTCCTCGTTGTCTGATAGCTCGATTTCTGTTATCCATTTTATCCACTTGTACCCCCATTTGCTCTCTGCCACCAGCTCGAATGGGAATCCTCTTTCGGGCGGAAGGGTTACGTTGTTCATTTTGTAAGCCATGAGTATATTTTTGTCGAGTATGTAGTCCAGCGGCACTGACGTGGAGTACCCATCATAAGCGTAGAATATCACTGTGGTGGCGTTCGGCTCGGCTCCTGCCTCTTCAATCAGATCCTTAACCAATACGCCTTCCCAGAGTATGGTTACGCTCCAGCCCTCTACACAATAGAGTGTAACAACTTTTTCAAAATTCTGGTAGCCGTTAACGACCTCATCGTAAGTTAATTGTAATTCGTTATTCACGAGGCCTGAGACTGTGAGGGTGTAGTTTTCCATATCGATGTATTGTGGTCCTTTAATCGAGTTTTCTCTGAAAGTATTGATTGAGGAGAGGTTTTCTCCTTCATATTCTCTGATTTCTACGTTTTCAAGTGTCTCTGTTTCATCTGTCGTTTCAGCCACTGTTCCTATTATCGGTGAGCCAATTAGAATAACTGAAACAAGTAGCCCAACAAGCAAGAGATTCAGGACTATTGTCTTTTTTTTATGCATAAACATTCCCCAATAATATGACGTATGTCATATTATATAAACGTTAACCTTCAAACTCGAACTTTTGCACGCCATGTCAAACACAGGAAAAAGCTGCTGAATCAGCATGCAAGATGGAGAGCCGCCACAACAGTTCTGGATTCAGATAGACGGTTGAAGGTTTTGCAGGCTTCAGATGTTTTCTGGACTACGAGTTCGATTCCCTCAGATTCAATGTAGCTTCTGGTTTCAAGGGGGAACATCCATCATTCCCGAGTAGCCTGTGCCCACCACCAGCACCGCTGGTTTTGCCTCAAGAACCGCCTCTAAGTCGGCTATGTGAAGACGGTGTCCTTTTTTTCTCCGCCAGTCATCCTTGATTTTCTCTGGGAAAAGTAGGAGGTCAGCGGTGTAATGTCTTCTGTTTATTGTTATTCTGCCAAAATCGTAGGAGTCTATCATCACCGGAGTGTCCCATAAACCTTTGTGAGCTAACCCTTTTTGAGTGTTACGTGGATGCGGTTTAGTTTCACTTTGCTCTCCCCTCAATAGGATGTCGTTGCGTCGAGGATTTTAAATGTTCACCAAATCATCTGCTGATTTAGATTCGCTATGACTAGCCTAAGAAGTAAACTAACTGAAAACTGCCAAAATCCTTGGAACGGAAAATGCAGAAACACAGACATCGAAGTTTACATCTACTACAGAAACAAGCGTCTACCCATTTGCAGAAAATGCTGGAGCGCCATCGCGAAAAAGGACATTGAATGGTAAAAAATTTGCGTCACTATACTTGTCGCTGCTAAACAGAGAGAATGTAGTTATCTCGGAAACAGATGTGGCATGAACTGAATTTTGGATTCTAATTGCGAATTCACAACACATATAATATAGGGTCTAACGAAGGGAAAAGATGGGTAACGCATGACACATGCAACAAAGGAAGATTGCGTCATCCATAATTCTGTAGGACGGGGTGAGAGTATGCATAGATCAAAGCTGAAGATAAGCATTGAAATTCTTTGCAGTTTGGCTTCTAACGGTCCTATGAAGTTGACCCAACTGATGACAAAAGTTGAACTAAACAGAAACCTTCTGAAACAACATCTGAGGCTACTGAAGAAACGGAAACTCGTTGAGAGACAAAACTTGGGCGACAACAAAATATTTTACGTTGTGACCGAAAGGGGTCTACAAGTGCTCAGGGTTATTGATCCCCTGATCAAAGAGGCACACAAATTTCAGGCGCTACAATTTTAACTGCAGTTTCAGGAATTGATTAACGGCAGTTTCAGTTATAATCTGAAGGAAAACTCGTTTTATGCAAATCTTGACATTAAAATTCTGATGTTGTTTCAATCAGATAGGATAGAATTTATGGTTGCGGTGGGGATTTGTTAGAGTTGGAAGGGAGAGGTGTTTGCTTTTTCGATTTCTTCTGTTCTTTTCCTGACAGCTTCTGCAACAAACTCGGTTATGCTTCTGTAACCTAGATCGCCTCTGTGCTTGATTAGGGTTTTCACTTTACTGTATAACCCTGAAGGCAGGTTCACTGAATCATATCCTTTCACTGGCAAGATTTCTTCACTTCCTTTTGGTTGTGCGTGTATAGTTTTGGCTCCTTTTGAATGTGCAGTAACACTTTCGAACGGTTAGTGTTGAAATCAGGTTCACTTCCATGTATTGAATGATTGTCATTTGTCTTCAAGCGGCTGGGTAGTTCCTGCGATTCCCATTCCCATCAGTATGTGTCCGACTGAATGCTCCATGTAGTTCAACAGGTTCTTCCCTTGGGAGGTTAGTCTGTAAACCCTTTTCGGGTGATAATCTTCTGTTTCCCATCTGCTCTCTACGTATTCCCAGTCCTCTAGATCTTTTAACAGTGGATAGACGCTGCTGGGTCCTAAGTATATTCCGAATTTTTTGCGGATCACGACTATTATTCGGTATCCATGCATTGGTTGAATGTTAAGAAGGTGAAGCACTATGAAGTAGCGTAGTCCCCTTATGATTTGGGCTTGAAGTTGCCTCGGATCTTCAAATTCGTTTTGTTCGTGTTGGATTTTTAATGGTTTTGCCATGCGTTACTGCACATCCTACCCCGCAATATTGCGTAGACCGATATAAGCATTTCGGTTTTGCATTGCATTAGCGCTATACGAAGCCGAAATGCTTAAAAATCGTAACCACATTAAATACCACCATGAACCAAGAGCAGCTGTCGAAGATTAGAAAGGTTCTCAAAGCCAATCCGAGAGGAATGACCGTAAGTCAAATTTCCAAAGAGATTAACTTGAACAGAAATTCAGTTGCGAAATACCTTGAAGTTTTGCTGATATCCGGTCATGTAGAGATGAGGTCTTATGGTCCAGCAAAAGTGTTCTTCTTGTCACAACGAGTCCCAATCTCTGCGATGTTAGAGTTTTCTTCAGATTACATGCTGGTTTTGGACAGAGACTTTAGAATCATAAATATAAATGACAATTTTTTGAAGCTTGTGGGCATGGAAAGAGAAGATTTAGTTGGACATAGAATTGAGGATGTTTCTTTACCCATTTTTGACACTGCTGAAATAATGTCAAATCTGGAATCTGCTCTTCACGGGAAACAGATTAAGCAGGAAATGGAGTATTCGGCAGGTGAGATAGATCACTGTTTCAATATCAAGATAGTTCCAACAACGTTCGAGGATGGTCTGCCTGGAGTAACTGTAATTCTGGAAAACATGACTGAACGTAAAAGGATGGAAGAGGAGCTTCGGAAAAGCGAGCGTCGTTATCGTCTCTTACTTGAATCCATTTCCGACGGCGTCTATGTTGTGGATCGTGATTTAAGGTTTGTTTTAGTCAATGATGCGGCATCAGATCTTTCGCAAATACCTAAGGAGAAGTTGTTGGGTAAAAAAATAGCTGATCTATCTCACGATGTTAAGGAAACACCGTTTTTCAAGACTTTTGAGCGTGTGATGGAAACGCGTAAGCCTGACACAGTTGTTAGCGAATACGTTTACGAAGATGGGCGGAGGTGGTGGTATGAAGTGCGTCTGCATCCTGTTCCGGAAGGCGTTTTGGCGATAGTAACGGATATCACTGAACAGAAACAAGCTGAGGAGGAGTTGGTTCGTCTATCTAATGCTGTGAAAATGTCAATAGATAGTATTGTAATCACCGATTTGGATGCAAAAATTGTGGACGTGAATGAGGCAACACTGAAAATGTACGGCGCCGACGACAAAAGTGAGCTGATTGGAAAGAATTCCTTCGACCTTATAGTTCCTGAGGATCAAGAAGAAGCTTCTGTCCTTTTTAAGGAAGTGCTGGAGAAAGGGTACTTAAAAATCCAAAACTTCAACGTTGTCAACAAGGACGGTGACAGAAGAACTATCGCGTTGAGCGTAGGCATCATGAAGGATGCTGCTGGAAAACCAATAGGGTTTGTGGCTATAAGTAGGGATGTGCCTGAAGGCAATAAAATGGAATAAGAAAGGTATGCATTCATGTAGACCGCTTGGGCATAGAAGTTTTACGGAACTATTTTTCTTTCACATTTATGGCGTCAGCTGGGCAGCTTGATTCACATTCTAAACACTCTGAACAGCTGCTTGGATTGGTGACTATAGGTTGTTCCTCAAACCATTCTAGAACACCGAAAGCGCAGGCTTCAACACATTTTTTGCAGTTGGTGCAATGGCGGTAATCAATTTTGATTTCTACAACCATTTTTGTGTCCCCTAACGCAACCGAATATATACCTTTTCTTCTTAACCAACCCGAGATTTTAAGATATAGCAAAATTTAGGAAACCTGTACGGTTAAGTGCACACAATTGGAAGAAGTTTGCTGATAAGGAGCAAGAATAGTGGACAACAGATTTGGATGTACATAATCGGTGGTAAAGTCTTTAAATGAAAAAAAGAAAGGGGGGATTTTGTCGACTTTTCAGTCGGCTTTTATGGGTCGTGTATTCCGCCTTTAGTTTCTGTGCCGTACGACGATTGGTGTATCCATTCGGTTTCGCTTATAGTTCCTAGACATTCAGGAATGCTGAATGTTGGGTGCTTTGGATCCATGCCATAGTTTATTTGGAGTATTATCGATGTCAGACCGGCTGGAGCATCCTGTAATTGGATGATTCCCGGTTGGAATATGTCGTGTGCGGCGTTTCCGTGTAGCCATTGTGTAGCGTAGTAGGTGTCTCTGCCGAAGTGACCCCAAACTAGTAAGACTTCTGTGCCGTTTTTGTCAATGTATGTTGAGATTACAGCATAACCTATGGTTGGGTCGTCGTATGAACTGTATACATTCCACTTAGGACCGGTAGTAATGTTATCCCAATATCTTTGCCAGCAGGCTAATCCAGTTATCATGCCAGAGTATGGTGAGCCTGTAGAGTATTCAGTCATACCATAGATTGCATCTGTAAAGTCGTTGGAATAGTAGGAGAACATGTTAGCGATTGGACCCCCGACTCCAAGTATGTTGGAGCTTGTAACAGGCCAGTATGTGCACCAGTTGTCATTCAGTGCAGCTCTGTATCCTGGACTATCAGGATCATCTTTGTAGTCTTCCTTGGTGCTGCCTGCTCCGAACTGGTTCATTATATATGGCATCTGCATAGTAACGTCAGTGTCCCACATGTCTGCACCAGCTAGGCCGATGGTGATGTTCTTCTGTTTGATAGAAGCTGTGACCAATGCTGCGCCAGCCGAGTCAACAGTTTTTGCGTCTCTGCCTACAATGGTCCATTCGTAGCGTCCAGAACCAAAATCTACATCGTCGATGGTTTCGTACCACACATTGGATGACCATCGAACCACATAAGGAATACCGGCGCTTAATCCAGTTATTGCACCGGTACCAGCATTCAAGCTGTAATCAACGCCTCTGACCATCAAGGCTCCTGTAAGCTCATTCGTTACGCGTTCAGAAAAGCTGCTGTAATTGCCCCACTCGACATCAACTGGAAGAGGATCAAGAGTTGTTCCTGGTCCAATAAAATCTTTCCACCATCTTGATGTCTCCTTCTTGGTTACTGCATCGACTAAGCTCCATGGGTTGAAGTGTTTGTCCAGTTGATACATTACTTCTCTGTCAATCAAGTCTGTGCTACCATAGGCTGCATCGTCGCCGTCGTTGCGGTCTGTAACACCGTAAACTGATACGCCTCTAAATTGATCAGCGACATTCACACCATTGCCCAGATCTTCGCCTTCGCCTCCAGTGTCGGCTAGAATAAAGTCCCATTCGCCTACGACCAATGGAGCCAACCACGGTTCTGTAGCACCGTCTATAGCGTGTGGATCAGCAGCAATCATACGTCTCCACCAAATATCATCGTCACCAGCATCAACTGTCCAGTCGCTCACACTGGGCCAGTGCGCAACAAATCCAACGTAATCTCCGTCGTTAGATATCATTTGAGCCACATCATAAGTACCCGTAGCATTAGGTTGACTACCATAAAGTGCCATTGCAGTGCCATCTAATGTGTATCCTGCGGGAAGCGTTGGAAGCAGAGTCCAATCCTCGTTATAAGCGGTAGTCAATGATGTGCGGTTGTAGTGTGCATAGCTACTGTATTCTGGTGCTGAACCTAAGTCCCACTCTTCTCTGTTGCTGAACTGTATCAACAAACCGGCAGGAATGTCAACTTCGATAGTTGCCTCTCCTTCTGGTACCTCTATGGTTAATGATTGCATCACGAATTTGGGTTGATCAAGCAGTTTAATGTCTTTGAGAATCACTACCTGTTTGTCTACCTTATCGAATATGAACGTTAGTTTCAAGTCAACAAGGGCTAATTTTGTCATAGATGCTTGATGATAGTCGTAGATGCGGTTAGAAACCATGGCAACAAATTTTCGTGGTCCATCATACAGTACTTGAATGTCCCCTGTGGTTGCGGTGCCATTAGTTTTTCTGCCACCATACATTAAGCTAGTGCCGATTACATCGCCGTTTTCGTCGACTTCAAGTCCTGGCTTTTTAAATGTCTCGCCAGACTCAGTAGCGTACGAGGGATCATAGGTGTGGTCAACTCTTATCCAAGGTTTACCATAGTCAGTGAGGTCTCCAAATAGGGCACCAGCCCACACGTTTCGTCTACCCCATGATTGGTGGTTATAGGTTATGTCGATGTACCAGCCATTTATCCAAACGTTTTTCGGTAGCTTCGAGACCAATCCCGCCCCAGCCGGAGCTGCAAATGGGTCTCGTTCACCTGCATACTCCAAACCAATATTTGTTTCGCTGTCAATCATTTCACCAAATCTGGAGAGTCCGAAATCAATGCTTTCTTCTTCGTAGGGGTAGAGGCTGTAATAGTCTGTGTCCAATACGCCTTCGACGGTCATGTACCAGTCTGCGGGATCTGCTGCCAGTGTAACTTGTATTAGGAACATGGGAACTAGTAATGTTGTCAGCAATGTTATTGTTGTCAATATTGAAATTAGTTTTTTGCGATTCATTTTATCATTTCCTTTTTATTTTCGCATTCTGATACTCAGTGTTTTTTGTTTAAAAGGTTTACGGTATGGTGACGGTATATTTACCTGAAACCAAACGTGTAAAACAGAGACTGCTAAACAAATGAAAAATGTAAAATATATCCGCTATTCGATTCATATATAATAAAACAGACGGAAAAAATTCGCCTAAACTTAACGCAGACAGTCAACTAACCCATTCTTTTCTTTAACGTTCTTTCTCATTTGCCTCTTTTTTCTCTTCAGCTTCTGTTTCTTCACCAGTCTGCTCTCTCACCACCCTCAGCTTCGCTTCTTTTATGAGACTCACACCCTTCCCCATCAACACACTACCAGCAGATATCAAAACAACAGCCACCACAAAAAATAGACACAGATTAACTGCCGGAAACGTTCTCTCTATCACCGCGTTTATATTGGCCTCGGAAATCGGAAGAACAACAGTCTGGTTATCCACAGGTATTTCAGTATCACTAAGGGAAAGGACTGGTGTCTCAAGGATTTTGGGTATAGCAGAACGGCCCCATAAAAGAACCGAGACGCCAAAGCAGACAGGAATAATCACCACAACAAGTCCGACTGCCAGCAGCACGTAACCAACAATTTTCTCCGGCTTTTCGATAATCTTCGACGTCACATTCAAAGCCCCCCTCTGATCCGCCTTTTTGATAGTCGTAGCTCAGAAGCTAAAAACTTTTCTATGTACAGTGCTGTGACGGCATTTTGACCTGAGCAGACAACTTAGAAACAGAAGTAAATTAAAAAAAACTAAAAACTGAAAACGAAAACATGTGGTGCTTTCAGGTTTCCCTCTTGTGCGCCTCGGAGCTTGAGAGCTTAACTTCGAGTTGCGACTTGAGACTGTTTGCTTTTTCGATTTCTTCTGTTCTTTTCCTGACAGCCTCTGCAACAAACTCAGTTACGCTCCTGTAACCGAGGTCAGATCTGGCTTTAACCAAGGTTTTCACCTTAACGTATAGCCCTGAGGGCAGGTTCACCGAGTCATATCCTTTTACAGGCAAGATACCGTCACTGTCAAAGGATGGCGCGAACAAAGTTTTATTCGTTTTGTTGTCCTTCTACCGTCTATATACGGTAAAAGTTATTAACTAAAACATCTAACGCATACAAGGGTGAAAGAAGTTGGAACTAAAACAGGAAAAGAAACCTAAAGACGTCAACATGGAAGAATTCAAGGCTCTCGTCAACAACTTGATTCCCACCACCCTGAAACAAGCTGAGTGGATATGCAGCGAAGTTGACAGATTAACTCACGAACACCCGGAACTGAAAGAGAAATTTAAGGAGTGGTACAAGATGCCCGAGTCCGAGAGAAAGGAACTTGAAGATATCATTCACCGCATTCTTACCGAGGCGGAGAAGGCGCATCAAAAATGGTGAATTGTGCAGAAAGGCTGGTTGAGAGTTGCATGAAAACAGTTCTGCTTCTTCCTGACCAGATTAATTCTAGACCACCCACTCAACGTCCCGCCATAAACACAATGCCATCAGGGGGATAGCAATCTGAACTCTAAAAAGGGGTGCCACGTGGCAATAATCCTTCCAACGTATTGTGAAGCCGAAAACATCGCAGACATCATCCACGCCATAGAATATCTGAAGCTTACTTCTACTTTGTTGGTCGTAGACGATTCAAGTCCTGATGAAACCCAAGATATTGTCAGGAAACTGAGAGAAAAAACCAAAAACATTCTTTTGCTAAAAAGACCGCACAAAATGGGGCTCGGCACAGCAATTACAGATGGCTTCCGTTTTCTTTTGTCTCTGCCAAAACCGCCCAAATATATAATTACAATGGATGCAGACTACTCCCACAACCCCCAAGACATCCCCAGACTACTGAACCTAGCCGAAAAGGGCTGCGACCTTGTCATCGGAAGCAGATACTGCCAGAAAGGACAAGTTAAAGGCTGGAACTCCACTCGACTGCTGATAAGCAAAGTAGCCAACAAACTAACAGGCAAAATAATTAAGCTTCCATTAAACGACTTCACAAGCGGCTTCAGATGCTACTCCAAAGGATACCTCACCAAGGCTCTTCCACACCTTCACAGCGAAACATACGAAATCCAAATAGAAACACTCAGACAAGCAAAACTTCAAAACTCGAAAATAGGCGAAATACCAATAGTTTTCGAAAACAGAAAAAGAGGAAAATCAAAGCTAACCCGAACAGAAATAACCGCATTTTTCAGATACATTCTCAAAGCTTCCTGGGAACAACTTCGAGGAAGAAAACAATAACCCTACAGTTTTCACATATCAATTTCACAAATTACATCCAATCTTTCACATTTCCTGAACGCATTAGATTCCAAATCACACACATGTTGTGGCTAACACATGACGGAGATACTTGTTCCATCAGCATCCCATCTTCTCACGGATCATCTTCTCTCCAGCGAAGGAATCTCCTGCTACAATCTTTTCCAAAAGCTGGAAAAATTTGGCTACCGCTTTGAAGCGATCTCAGCCCAAGTTAACATAAAAAAGCCTTTAAGCAATGTTACAGTTCATCAAACAGGATCCTTTGAACAATCACCGACCAGCAATCCCATCGAAAAATATCTCAGTCACACAGAAGTTTTAATCCGCAGTTACCAAAAGTCTCAGGAAATCCTGCAAAAACAAAAAATCGACATCATACATCACATGCTGCCCGCGGTTTACAATCAAACATTCGATCTTCTTGCCATCCTCACGAAAAATAGGAGGCAACCGTTTGTTCTCGGTCCCATATCAGCCCACGTGTATCCAAGACCCATAGACGAGAAAACACTGTCAAAATTAACCTCTAAGCTCCATAGAAAAACAATTCAAAATTGTGACAGACTAATAACAGTCACCGATCAAGTAAAAGCTCTTTACTCCAAGGTTTTTGATGTGGAAAAAATCTGGACCATACCGTTGGGGGTAGACACAAACCTTTTTGTTCCCCCAAAAAACGTTTCTCAGAAAGACAATTCTGAGATTCTGTTCGCTGGCTACCTCTATAAACTGAAGGGCGTGGAATTCCTGATTAGAGCCATGCAGATAGTGGCAGAAGAACACAGAGGCGTGAAACTTAGGATAGTTGGGAACGGACCCGACAAGCCGCGTCTCAAAAGGTTGGCTGAAACGCTGCGAATAGGGGATAATGTAATCTTTGAAGGTTTGGTGCCCCACACGCAGATGCCCAGATACTATCAGATGTGTGATGTCTTCTGTTTTCCAACGCTCGGGGAACCCTTCGGAAAAGCAGTGATAGAAGCCATGGCTTGTGCAAAATCGGTCATCGCATCCAGTATCGGAGGGCCAGCTGAAATAATTCAGAGCGAACAAACTGGGCTGCTTGTGCCTCCAGCACAACCAAAAGTTCTTGCCACAAAAATCAATGAACTGCTGGATGACGGAAAGAAAGCGGAACAGATGGGCGCAAACGCAAGAAAGGTGGCGGTCAAAAATTATTCTTGGGGGAAAATAAGTGAAATGTACCATGAGCTCTACTGGAGTCTCACGTAAACAGCGGTAACATTTGTGGGATAACAAAAACATGGAAATCAGAGAGTATTACGAGAAGGAGGCTCGGCTTCTATCTGATCACCAGAAAAGAATGTACTTCGGCGACCCTTGGGCTAAATATTGGCATGGAACACGTTTTGTGGTGCTTTTGGAAATCATGAAAAACCTCAAGTTTAGAAACTTTTTGGATGTAGGGTGCGCCGAGGGATATTATCTAACCGCTGTGGCAAACAAAGCTGATTCACCAGAGCAGGTTGGATTGGATATATCCAAAGGTTACCTCGTAAAAGCAAAAATCAACGCTTCCGAGGCTGCGTTTGTTCTGGGAGATGCATCCAGTCTACCCTTCAAAACGAACTGCTTTGACCTTGTGTTCTGCTCAGAGCTTTTGGAACACGTTCAAGACCCCAAAAAGGTGTTCTCAGAGTTGACGCGAATAAGCAAAAAATATGTGCTGCTTACTGTTGCCGGTGAAAACCTGTTCTATTACCTAACGACTAAGCTGAAGTTAATCAAATCAGAGGAGCCTTACGCAAAAATCGGTCACGGTCATATCCACGAAATGAGAATCAGGGAAATCATGACGAAATGGGCTCCTGAAAAGAATCTCAAAACCTTGAAATGCGTTATTTACTGCCATTTTCCAATAGCGTATTTACAGAGGCACAGAATGCCAACGTTGCTGATTCCGTTAATCCAGATCGCTGACCGGTTAGTAAATTGGTTGCCAGTAGTCAAGGAGTATGGCTCTTCGCAAATTGGATTACTGGAGAAGCCCTCTGATTAACAGTGAGGAGAACGTTCCACAAAGAAGATCAGTGGTCCTGTTTATCGTTTTTGAGGAGCTGCTCGTTCTGGAACGCCTGAGGTTAAAGCCGTAAAGCCGTTACCGGGTCACAATGGAAACGGCTTCAAGAAGTTGGCTTCTGATTAAAATTTTGTTGTTTTTTGAGCGGAAAGCTGGAGAGCATGTGTCAAAAATGAAAGCTTAAGTATCTAAAACACAAAACAAATAAAGAGTTTACGGTCATAATACCGTAAATATACGGGAGAACTCTGCGATGCTGTGTGAACATCGGGAGAAAGCTACAGTCTACCAGAAATATGGCACAATAATCAATTTCGGCATCATCACCGCAGTATCGCTTCTGATTTTCCGCAACTTCATCTTTTCAAGCGGTTGGCCTGGAGGAGGAGACACGCTAGGATGGGTCGCCAGAGAATACCTGTATGGACATGACTTCCGATGGTTAAATCTTTGGCGACCGTACTCTTTTGGTTTTGTTGAAGGAATAAATTCGATCGATTTCTTTTTTATGCTAATTTATTCAGTATGCCAAAGCGGCGCAGTAACTGTGAAAGTTTTCATGTTTTCCACACTGCTTGTAGCCGGTTTTTCGATGCACGCTTTTGCAAACCATTACACACACAACAAATTAGCTGCCCTTTCAGCCGCTCTCGCATACATGCTCAATCAATGGTTTTTCACTCAATTTACTGAGGGGCACCTTGGAATACTTTTTGGCTACGCTCTTGCTCCACTGTTGTTCTTACTACTAACTCGAGCATTAGAGCATGGACAAACTAAAGACCTGACAATATTTGCAGTGGCGTTAGCCATCTGTTTAACAGCCTTCAACCCGCTATCCGTTGTTATCTATGCGCTGTTTCTTGCGCTGTTCATAGTTTTCTATCTTGCATTACCTCAAAGCGGCTTTCTTTTCTGGAATCGCGTTAAACGATTTCTGAAGGTGCTCGTGTTTTCGGGGGCAATATTTCTTCTATTATCCGCCTTCTACATCCTGCCCTTCGTGAACAATGCACGTGCCCCGTTCTATTCCGCAGAATTCAGTTATGACATCGAAGAGTCTTTCGCAAATAGCTACGCGAATATGTCGGATGCATTTGTTTTGGGTGGTGTTGAAGAGTATGGATACATTAACTTTGTTGATGTCACTTCTGAGGTTAGTCTACAAATTCTACCAGTCTCAGTAATGTTGTTAGCCATTCTTTTGATTGCATACTCAACAGTTTTTGTCAGAACTGACAGATACACCCTCTTCTTCTTTGTTGCCTGCATATTCTCCGTATTTTTGGCAAAAGGACCTAACCCTCCATATGGAAACACCTTTGTGTGGGCATGGTTCAACATCCCCCATTTCTCCGTCTTCAGAGCAGCAAACAGGTTTGCCATGATAACCGCTTTCAGTAATGCATTCTTTATTGCAGTGCTGGTCAGCGTACTTACGGGCTACATTGCAAAGACAAAAAGTTCGCAAACAACGGAGATCAATTTAGAGATAAATGTTAGAACTCTGTCATCAAACGACCCTGTTGAGAAACGGTTCTTTTCCGTGCCTATCGATAAGGCTCTAAAACGGGTCAAAAAATGTCTGCATTATGGTTCTGCGTTGCTTCTAATTCTTGTTTTGCTGAGCGGTTTCTTCTCATGCTGGTTCTTTTTACAGAACGGACTTCAAGTCTACAATCCGCCAGAAACTTTCATCACACCCTACAACTGGATCGCAGACCAGCAGCAAGAATTCAAAATCATTACGGTGAACAGTAGTCCCGCAGAATGGGAATTACTTTCGGGTGCCCAAACAGATTTTGGATCTGGCGGAATGCTGACTATCCTCGGCTGGGGGCATGACATAGGCTTCGATAGCGCGTTTATTCACGATAAACCAGTTCTCGAAGACGGGGGTCACATGAGCAACTCCCGCCAATTTGTCGACTATTTGCGCTACGGAGTAGCCAGAAACAGCTTAAGCGACGATGTGCTGGAGTTGCTTGGCACATTCGATTACAAATACGTCGTCTTACCAGAGTACTCCAGCGAAAGCATACAATCTTTTTTCATAGACCAAGAAGGCGCAGAGGTGGTTTACAATCAAAGTGGTTCAATAATACTGGAAAACAGTTTCCATAACGAAAGAATCTCCGGCGTCGCTGAATATACGCTGGTTGTTGGTGGTTCTAAGAGCTTTTTTTCAGCGTCAAAGATTGGTTCACTCAATTTTAGCCGAAGCACATTCATCTTGGCGGATCAATTCGAAAATCCAAACTTTTCGGAAAAATCGGTGCTTGAAGGTTCAGGAGTGCTTCTATTCGACGACAGCAACTTGCTCGACTTGGTCATGCTATCCTCAGAAGACATGAACGTGATGTACGCGGAAGAGTATGCGCTATCGAGCAGAAATTATTCTGATTACTGGGGGAAAGCCACTTCATGGGGAGATTTTGGGGTGTTTACTTTTGGTGCATCCACCTTGACAACGTCGGGAAATAACAAAGTGACGATACCGTTTGACGTAAAGGAGAACGGAGAATATGAATTGCTGATACGCCTCGGATTCACGCAAAATAGAGGCTATCTAGCAGTGCATGTTGATGGTATCCCCATCGAAAAAATGAATTCCTCTTCAGACAGTTGGAATGGATTGAAATGGATAAATCTTGGTTCTTTGCAGTTAAGCAAAGGGAGACATGAAGTAAGCCTCACCAATGACGGCACAGGCTGGAATGATGTTGACGCAATTGCTGTTGTAAAGTCCTCTACCTTAGAGAATCAAACCAGAAATGTGCTTAGTCAAATTCAGGAGTATCCCGGCAGAATAATCCAAGTTTTAAGTGCACTCCACACGTTCTCACACAAAATTCCGGAAGGCTGGTACCTAACCAGAATGCCATACCAAGGCTATGCGCTAGCATCAGAGTCACCTTCAACATTTCTCGCCGCTAACGCCACAATCTTACGCGAAGACCGATACATGTTCTCCATACGTTTAGTTCAAGGTCCAAACCAAGGAATCCCACAACTAAAAATAGATAACGCCACAGTCTCTTTGCAACTCCTCAAATCCAGCGAAGACTCAGAGTGGTACATAGCCGGACCCATACACCTTAACGCCAGCAGCCACCTAATAGAAATCGGCGGCTCAGGAAAACTAGCTTTTGATCAGCTACTCATTCACTCGCTTGAAGACGAGGAACACATTGTCATTTTAGACGATTTCAGCCTTCACGCAACAGAGCTTGGTCGGAACGTTTCACCAGAGGGCGTTTCGTCTGCTAGTTCAGTTGGAGTATGGGATACTATCAGTTTAGCTGCGGATGGAGCCAACGATGGACACCCCAACACCAGATGGGCTTCTGAAGCTCATCAGCTCATGCCGCAGTGGCTGCAAATAGAGTGGGAAACCCCGCAGGAGCTCACCGGAACACACATACAATTTGAGCAGGCTCACGCAGTGGATTATCTGATTCAGACATGGAACGGCACAGACTGGATAAACCAGATTAGCGTGAAAGGAAACAATCAACTTAACCGCACACATGCTTTCGAAGAGCCCGTGAAATCCGATAAGCTGAGGGTTTCGGTAACATCAGTTACGAAGTTGTACGATCTGGTAAGCATCTGGGAACTCGAAGCATACGCAACGTCAACTGTTTCAGAAAAGGTGCTTATTCCTCAGGACGGATATTACCGAGTTGGCTTCCAAATCGCTTCAGGTCCAAACTATGGAACATTAAACCTAACAATAGACAACACGCCAACCACCATTATATGCAACAGTTCCAGCAACGGAAGTAGACTTTACGAGGATGGACCAATCTACTTCAAAGCCGGCGAACAAAACGTAACTGTCAGCGCCACTGGGAGAGTAGACTTCGATGAGATGACGCTGACGCTAAGCGACGAAGGCGATTTCGGTTTCTTGGACGACCTGCTCGAAGCAAAGCCCTGTCCAAACGTAAGCTACGAAATACTAAACCCCTGCAAGTACGAAGCACACATCGAAAACAGCGACGAACCTTTCCTTCTAGTGTTCTCAGAGTCCTATCATCCAATGTGGAAAGCCCAAATAGACGGCGAGGAAATCTCGTCGATTCCAGTGTATTCACTGGTAAACGGATTCCACATAAACAAAACAGGCAATTTCGATGTAACAATATACTTCACAGGTCAAACCTACGCAGACATCGGATTACAAATCTCAGTGACTACTCTAATCGTCGTGGCTGTGATACTGGCTGTTCCCTCCAAAAAATTGGAGCAACTGGAAACTTACATAAAAAGAAAAACCCGCAGAAACGTACGCATTTCGCGCTCACCTCAAGCAAAGGAGGAGGTGGGCCACAATTAAGATAGCAATTCTTCACCACGCATTAGGCAGGTTCGGAGGAGCAGAAAAAACTGCCATACTCCACGGCATATACTTGAAAAAGCTGGGCTTCGACGTTGAACTGTTTTATGACGGACCATTACATCCAGATTGGAAAAAAAGGGCAAATTCAAACGTGATTTTAAACGCTCTGCCCTTCGGTTTCCCCCCTTCCTTCAAAGGTTTTCGAGACATAGAAAAACTGATACAACATCTCAAATCCTTCGATGTAGTGCTGGTGCATCATCATATTTGCCCGTTTCTAGCTTACTATCTAACTCTGTTTCTCAAAAACAAGCTTGTGTGGTACAGTGGAGAGCCACTCAGAGCCTTGTGGGAAAACCAAATGACAGGAATAACCTCCAAGGAGTTAAGCTCCACCATCAGACCAACCAGCAAAGAATGCTACGGCAAATCCTTAACGTCCGTCTTTCTCTCTAACCCGCTGTACGACTTTTCAATCAACCTGCTTCGCGTAATAGACAAGATAACTGCAAAACGTTATGCGCACATAATTGTCAACAGCAACTACACCCGAAATGTCCTCAAAACGCTCTACACTTTGAAGCATCAGATAACCGTGGCGTATCCAGGCATAGAGGTTGAACAACAAAACATGGATTGTGAGGATTACCGTTTAGACAGATATATTTTAGCCATAGGGGCAATGATTCAGATGAAAAACTACCTAAACTTATTGAAGGCATACCATCAACTTCCGCCAAAGTACAGGTCAGCAGTGAAACTTGTCATAGTGGGAGATGGTCCGCTAAAGGAGAAGGTCCAGTCCTTAGCAAAGGATCTTGGCTTGAGCAATCTAATCTTTCAATCGAACATCAATGAAGAAGAGCTCATAAACCATTACAGAAACTGCAAGTTCATTGTTCATTTGGCTCTACATGAGCCCTTCGGTTTAGTTCCCATAGAAGCCGCGCTTTTCGGAAAGCCTTCAATCGTTTCGAATCAGGGGGGAACCAAGGAATTCATCAGGCATGGAGAGAACGGCTTTTTAGTTAATCCCTATGACCCAAAAGAGGTTGCGAAATATATGAAATGCTTGATAGAGGATGAAAAGCTTGCTGCTGAAATGGGTTCAATAGCCAAAGCGAGGGCTCTAAAAGAATTCAGTATAGAAAAATCCACTGAACAAATAGTGGAAGCACTGAAACAGTTGAACTAAATTAGGCATCGACGTTTAGTACCTGAATCATTCTCTTGTCTGCAACTGTTTCTTGGTAATTCAACAGTATTTTATTAAGCAACAAAGCCTCAACTTCTAATGGCGCAGGCATTTTCACTTCGGTGAGTGAGGTTGCTTCCATCTTGCAAGACAGAATTGTGATGCTGGTTGACCTGGACTACTTTTTTGCTCAATGCGAGGAGAGGAGAAATCCTTCCATAAAGGGCAAGCCGGTGGTTGTTTGCGTTTATTCTGGGCGCACCGAAGACAGCGGAGCCGTGAGCACAGCAAACTATGTGGCAAGAAAGTACGGCGTGAAATCTGGGATTCCCATATCATTAGCCAAAAGTAGGCTCAAGGATGTAGACGCGGTTTTTTTGCCAGTGGATAAGCAGTTCTACCGTGAAGTTTCAGACGAAATAATGGAGATTCTGCGAAGCTACGCTGACTGTTTCGAACAAGTAGGAATAGATGAAGCCTACTTGGATGTGACGCAGAGAACAAAAGGAAACTACCGAGAAGCAGAGGAAGTTGCAGAAACAATAAAAGGCGACGTTTTGACCCAACAGCAACTCACCTGCTCTATCGGCGTTGGACCCAACAAGCTTGTCGCCAAGATAGCATCAGACGTCCAGAAACCCGACGGTTTAACACTTGTCAGATCCGAGGAGGTCCAACGCTTCTTGTCGCCTTTGCCTGTCCGCCGTCTAGTAGGTGTTGGAAGAAAAACAGAGAAGAGGCTGGAGACTTTAGGGGTCAGAACGGTTGGTCAGCTAGCTAGGTTTGATGTGCAGAAGCTTATCGAAGTTTTTGGAAGAAAATTGGGGACCTACTTTCATAATGCCTCTTTGGGGATAGATGAAGAGCCTGTGCAGGAAAGAAGTGAACCCGAGTCTGTGAGCCGAATCTCCACTCTTAAGGAGGACACCAGAGACTTGACAGTTATCCTTGATGAAGCTTACCGGCTATGCGATGAAGTGTATGCTAAGCTGTTGCAGCGGGGGCTAGTCTACAGGTCAGTGAGCATCCATGTTGTTGCGGGGGACCTGAGCGTTTACAGCAGATCCAAAACCTTCGAAAATCCAACAGGCGACCTGAAAACATTCAAGAAGACCGTTAAAGAACTCTATGAAAAGTTCCTCAGCGAATCCGAGGTTGAGGCAAGAAGAGTGGGCGTCAAAGTCTCAAACCTCAGCAGAAAAGAGGGACTGCAAAAGCAGATAACAAACTTTTTCGGCTTTTCCAAGCATTAAGCACATTCTTTGAAACTGCTCTGCTCGAAAATGGCGGGCCCGCGGGGATTTGAACCCCGGGTCTCCGGCTTCGGAGGCTTGCGCATCGTCCCTGTGGGATGGTTCGGCGCCTTAATCCTGTCTGGGCTACGGGCCCCATTTTTCATTCATTCAGTTCCTTTGTGCAAATTAAGTTTTGTTGCCTCGTGTCTCTGCGGGGGCATGTTTTTGGAGGTTTTAGGAGCCTATGAGCGTGCTGGTTTGTTCGATTTCTTCAATTTGTCGTATGTCAGTGATGATTTTGTCGAGGTGCCCTAAGGTTTCGGCTTCGATGCGGGCGATCAGGTCCCATAGTCCATAGGTGACAAGGACCTCGGTGACTTCCTTCATTTCTCGAATTTTTTTGGCGACCTTGTGTTCGGCTCCTCTTTTCACGTTGGCAACTAAGTAGGCTTTCACAAGTTTTGGCATGTATTTCAACCCCTACAGCTACATGGTCAGAGAAGATACTTAAAATCTTTTTAGATTAAGGGGATGGACGTCATGTTTCAGTTAGGTCTTCCTTTATCCACCAAGCTTTTCTTTTTCCGTGCCTCTGTCCAGGGTAGTATTCGATGATGGCTTTTCCAAGTTGCTTTTTGGATGTTTTGGCAATTTTTCTGAGGCGGTTTAGGGCAAGCCAGCGGTTGGTTTTCAGGTACTCGGCAAGCTCGGTGGTTGTGGCTCCTCTGTGGTCGAGGAGGTAGTCTATGATTTTGTTGTCGGTTTCGTCGATGCAGAATGCGTGGGGGTTTACTTTCTCTCCTTCGTAGGTGAGAAGTTCAAGGTTGGCTAGTCCATCTTTTATTTTGTTGACTTCTTTTTCCAGCTTGTTGACTTTCTGTTCTAGCCCAAATATTCTGTCTGGTCGCGGAGTTTTCTCCAGCTTCTCCAGTATGGCTTCTCGGATGAAGGCACTTCTTTCTCCTTCTGGAATTCGAAGAGCGAGCTCCTTGTATACTTCGGCAGGCAATTTGGCGGAGACGACGGTAAACTTGGTCATGGACAATTTCCCATCCGAACATACTGTAAGCATACTGAAGCTAAAAGCGTTTAACCTTCTGGCTGTGAAGGTAAAGATTTGTCAACCTAAAAGGCCGCTCATGGTTCTTCTTGGTTTTTCAGAAAAAAGCTGTTTTTCAACAATCTTCTGTTATTAGTCTCCTAATATGATTGTCATCGGGAACTTCAGTCTAGGTTATCCCAAGGTCCAGGCCAATCAGGAAACGTGTAGGATGCTCCTACCTCTTCCATAATCATTCTAGGATATACTGGGACCAACTCTCCATCTTGCCATTGAAAATACATAACAAAAGCATACGCTGCCTCCGGATCATTAGGATTCACTCCCATCATCAAGCCGTGAGATTCTGTAAAGACAAAATTTCTTGCATTCGAAGTTTCAACATTAGTTTCCTCCAAAGCCTCAATAACGGCTTCAGTCTCAATTGTTCCAGCTCGTTCAATAGCATCAGACAAAATGTAACGTAAGACATCAAAAGCAGTCGACGATGTCGTATCTATGCTTTCACCCCACTTATCGAAATAAGCATCTCTAGTTGGTATAGTTTTACTTGTTAAGGGATACCCTGCAACAATGGGTGTATTAGATACACCGACGTGTTCACATTTACCATCTGTCCACTCCCAACTTTCTGGGTATGTGGCTGTAGAGATAATGCCACCATAGATGAATAGTGGTGACTGCCGATCATAATACTCTTTCACAAATGGTATTCCCCCGTCAAATGCAATCACAGGTACTAACATTTCTACTCCAGCCGCTTCTGCAGCTGCAAAATAGCTCGAGAAATCAACTGTTCCATAAGGGAAATAACTTGAATACACTACATCAAAACCATAAGCCTCTGAAAGAACAACCTCTAATCCTTCTACAACTCCTTCAGCCCACATTTCACCAAGAAATCCAATTTTGTTAAAACCAGTAATTTCCCTTCCCAGTAAAAGACCATCCGTCATTCCTAACATAACTGAGGACTCATTCCAACCCATACTGAAATAGTATTTGTATTGGTTATAGTCGTCTAATACTCGTTGTGACAAATCCTCCCCATCATTAACGCTGATGAGTATTTTTTTATGTTGAGCAATGATTTCTTGGCAGGCTAATCCATCTTGAGTGGCTAGAGATGCTATAACAAAATCTACTTTGTGAAAATCGATTAACCTTAATAGTGCAGAAGTAATAAGAGCCGCATCTGATGAGCCACCTTCAGAATCAGTATCTTCTCCAACCACTTCAACTTGTTTTCCGAGTAGCCCTTCTTCAGCGTTTAGTTGTTCAGCTGCTAACAAAACACCTTGCCAAACTTCCTTGCCCATACCTGCATCCAAATCTGCAAGAACACCTATTTTGATTGTTTCAGAAGTTTGTTCTGTTCCGCTTAACAAAACATAAGCTACTCCTCCACCCACAGCAGCGACAACAATTATGGCGATCAGAATTATGGATTGAATCCTTGTTAAAGCCTTGGAATCTAACAAATCAACCTACCCCAAATCCAGTTTTGATTGTATTTAGGTAGATTTAATATTTTCTAAAGAAAGAGATGCGAAAAGCTATTCCAATAGTATCTTACTATTTGTCTATGATCAGCCTTGCAGAATGACACTCTAGAGCCTCTTTTGAAGAATGCAAAAAATCAATAAGAGCCAAGAAACTCAGAAACCAAGATTACATCAAAAATCCGATATGCCTAATAAAGTAAGACAAAACCTCAAATCTGCTCTTCACTACACATGGTTTGTTTCTATTCCATAAAATGCGTACACTTATAACCTATTGTCACCGGAGTTCTGGCTAATTACTGATATTGGTTTTTACGCATGATTTGGCTCCTAATATGAATGAAGTGGCGGGTCACCCTGGTTCGACGCCCAGTTTTCGCCAGTTTCCTCAATCTCTGAACTCGTATCCGCGATCCCCTAAGCGCTGAACGTCCAAACTTAGGTTGCTCCCTCCCGGGCCTGGCCAGGTTCGCCTGGTAAACGCGGTGGACAGCCCCCCTACGGAGACTGCTCCATGACCGCCAGCCTAAAGGGACGGATAGTCAATGCTAGAGGACTGGGGATGCCTGACAATCTTTGACGCCTCGCCAAGGCATTCAGCCCGTCGTGTAGAGGGTTTACGGTTCAGGGGACCCCTAGCCCCCCGCCTAGACCCGCCACCAAAAACAGATACAATAGAAGGATTAAAACTTTGTCACTAAAAGCAGGTATTGTGTAAGCCGTTAGCATCAGAAAAGCTGCTGTTATCTATCCTTGGGCTTCACCTTTCTGGCTCTTTTAGATCATTATTGTATGCTTTGGTTTGTTGCTGTTCAATCAATAGAACGAAACTGTTCTAAAAGTAGAGCTAATAGTGACTTCTCAGCAATGATAGTTTGATGATTAAAGATGAAAATTGGAACAAATTTGGTTTTGCTCGGAATTCTTTCACTGCTGGTAGGGACTGCTTTCGCTTCGCCTCTTCTAATCTCAGAACTGGATATAAGACCGTACTCTAAACCGCTGCCTAAAGGACCCACAGCAGACATAGACGTCAATGTTGTGTATGCCAACTTCAGCGTCGGAGAAACGTCAGTATCAGCAATTTACAATCGAAATGTCACTGAAATTTCATATTTTGTTGTTCTCAACATCACAAACAACAGTGACGAACGGGCAGGCATTCTTATGACAGATTTTTCTGCGGCAGAAAGCATCACCCGAGGCATATCCTCTGACTCGATATTTTCTGGCGAAAACTGGACAAGTAGTCTTTGCTGGGACGCTGAGGGCGCATGGGTTGACGGCAAATGGTACAATCTCACATGGGTTCCTGCAGGATGGAGTGACCCCACAGGTGAAGGCTACTGGATGGAAGGTGTACAACTCAAGGATAAAGCCGTTGGCGGCGCCGTCGGTGGCAATGTAACTAACATATACATGAACATGAATGGAACTTGGGTTGACGTTACAGGCAGAGTAGAGTGGCTTGACGACAACGGCAACGTCATAAGCATTCATCCTGAGCGTCTCCCTTCGCACGCTTCCGAGGCAGTCACAGGTTCGGGTATATGTTTTGGTGAGATGCTAATCTTCGGAATGAATCAAACAGGTTCTACATATGACCCTAACATGGACCCAGGAGTAAGCGTTACCCGTTATGTAACAATGGAGTTCAACAACGTTTGGGAGCCTCACCAGTCACGACTAATTGCAGTATCAAGCGACAGAGAAGTACTCTCCATGTTCGTTGATTCTTTCAAAATTGAACATCTGAAAACAGAGCCGACAAGTTTCCGCGGAGTAGTACACAGTTACTTAAAGGACACAGTTGGAGTTTACGATTCAACCGCAGTCGATGACGAGATTAAGCAGGTCCAATTCGAAACCACCGACGACGGATACATATATAACACAATCTTATCTGATGATGAAATGTTCGTGATGGACTCTTTCGGCGTGGAAGTATTCATTGAACCGAGGAACTAGGCTTGACCGCCTCCGACAGTCAGGAGCCTGAAGGCACAACACTGAACGTGTACTCCTACGTGGTCAAACAGGGCAAACCCGTAGGTCCACGTGACGTCATGAGAGGCGCAAGCCTCAGCAGCCCCAGCTTGGCTTACTGGCACCTCCAAAAACTCGAAAACTCAGGACTACTACAGAAAAACAAATCCGGCGAATACATCGTCAAAGAAAAAACAAACATCAGCGGACACATCTGGATTGGACGAAACCTAGTGCCAAGACTGATGTGCTACTCCCTCTTTTTTCTAGGCATTCTAGCTGTAGAAGCCGCAATCATTTCTGTCCAATTCCTTTCAAGTGGGCAAAGCCCAAACCTTGCGCTTCTCTATCTGATGGCAACGAACACAATCGCTTTTGCCCTGTTCCTCGGAGAAGGTTTACTGCTGCGAAGAAAAGCCCGACCAGAAAAAGATAGCAACTGACCTACAAGAAATGTGCATTAACCAACTTATGTGATAGATTAGCTATTTTGTTCGAGCGTATGCCTCCACCAAGTCACGTGCCGAAAGCATGCCCACCAATTTGCTTTCTTTGCTGATTGGCAATCTCTTGATACGCTTTGAGGTCATGATGGCGGCGGCATCGTGAATGCTGATTCCCAAGGGTGCTGTGATAAGGGGTGATGAGCATACTTTACCTACCTCTATCTTCAGCGACCGGTCTTTTGCCAAGAATTTGGTGAGCAAATCTCTTTCAGTGAATATACCTATCGGCTCTCCGTGGCTGGTGATGATGACGCTGCCGACGCTTTTCTCACCCATGATCTTTGCTACACCTTCTACTGATGTTTCCTCATCAGCAGTTATGATGCCTTTGCTCATGAAATAGTCAACCTCAAACCATGCATGCATACTTTCCGGGGTCTCGGGAAGACAACGAATAAGGTCTGCCGAAGTTACGATTCCCACCAGCTTTCCGGATTCAGTGACTGCAAGTCGCCGAATCTTCTTCTCAATCATCATTTGAGATGCCTCTTTTATGCTGGATTTTGGGGAAATCGTGATGAGCGGGTAGGACATGATTTGCTCAACTTTTTCCTCTTTTATAGTTGCTCCGCCAGCTAACCAATCTTTCTCCAGAGCAATTTCTTTATCCACAACTTCGCGCAGCAGGTCCCGCTCCGTGATTATGCCCACAGGCGTTTTATACTTCATCACTATCAGGCTTCCAATGCGGTTTTCTCCCATTATTCGGGCAGCCTCATACAATGTACTTTCAGGAGTTATAGTCAAAACCTCAGAAACCATAATCTTCTCTATCGCAGATTGATGGGGGATACATTGTTTGTGTCCTGCGTGCATACCGCCTTCTGCCTTTGATTTATGCGCATTCATCTAACTGCTCACTCTAACCTTAATTGGTGATTGAACTATATACATTTATTCATGTATACGCGTTTGTCCATAAATGGATTCGATATTATTACATGCATAACATGTCTAATCGGAATACCATTCTCCAACAAAAAAGATTCTTGAGTCATCATTTGAGAAGATGGAGTTGTGACATAGAAAATCTGCTGGAAAATAGTCTGGGGTAATGTTGCGGTTTTCTGAGCCATCCGAATTCATGATGTATATGTCATATTGTCCGTCGTTTCCTATGGCGCTTACCAAGTACACGATTTGTTCTCCTGAACGAGACCAGACTGGCAGACCCTGCGTGTATCCGTTATCTGTGAGGGCTGTTTCTCCGGAACCATCCACATCTATTACGTAAATGTTGTAGTTCCCATGAGAGGTTTCGTCATCAACCATCCGTTCAAAAACTATCCTGCTTCCGTCAGGACTCAGGTTAGGGTCATAGTCGCCGAAGGGCAAAACAGCGTTGCCCCATTCACCTGCCCGAGGCGGGTCAGTAACCTGAACAGTGTCGGTTCCATCCTCATTCATTATCCATATTTGACTATCCCGCGTGAAAGCAATCTTACCGCCTGAGCAGTCAATGTCGCTGTCATGACCGCCAGAATCATAGACTTCACGTACGTTGCCGCCGTCAGCATCCATAGCGAATATATCCAAGGTTTCGCGGAAAGACAGAAAAACTATCTGTGAATCATCGGATGACCAGCAGGGAACCAAATCCCCATACTCGTTGTCGGTAAGCCTTCTGTAATCCTCGCCGTCAACACGGATACTGCAAATCTCCTCACAGACGTTTATGGGCGACCCCTCAACTACACACTCAATGTTGTTGCGGGCAATCTGTTGGTAGAAGACCAGTCTATCTCCAGCGTTGTTGAGTCGTACACGCGAAACCTTGTTTGCCGAAGAGTAAACCAGCTCTGTTTTTTCGGTTTCTAAATCATAAACGTAGATTCCCCATTTACCCTCATGAGGCACTTCCTTGTCCCCTGAAAGAGATGGGGTGTCTTTTATGATGATTGCAGCAAAAACTAACGTAGCCACTAGACATACAACGGCTAAAATTACAATTTTCTTGTCAGACACCATTTTTCCTTCCTCAACACCTATACGCAAAGATAAATCAAACAGATGCTGGAGTACATGTTTGAATCAACTTGATATGTAAGATTTACCCAAAAATCAAGCAGCAACAGTTAACCTGTTTCAGTATGTGGAGATAGATAAATAAAAAGGATGATAGTAAACTTAGGGGAGGGCAACAATGTGTCTTTTTTCTTAGGCAGAGAACAGGAAACGGAAACTCCAGTTGAATTACCTGTAGAGGCTTTTCACCGCCATCTGATGGCTCTAGGAGCCAGCGGCTCAGGCAAAACTGTGCTCTGCAAATGCGTGATGGAAGAGGCTGTACGCCATGGCATCCCCGTGGTTATAGTTGATCCCCAAGGTGACATCTCCTCTCTAGCTTTTAAAGGGAATCAGGAAGAACTGGAGAGCCACGGAATACCTTTAGTGATGCAGGAAGAGTATTTTGACAAGGCGAGGATAACTGTATTCACTCCTGCTAGCAGCAAAGGCATCCCCATCAGCGTCAACCCTCTCTCGTTTCCGTCAGCAGACACTCCCCATGAGGAAAGTATCTTAGCCCTTGACTTGACAGCCGCTTCTCTCTCAAGCTTTCTCGGATACGACCTAAGCACAGACGCTGGAAAAGGAGCCAAAGCATACCTGTTCACACTGCTGGAGCATCTGTGGCGAAAAGGAGAAACCATCAAGGATATGGGGCACATGGCTGAAACAGTGCTGAATCCCCCTTCAGAAATCGCCGAAACGCTGCAGAGTTTTGTCACAAAAAGGGAGCCTCAGGAGATTGCCCGTAAGCTGCGGTTCCTAACTGTGGGAACTCCATCTCTTATGTTTCAGAAGGGCGTCCAAATCGACATGGACATGTTCATGGACCGGAGCGACGGAAAAGTTCCCGTCAACATCGTCTACATGAACACGCTCAGCTCCACAAACGACAAACAGTTCTTCCTAGCCACTCTTCTCAGGGAACTCTACTGCTGGATGTTAAAGAATCCCTCAGAAGACATCCAACTATTATTCTACGTTGACGAGATTGCACCATACATTCCGCCCTATCCAAAGAATCCTCCCCCAAAAGAAGCGTACGCCTTTCTTTTTAAGCAAGCACGAAAATATGGCGTTGGACTCGTAGCCGCCACCCAAAACATAACCGACATAGATTACAAAGCGCTTGCGCAGGTCAACACTTGGTGCTTGGGTCGCATGATGACGCGGCAGGACATCGCGCGGGTGAAGCAGATTATCCAGTCAATCGACCCAACCCATGCTGAAACGGTTCTGCAGAAGCTTCCGAGCCTCCGAACCGGCGAATTCCTTTTGCTGTCTCCAGACGTTTACGATGACGTGGTGAACTTTCAGGTTCGATGGCTAGTAACAGAGCATCGGACATTGGATGAAAAGGACATCCCAGCTTCCTTATCTCCTGAATCGAAACAGTTCTTCGCTAAATACCAACTAAAACAGGAAAAAAAGGGAAAAACCGTAAAACCTGCTCCGCGACCCCCTGCCCCGGCAAAATCGCTTCCAGAACGAATCAAATTGTTTCTCAATTCAGTAAGGCAAACTGTCTCCGCGGAGTATATTGCAGAGAACCTAGGTGTGCTTGTTGAAGACGCTGAAAAGGCGCTGCGCTCACTTGTTAAATCAAAAGTTGTGAAGAGGAGCCGAGTTACACGCGGCGAAGAGTACCTGTATTGGCTGTCCAAATTCGGCTTCGAACCCTCCAAGAACGTTCTGGGAGAAGTTCTGGCGATTCCCACACGGATAACTCAGGTGGAAGCATTCAACAAAGCTAAATCGTGGCTTGAAAAAGGCGGGTTCTTCAGCAAGAAAGAAGAGTTCTATGACGCAACTTTTTCGCACATGCCCATCTGGAAGGTTTCAGCAACACGCGAAGCAAAACACCTGTTCTTCTTCAAAAAGGAAGAACTGGACACATATTATCTGAGCGCAACTACCGGAGCCCTGATTTCCCTTGAAAAAGGCGCAATGCTGTTTCACAAGCTGATAACAAAGAGCGCCGGAAAACTGAAAGACTTCGATGACGACTACGACATCACATTCATTCCCAGACTCCCAAAGGAAGTGCCCCGAATTCCCAAAATAAAGATGGGAAGAAAAAAAATTTACTCAAAGTTGAAACTGACGTTAGGAGTCACACCAGTCTCTTCTGATGTTGTATTGTTGCCAGTGTGGGCCCTCAAAGTAAGACACAAAAAGAAGAAGAAAAAGCGCACAATTTTTATTGACGCAGCCACAGGACGCAGACTGGTTGGACACTTCCGACCAAAACGCCGCTCTACCCGAAAATAACGTGATCAGACAACAGCACACAAGACTGACATAATTATAAGCGGTAATCCAGTAAGCATTAGCAGAAGTCCTGTTGAAATTTGTGCTTCACGAAATTCTGCGCGCTGTTTTGATAGTTTTTCTGCAGCATAAGGTGTAGAAGGAGCTTTAGATGCGTGAATTCTACCTTCGGCATATCCGCCCGCAAGTAAGGCGCCTGTCCCAATTATCAAAGCCCCTTCAATAAACAATAAGGAACCTAAAGTTGTTTTATCGTCATTTCCAAAAATCCATTCTGCTGTTAACCGAATTTGAGTGCCATAAAGAAATACTGCAATAAGGTCAATAGTGAATATCAAAACATTGAAAAACGCCATTATGGTTATGACTTTTTTCCACCCTGATATATTCTTCAACTGCATAAACACAACTAAGCGCGTGCTCATAATCAAATAAAATGGGTTATTGATTTAACATTTATGATATGACTTTTTGACAGCGCAGTGTTGGGTTGGGGGTTTCGTGCCAAAAGTTAGCAAACAACTTAAAAGATTTTAGTTCAGTTAATTGGTGTTATGGAGATGAGAGACTTTGAATGCGGAAGATGAATTGATTTCTAAACTTAAACAGGAGATGGGCAAAACGTTGCCTCCCATGTTCAGCGGAATTGCAGAAGACATGATGGAGAAAAACAAGGAAGTTATAATCAACTGGCTGAAAGAAAACAAAGATTTGGTGAAGCAGGTGATCGAAGGCTAACGCCTCATTTGATGTTTCCTGTTCAAGGCTAAATTTTGAGCTTAAAGCCAAATTGCGTTTCCACGGTAAAGCAAGTTTTTATGTTTTGGATGTCAGTTACTAAATGTGAGGCTTGAACAAAATTAACACCATCGAAGTCAAAGAACTGACCAAGATCTTCGACAAAACCGTTAAGGCAGTTAACGGCATAAGCTTCAACGTAAAAGAGGGCGAAATCCTAGGCTTCCTTGGTCCCAACGGAGCAGGTAAAACCACAACACTCAACATGCTCTCAACATTGTTGCGACCAACCAGCGGCACCGCCACCGTAAACGGACATGACATTCTCACAGAACCGGATGCTGTCCGCCGCAGCATAGGCTACGTGTTTCAGGACACCACACTTGACATCGAGTTAACTGGCAGAGAAAACTTGGACTTCCACGGGCGCCTGTATGGTCTTGACCGAAATGCGCGGCATCAACGAATCAAAGAACTGCTGGAGCTAGTGCAATTGACTGATCGCGCCGACAACTTGGTGAAGACGTACAGTGGCGGCATGAAGCGCAGACTAGAAATCGCCCGAGGATTACTGCACCACCCCAAAGTTCTCTTCTTGGATGAGCCGACTTTGGGTTTGGATCCTCAGACTCGGCGTTCCATCTGGGAGCATATTCAGCGCCTCAACCAAGAAAAGAACGTCACCATCATCTTAACCACCCACTACACGGAGGAAGCCGATTACCTCTGTAAACGGATACTAATCATAGATTTTGGCAAGATTGTGGCGCTGGATACGCCCGACAACCTGAAAGCCCGCCTAGAAGGAGATGTTGTTAGTTTACTTTTCAAGAATCCAGCGGCGATAGAAACGTTTCGTCCCCTTCTGGAGAGCAAAAAATGGGTACATCGAATTAACGTTGTTGCTTCCGGCAACAATTACGCCGCGATGAGCCGCATGATGCAGACCATGCCAACGATGTCAGGTAACATGGATATAGGAGGAGTCATGTCGGAGATGGACTCTGGAACCATCAGAGACCGTCAGAAGACTGCAAAACCGTCTAAGAAAAAGTCGGAACAGCCTGTGGTTGATGAAAGCCTTCATTTTGGGGGCGAGACATGCACGAAATGCTTGAATCTGCTGGTAGATAGTGGTGGGCATAGAATTCCGGAGATTGTTAAATTAGCCGATAAAGCGGGAGTTATTCTGGAGTCTGTGGAACTGCGTAAACCAACCCTCGACGATGTCTTCCTGTCAGTGACTGGCCGCAATATACGGGAAGAAAAAGGAAGCTTCATCGATGTGGTGCGGCGTCACCGAATCATACAACAAGCGCGTGGGCGGCGAGTCAGAGGTTAAGATAGTTAGATAGAAGGTGAAACATGAAATGGTGCAACCGTTATCTGGACAAGCAATATATGTGGTTTTGTTGCGAGAATTAAAGCGCTACTGGCGAGCCAAGGCAAGAGTCATCTCCTCGGTAGCCCAAAGCATCTTCTTCCTCGCCATCTTCGGTTTGGGGCTGGGAGGTTTCGTCGGCAGTTTCGGTGGCGTCAACTATCTTTCATACATGTCGCCAGGCGTAATTGGCATGGGGCTTCTCTTTGGCTCCGTGTTTTCCGGAGTTTCAGTCATATTCGATCGGCAATTCGGATTCATGAAAGAGATGCTGGTTGCGCCTGTCAGCCGAACCAGCATTATCGTGGGGAAAATTCTTGGTGGAGCAACCACGGCGACAATACAAGGCATAATATTAATGACAGTTGCGGGGATTATGGGCGCCTTCACGCCGTCTCTCGCATTCTTGGCAGGTGCATTTACTGCGATAGGTGCAATGCTTCTCATCACCGCTGGTTTTGTTGGTCTTGGCGTGGCAATCGGGTCAACTCTGAACGATTTCCATGCGTTTCAGTTGCTGTCAACTTTTGTGATGTGGCCAATGTTCATGTTATCGGGTGTGTTCTTTCCCATCGACGCGTCGCCTCTGCCTCTTCAGGTTGCCATGTTGTGTGATCCCATGTTCTATGGGGTTGAACTGCTGCGTTGGTGCCTCCTAGGGACGGGAACGCCGTTACTTGGTTCGTTTGGCTGGCTAATCAGCTTGGCAGTAGTGGCGGGTTTCGATGTTGTTATGGTGGGTCTGGGCACCTACCTCTTCTCCCGAAGCCAAATCTAGCAACAGCATCTTTTTGGTCAACTAACAACTTTTAAGAGCGAGTTATGGTTTTGTTTGTGGTTGTGAGGTTAAGTTTACTGTGTCAACTGTTGTTGTGAATGTCTCTGAGCTTCAGAGTTTTGATGGTGAATGCGTAAAACTTTTGGCGGATTTCCTAGAGGGCAAATTGGACGCTAGTGTTGTTGCCTCAAAGAATGAGGTGAGCATGGAGTTTGAAGAAGGAAAGGAGGCTTCCAGGTCGTGTCTGCGTTTGCTTCTTCGGAAGTTTTTGCATAAAGAAGCCTTGAAAGAGGATTTCAGGGTTATTTCTGGCGGAGAAAACAGTTTCATACTGAAAGAGAGAAAAGGCTATTCTGAGTAGTCGACAGGTTATTTTGACTATTGATTTGTGCTTCATAACCCTTATCAGAAATTCTAGTCCATACAATCAATCCAATCAGTTTAGATTGGGGTGTGCAAAAATTTGGAAATATTGAAGCGAAGGACATTTTCTAATCGATGCATGAATTGTAAAGAAGCACTAATCAGTTCATCAAGAACCTATTGTACCCGGCTTGAAGAATACGTGGACGACGTAGTTTACTGTCCATACTTCGAGCCGAAACCCGTGGCTAAATTGGAGACAGTAGCATAGCCCGCAAGAAAGTTCCCCTATCTTTTTCTCTTTTTTCTTCTCGAAAGTTTTAAGTGGATAAGAGAGTTTAGCGTTTAGTTCGAGCGTGAATCGGTTGAGAGACAGAAGTTTGGGTGTTCTATTTCTTGTCTTAAGTATAATTGCTATGGTTGGGTATTTCTGGTTGCTTTTCATGTCTCCAGAAGAACCGACGTTTCTAGAAAAAACCCTCAGCGAATGGGCAATAATTGTCCCCGTAGTAATCATAGTTTATGCTGTTCTTATTGTTGTGGCGTGGATCGGCTGGGCTTTGGCTTCCACAGCGCCGCCCCTACCCGTTACAGGGGAACCCGCAGAGGATTAAGAACGGGAACTGAACTATTTCTTCCGTTTGCGTATCAGAAGGATTGCTACTGCTAAGACAGCAACCAGCACAAGTGCTACTAGAGCAATGAAGACTGTTTGGTCTAGCCCGAATATTTGGGTTTGCCACATGTTTGTTTTTTCCACTTTCGTAAATAGGGTGTACTCGGGATAGGACGAGTTTGCTTCAACAAGAAAGCCTGTAGACATGTCCCAGTAAAACATGGTTTCTGGGGTGTTTGCATACACTACCTTTCGGGTTGCGCCTGCGCAGTTTTTCTCTTCAGCTCCACTAATTGTTATGTTGCCCTCATATGATGAGAATGTGTCACCCTTATCCGAGTTTGCTGGGATAATGAAAGCTTCTCCGATATGATCCGTGCCCAGTTTAATGGTTTCAGACACAGTTTCGTTGCTTCCGTCAGAATACGTCCACGTGACATCGACGTAAACGTTTTCCCCGTCAACAGCCGCAACATCAAATCTGCACCATGTTACATCATGTTGCACGGGAACATCTCCAGTAAATGTCACATTGTATTCTATCCAGTCGCCCTCTTTCACGCCCACCGCAATCTCAGCTGAGGCGCCCACCGAAAAAGTTATGCCAATGAGAACTGTCAAACAAATAGTGCACAATGCAAACTTTCTTGTCATACAAAACACCCTAACTAGATCGTTGCCTCGCTTTTTTATGAGTTACGGAAGAGATGGAAGGACAGTTCATTTCCAGTCCAGAAGTCTCTTTTCTCCCCTGATATTCTTGATGTCTGTGATGTCTTGGCTGACTTCTAAAGTGCCTAAATAGTTTCCATCCTTATCGCGAACTGGGAAATATCTGATGTAAATCTGTCTGTCCCCCAGATTAATCCAGAATTCAGCCACATCTTTTTCTCCCTTTTTGAAGGCTTCCAGAATCTGGAGCACCTTATGTACACTCTTCTGTGGATGGCATTGCTGAACTTTTTTGCCAACTATGCTTCTAGGTCGAGGAAAGATGCGGTCACCGTTCTTGTTGAAGTATCTGACTTCATCATTCTCATCTACAAAAGATATTTCAATAGGCATAGAGTCAAGCATTGCCTCAATAACTTCTGGCTTCAAATTTTCTATCATGAGAAAATCCTCTTGATTATGAAGTGTTGTTCAGGAAATAAACCTTTTTCAATACTTCTTCCGCATCATCGAAGGCTAAAAGAGATTATTTCTCCGTGAAAACTTGGCTTTCTCCAGCCTCTTTTTCTATGCGTATGACATGCTCCGCCTTTTCTGCGAAGGCTTCGTTGTGGGTCACAGCGATTATCTGCTCGATAGCCTTCAGGCGCCTGACCGCCTCAGCCAACCTGTCCACGGAGCCGTCTTCTCTTCCCAGACTCTCTGTGGGCTCATCCAAGAGAAGCATGTAGAGTCCATGACCTGTCCTAGAATGCATAATCAGCTGCCCCAGTCCTATGCGGTAGGCGAAGGCTAGTAGTGTGCGTTCTCCGCCTGAAAGATTCGAAACCTCCCGCTTATAACCCTCTTCGCTGCGTACAGAAGGCGAGTAAGTCTCATCGATTCTAAGGGTCATTGCTGGTCCCACATCGCCGACTAGGCTGTCTAGCACCCGCTGAACAGTCAGTTGAAGGAATTTCACGAATTCGCTTCTGAGTTTAGGCTGGATGCTTCTGTAGGCTGCTCGTATCCGATCTAGGATTTCAAGGAGCTTCTCGATTTTTTCTTTTCGCTCAATCTTCTTCTGAGCGTTTTCTAAACGTTCCTTCAGTTCATCTACCCGTAACCCGAGATCCGCTTTTCTCTGCCCCAAACCTTCCATTTCATGCTTGGCATCGAGATGCTCAGTGAAAGCGTCTTTTTGCAGTTTTCGGGCGGACTCCAGTTCAGTAACATCGAATTTTGCTATCTCCTCCCGGGTTTCAGCAAGCTGTTTCTGAAGCTCCTTTTTCTGTTTTTGTGACGCTTTAACTTCGGCAGCGAGCTTACTCAGCGTCTCCTTTTTTTCTGTAATCTGAAGTTTTATGTCTTCGATTCGAGGGAGAAGCTGTTGCAGGTTCGAGAAGGCAAGGTTGACGGTGCTGTGGAGATCCTTGAGTTTTGTGTGGTTCTCCTGTAGTTCCGCCAGCTTTTTTGTTCGTTCAGTCCTTTCTTTTTGGAGGCTTTCGAGGAGGCTTTTTTTGTAGTCTCCGGTGAGGTCCTGTAGGCAGGTGGGGCATTTGCTTTCGGTTATTAGGCTTGAAATCCTGTTCTGAGAAGCTTTCATCTCTCTTTTTGTAGCCTCCTGCTCACCGCCTATGGCTCTCAATTGTTCCTCCAAATCAGCAAGATAGGCTCTCAGCTCTTCCATTTTCTTGTCTGCTTCTAAGCCATTTTCTTGGAGTGCAGCTCGATGTGACCCTTCTTTTGTCTCCATCTTTTCCAGCTGCTCTTCTAACTCGTTAAGCCGCCTCTTGCTGGTTTCAGTTTGCTCAGCCAGTTCTCTGCCCCTGTTGTCAATGTTGGTGATGTTTGTTTGAATCTGAATCTCCCTTCTCTGCAGCGCCTCTGTTGTTTTTCGCAGTTCTTCTAGTCCCTCAAGATTGATTGTCACCTCTTTGAGAGCAGATTCTGCTTGGGCAAGTTTTTCCTTTGCGTCTTGGAGCTGACTTGTAAGAGATGAAAATTCTTCAACTGCCTTGGTGTAGTCGCCCTCCAGCTTGTCTACGCGGATTACGTCTGCATCCCGTTCAAGAACATTCTTCTCAACTTCGTAGTCTCTCTCAAACTGGTGCAAGCCACTCCAAGCCACCTCGTAGTTGGATAGCCCGAATAGTTTGTCCAGCTTTTTCTGGCGTTGCCTTGGCGTGATGTCCAGCAGTTCTTTGAGGTGTTCTTGGCGCACCCAAACAATCTCCCGGAACAGGTTTTTGTCCAGTCCAGTCAGATCCTTCAGCTGCTCAGCAACTGCCTCGTTTTTGGTGCCTGCAACCAACCTGCCGTCTCGATGAAGCTTAAGTTGGTCGATGTCTTGGCTGATGCCGTTTCCGCGTCTGTAGAGTGCTCTTTGAAGCTTGTAGTTTCTGCCGTCCTGAACGAAAACCGCTGTTACTTTGCCTTCCTCGGCGCCCTCTCTGAGGAGGTAATCGTAGCTTCTGCCTAGAGGGTCTCCGAAGAGCACAAAATCGAAGGCGTAGAGAACCGTGGATTTTCCCTGTCCAAGACCGCCCACCAGACAGTTGAAGCCGTCACCGAAGCGAACCACTGTTTTGACGTGCGACCTGATGTTCTCCAGCTGCAGGGACTCCAGCTTCAAAGGAACTCCTCCAGCTTCTCCTTCACGCTCGTTTCTCGTTTATTCACCAGCGGGTCTATGAGGTCGAAGGCTAACCGCGCAATCTTCTCGCCCTCCTCCCGTGGGTAACTTTCAGAAAAAATCTCAAAGAAGTACTCGTACGCCTTCGTGTTCAGGTCCTTCATGTCTCCCCCGAAGATGGAGCGGATTATCTCCTCCGAGATTTCGGTTTCTTTAAGCCGAAGAACAGGGTGAACAAGAAGAGCCTTCTCCGCAGCATTTCTTATCTGCGCAAGATCTATTTCTCCGCGTGCAGTCTCGGCAGGTAGCACTCCCTTGACAACAGGAACAACAACCGCATCCGGTTCTTCGCTCTCCTTAACCAGCTGCACCACTGCCTCAGTTATCTTCGCGGGCGTCAAACCAGTGTAGGTCTGCTCCAAAATGATGAATCTGCGTGGGGTTTCCAGCTTTATTCTTTCCAGTTTTGGTTTGCCGCTCTTGCTGACCTTAACGTGATAGAAGCCTTTCTCGATTTTTGCCTCATCATAGCTTGCCGTTTCAGTGCCGCCGCTGTAAACCAAGAGACCATCCTTGAAACTGGACTTGTACGGCTTGTGAATGTGCCCACCCGCATAGTAGTTGAATCCCCCAGGAAGACCTTCTGGTGCAACTTCAGCCTCCATCTTAGGCGGCTTAATCGCGGGAATATCCAGAGCCATGTGAAAAACTAGAATATTGAACAACGACGGGTCGGGTGTGGGCTTGTTTTTTTCCAGAAATTGGGGCAGTTCTTCTTGGGTTTTTCTGGCGGTTCGAAAGTTGGGGATGCCGTAAACGTAGCAGTTTTCGTTTCTCCAACAGGCGCCCTCATGGCGGGGCAGATACCAGATCAAACCTGCACTGTCTAAAGGATTGAGAACTGTGCCTGTTATCGCGTTAGGCGCTGAATCGTGGGAGCCGTCAACGGCGAGGACAGGTATTCCAGCGTCTTTTAGCCTCCGAAAGTTGCGTATAGCCGCTTCGAGGGTGGAGTTTGAGGGGCGGGCATGCTCAAAGATGTCCCCCGCGATTATCATGAAGTCTGGCTGCAGCTTGATTGTTTTGTCCACCAGCTCCCCAAACACGTTGTTGAAGTCTCTGCGGCGCACATCCAGATTATATTGTGCGTAACCCAGATGCAGGTCAGCGGCGTGAACAAAACTGAAGGGCTTCATTACCTTCTCTTTCTCCTCTCCAACCCATCAACTCATAAACAGTTAGTTGCTTCAGTGGCTTTTATAAGTTAAATCCAAACTCCTAAACAGCTTCAGTCAGTCTCTAGACGCGCCAGCGGATACAACATTCATATTAGGAGACTAATAGAGGTACATTGTTGAAAACAGTCTTTTTTCTGAAAAACCAAGAAAGGAAGATTGGTTAGCTGGCTTCGGCTACCATGTCTATGATTTTGTTGATTTCTGTGGATATGTTTTCTGGGAGCCCCATTATGCCTACGTTCATGAAGCCTCTGATAATCAAGGAGACTGCTTGGTCTCTGGAAAGCTTCCGTGTCATCAGATACAATATCTCACTCTCCGATATCCTGCCCACCGCCGCCTCATGAGTCAACTCCGCGCCCCGCCTCTTCGCAGTTAACTCAGGCACAGCCTCAAGGTGAGCCTCTTCATCCAGAATCAATCCCCGGCATTCCAGGTGCCCCCTACAATCTGCATTGTTTCCCTCCATCTTGCCCCGCGCAAAAATAGTGGCATTCTCTCTGGCGATAGTGCGAGTAATAAGCTCTGCTTTGCTGCCCTTTCCGTTCAGAACAGCTCTGGAGCCGATATCCAAAGAAGAATCTTTGTGACCATACAGAATCGAATTGAAAGCCACCCGCGAACCTTCACCATTACAGAACGCCACAGGATACATCTGCACATCCTTCACCGGAGTCAAACAGATATAATTGGAAACAAAATTTCCCTCATCTTCAATCAATGTTGCGCTTCGGGGCCTAACTAATGTCTGCTCGGTCCAGTTGTGGATCATGGTAAAATTTAGTGTGGCTCCCTTCTTCACGTAAATCTCCGAAACTCCCAGATGAGTAGCCGCCTCGCCAGTCTGATGCTGGACGCAACCCGTTATGATGTTAGCTTGAGATCCCTCCTCAGCGATTATGATGTTGTGGACCCTCTGCTCAGAATCCTTTTTGGTCATCATGAGACAGGACTGGAGAGGCAAGGTCACCTCCACACCAGGAAGTATGCGCATGAAATATCCGCCGCTGAATTCTTCGTCCACTTTGCGGGTGAACTCGTCCTTGTGGGGGTCAACCAGCTTCCACATGTAATCTTGAAGCCAAGAATATTTCGCCAAAGCCTTCTTTGTGTCCATTATCTCTATTTTGTCCTTGAAGTACTCGTTGATTTTCGTGTATACCGTGGCTTGGTCGACATGAAATATCGTTCCGGAACGAGCTTTTTCGTCTACGTCTATGCCCACGTTATAGACGTCTTTGAGTATGCTGTGAGGAATCTTTGTCAACACACTTTCTTTTTGAACCATGTTACCAGCCCTCCTCCACCCGCCTTCGGCAAGCTACACATTTCTCGTAACCGCCCTTTTTGATATTCTCGTAGATGGTCTTGGGATCAGCGAAACAGTAGACAATACTTTTCAGGAGAACACAGGCATACTTTGCATCCACGTAATCCAGTATGTCGCCTTTATGGGTGACAATGAGGGCGGTGCTTCCGCTCTCTTCAACGTACTTCTGGATCTGTTCGCCAATCAATTTGAGGCTTTCAACATCTACTCCAGAATCGGGTTCATCCAAAAGAAGCAACCTCGGCTTCAAAAGCAACATCTGGAGAACCTCAGCCCTTTTTCTTTCCCCTCCTGAGAAGCCCACATTGGTGTCTCGTTCCAGAAACTCGCCCAAATGGAATGCGTCTATCAGCTTCTTTTCTTCAGCGCTGAATTCGTCCTCAGCTTTTTTACCGACACACAACTTCAACAAGGACGAAAGCTTGATGCCGTTAATCTCTGGCGGATGCTGAAAAGCAAGAATGATACCCAGCTTAGCCCGCTCTTCCACACTTTTTGTGGTAATGTCTTCGCCCAAGAAAATGATTTTTCCAGATGCAATTTTGTATTGGGGGAGACCCATTATTGTGTTGATTAATGTTGTTTTTCCTGACCCGTTTGGTCCAAACATAACGTAGTTCTTTTTTTCGGTCAGTTCCAAGTTGACGTCTTTGAGTATAACCTTGTCTTCCACCACCACCTTCAGGTTACGAACTTCCAAAATATTCTTCATCATCATCTACCTTCATGCAGTAAGCTTACGTGAGTGTTTGGATGAAATCTTGTTCTTATATAGTTTAGCAGAAATTCGGTGATAACGTGTCCGAAATCTGTCCCACAAGCATTTGAGATAAACTTCATATGAATATGTATTCATGCGTATTTTATAAGCGTTATGGCAACCCCAAACAATCCACAAACTCATGTTCCAGATAAGCCACGGTTAGAAATGTTTAATAAATCCAGTTACGCAAAAGGGGATAAGTGAGCAGAATATGCCCAAAAAAGAGTTCACATACCGCGGACATACCATTGAGGAACTGCAAGGCATGTCCATGGACGAATTCATCAAGTTGCTCCCGTCGCGGCAACGGCGAAGCCTACAACGGGGACTAAATGCGGGACAGAGGACACTCCTAGAAAACATCAGAAGAGCCAAAAAACTTCAAAGTGAAGGAGAAACGGCAGTCACCAAAACCCACGCCCGCGACATGATAGTTCTCCCAGAGATGGTGGGCGCCACCCTCATGATCCACAACGGAAAAGAGTTCACGTCTGTGGAAATACTGCCAGAAATGATTGGATGCTACCTCGGAGAGTTCGCCATCACAAACAAACCCGTGAGACATGGATCACCAGGTATCGGTGCGTCAAGATCATCGATGTATGTGCCACTGAAATAGAATGCAGCAAGGGCAAGAACATACTTATTCAATATTTTTGCTGAAAATCGAAGGATAGTTAGCTTAGGCTCTGTAGGTTGGTTCAGCCCGTTTCTTCTTTGGGGCAGCAGAGATTTTTGGGAGCGGAATAGGCGGAGGAATGTTTAGGCTTCGGCAGATGAGCACTGACTCTAAGAAAACAATGTTAGATATAGATTGGAGGACAATGGGTGGAGGAGGCTTCTTTTCTTTGTGCTCGTTAAGAATCTGCTCAAGTTCATCTTTTGACCCCTTCACATGACTCTTTCCTTTCAAGCTGATTTGAGCCACTCCCGGATTGTAACTTATTGTGAAAACGAAAGGAACCTCCAGCATGTCTTCACCTTTCTTGTTGATTCCAACTACGTTGAGGTTGGTGGCTATCTTAACAGGCGGAATGGGCTTCCCGATTTCCCAGAAATTCTCGGCGGAAATGTTTTTCACGAAAACTCTTACATTAATCATTCTTTAGAACGCCCATCCGACCTCTATATTCTAAGCTTCACTATTAAAACTTGGCTAGTTCAGCTTTCTTGTTGTTTATATCGAGTTAAACCGCAATGCCCACATGTGTAACGGTCACCATGATCAGCCATGAAGTATCCTGGTCCGCACCGTTCACAATTGGGACGCAATCTTTTGAGTTTTCCTTCCTCAATTTCGTAGTATGAAGAGATTCCGCTTTGTTTCTTTTTGGCCTTTTTCTCTCCAGCTTGTTCAGACATCTACTATTTCTCCTCCTTTTTCTCTTCCTCTGCTGCTTCTTCTGTGGGTTGTGATTCCTCTTCAGGCTCCCCAGGCTTTTCTTCTGGGGCTGGTGCCTCCTCAGGCTTTTCAGGGGCTGAGTTTCTGGTGATTATATGTTCGGGTTCCACGAGTTTCGCTTGCGCAACTGAGTCGTAGGCGTTAGCTTCGCCGATGGCAACCATTGTGCCTGTTTTTGTTTCTAGCTGTTTAACGTAAACCAAATCGAGGTCCGTTTTCAGCAATGTTGCAAGCTGTTTCCTAACTTCAACACGGGTTGGAGTGCCCCCAGTCTGGGCATGCTCAACTCTGAAAGTTACTTCCTTTCTTTTCATTAGAGGATTCTGCTCTTTCGAGACGATCTTAAGCTTCATTGTCACACTTCCGCAGGTTGTGGTTGATTTGACGCATCCCTCTTACTTTAGCTTTTCGAAGATTCCTCCATGATATCAACAAATCGGCGCATCCTCTTTTTTGTTTCTTGTGTAACCTTGACTACAACAATTCCCCTGTGAGGTTGCCCATACACCACGATGGCATCTTGAGGCGCAGCCAGCACCACTGCAAGGGTAAGCAAATCTTCCTCCCCGTCAACCATTACCCTTGTTTGTCCTTTTTGTTCAACAGCGCTTCTTATGGCAGCCCACGCCTCGTCGGTTATGGCTCCTGCAGGATTCTTTGCATGTAATGTTTGGTCAGCGTCCACAGTTATCGGCTGGATGGGTTTTCTCATAACCTTGTTGTCCACAATTAAAACATTCAGTGGGACACCATATTCAATCATGTTGCGGGACACTACGTCACCCACAGAAATGATCAATGAAGTCTTTTCCTTCTCGATAAACTCTTTAAGCTTCTTCATGGTTTCTTCGAAGGGACCATCAATCAGCAGTCCCTGAGGCTTCTTCAGTTCATTGCGTAGCTCAGTTGTTAGGAGGCGAATTACGTTTTTGCCATTTTTAGGTGAATGTGAAGAATCTGAGGGATGTTTCTTAGCCAAGTACAACACAACTTAGACGGATTACATAGGCTCAATATTAAAACTTTCTAGTTTGATACTTCTGAGATACTAGACAGTTTGCTAATTTGTTAGGCATATCGGATTCTTTATGTAATCTTGATTTCTCAGTTTTTTGACTCGTATAGATTTCTTGCATTCCAGTGGGTCCTCGGTTTGGTAGAGGCTGATTTCTCCATCAAAGAGGTTTAGAACTGCTTTTGCTTGGTCAGTGGGATGCATGTCTGGGTCCATCACTGCTAAAAGTGTGAAGCCTTTTGAGCCCATATTAGTGATTAGTTCTGAGATCCATCTTCTTGTAGCTTCAGCTTCATATGTGATAAGAACATCAGAGACTATTTCAACACAAAACCTCTTAGGATTTCTTAGATTTTGTTCCAAGTTTCTACAGGCCTTAGAAAGTGCGATACTGAGATTAGTAAGATCTGTTTTACTTCGAAGTTTATGCACATTTGAAAGATCAGGAACCTTGATTTTTGGTTTGGGGTTGCATAAGAACAGATAGAAATTAGGTTGTTCCAGAAGATTCTCTAAATTCACAGCTTCTGAGGTTACGTAAAAAGTGATTTGTTGTTTTTTGGTTCCAGCTTTCAAGAAATTCTTAATTATCTTTTCCCGTTCATCGCTCGGCGGTCCAGTTAAAGCGACAGCATATTCCTTTGGAATGCCTCCAAGTAATAGGGAATCTAGTTCTTTTGTTCCTGTAGCCACTCGATCAGAAAGAACGACTTCTTCAACATGAATCTCCAAGGATTTGAGTTCAAGAAACCTGCTTTGCCCCTGTTCAGTCAAATAATTGACTTTAGGCTTCAATTGGTATACTCCCTTCTTTGAAGGTTGCAGAACCAACTTTGCTTCCACCAATTTTAGGGGAGCAAGCTGCTTACCCTTCATATTTAGGCATTCATCTTCTAGCCGATAGATTTCAGGCTTCTTGACCACTAGGAAGTCTGGAGGAACAAAATGTTCAACTCTAGTCAGCAATGCTGGTCCTTTCCCTGCATTAATGAACTCGATTGATAAGCAGAAGGATTCTCCCACTCTTACTTCTCTGGTGGCAGCAACTAGATTTGCTTGGACGTTGGCATGCTCAAAACTTTCTAAACCAACTGATGCTTCATTGGTTGGGGTTGGAGCTGTAAAAGAAAAAGTGCTAGAAGTTACTGTGGGTGCTTGCATAACTTGGGTTAATGATACTGCAAGTGCCTTCTCTTCTCTAACTGTTTTCAGTATCTGTTGTACTTGTGCTGTCTTTTCTGGCTGTTTAGCCTTCATAAACGATCCAGCAGCTATCTGAAGTAGATTTTCGGCCATTTGGTATTGTTTTGCTTTTTTCTCTGGGTCAATTTCACTTTCAGCTTGGTTCATGAAAGCATAAGCATCAAAAAGACGTTGGGTAGCCTTTGCATATTCTGAGGCGTTTCTAAACCCAGCCTGTAAATAGCTGGAGGCAGCATTCTTAAGATATCGTTTGGCTGATGCGTTTTCTTTCAAATCCATGTTGCCTTGATATCTTATGCCAGCGGATAAGCCCTTACAGAAATTACTGTTACCCAAGGTCCATAGACTTGCCCTTTTAGTAAAACAGCGGTCTTTTGCCTTTTCAAATAGTGCCGCAGCCTCCAAGTAGGATTCGGAAGAGGTTGCTTCTTCAGCTAATGCCATCTTTTCCCAGGCTTGACAAAGAATCGTTAACAGTTCCAGTTCTTTGCGTTCAGCTTCATTATCTATCTTTTCGATGATTGCTGAGATGTTTTGTGCTGCTTTTACATACTTTTTTGCACTCTGTAGATTCTTTCCTTCTCTATCTAACAGTTTGGCTTTTTCCAAGAGAATTCGAGCTTGACAGTATCTACGTCTGAGATCAGAAGCTCTCAACAGCTTCTGTGCCATCTCTTTTTCATCTGCAGATGTTATTTCAAGTTTTTTTTCTATGGATTTCTCTGCAATGGTGAAATGCTCTAGTGCTTTTTGGAATGCTAGTTCTGCTTGTTGAGTGTTTTCTCCTCGGCTTAGGCCTTCAGCTTCTTCCATACTAGCCCAAGCCAGATAGTTGGAAGCTAGATAACTCCATTTTTCAGTTAATTCATGAAGTTTTGCAGCCTTTTCGTAGTGTTGTCGGGCTTCTTCGTACTCTTCGATTGAGTGGGAGTATTTGGCTTGCTCTATTTGACTCCAAGCTCGCATATAAGAAGAATAATTCTCGTAGAATTGTTTGAGTGATGGTATCTTTTTGGAAGCAAGGTCATATGATTCAGCTGCCAATTCATAGTTTTCAGAAGCACCTTGAGTTTCTCCTATCTCTCCGTAGAGTTGGGCTGTGTGCCAATTTGATTCTGCCACGTTTGTTGGTAACTCTGCTTTCGTGTAATAAAATGAAGCCTGCTTGAAAGCTTCAATTGCCTTGGTGAGTTTTGTTCTTTCTTTTGTCATATCGTATATCTGGTGAAGGAATATGCCAAGTCTATAGTAATAATTTCCAAAAAAAGCTCCACTAGCCCAAGCGCTTTGGAGTAATTTCTTACTTTTTTCTGCTAATTCTATGGCTTTTTCTATTGAAACTACTGCTTTAGTTAGTAATCTAATCTTTTCAACTTTATTCTTTTCTAAATTAGCTAGCCCAAACTGCAACAGAGCATATTCACTATAAATGCGATGGTAAGGACTAAAAGACCTTATTTCTTTTGAATAAGCGAGTGCCTTCTCTTGATAAAACAAAGCTTTTTGAAGCAGATCCCTTTTTTCTACAAGATCTTTTTTTGTTTCAGAAAGGAGGGCTAGATTCCAACTCAGGTTACCATAAACCAAATTGGCAAACCATTCCCAGCCTTGTAACCGCTTCATCCCATCCTGCATCACTTTGTGTGCCATTTCAATAATATCTTGTTTTGTTTTTTGATCGGTTTCAATTGATGCTAATTGAAGAAGTGCTCTACAATGTATGCTGTAAGAAACGGCAAAACCTACAGGATGATTGATGATTTGAAAATTATGTGTAGCTCCTCGAGCCACTTCTATGCTTTTTTCGTATTCTTCTCGTTGTTTGTCAGGGTCTTCCAATTGATTGCTAGCTATACTCAGATTTGCCCAGTTTTTAAAAGACTTTCCAAAACCTATTACGTAATTGTCTTTTGCAATGTTGCCAAGTTTCAGCATCTTTTCACTATATTCTATAGCTGAAACAGGATTTGCAGTAAGATTCTGAGGTGCATTTAAAGCTGAATGATGGGACCTGCCAATTAGCCATGCATCTCCAATCTTCTGTGAGAGTTCCAAAGCTTTGTTAGCATAACTTTGACATTTTTGGGCAAATTGCAAGAGTCTATCCTCGTCGTCAAAGACCATCTGACTCATGCCATAGTACCAGCTGGCAAAACAGTAAGCTCTAGCCAGTTCGTATTCGTCATCTAGTTTAGAAAGTGTTCGAATAGCCTTCTCGCCAAGGTAAATTGCTTCTTGAAAAATTTTTTCTCGTTCTGAAGAATTTTTGGCAAGAAAAAACCTGCCATAAATACTCCATTCAATCAGATTGCTGCATGTTCTACCAACCGAATGTGCGTCACCTGAAGTCTCAGCTGCCTTTAGTACCTGCTTCTCAAGTCTCCACCATTTATTAATCAGCTCCCTCTTTTTGGAAAAGCTTGTTTCAAGCCTAGATTTCGTGTAAGCAACCAAAGCATGAGCATGAGTTATTCTAACTGGCTTATTCTCTGCTTTGGTTTTTTCAAGAATTTCAGATTCTTTTTCATAAGATTGGATAGCCTGTTTCAAGAGTTTTTGGAATTCCCTGTTTGTCTCTGCTTGATGTGCAGCTCTGTAGAAACAAAATCCCGTCCGCTCTTGAAATTCAGCTGCTTTCAAAAAATCATTCTCTTCTACAGCTAAGCCAGATGCTTTTTTGTAGTACTCTGCTGCTTGGAGCCACTCATACTTCTTTTCTTGTTCTTTTACTTTATCTAATAATGGCTCCAAGTTGCTGCTTTTCAAGGCACCCACAAGCCACAATTATTATTGAAAGTGTTCAAATACTTTTTCATGATGCCTTTTGAGAGAAAATGTTATATCCATTTTTTTTAGGCAGTGTCTATTCATTTAGGGAGAGATTTGATCTGTTGAATTCCAAAGTCTTAACGAAAATCCAAGCTATCCTTTTGGTTGCCATTATTGTTGCTGCAGTGGTTGCAGGTGCAGCATATGTTTTGTCAGGTGGACAGGAAGAATCTTCTGAAACTATCAAAATAGGGATTCTTACGGATATTGCTGGTTCTGGCAAAGGGATTTGGCAACAAGCTGGTTCTGGTTACCTACCTTACTCGAAGTGCGTAGTGCCCTTTCTTCTTCACTTTCATGGTGCGGGCTATTGCTGAGCCCTCAGGGTCAATGATTACAACTACACCAGAGAAGTCGTCGCTTAGGTTGGTAGCATTGCAGTTAGGGCATATAGAACCATAGGATATGAAGTGACATTCCCGACATGCTTTATCTGTCATTTCTCTGATTCACCTTCTGCAGTCTCGGCATCCCCTGAATCTTCTGCACCGGTTTCATCTTGCTTCTTCACATCCTTCTGAATCCACTCCAGCTTCCCAAGGAACGGTTGCCTAGCAGTTACCCCAATCTTTCCGGAGCCTCCGCTGCGACCTAACGAAACGGCTGTTATGCGAACCCGCACACGGTCTCCAGTCTGCAGTTTCCGTTTGGTTTCTTTGCCCATGAGAACTCCCTGCCGTTCATCATAGGAGATGTAGTCGTCCATTAGCTGTGATACGTGGAGGAGAGCGTCAACGGGTCCTATGCGAACAAAGGCGCCGAACTCCGCTATTTCCACAACTTCTCCCTCGATGACTTCCTGAATTTTTGGATAGAATGTGAGGAGAGAGAATTCAACTTTATGGAAGGTGGCACCGTCTCCGGGGATGATTTTTCCGAACGGATTCACTTTGATTTTTGTAACGCCTATAACGTAACCAAGCTTTTCGTCTACCATGCCATCGTACTTCATCTTCAGCTGGTCATAACCTACTTCATCGATGTCTTCTCCAAACTTTTCGGGAGGTATCCGAATCGCATCTTCAAGAGTTACAAGTTTAAACATTTAACTCACCATCTTAAATTGATGACATTACGCGAAATTACCCTGTGGGTTTTCGCTTCCAAATAAAAGACGCCCCCATTTATAAGCCTATACCGCGCCTTCCATCTCTAAGCGCTGTTTCTGCCTCAAGAAAATAACTGGTACTCCAACTTTTCTCAATCTTTTCCTGAGTTCCCGATCATTTGTGGCAACAGGAGACTTACACTCCGCCGCCACTCTAACAATCACATCGTCATAGGTCTCCGCTAAACCTTTTTCAACGGCAACAACACGACACTTTTCAGCCAATCTAAGAGCTAATTGTGCCTGTTTCCGCTGTTTTGGGGAACTTGATTCGGCGAGTCCTTGAAGCTCCTTTTGTGTCGAAGAGAGAATAACGGGTTCAAAACGTCGATTTAACAGGTTCGCCAGTTCTTCGAAAACATCAACATTGAACTGTGAGGCAACAAAAAAGAAGTTCGCGTCTAAAACAACTTTAATTGATTCTTCTTCCGAATCAGCCACGTCTACACCACACAGCATTATATCTTGAGAGGATACGTAAACTTTTTTCCTAAAAACAGTCATCTCTGCATCTAGACATTGGTCAAGTTCAACTAAAACCGCTGAGCCTTCTGCCTTTGAATGTTTCTATTGCTTCTTGCGCTTGATGATTTCTCTGCATTTGTCCGCGTATTGGCACCAATCTAGACATGACGGCTCCTTTTCGGGTCTGCCAACTTCCCTGCCGCATGCGTCGCATATGCCGGTGTCCTCATCGCTCCAAATCTCCACGCTTCCGCCGCAATGGGGGCACGGAAAATATTCTGGTTTAGGACGAAGGAAATTCTTTATTCCGGGACATGATTCTACATTGGAATCTATCAACTTCCCTTCACTTCTCCCATACATTTTATTACGATAATTTTTTTCCCTTTATGCTTATTGTTTCCTGCCTCAAAGGAATCTTCTTTCCAGATAGTTCTAGGGCTTCTTGAACTAGGCGATGTAAGCCGAAGCAGCATGGGACCTCCATGTTGACGACTGTGACGCTTCTTATGTTGGATAGCCGAAAGATTTCAGCTAACTTGTTCCTGTAAAGGGCTGCATCATCAAGTTTGGGGCATCCGACGACAAGAGTTCGGTTCTGCAGCATGTCCTCATGAAAGTCTGCGTACGCGAAGGGCACACAGTCAGCGGCTATCAGCAAATCCGCATTCTTGAGGAAAGGCGCATTGGGTGGCATCAGTTTCAGCTGAACTGGCCAAGTGGACAATCTTGATGTCCTCTTTTCTGTAAGGTCTACGGTTGGTTTCTCTTCCGCTTTGAATTGCATTACTTGTGTGGAGGGGCAACCATCAAAGTGCGTGTGATCTGCAGGTGGTGTTCGGCTTGTTTTTGCATGTTCTTCTGCTGCTTTCTCGTCGAATTCTTCTGCTTCTCGCTGTATGATGGTTATGGCGTCTTGGGGGCATTTTCCTAGGCAGGCTCCTAACCCGTCGCAGTATATGTCCTTGACTAGTCTGGCTTTTCCATCTATTATCTGGAGGGCTCCTTCGGCGCAAGAGGGTATGCACATTCCGCAGCCGTTGCATTTCTCTTCATCAATTCTGACGATGTTTCTTAGCACCATCTTTTTTCTCTCCCCCTTTTCAGCTTCTAACGAAGTACCACGGTTCTTTCACTTGGTCATAGGCAATGAAGTTTATGTCTGATGTTTGCTCTCTTTTTTGTGTTATAAAGATGGAGTCCCCTCTTTCTAGATGATTTTTAACTTCTTCAAAGTTGACTTCATCTGATTCTATGACCTCAACGTTTTGGGTTGCGTTGTTTTTGAGGAAGAACAGCTGAAATGAGGATTCTTTTTTCTTGTTTTTTCTAATGGTTTTCTGCATTTTGTTTTTTTATCTCCTTTTCAGTTGGTTCATCCATTTATTTGAGATAAACTTCATATGAATATATATTCATACGTATTTTATAAGCTTTGCGGCAACATCAGAAAAAACGGGTTGTGTTGCTTAAACTATTTAGCCACCAATATACCATATTGTGTTGAGTTTTGTTGCAGGAGTTAACGAGGCTTTTCTATTGACTGAAACAAAAGTTTCTTGGCTAGCGTGGAGTGAAGAGCCCTTCAATAGGGCGAAGGAGCTTGATAAGCCGATTCTTTTGGGCATCAGCGCTGTTTGGTGCCACTGGTGCCACGTTATGGACCAGACCACATATTCTGACAGTGAAGTTGCGCGAATTATTGAGGAAAAGTTTGTGCCCGTAAGGGTGGATCGAGACCAGCGACCAGACATAGATAAGAGATACAATATGGGAGGTTGGCCCAGCACCGCCTTTCTGACTCCAGAGGGTGAGATTCTAAGTGGAGGCACTTACATTCCCCCGCAGCAGATGAAGGTTCTGCTTGAGCAGATAAGCAATTTCTACAAGAAAAACAAGAACAACATAAAATCCCGAATAAAGGAACTGGAAAAAGAGGTGGAGAAGCCTCCAGTGAAGCATGGTTTAGAGAGTGAAGTTTTCCATTCTGTAATTGACGGTTTGACTCTGGTGATCGCTTCACGATTCGATTCTTTGCACGGCGGCTTCGGTAACGCACCAAAGTTTCCGCACAGCGGGGCATTGAGGCTGGCGCTTCTGCAGCATCATCTGCATGAGCATAAGGCAGCGTTAAACATCGTGAAGAAAACCTTAGCTGAGATGCGGAATGGCGGCATCTACGATAAGGAGGAGGGAGGCTTCTTCCGTTACTCAACCACCCCGGACTGGAGTATACCGCATTACGAGAAGATGTGTGAAGACAACGCCAAACTCCTCGTCAACTACTTGGAGGCGTATCAGGTCACCGGAGAGAATGTTTTCAGGGACACCGCCAAAGGAATACTGGACTATGTCAACGCCAAGCTTAGTGACCAAGATAATGGCGGATTTTATGGCAGCCAAGACGCTGACGAGGCTTACTATACGCTAAGTCTAGATGAACGACTGAAGCGAACGCCTCCCAGAATAGACAAAAGATTATTCGTAAACTGGAATTGCATGATGAGTTCGGCTTACCTTTTAGCTTCGGTGGTTCTTGATGACCAGTCCCTCCAGGATTTTGCTCTGCGGACAGTGAACCTGCTTTTGGACACGGACCTCAGTCCCGAAAATGGAGTTGCCCATTACCTTATCGAGGGCAAGAGTCATCTTTTCGGTCTTCTCACCGATCAAGTTCACATGATACAGTGCCTGATAGACAGTTACCAGTTAACGTTTGACAGAATGTTTCTGGACAGTGCAGAAAAACTTGCAGATTTTATGCTGGACAAGCTTTGGAGCGAAGCTGGAGGATTCTATGACAAGCCAGAGGAGACAGATGCCTTTGGAGCCTTGAAGCTCTTGGATATGCCTCTTGAGGAAAACAGTGTAGCCGCTGATGCTTTGCTGAGGCTTCACTACTTAACTGGTAAAGAGGAATACTTGGAGGCTGCTAGGAAAACGTTGGAGGTTTTTGCTTCGAGCATTCAGCGCTATGGCATTATGGGATGCGTTTATGGCTTGGCTGCTGAGTTGTATCTTCATCCCATGCAGGTGCACATTGTGGGCTCCAGAAAAGATTATCTGACCCACCGATTCTTAAAAGAGAGTCTGAGAGCATATAATCCCCTAAAGGTCGTGGAGAACATTGATTCCGCCGCTGACAGTGAGCGGTTGAAGAGTCTCGGGTATCCGGTTGCGGATGTGCCGACGGCATACGTATGCTTTGAGGGGACATGTAATTTGGTTGAGGATCCTGAAAAGATGGGTAAAGCTGTTAGACGGTTTGGATGAAAAGATGATGGAAACTGAGACAGAGCCTGACATGAAGGCGAGTGTGATGAAGATTATTGAGTTGCTGGAGAAGGATTATCCAAGGGCGAAGACTGCCCTGCGCTACAGTAGCCCTCTGGAAATTCTGGTAGCCACAATTCTTTCTGCCCAGTGCACAGACAAAAGAGTGAACATTGTCACCAAATCTCTATTCAAGAAGTACAGGACCGCGGAAGATTACGCCAACGCGGATTTAGCTGAACTGGAACAAGACATCAGATCCACGGGATTCTACAGAAACAAAGCCAAGAACCTAAAGAATACCGGGCGGATGATTGTTGAAAAGTTTGATTCGCAAGTTCCAGATACGATGGAGGAGCTTCTTGAGTTGCCCGGTGTTGCCCGAAAAACCGCCAACATCGTATTGTCGAACGCCTACGGCATTATTGAGGGGATAGCTGTGGACACTCATGTTCGCAGGCTCTCCAAGAGGCTTGGGTTAACAGAGAACAAGAACCCAAACAAGATTGAGAAGGACCTTATGCGGATAGTTCCGAGGAGCCACTGGAAAAGAATCACAAACCTGCTGATATCTCATGGAAGAAACGTTTGCATGGCAAGAAAACCAAAATGCAGCATATGCAGTTTGAATAAGATTTGCCCCTCAGCATTCAAAGCCTAAAAAATAAATGAAGCGGGTGCTTGCTTTTCCAGAAAAAAGCTATTTTTCAACAATCATCTGTTATTAGGCTCCTAATATGATTTTGGTGATTGTACGTTTTTTATTCTCTTTGTGTTGAACATGAGATTAGCAAGTTGATGCTTGTCTAAGGTTTTTTTTAAAAAAAGCAGAGAGCGATAGAAGAGACTGAGGTTACTGGGTGATTCTTAGGGTTGCGGAATTGTCGAATATTTCAGTTGCTACTGTTTTGTGCAATATGGATTCAATTACTGTAGATACATGGGTAGCTATGAAGATGCTCCAGTTTTTTCCTAATTCGTGACGTAAATGAATGACATCTTTGCGGTTTCTAGTGTATTGATTGAAGTCAAACCAATTTCCATATTTGCCTAGGTTAGTTTCTATAAAAGTCATTACACTATCAGGGGTTGGAGAAATTCCCATTGATCGCAACGCATTTTTAGCTCCGTCAGAACCTGATATTTTGGCTATTTCCTGTAGTTCATCCTCTGGACAGCATGATATTATTCCACTTATTGTTGGACGTGATATGGATATCGTACCAAAACGCTCAATCCATCTATAAGCTTGGCAGTAGTCTTTTATGATCTTGTTTATTAGGGCATTAGCACTGAGTCCCTGTTTTTCAGCTTCTTCACGCAAGATATCGAGCCATTCTTCATCCACTCTAGAGGAAAAACCAATTGTTTTTCTCTTCCGATTTCTTATCCCAAAATTCTCCTGCATGCATATATAATAGACATTGTTACAATTTAACACTTTTTATTTCGTTTGGCGTCTGTTGTACACCTAGAGGTTATAAGGCAGAAAATATTCAATTTCAGATATAGATGAGAATTTGTATACTTTAGTACAGTGCAAATTCTTTAGTATTAACACTTCAAGGAGAAAAATGTAGAACAAGAAATAGGGGATATTTTTTTGGAAATATTGAAAAAAAATAACAGTGTGGAGAAGCTACGGAAGCAAACAATCAAATCAATAATGGACATAATAATGCTTAATGAACTCAAAAATGATTCTATGAGCGGCTATGATGTAATAGGGTACATTCACAAAAAATTCGGCGTCCTACTCAGTTCAGGGACAATCTACTCCCACCTATATGCACTAGAGAGAGACGGCCTGATAAGAGGCACAATAGACAAAAAGAAAAGAATTTACGAATTAACCGAAAAAGGCGAACAAACACTAGAAAACGTATCAAACGAAAACAGGGAAATCCTAAACACCCTAGAAAAAGCGCTAATGGCTTAAACCAAACACCCCTCATTTTTTTCTGCTACCAACTTTATTCCAGCTTGCCTTCAGCAACTGTAACTCTTCAGAAATCATTTTAGCTATTTAGCGTGCGTTGCAATTTTGGCTAATATACACTTTCTGCACTTCAACAACGCCGGCACTGTCTTTTGCTTGGGCGTAGCCTTCCAGAAGCTCTTCGTTTAAGACGATAAATTGGGGTCCCCACTTAAATTTAGATAACAGTTTTGTTGCTTGTTCACGGAAATCGGCGATATAGAGAGCCGCAGCCAAAGCCTCCACGGTGCTGAGTTTGGTTGGTTTTCCATAATTCACTGGATTCGCCGCCACCAAGTAGGGCAAGCAACGGGGAGTCCAATGGAATGACAGGCCAAAAACTTCTTTTGCGTGTACCCAGCTGCAGTCTAGGGCGGCTAAGCCTCTCTGTTTTAGTTGTTCTTGGTCTGCGGGAGAGAAGGCTTTCGGTGTGAAGGGGTTCAGGATGACTGCTCTTCGAGGCAGTTCTCTGACTCTGTGAACCATGCGCACGAGGTTGTGGCGTTTAAGCTTCAGTGCGCTGCATTTTTTGGGGTCACACTGCTTGGCATGATAAACGGTGACTGAAACGGGGCTACGGCTGATTCCTCCGCACCTCCAGATGGCACATGGGATCATCCATAACCTTGGGGATAAACTCAAGAAGGTCTGTGGGAATCATGTGGTAACCCTTCTCAGCAGACACAAAATCTCCTGCTGCACCGTTAATAAACGCCCCTGCCGCCGCAGCCCTAAACGAACCAGCTCCCATCGCCAGCAAGCCTCCAACTACACCGGAAAGAATGTCCCCTGTCCCCCCCACAGTCATTCCCGGGTTTCCAGTGAAATTAAATTTAGTTTGCTCTCCGTCAGAAACTACGTCAACAGGTCCCTTCAGCAGTATGGTTGCCCCCAGCTTCCGCGCACTCTTATGAACCTTTCCAGCCCTCTCCTCCAGATCATCCGGCAGCTTTTTTCCAGTCAGAGTCTCGTATTCTCTGGCGTGGGGAGTCAAAACCATGGGCAACTCAACCTTCCGTCTGAATTCTGCAAAGGCTTTAAGCCCATCAGCATCCAAAAGTAGCGGCGTCCCCCTCTCCTCTAACTGTTCAATAATTTGCTTGGTAGCCTCCTTGGTTTCGCTGTGCAGCCCCAAACCCGGACCCAAAACCACCGCCGTCGCCGACCCCAACTGCTCCTCAAGCGCGGACAAATTGCCTGAATTCAGGTGTTTTCCCTTCAGTTTTATTGTTATCAGCGCTGGGGACATTGAAGATATTGCAGTTGCAGTTTTTTCTGGAGCAGCCACTGTGACGATGTCAACTCCGGTGCGAAGAGCAGCCATGGCAGCTAATGCTGGAGCACCCGAAAAAATGTTGCTTCCTCCGATTACGAGGAGCCTGCCGAAGGTTCCCTTGTGTGCTTCTGGACGGCGAGGCTTGACAGCCAATTTCACGTCTCCGGGACCAGTAAACCGTTCAAACTCGGATGGTAAACCTATATTCTTCACCACAACTTCGCCGCTGTGTTCCTTGGCTTTGACGAGTCCCGGCTTCACCTTGTAAAAGGTGACTGTTAGGTTCGCCTTTACTGCGTTGCCCAAAACCTCGCCTGAATCAGAGTTTATTCCCGTGGGAACATCCACGGCGACGCGGAATGCATCTGCTGAGTTGATTTTTTCCACTAACTGCAAGATGGGTGGACGCAGTTTTCCCTTCAAGCCTATCCCCAGCAGGGCATCCACTATAATGTCTGCATTAACATCTGGGATAAGCGAGGAATCTTTAACCTCTGTTAGGGTGATAACGTTTCTGAGGGGGTGCAGGGCAACCCAGTTTCTTCGCGCTGATTCGCTGGTGATGTTTATGGCTCTTCCTGCCAGTATCACTTCAACCTTGAAGCCATGACAGGTGAGGTAGCGTGCAGCAACGAAGCCGTCGCCTCCGTTTCCTCCTGAACCACAAAAAATCGCTACCTTAGTTTTGTTTGGTTGGAATCGTGCCGCAATCTCCTCTGCAACATTTCTTCCCGCCGTTTCCATGAGCTGCAGCAGTGAGATGCCGTAGTATTCGGCGTTTGTTTCTAGGGCGCGCATTTCCGGAGTGGTTATTGTTTCAGTTACCATTCTCGTGAACCCCACATATACTAGAGGCTACAGTGTTTTGGGTTTTATGGCTCTTTCTCTCTTTTCAGAAAAACAGAAGTGGTTATTGTGTGGGGTAGGGCGCTGTTAGCTGTTTTCTGTGCATTCTTCTTGATTGTCTACCCAGCTGAATTTTTTGTGCAGAGCTTTCTGGTAGTATTTTTTCCAGTCATACTCCACTTTTTTGCCCCACTCATAGTAGATTCTGGGGTCGATGTAGCTCTTCAGGGAGGTTGAAAGATTGTAGTCTCGGGTCTCCTCCTGAACTGTTATGTTCAGCTTCTGCTTTTCCAGTGCTGCTTTGTCCCGTTGTTTCCTCTTCTCCAATCGTTGCCTCTGCTTTTTTACCAATTCTTTATGTTTAGCCTTCAATTCTTTGATGCGCTGTCTTGTACGTGCTATGACTTTCCGTTTGCTTCTAACCCGTTTCGTCAAGGCTTCAACTGATTTGCCCTGCTTCTGCCGCTCCTCCAGCTGCCGCGTAATCTCCTCCAGCTTCTCCACAGCCGCGCTCATATTTTCCTCCTGCTTTTCCAGCCGCATCTGATACCTTTTGTCCTGTTCCCTTGTTTTCTTCTGGATTCTAGCTTGAGCTTTCTTCGCCCGCTGCTTAAGAACCTTGATTCGCTCCTTCTTCTTTTCCAGGGACGCTTTCCACCTCTTCGGGATTGTGCGTTTGTGGTTGCAAACTTTGGCGGCTTCAAGATTCGCCATTTTAGCCACATACTTCTTGAAGTACTCCGGGTCTCCTAAATCAACAGGGATCCTGTCCAGCTTCGTTTGCACAGCGTCAGAAGCGTAGAGTGTGCGGAAAACCTTTGCTGAGAGCCCGGTCATCACCTCATCTAGAAACTCGCTTACATGACTAGAGCGGACTCCGTTGAAGAGGGCAGATTCTGAGTTCGAGGAGAATTCCTCTAGGTTTTTGATTACTTTGTCAGGGAGTTTGGTGGTGAAAATGTGGGGCACGCTGTCTTTTCCCAAGAAGTTGAAGGACACTGTTCCATTGCCGTTGATTTGGATGTGCTCTTTTCTGAGGGTTGAGGCGCCCACAGTGTCTGCCTCGTCAGGGTCTTTTTCGTCGCCAACCCTGATCTTCAGCTTGTCGATAAGGTAACAGACCGTTGCAGTTTTTCTGCGTTTCAGGTCCTCGGATTCAAGATTTCGTAGAATGTGCCTTTTGACGCGGGAAAGATTTTGTTGAAACTCTTTTGCCTTGTCAAACTTTTCGATCTCTTTCTGCTGTTTAAAGCTGCATGAATCAGAAAACCAGACATACTTCATTTTGCCGCTGAGCTTATCCTGCCAACGGGCAATCCATATGGCTTCAGGCTCCCAGACAATCTCCTTCCAGTTACCCTCTGGCTTCGGCGCGTCAGGCGAAAGATTCAAAACAATGTCCTCTTTAGAGGGTCCCTCTTTCCAGCTTCCCCGCATCGGATGTTTTCCTCGCCCCATGAAGATGGAGCTGGGCTCTGCAACGTAGTTGGCTAACTCCATTCGTTCGCCGTCAACAAAGGCATACCCGTATTTCTCTTTGTTGGCTTCTCTAACCACCTTTCTTTCAGCCGCCAACCGCTTCTTCTCTTCTTTTGGAAGATTGTTTTTGTATTCCCGTTCCTCTTCGACGAGAGAGATTATTTCTGAGTAGTCAACGTCTCCGGGTTTAACTTCGGCGCCAAGTTTCTTTGAGAAGTCCTTGTGGAAGTTCTTGGCGAAGACTTTATCCTCAACGTAGGGTGTTCCAGCCTTTTTTGCCCACGCCATCGCCATCTCTTCCTGCTCAGTTGTTAGCCTAATCTCGTTTCCCTTTACGTTGACTGTGAGTCCTTTTCCTTCGTATCGGGGTGGAACTAGGACGCCGTTGTGGTGAAGCGTTTCCATTCTGGTTTCTCCGTCTACTTAGTTTCTTTATACGGTAAAGGAGAAAACTTAAAGTTTCTTATTTTTGACTCTACATTTAGCTGCGCAGAGAACAAGATTTAATGCTTTAGCCTGACGTTAATGTGAAACTTGTTGGAGAAACGGTTGACATGAATGCTCTAGAGAAGATACGGAGTGTAGCTGATTACCAGTTCGGAAGAGATGCTGGAAAAAAGCTGTTCCCAGACAATGTTAGGGTCGTGTACTCGAAAAACACGGGAAAGATACGGCACATACACTTAGGGGAAGAACTGCTGGCTACTCTCCGACCCACCACTGGAATTTTTGTTTTAACTCTTGCCGGAGCCAAACGTCTGGTACGTGAAGTGAAGCCTCTGCTGTGTTGGGTTAAAGTTCATGACGATGCTGAGCCCTTTGTGTCGAAAGGAAGAAGCGCCTTTGCCAAACACGTGATAGACGCTGACGAGGAGATAAGGCCCAACGAAGAAGTCATAGTAGTCAACAGAGAAAATGAGGTTTTGGCTGTTGGCAGGGCTCTCCTCTCTGGAAAAGAGATGAAAGAGTTCAACAGGGGAATGGCTGTTCGTGTTCGGCGTGGAGTGGCGGAAAAAAGTTAAGAAGGCACGTTAATCAGTATAGGGATGGGAAGGAAACGTAAATGCGGAAAAGAATGAGTCCGAGAAACGCGAAGCGGATGATGCAGCGCATGGGCATGAACATGGGAGAGATGCCCGACGTAGAGGAAGTTATTTTCAAAACAGCCGACAAAGAAATCGTGGTTGAAAACGCTCAGGTTGCCGTTCTTGAGATGCAGGGACAAAAAATCTTTCAGGTCACAGGACAAGTAAGCGAACGGGCTCTAGAAACTCAGGAGGCTAAGGTAACCATTCCAGAAGAGGATGTGCAGCTTGTTGCGGACCAGACAGGAAAAAGCATGGAAGACGCTCAACGAGCCTTAGAGGCAAGCGACGGAGACCTCGCCAAGGCGATACTTCTTCTTCAAACAGGCGGCTAAACTTAGTACTGGATGCCCTCTGTGGTCACCATTTCTTCAGGCTGCTTAATATCGTTCACTTCATTGACGAAATCAGCCCTGTCCACGAGCTTTTTCGGCGCGTATCTTCCTGTTAGAACAACATCCGTCTCCTCTGGGAGGCTGTCCAGAAACTCCAGAACCTCTTCTATTTCCAGCATGTGGCAGTGGAGGGCCAAATTTATTTCATCCAAGACCAGCAGATGAGGCTTTTTCGCTTCAACAATCTTTTTGGTGAATTCCAGTCCCTCTTTTGACAGTTTTCTGTCTTCTTCGCCCAAATTGTCTAGTCCAATCCAGCCGTCTCTGCCGAACAGGTAAATTTCGTAGTATGGTATAAGCTTCTCGCGTATCTTGTATTCTCCTGTGTTCTTCCACCACTTCAAAAACTGGATTATAACCACTTTGCGTCTGTGACCCACGGACCTGAGGGCTAAACCCAACGCGTTTACAGTTTTTCCTCCCCCAGTTCCAGTGTACAGATAAATGTAGCCCATTCTTCTTACGCCCCCATATGTTTCAGAAACAACTGCTAAAATAACAAACGTGGAACAGCCAATTTATGTTTACGCCCATTCGCGTCACGGTATTGAAGAATTTTTTTACAATGGTTCCGAAAGAATACAAAACGCAAACAACCACTAGTCTCTGGATAAAAAAGGGCTTATATTGTTAGCTTCACAGTTTTTATTGGTTTATCACTGGAAGGTTGATATTTGATGATTTCATCTGGTAAGATTTGTTTGGAGCCTGTGGCTTTCGTCAAAACAGAGGCGGTTGGCAAGGAAGTCAGGAACAAGAATGTGGTTTCGCAGCTAATCTTTCGTGAAGAATTGGCTGAGGCTTTGGAGGGTGTCGAAGAGTTTTCGCATCTGTTTGTTCTTTTTTGGTTGCATAGAATGTCGGACAACGACCGAAGAGTAATGAAGGTTCATCCGCGGGGAAGAAGCGACATGCCGCTGCTGGGAATCTTCGCCACTCGGACACCTCACCGCCCTAACCCAATCGGGCTCACTCGGGTTAAACTCCTAAAGGTGGAAGGCAACGTAGTCACTGTTCAGGGCTTAGACGCCTTCGACGGCACACCAGTACTGGACATAAAGCCCTTCGACAGCTGGGACACAACCGAAGACTTCAAGGTTCCCGCGTGGTGGATGAAACTAGCGAAAGAAAGAAAAAACAAAAAAGAGTGAAAAGATGGTTTTACTCAGCTGCCTTTACCTTTTTGGCAAACTCTCGTCCATACTCATAGCATTTCTGGAGTTCATCCTTGTCTGGAACCCAATTAACCGTAATTGCAGGTGCCGCCAACTCCATACCTGCACCCTTTAGCGCCTTCTCGATAGCTGCGGTTGCTCCTCCTCCCCAGCCATATGAACCAAAAGCGGCGGCAATCTTATTTCGCGGTCTCAATCCTTCCATTTCCCTGAGAAACGGAGCCACGGTCGGCAAGATGCCATTGTTTATTGTCGCGGAGCCGACAAGCAGTCCTTTTGTTTCAAGCAGTTCTCCGATGATGTCGCCTTCGTCACTAAACGGAAGCCTATATAATGTCGCTTCGACGCCTTCGCTGCTGATGCCCTCAAGCATAGCCTTAGCCATCTTTTCGGTGCTCTCCCACATCGTGTCGTAGACAATCAGAACCTTCTTTTCCGCTTCTCCACTAGCCCACCTGAGATAAGCCTTAACTATCTTCATGGGGTCCTTGCGCCAAATCACGCCGTGGCTGGGCGCAATCATGTCAATCTTCAAGCCGAGCTTCTGCACCTCTTCAATCTTTCGTGTCACCAGCGTACTGAAAGGCCACAAAATGTTAGCATAATATTTCGCCGCTTCCCACATCAGTATGTTCTGGTCCACCTCATCATCGAACCGTTTTGAGGTTGCCAAGTGCTGACCAAAAGCATCGTTAGACAATAGAAGCGCGTCCTTTTCTATGTATGTGAACATGCTGTCTGGCCAGTGCAGCATGGGCGCTTCAAGGAAACTTAATGTTCTTTCACCCAAGTTTAATGTGTCACCCGTTTTCACTACCTGAAAGTTCCAGTTGCCGAAGTAGTGTTTCTCCAGCCCTTTCTGGCAGTTAGCGGTGCCCACAACAGTTGCGTTGGGTGCGTGTTTCAGAATTTCTGCGATTGCTCCGGAGTGATCCGATTCAACATGGTTTGCTATAATGTAGTCTATCTTTGCGGGGTCGATTATTTCTCGGATTCTCGCCATCATTTCCCCTGCAAAGGGATGCTGCACGGTGTCTACTAGGGCGACTTTCTTGTCTATGATCAGATAGGCGTTGTATGTGGCTCCGCGGTGAGTAGAATATGTGAAGCCGTGAAAATGTCTGATGTTCCAGTCGACTACCCCAACCCAGTAAATGTTCTCTAAAACTTTAATCGGAGGCAAAACAATCCTCACCTACAAAATAGTTATTCACCAAGCCGTATTAACCTTACCAATTTCAAGACAACAACTGCTCATATCTGACATTCAGACCTGTTGCCGTTTGGATAATCTATGTCTGTAAAAAATTAGAACTAACGCAAACAACGCAGATGCTGTAAACATTATTGTCCATGATGTGAACTCTGGAATGATTCCTCCGCCTCCAAGTGGTGTACAAGAAATTACTTCTCCAGTGTCTGCCCAGATTACCAAGGTGATACGGTTAACGTTGCCGGGGTAAACATCGTCAAGGTATACTGTGACCTGCCAAGAAGGATACAGCGTTAAAGGCTCCTTGTTCCTAGTTGTTACCAATGTTACATCTCGTGGTTCTTCAAGTATGCCAAACTCTGTTACCTCTACAGATTTGCCTTCTTCGGTAGTGGCATTCCATGAGAACTCATCCAAGTAATCTAACGCAAGGGTTATTGCTTCCTCCTCTGAGAAAGCTAGGTCTGTACTACCGACACTGTATAGCCGCCAGTTATCATCAAAACCCCAAACAAGTCCATCATTAAACTCAAGGCTCATCCACGGAAACGCAACGCCATCCAAAACGTATTCCCAAACAAACGCTGTATAATCTATGCTACTGATCACCTCAAGTTTTACATGATTAGATGTTTCTGTCACATTTTCTGTTACATCAACAGTGTCGAGTATGCTCCTTGCTTCAGCATAGTCTCTTGTGCCATCAAAATCTGGATCACCCACATATGTTTGGTATCTCTGCAGAAAATCCTTCGCAGAATCAACTATGTCTTTTGACTGCGGCTCAGAGTAAAGTGGCGAACCGAACGTCATTAGTGAGCAGAAAGCAAAGGATTCATTTTTGAAGCTGAAAGCCGCCTCCAGCTCGCCTTCATCAGAAAAGAGAATGTACACCACATTACGCTGAGCCAAACCCTGCAACTCGTTGGGGTAACTCACGTCGTTTATTTCCAGTGTTGCATTGTATCGTGTCATGTCAAGCATCGCCACATCCTCCAAAAAGGCTAACGCCTTTTCTGGAACAGTTAACTCATCAGAGTACACGGGATAGGTTACGCTGGACACTCCAACAGTCAACACTAAACCGCACAAGAAAACCGTGAAGAACAAACGCCCACGAGCAATGGTGTCCCTCAAAAGTTTCATGTTTCTTCACCGATGACTACGTTTACGCTTCGTATATCTATTTTGCAAAAAAAATAAACCATATTTTCCGTTTTAAGGGCAATTCTCTTCGTCTTGGTTGCTACCTCAAAAGTTGACCTGATAGTGCAAGAGAACAGTCTCGATGAAATATCTTTTATACTCAACACGCCGAATAGGTTTCTGGAGTGTAACAGCCTTCATGGTGTAAGGCTCACAAACGGATTGGTGAATAGAATGGTTTACTGCACAAAATGTGGCACTAAAAACGAGGATGACGCGGCAGTCTGTGTCAAATGCAAGGAACCTTTAGGCAGCCACCCACCTGTTAGACGTGAAAGACGACACAAAGAGAACGAATGCTTCGGGTTACCCCACGGCGGATCAATCGCAGGCTTAATTATTGGACTCATAATCATCCTGTGGGGCGTCACCGCTGTTCTCGATATCGACTTTGGAAGTTACCTGTGGGCGTTCATAATAATCATCTTCGGAACATTAATGGTTGCGGGAGCACTATACTCAATCAGTCGCAAACGTTAAGCCCCTCCCTTCTTTCTATCCTCTGATTCTACAGTTTTCAATCTCACAACTAGAACAGATTCTCTCATGGTCCCACTGGGACAAACTTATTCTGGTGAATAGCCAAAAAACAATCAAACTAACCACAAACAGATCAAAAAATAAACTGTGAACCAACTCGTCGACTCCAACCAAGACTAAGAGAGTTCCCAGAACAAAAATGGTATTCACGGATAAGCGGACAAGACTCCTGAATTTGAACTGGAACAACCCGAAACCTACTCCCACAATGCCCAGCAAAACCATTAATGAACTGTGCTCAGCAATCCGCCAATCAGCAAAGAAATAAACTGATGCCCCAGCCAAAGCTAACAGCCCCCCAAGGAGCAGACCAACACATGCTGCACAGAATATCTTGTCTTTTATCCGAAAAATGTGGGCATCATATTTTCCGCAGGTGGGATGATGCCCCTGCAGAGCATTTGATGTTCCGTGAGACGCAAGCTGGGATGAATCTGAATCAACTGTTCTGTTTTTCTTGCCGATGTCTAAGATTCCGAGGCACTTGGGCGAGAAGACTGCCAGAATTCCTAGGACACAAATTGAGCTGAAGATTGAGCCGATCACTGGTTTTCGCCAAGAATAGTCTTCAGCAACGAGTGGGGGAAACGCTGTAAGCGCTGCAACAAGGAGTAAACCTAGGAAGGACACCAGAAGCGGATACCGTATGTCCGATTTTATGTGACGCTGCTGAGACATAACTCCTCACTCAGAATAATGTCTTAAACTGATTCACGATGCCCTGGGAAGCCATGTACCAGTAAAGTTTCCTTTTCAGTGCCTTCCTTGCAAAGAGCCCAGTGAATCTTCTGCGCCAAGAACCAAAGAAACTTCTGTAACAATGGTAGAGCTCCTCCTGCACTTCCTCGGTGGACAGGGTCTCGGTGGGCATGACCGCGTGAACCATGTCATAGTTCGCCCAGTTCCAGTCTTCTATCCACCCGTTCCGTTTAGCCTCCTCATAGACGGCAGTTCCCGGAAACGGTGTAAGTATCGCGAAGATTGCCAAGTCAGGGTCCAACTCGTTTGAAAACTCCCGCAAAGCCGCCATAGATTCAGCTGTGTCCTTGCGCTGACCGATAATGAACATGCCCTGAGAGAAGATGTCGTTCTTCTTCAGTAGCTTCATTGCCTTTCGGGCATCGTCTGGGGTCGTCTCCTTTCTGAAAGAGTCTAACGTAGATGAACTGTGGCTCTCCACACCCAAGAGAACCCAGCGCAACCCAGCCCGTCGCATCTTAGGCAGAACATCCGCATGTTTCACAACGTCATCGCATCTGACCTGCATGAACCACATAATATCATCCGCGAAGCCTCGGCTTATGAGTTCGTCGCCCAACTCGGTTGCACGTTTGCCCAGACCATAATTATCGTCGGTGAGCCACAGGAATCTGCTTCCAAAGTTTTGGTAGCAAAATTCGAACTCATCCGCAATCCGTTTCGGAGACTTCATTCGCCATTTGCTTCCCCAGTGCCTCCATTGGGTACAGAAGGTGCATCTGTGAGGGCAACCTCTGGAGCCTTCGATCAGAGCGTATCTTGTTTTGTTGCCTGCCATGGCAGTGAAGTGGTATTTCTGGACCAGATTCTCCACAAACTTGTACCCGGGAAAAGGCAGACTGTCAAGGTTCTCGATCAGAGGCTGCGGCGGATTATGTATGACCTGTCCATTGTTTCTGAAGGAGATACCCTTCACAGACGAAAACGGCTGCCCATCCGCAACTGTTTGCGCCAGCTCAACAAGGGTTTCTTCGCCCTCTCCCCGCGCAATAACGTCGATTTCAGGGTATGCCTTTAAACTCTCCTCAGCCAGAACCGTGAAGTGTTGCCCCCCAGCAACCGTTACGACGTCAGGGTTAACTTCTTTTGCGATTTCCAATGTTCTGGCGGCAACGTAAGTGTTGCATGTGGCAAGGGCGCTCGAAGCCACCATATCCGGGCTGAAGGATTCTATCCGCTTTTCTAGTCCCTTCCAATCCAAGCCCTCGGCGTTGCAGTCCAAAACTTGAATCTCTGCAGCCTTGTTTTTGTGTTCGAGATAAGCTGCAAGTTGAAGAACGCCGTAGGGAGGAGGCAGATACTCTCCCATCACAAACCAGTAATCCTTCGGAGGCTCCACAAACAGAATCTTCACCTGACAGGTCACCTTCTAGACAGCACACAGATTCGGTTTCTGTGCTGATTACATTTTCGTTCCTGCCCACATATCACATAATCGGTTGCTCAGCATCAACAAGAAGCGTGCTGGTCCTTTGGCAGAAATTCGTCTGTAACAAAACATAACCAAGAATAGCGAAAAACAGGATGGACGCCGTTTTGTTCGCCATTTTTGTGACTGTTAGCCAGAAGGTTAGTGTCGGCTGCCTAGCAGGTCAACCTGTACGCTCAGTGAATTGTTTGAAAGTTTTCTTCCGCAAGAGGGGCATCTGCATTCGGTTCTTGCTCGAACGTAGTATGGTTGAATGGCATCTCGTCCCGTGAATAGGGCTTTGCCGCATCCGTTGCAGCGTATGGACACTGCCATTTTAAGCCACCAGCACAAAATTTGTTTCTAGAAGATTCTGGATTTCCTCGTATCTTTCTTGCTCAGCAAGCATTTGGATGTAGGTTAGCCGCTTCATTACTTGGTCTTTGTAAACCGTTTTGTTCATGCTTTTTTCCTCCTACTGTTTTACTGCGTTTTGCTGAATTGCATAATAAGGCTGGCGCTGAAACAACTTCCAGAATCGGGGAGAGAGAAGAGTGAAACTAAAAGAAATAGGCGCTTTGAAGCAAGCTTGTCTGCGAAAAAGATGGCTTTATTACCTCCGAAAACGCAGATAAAACTGGCAACTGGTGATTTATGTTGAAGATTGCAGTTTCTGGTAAGGGTGGCGTGGGAAAAACCCTTGTTTCAGGGGTTCTCGCAGGCTATTTCGCAAAAAAAGGATTCAAGGTGATGGCTATTGACGCTGACCCATCCCCCAACCTAGCCTTGACACTGGGCATACCCATTGAGGAGGCAAACAAGATACTTCCAATCTCCGAGAACACCGAACTGCTGGACGAGAAAACCCGCACCGACTATCCGGGAGTATACAAGCTCCACTTCAAGGTAGATGACATAATTGAAAACAACGGAATGAAATCACCCTATGGCGTGAACGTACTTGTCATGGGAACCATCAAAACTGCTGGAGGAGGATGCGCCTGCGGAGCCAACGCAGTGATCCGGGAGCTTCTCCGTCACCTGATTGTTGACAGGGATGAGGTTGTGGTGGTGGACATGGAAGCTGGCGTGGAACACATGGGACGTGGAACAGCCAGCCAAGTTGACATCATGCTGGTGGTTGTTGATTCCAGCCGAAAATCCTTGGAGATTGCCAAGAAAATTTCTGGTTTAGCCCACGAAGCGGGAATAAAAAAGGTTTTCATCGTTGGAAACAGAGTTAGAGATTCGGAGGAAAAAGAGTTGATTACAGATTTCACCGAAAAAAATGCGCTTCCGTTACTGGATTTGATTCCATACGATGACACAGTGATAAAAGCAGATAGGGTAGGCGAGGCGCCTCTCAAGTATGCAGAAACCTCAGAGAGCGTAAAGGCTATTCAGGGAATCGGCGAAAAACTTCTCCAAAACAAAACATCTGATAGTTGAATGGAAAACATCTTAAATAACGGCCACAGCGTTATACAATGGAATCAGAGGAAGTAAACAGCTCATGGACCTGCCTGAACAAAGAATCATCGGCTCTCTGCTGTTGCTCGCCGGCATATCATTCCTAGCCGTCGGACTCGCCACAGGACAATTAACAACTATCATAGAAATTATCGGCGAAGTACTCAACGCAGCAATCACAGGGTAACCCTTTACATACAGTCTCAGTTTTTACGTGATTTCCAGAGGCTAACCAACTGGGAAGCTTCCTTGAGAGGATTCTGCAACATCATCGACACTCCGGCAGTGCATTCCAGCCAGCATCCCCTACACGCGGATACTTTGCGCCATCCCTCACTGTCCCGCTTCTCCGTCAACATGGCATCAACAGAGCCGCTTAACGTATCCCCCAGCACAATGTCTGACCGAGCTGGACAAGCCAAAAGTTTACCCGACGGGTCGATGGCAACATAAAGTTCTCCAGCGTGACAGATTTTCGGCGCTTCACCCTTGAAAAACAGCTCGAAACCCTTTATGAAATCTGTTGGCACCGCCAAGAAACCGGGGTCAGAGCGCTTGAGCCTCAGCAGATATTCAATAAGCCTAGAAGCCTGTTTGTCGGATGGGGTGTTTTCTGGTGTTGGCGGATAGGGGTGCATGGGCTGAACCTGAGCGAAGTCAACTTGGCCGCGTAGTTCTTCAATGAAGTGGGGCAAAATGCCGATGTTCGATGGGGTAGCAACGCTATTCACTCCCACCTTTACGTCATGAGCCTTCAGCAAACGTATGGCTTCAACTGCCTTATCATAGGTTCCTGGAACCCCCCTTATCTTGTCATGAACCTCTTTGGGACCGTCAAGGGATACAACAACCGAATCAAAGACATCCGCCACTTCACCGACTCTACGTTCATTCAGAAGGGTTCCGTTGGTGTTCATACTCACGAAGCATCCATGTGAGGCTGCTCTTTTGGCGAGGACAGCCAAGTCTTTCCGCAACAGGGGTTCGCCTCCGCTGAGATCAAAAAAGGAGACACCTAAACTGCAAACCGCGTCTATGGCTGCTGAAGCTTTCTTTGTTGGCAGCTCCGGGATGTCCGTTTTCCACCATTCGCAGAAGACGCATCTCATGTTGCATCTGCCTGTCACGTTGTAGGATGCAAACAGGGGGGCGGGTTTTTTTGCCTTGAACTTGAGGAATCCGGTGACTATCTTGGCGGTTAACTGGTTAGGCTTCATGATTTTCCTCCCCATTTTCTAATTCAAAGAAATAAATAACTTCTGAGATAAGCAGATTTCATTTATGCCCAATCTGGCCAATTTAGCTCTTCTGTTTAATTTTCTCATACATTTTTTCTAGGGTCCAACGGATGGACGATTTCAGTTCCCGTGACCTGTCACGTCTGAGGTTTCTGATGGTTATCTCTCTGAGTGTGTTTCCGTCTTGTTTGATGTTGTAGGATAATGTTTTTTCTGGGTCTATCTTGCCTTTGCCAGCGTCTTCTTTGTCCTTTTCCTGCATCTTCGCCAAAACCCGTTCCACAAAAAAGGATCTGAAGGGGGGAGTGTTGATGTCAAAGTTTTTGTCTTCTGCCAATGTAATCTGTATCGAATCTTTTTCGATATAAAATTGGGCTAAGAGGTCTCCAGTCACCGTCTTTAGGGGAACCCCCTTCTTCTGCGGTGTAACCGAAGGCTGTTGGGTTGCCTGTTTCGGAGAGGTCTGAACTGGCTTAGAGATTTCTGCTCTCCTGAAGCCCTCCTTAAGCAGGGTCTCGTCTATTAAACTAAGCAGCGTTTTCAGTCCATCCAGTTCTGTTTCCATTGTTTCTACCCGTTTCTCCAGTATAGCACGGAGCTTAGCTATCTTCTTGATTTTTTCCTTTTCTTCAGCTTCACTCATAGTTCATCGCCCTCAAGCAAACCAGTTATACGCTTCCATTCAAACTTAAATGAACAAATATTTCTCTATAAGAAGTATGAAAGAAGCCCTTTTAAGCTTGGTTTATCCCAGAAAACGCATCACAGTATCTTCTTCAAGTATTTTCCTGTGTGACTGTTTTCGCATTCAATCAGGTCATTTGGTGTGCCTTCGAATATGATTTCGCCGCCTTTGACGCCTCCTTCTGGACCAAGGTCGATTATCCAGTCAGCGTGTTTTATGATGTCTAGGTTATGTTCGATTACAATTACGGTGTTGTTGTTCGCGACAAGTTTTTTGATGATTTTCATCAGTTTGTCGATGTCTGCCATGTGCAAGCCTGTTGTTGGCTCATCCATGACGTATATTGTTCCTTTTTTGTGCAGTTCAGATGCCAACTTGATTCTTTGGCATTCTCCTCCGGACAAGGTGCTTAACGGCTGTCCCAACTCTAAGTAGTCTAAGCCGACGTCACAAAGAACCTGCAGCTTCCTTTTTATCTCTGGGTTTTCGAAGAAGTCTCGCAGCTCTTTGATTGTTATGTTGAGAACTTCGAAGATGTTTTTTCCTTTGTATTTCAGCGCCAAAACGTCGTCGGTGAATCTTTTGCCGTTGCATTCGTCACAGGTTACTTTGACTTCATCCATGAAACTCATTTCGTAACTGATTGTTCCGAGACCCTTGCATTTCGGGCAAGCACCCTTAGAATTGAAGCTGAACAGAGAGGGACTTGAGTTTGTTGCTTTGGCGAATTCTTTCCTGATTAAACCGAACACTCTAATGTACGTTGCTGGATTCGACCGTGAGGATCTCCCGACTGGTGACTGATCAATAATTACGGCTTCCTTGTTTTCTTGGAGGAAAACGTCGTTAATCAAACTGCTTTTCCCTGAACCCGCCACGCCAGTTATGCAAGTTAAAACGCCTTTAGGGATTTTCGTTGAAACATTCTTCAGATTGTGCAATGTAGCGTGTTTTACTTCGATGTATTCGTGCCAACTTTTGGGTTCACTACATACTTTCTCTTTTCGATTCAGGTATTCTGCGGTGATGCTTTTCGATTTCGTTAAGCCTTCGTAGTTTCCTGAAAAAACTATTTCTCCGCCGAGGCTTCCAGCTTTGGGTCCTATGTCAATTATGTGGTCGGCGCACCTGATTACAGCTGGGTCATGTTCAACTACGAAAACGCTGTTGCCCTTTCCTTTCAGTTTGCCAAGCATTTTCAGCATCTGGTTTATGTCTCTCGGGTGTAAACCAATGGAAGGCTCATCCAGAATGTACATCATGTCAACCAAGTCGCAGTCGAGTTGTCGTGCCATCTTCACTCTCTGGCTTTCGCCCCCTGATAACGTGGCAACAGCACGGTTCAGCGAAAGGTAACCTACCCCAATTTCTATCAAATGTGAAATGATCTGCTGCATCTTCTGAACAATTGGTTTCGCTATGTCTCCTTCTACGGTGCCGAGGAAATCTTTGAGCTCAAAGAACTCCATGTTCACTAGTTCAGGAATAGTTTTGCCGTTGACCTTCACGCTTCTTGCTTTCTCGTTTATCCTCGAACCTTTACAAGAATCGCATTCAGAGTAAATGAAGTATTTTTGGTAAGCGTTTTTCCTTGCTTTGGACAATTCATCTTCTGCTTTGTTAACGTAAACCCTCTCAAGCTTCCGCACGATGCCCTCATAATTTTTCGAGTAAGTCCCTGCCCCATGTTTTTTCTCGATAGGAATCGCCTTAGCATACAAAAAATCATGCATCTCTTTTTCCGAAAAATCCTTCAACTTTTTGTCAACATCAAACAAGTTAACTGCAACCATTTCTCTCCAGTTCCATCCTCCAACCTTATGGTCTGGATGATTGATTGCTCCTTGCCTGATTGTTTTTTCTTTGTCAATAAGTCTGTCTACATCAACTGTGATTCGTTTTCCCAGTCCCTTGCAGTCAGGGCACATGCCTAACGGATGATTAAAACCGAAAACAAACGATGGGCCAATAAATTTGTCTCCACACCGCGAAAACAGCAGCCTCAAATACGTGTAGAGCTCAGTGGCTGTGCCAACAGTGCTTCTTAATGTTCTGCCCATTCTTTTCTGGTTAATCACTATAGCTGTCGAAATGTTCCTGATTTCATCAACAGGCGGCTTGGACAGCTTCGGCATCCTAGACCTTGCAAACGAAGAAAAAGTTTCAATCAACTGCCGTTGGGCCTCAGTGTAAATTGTGTCAAAAACCAGAGATGACTTCCCAGAACCCGAAATACCAGTGAAAACCACAATCTTGTTTTTGGGAATCTCTAAAGAAACTCCTTTCAAATTGTGCGTCCGCGCATTTTTGATTACGATTTTATCGTGATTCACTTTGATAAATCCTCTAGAAACTTGGTTACCCAATGTTTTTCTCCGTTCAGAATGTAGAGTCTTCTTGTTGCAAGTTGAATATTTGCGAGGGAGCATTTTTCGTTAATCAAAAACTTTTCCAGCTCTTCATAACACTGTATCATGCCGTCTATGGACTCGGCGTACTTACGTAACTGCTTAATTGCCTCATTTTTGTCCAGCAACATGAGATTCGCCAAGCCAACATCAATCGGGTATTTAGCAGGTTGGCACTTGGAAATAAGGGTCTTCAGTTTTTCTTTAAACTGTTCTTTTCCAAACTCTGTAATTGAATAAATCCTGTGAGCCACATTGTTCTGCGAAAGCTTAACTTCGCTTTCAAGCAGTTTTTTTTCTTCAAGCCTTTTGAGAAGCTTGTAAACAGAAGACATGGAGATTTCTGTCCAATACCGCATATCCCTGTTTTCGATGTCTAGTTCAATTTCGTAGGCATGCTTAGGTTTCTCAGACAGCAAACCCAGCAGTGTTGCTTCCTTATTAGATATTGTAATCATACAATATAGTACAATTACAATAGATATAAGCTTAACGCACCTTCAACCCTGAAACATTGCAGCTTCTGGAAAAGGCTGTAGACTACCGAATTGAATCGACCGTTTTAGAGCGTGTTTACGTCGTGAGGGCGGGCAGTTCATCTACAGGCTTGAATTCTAGGTCCCATTTCTCTTCCAAAAATTGCTCAAATTCCTTGAAGACGATGCTCTCCGTTTCGTTAATCTTTCGGCAGACATTCTCTCCAGTATAGGCGCAGCTTAGGTCAAATATGGCAGTTTTCGCTTTCAGCTCAGGATTTTCATTTACTTGCGATATCAGGAATCCGGGTGGTCTTTCCGGCAACAGCCAACACGTGTATGCGACGTCCACCACCTTGTAGGAAATACCGCGGCGGATGCCACATTTGTGGTTTGATACGATTCTTTTAAACGTGGATGGGTGGACGGTTTGCGTCCAAAGAAAGTTGTGGTATTTTCCGTCGTCTGTTCTGATCCAGTCTTCGGTTTCGCAGGTTTCCCAGCTGTTCAATCGGCACCGCTCTTTAAAACTGTCGATGAGACTCCAGATTGTGGGAAAAGGTGAATTCATTGACATTTCCTAGTAGTAGATATCTATAGAAGATTATTCTATTTTCGCAGATTTAAGGTTAATTGACAGGAACCCCGAAAAAATGTTGCTCAAAGGCGCAAAAATTGAACAAATGTAGGAGCGGTTGCACTTCAGGTTACATTCCTTCATAAACGGTGGTTGAATCCGTAAACTTGAAGCTTGAAAAATTTACGAAAAAATCTTCATTAATCTACATTTTTCCGACAGCAAACAATAAATTAACAAACCCGAAACGTAATCACTACCCTTAAGGTTTGGACGATGAAGCTGAAAAACGAAGCGATTTCTCTCGATTCTTTAGACTGGGAAATACTGAAGGCCCTCCAAGAAAACTCGAAGCAAACCTACTCAGAGGTTGGTCGTCAATTAGGTGTTGCCCACTCCACGGTCTATGATCGGGTAAGAAAGATGGAGAAAAACGGAGTCATCAAAAAATGGACCGTTGACATCGACCATGAAAAAATAGGCATGGATTACGTTACGGCGCGCATGACCGTTTACACTGATCCAAAGGAAAGTGAGAATGTGGCAAAGGAGCTGTCGGAGGCTAAGGAGGTTTTGGAGGTTTCGATGTCGCTTTCTGAGGAGTTGCTGATAATCGCGAAGGTGGTTGCCAGAGATCAGGATGAACTGCACTCTTTCATAGCAAGAAGGGTGGCGCCTCTTCAGGGAGTGCTGAGAATCAGAACTTCGATAGTTACAAAAAAAGTCAAAGAAGAAAAAATCCTGATCTAGAAAGAATGAAAAGTATAAAAGATTTGGAATCTATAACTAAAACAGAATAGAGACTGTTTCTCAGCATAGGGGAGCTTCAATTTGTCGCATTCATCTTCAGCCCGAATTCTCAGAACATTATCCAGGGAGAACGCTTTCTATTTCTTCACGTCTGTCGGCAACTACACTGGCCAAAGAGCCATGTCCTTAGAAGAGTTTGCAAACAAAATCAGAGAAATCACAATCACGTCTCTGGAGTTTCACCTTTATCGAGGAGACTTCGAAAAATGGGCTGACGAAGTTCTCGAGGACAACATACTGACTGAGAGACTAAGCGCAGTGAAACTTCTGGAACCATTTGGCAACTCCCTGCGGGATCAACTGTATTTCACGGTTTCAAAACGTCTTGAGGAACTGAAAAATACTGAATATTATGATGGCTAGCCGTCTATCTTTTTGAGTTGACGTCTATACATTTCAATTAGTTCTTCTGTTGTTGTTGCGTCTTCGGCAGATTTGTCTACCCTATATTTCCCTGTGAAACGCGGAAATCGTATTGCCAGCCCGCTTTTTTCTCTTATGACGTTCATGGCGCATGTGTGGACGGGGCTGAGAGTTAATTCTGCGCCTCTGATTTCTATCACCACCGATGGCTCAAACCACACATCCACATCAAGGGTTGAATCTAGTCGGGGATGTTTATGGCTTATTTCATGTTTGTTCAGCAGTTTGGGAAGCTTTTCAAGGTCTGCATCAGTGAATCCGGTTCCAACCTTTGTTACGGTCTCGAAGATTTCCTTGTCTGGATTGTAGGCTGCCAGAAGATATGTGCCAAATGTTCCTGCGCGTTTTCCTCTCCCATGGAAGGCTCCCACCACCACCAAGTCAACCGTGTCAGTCATTTCGCTTCTGTAATCGCGTTTGTATTTTATCCACAGCCAGCCTCTTGCCCCTGCCTGATAAACAGAATCCTGATTCACAGACTTGCACATTATTCCCTCGCTCCCGCTTTCCACAGTCTTCTCGAAGAACTTCTCCAGCTGCTCCGGATTCTCCGCGATTATACTCTCTGCCACTTGTACATTGTTGGTTTGTTCAATAACTTTCTCAAGATGTTTATGGCGAACAGGGTAAGGTTGCAGAGTCAGGTCTTTTCCGTCAACATATAGAACGTCAAACATGAACAGTGTGATAGGGTGCTCCGCCATAGCCTCTTTTATTCCATATTTTCGTCTGCGGTGCATCAGCTCCTGAAACGGCTTCATCTCGCCTGTTTCTGGGTCAACGGCAACGGCTTCCGCCTCCACAATGGCTTCCTCAGCCTTAACATGTTTTCTGACATATTCAACTCCGTCTGGATACTGGTCAGTGATGTTTTCGAGCCGCCGAGAAAAAAGAATAACATCATCCCTCTTCTTATGTGCCTGTATCCGCTCGCCGTCATACTTGTATTCAGCTCTGCATTTTCCCCTAAGCTTCTCCAGGATATCCTCCGAGGAGCTCAGTCGTTCAGCAAGCATGGGACGGATAGGCTCCCCCGGAATCACCTTGAATTTTTCGATTCCCTCCATTCCCTCTTCGGCAACGACTCTTGCAACTCTGCCCAAGTCAGAGGAGATGTTGTAGGCGCGTTCCAGATGTTCGCGGGTCTCTTTTCCCCCGCCGAATGCTACTGCTAAGGCATCTAACACTGTCATGTCTGCGATTCCCAGTCGAACGTTGCCTGTCACTGTTCGGACAATATACTTTGCCTCGCTTGGAGAAGCGTCAGATAATAAACCTGCCAAAAGACCCAGTTTGAGGTCTACTGAGCCTGAGCCCGTGGAGTTTGCTATCTTGTCTAACGTTTCGTAGACTCTCTGCACGGTTAACGGTGTGGAAAAGCCCAAAGTTGCTTGAGCTTTCTTTTCCATGAATTTTTGGGTTGTTTCTCCGAGGTCCCCCGTTTTCTGCATGTTCACCTCTATGTCTTTTTCTCTGTGACCCGCTGCCCTTGCAACTGCGCGTACAGCCAGTTTCTCTGCGATGCCTATTTCTATTCCCACAAAATCCGGGTACAGTTTTCCCTGAGTCAAATACACGACCTTGTCGATGAGGCTCGTTGGAGTATCTTTCAATATCTCGACCAGATAGTCTGTCATCTCCAGCCTTTTCGTTGTTGCCTCAATCTTCTCGTAAGCTTCTGCTATACGGGAGTACTTCAACGGGAAACTTCCTCACATCTAGAAAGAGGCTTGAGGAGATATTAAAGGTTAAATCCCATGTGCTTCTCTGTGACTGACAGAATCATTTCTTTGCCAAGAGCAGCAGCCCGCAGAAGATGTTTAAGGCTCCTACAAGACCTAAGACGCCGACGAATAGTGGATTCAGGAACATGTTGATAGATGTTATGATGCTGTAAGCGGATAGGACAGCAGCTAAGATGCCGACAGCAAACATGACAAAAGACAGAACTCTGCCCACAGTCTCAGCCACCTTGAAAACATCCAAAGCCTCGGTTCCAGTGGTGTCCTTGAAAATCGGCTCTCTTTTCGGAATATAATCTGGTGCCCGAACCGAAATCCGCCTTTCTTTCCTTCGTTTTCTCGGCAACTCAACCCACATCCATACTCTACAACATAGTCAGCTAATCAATTTTACGCGCAGACGCCAAGATGTTCAGGATACCCGCAAGGATGGAGACCAAGCCGACAAGAACCATGATGATGAACAGGGAAGACGACACGATAACTGGAGCTAACACGATAACGGTTACGCCCGCGCCGAAGCAGATTCCTCCCACGGCAACACGCAAACGATTAAAGTCGATTTCGCGCTTCACCATCCTGAGATAGTAGGTGACCAGCACTATCGCTACCATCCCCAAACTGGACAGCAACGCACTTTCAGCGTTAACATCCCTCAGGACCACGGGGATAGTAAGCAGCAAGATTGACATGACTATTCCGGCGAGGGGAGTAAGTGGATAGAACGGAGCTTTGAAGGGTCTATCTAACCGAGGCATCTTTCTTCTGAGTTGTATAAGCGACAGATTAACTAAAGCAAAAACCAAGAGAGAACCGAAGCTCGCTGCATAACCAAGAAACTCCACTGCTCCGCTGATGCCAAAAAACAGCACAAAAAGCGAACTTGCAAGAATCGCAATGTACCGGGTTCCAAACCGCCTGTGAGCCCTCTCCAAAGCTTTGGGCAGATATCCGTCTCTGCTCATCCCTCCGAGAATGCTGGATTGAACAGTCATGGCTGTGCCCACCGACGAGACACTGGCAATTATTCCCGCCAACGCAAAAAGGATGGCACCAACCGGACCCATAATAGTCGAAGCTGCAAGGTTAAGAAGAGGAAGCCCGTCACCGGTTACTTCTCCACCGAGAGGAACTGCCCCAACAGCCACAAAAGCAACCGCAAAGTAGACCACAGTCAGCACAACAGTTGTTATCAGCAAAGCTCTGGGAACGTTTTTTCCCGGATTCTTAATCTGCGGAGCCCCAGCTACGAGGGCTCTCATCCCAACAAACATGGGAAAAAGGTAGGCGGCAGTCGCGAAAAAGTACATCATACTGCTGCCTGATGCGTCGGGCACTATGTTTTGGGGTGTCAAAGTGTATCCTACACTCGTGGCAAGAAAGATGATAAATATCGCCAAGAATGCAACCACTATGAGAGTAGATGCTTCTTCTACTCCCCGAATGGCCAAGATTATGAGAATGACCACTAACCCCACAATCAAAACAGAAACATTAGCTAAAATGAGATCTTGAATCGGCGGAGCAAACACCGAAAAGAGCACTCCAAGCTGGTTAACGAAAACCACGGCAGCAAGGGCTCCACCGAAGACGCTGGCAAGCCATCTGAGGCATCCAGCCATGAAGCATATGAAGCCTCCGAAGGCAACTTTGGTGTAGGTGTATTCTCCTCCAACCTCGGGTATGGCTGCGCTGAGTTCGCTGTAACTCAGCATGGTTATCAAGTTTATTATGCCACAAAATGCTAAGGCGGATATCATGCTGGGTCCCGCCAAATCGAAATAAGCATAATTCAGCAACGCAAAAATCTCGAACCCTATGGCACCGCCTAACCCCATGATTGTGGCGCTGATCAGACCATATTTCTTTTCGTTAGTCAACCAACATCTTCCTCCTTTAGGTTTTCCTCCGCCATTCACGAATCAGAAATAGGCCGCTTAACATCGAAAAAATGCTGAATAGCCCCAAAAACAGCAGATATATCGGCAGAAATTCAGTGGATACATTAAATACTGCTTGAACTTCGAGAATGTTAAAAAAGAGCAGAACAGCCAAGACTGCGAACGAAACTCCTATGGTGCTCTGGGCTATACCTGCTACAGCGGTCACGATTCTTCTGATTTCCATACCCAATCACCTTCGCCACAGTATAATTCCGGCAACTAAATCAGTCAACCCGATTGCTAGCAACAGCAACAAGGCAAGATTTTGAAGATTTTCGGTTTCAAGGATGCTGAGGTCTACTATGTCGAAGAAACCGATGAGGAAGACGCCTACCACTATGATTCCCACAAATATGAGGAAACCGCCTAAGGCAACTGCAAACCTGCTGAACCACTTTCTAACCCCCAATATCCCTTCATCTACCATTATATTTCCCTCAGAATGTCTCGTAGTGAACAATCTCCTTAAAAGACCTCCTCTGCGGAGCCGCTGGTCTTTCAGCAGCATACCCCACAGAAACGATAGCTACTGGTCTCAAGTTCATTGGCGCCTTCACAGCCTTCGCAACTTCGTTCTCCCGAAACGCTCCCACCCAACAGGTTGCCAATCCCAGCTCCTGAGCAGCCAACAGAATGTTTTCGGTTGCAGCCGCCGTGTCTTGTATGCTGTAAAGATGTACTCCTCGGCTGCCGTAAACCCTGCTTGATCGAATTAAATCCGCACAAACAACAATAACAACCGGGGCTTCTTGGATGAAAGATTGGTTTAGGGCAGCGTCGGATAACTTCAGTTTCGTCTCCGCATCTTTCACTACAACGAAAGCCCACGGCTGAATGTTACCTGCAGACGGAGCCCACCTAGCAGCATCTATCAGCCGTTCAACATTCTCGTCTGAAACTTCTTCGTCAGTATAGGCTCTGATGCTTCTTCTTTCTTTAATAGCCTCAAGGACACACAAAATTGTCAACCCCACCCGATTTTTTGAACCGCTTCTTTCCTCCCTAACTGAGGCAATTTTAATTTTGTACCTGTCTCTGCATTTAAATTTTCACAAAAACATCTACCGTCAGCCCCAACCACTCCACAGAAACAGTTTTTCCTTTTTGACTCCCAGTTATCAACGATTGCCGCAACAAAACTTAAGAATCACAGTCCACGTTGAACATGCTGGAGCGAAAAATTATGCCCTGTACAGTACTAGTTTGCGGATTCTTCGGAGACACCGGAAAAGGAAAAATGATATCCTATCTGGCAGTGAAAGACAAAACTGCAGTAACTGCAAGGGCTGGGGTGGGACCCAACGCCGGTCACACCGTAGTTTATAGAGGAAAAACCTACAAGCTGAGGATGCTGCCCAGCGCCTTCACCTATCCAGATTGCCGCCTTCTGATAGGACCCGGAGTTTTGGTTAATCCAGAAATTTTTCTCAAAGAAATCGAGGATACAGGGGCTCAGGGCAGAGTGGGCGTAGACCCGCAATGCGCCATAATTGAACCTAAACATATGGAAGCGGACAGTAAGGGATATTTGGCACAAAAAATTGGATCCACTGGTTCAGGGTCGGGTCCATGTAATTCTGACCGAGTGATGCGGGTAGCCAAGTTAGCCCGCGACTTTCCGAGCCTCAAAGACTTTCTGGTGGACGTTCCCTTGGAAGTGAACACCGCCATCAGCGAAGGAAAAAACGTTCTCATCGAAGGTACACAGGGAACATACCTTTCTCTTTTCCATGGAACATACCCATACTGCACCTCTAAGGACGTGTGCGCCGCTGCCGCATGTTCAGATGTTGGCGTTGGTCCAACAAACGTTGACGACGTTATTGTTGTGTTTAAGGCTTACAATACGCGCGTTGGAACTGGACCACTCGCGGGAGAGCTTTCGTGGGAGGAGGCTGAACGTAGGGGATGGGCTGAAATCGCCACAAACACTGGAAGAAGGAGAAGAGCGGCGCCCTTCGATTTTGATTTGGCGAAGCGGGCGGTTATGTTGAATGGGGCAACGCAGGTTACGGTTACGAAGATTGATGTGCTGTTTCCTGAATGCAAAGGCGCCACATCTTACGGTGAGTTGTCTGGGGAAGCAAAAGGTTTCGTCGAGAACATCGAAAAGCAGCTTAAAGTGCCTGTTACGTTGCTTGGAACTGGTCCGGGCACAATGGAAGTAGTGGACAGACGACAAGAATTGAGTAAATGAAAGCTTTTTCAGGTTGCCTCAAGACTTATAATTGAGTGAAAAAAATTACACTCAGTTGATGTACACGGTGCCAATAACCAAATCTGATTTCTGGAGTTACACCGTTTGGAGATGATGATGTGACTAGCTTGGATGATTTGGGGTTCCATAAGGGATCAATCGGAGAGACAATAGTTTCTACCTACAATGCGGATGGGCAACCGAACGCTGCACCCATGGGCGTTGTGATAGAGAGTGATGAGCGGTTACTGATTAGACCGTATATTTCGTCTCTGACCTACAAGAATCTTCAAGCAAAACGCTGCGCAGTTGTAAACGTGACATCTAGCCCAGAACTGTTTTATCTGACAGCATTCAAAGAGGCGAATCCTGATGGGAAACTGTCTCCTGAACTGTTCGAAAAGGCAAAGACCGTTGACGCGCCACGGTTACGGGCGGCAGATGCAACTGTTGAAGTGTCGGTTGCTGAAATACGTTCTTTTGGCGCTGAAAGAACCGAGTTTTTGTGTAACGTCCAACTTGTTGCGGCATCAAAGGCGTTACCGACGGTGTATTGTCGTGCTCAGTTCGCGACGATTGAAGCCATCATACATGCAACCCGCATTAAACCGTTCCTGAGAGGAGATAAGCAAGAGCAGAAGTGCGCCTTTAAGCTGATGGAGCTGGTTGAAATCTGCTCTAATGTTGTGAAGCGTACAGCTCCTGAATCGCGTTACTCTGAAATCATGGCGGATTTAACTCAGAGAATCCATTCGTGGAGGAAGGAGAGTGAAAGTTTACGTTAAAACTCCGGCGCGGCTCCATTTTGGGCTAATAGACATGAACGGCGACATGGGACGCTTCTTCGGAGGCTTAGGCGCAGCCATAGACCGCCCAAACGTTGTTCTTGAGGCTCAAACTTCCGCGGGCTTTTCTGTCACAGGCAAAAAAACCAAGCAGGTAACGTCGCTTGCGAAACGATTTCTTGAAACTTACCGCATAAACGCCGAAGTCGACATCCATGTAGAACAGACAATTCCTGAACATGCAGGGTTAGGCTCTGGCACCCAGTTAGCTTTGGCTGTGGCTGCAGCTCTGGCAAAACTGTTTGATGTTAAGGCTTCAATTCAGGAGCTCTCCCTTGCCATTGGAAGAATGAAAAGAACGGGTGTGGGCACAGCAGTTTTTGACATGGGCGGATTTGTTGTTGATGGAGGAAAAAGGATGAAAGGCGGCGTTATCGTCCCCGAAAGTTTTCCTCCATTGATTTTTCGTCACCCCTTTCCTGAAGAGTGGAAGTTTGTTGTTGCGGTTCCAGACGTTAAAAGGGGGTTGGCGAAGACTGAAGAAAAGGATGCGTTCGGTCAGATGCCGCCGATGCCCGCTGAAGTTGTTGGTAGATTGTGCCGGTTAACAATGATGAAACTGTTGCCTGCATTGGTAGACCGTGACATTGAAAGCTTTGGAGACGCTTTAACCCAGATTCAGGTAGTCATCGGCGGATACTTTGCTGGTGTTCAGGGTGGAACATTCTCCAGTTCAGCAGCCACAGAGGCGATAGATTGTATGAAAGCTTGTGGAGCCTATGGCGTAGGGCAGAGCTCTTGGGGACCCGCAGTTTACGGGTTAGCTCAGGGTGAAGGAGAAGCAAAAAAGCTGCGAGCTGAGGTCGAAGCATTCCTTCAGGGCAGGTGTGGTGGGCAGGTTTTCGTTGCCAACGCAAATAACAGAGGAGCCACCATAGAGTACGTTTGAATTTGGAATCGTTGCGGAGGAGATGGGAACATGGCTGTGCAGATCGCTTGGGCGATAACAGGGGCAGGTCACTTCTTGAAAGAAACTTTTGATGTCATGGGTCAGTTGGTTAAGGGCAATAAGGTTGCAGTTACGACTTACCTCTCTTCAGCTGGGGAACAGGTGGTGAAGATGTACGGGCTTTGGAGCAAGCTTGAGCAGATATCTCCGGGAGGTTATCTTCAGGAGATTTTGACTGAAAGCGAAGAGGGACCCGGTTTTTCTCATGCAGGACGATTAGTCATGAACCTGTACGATGCTCTAGTTGTTTCGCCTGCGAGCGGGAACACTGTTGCCAAGATTGTGTGTGGCATAGCTGATACTCTGGCTACGAATGCTGTGGCTCAGGCGCAAAAGGGTGAGGTTCCAGTTTATGTTGTGCCCACAGACCAGAATGAGGGGTTTGTTGAAACTACGTTGCCTTATCGTGTTGACCGAAGAGAATGCAAGTTATGTGATCCATGCCCTGTTGTTGAGGTGTGCTCCTATTCTGCCTTCCGAATTGTGGATGGGATTCCAAGGATCGATTCGGTGCTGTGTCAAGGTTGCGGATTGTGCGTAACCGCTTGTCCGTTTGGTGCTGTTAAGTATGGGGAGAAGAAGAAGCTGATGATTAGAAGCGTTGACGTCCAGAATGTTAAGAAGCTCCGGCTGATGGATAACGTGACCGTTTTGGAGAATCCGCAACAAATAGAAAACATAATCAAGAAGCTATAAAATAACGGTGTGAAAGTTGAAGGCGCTATTAGTAACAGGTTTACTCGCAGAAGGCAACGTGAAGCGGTATGCCCAACAGAGCAGCGTAGAAACCGAGGTTCTTGCTTTACCTGTTCAGGTTGCCGCATTACTGAAAATGCCAAACATCGCAAAAGAGCTGCAGAAACTGGGCATAAGCGGCTTTGACGTTATTCTGATTCCAGGGCTAATCCAAGGCGACACCTCAGTTATTGCAGACGCTACGGGGATTCCAACGTTTAAAGGTCCAAGATACGCCGCTGACCTGCCCACAGTCTTGGATTCCTTGAGCAAAATTGAGCTTTCAACGGTCACGCCTGCCTGTGACCTGCTCAGAGAGGAGATTCGACGAAAGGCGCTGCAAGAGTTGGAGCTGGTGGAACAAAACTGGGAAACTTTGCTGCAGAATCCCGGCAACATGGCCATCAAAAAGCTGGCTTTCGGCAAAGATTTTCCAATGCGGGTTATGGCTGAAATCGTTGACGCCCCGCTGATGCCGTCTGATGAAATTCAGCGGTTGGCGAAGCATTACGTGAAGCTGGGTGCCTCAATTGTCGATGTGGGCATGATTGCGGGCGAATGCAGACTCTCCGATGCGAGACGCGCTGTTGAAGCCGTTAAAGCTGCCGTGAACGTTCCTGTCAGCATCGACACGCTTGACCCCGCTGAAGCCAGAGAAGCCGTTTCCGCTGGCGCTGACCTGATATTGAGTGTGGATGCTGGAAACGTTGAGGAGGTGGCGTCTTTTGCCTCTGACGTGGCTGTGGTGGCTATTCCAACGAATCAGCGAGAAGGATACTTCCCAAAAGAGGTTAACGAGCGAGTACGGTTTCTGGAGGAGATTATCGGAAAAGCCAGAAAGCTGGGAATAAATAGAATTTTGGCTGACTTGATTGTTGAGCCATCAAATGTTCTGAGGTCGTTTGTGGCGTTTCGTGTGTTTGCGGGAAGGAATCCAGATGTTCCCATGTTTTTGGGTGCCAGCAACTTCACGGAGCTGATTGACGCTGATTCTGTGGGGGTCAACGCTTTGCTTGCCTGTTTATCGTCTGAGGTGGGCGCGAGTATCGTGTTGGCGACTGAGAAGAGCCCCAAGGCGAAAGGAACCGTCAGAGAATTGGTCACTGCATCTAAGATGATGTTTTTGGCGAAAAAGAGGGGTTCTGTTCCTAAAGACCTTGGCTTGGACCTTCTGGTGCTGAAGGACAAGAGGCTGCGAGGCGAACCCTACAACAGTGAGATAGAAGCGGAGACACCTGTTATAGCGGCAACCCTAAGACTTGAACCCGAAGTTCTGGACGAAAAGGGGCTCTTCAAAATCGCCGTAGACCACAACAGCGGAACCATCGTTGCAGTTCACATTCCCTGCAGTCAACAGGATAAACCAAACGTGATAATTAAAGGCAAAACTGCCGAGAACATATTCTCCAAAATCGAGGAAATGAACTTAATATCAAGGCTTGACCACGCCGCCTATTTGGGGCGCGAACTGGCGAAGGCTGAGATTGCACTAAAAACAGGGAAAGAGTATATTCAGGACAGCCAACTGTTCAAAAGTTGAAGAAGTTTTTGAGGATTCTCAGTAGTGGTGTGCCAACTATTGTCCCCAAGATAACTAAGGCTGACCGCTCTATGGGATATACGAAGAATATGCTTGCCCAAATGTTGGGATATCCTTCAACAGGTATTCCACCGATAGGCTGAGCCATTATCGTTTCGAAAAGCAGGTTCCCCGTCAGATGCTGCATCATAGTTCCGATGAAAAACAGGATTGCTATTCCAGTTGCAGCTTTTGCTGCTGTAGGCGTGCTGACCCATTCGACTGCTTTACGCCCCAGAGGCGAAATAAGCGCTAAAAGTGCCACTATGTGCAGCCAAGCAAATGGAAGGGGAATCGTTATGTCGGTCAGGGGGACGTTAATGAAGACGCTTGTGTTGGGGTGTAGAAGGAAGGCTACAAGCAGAACAAGGTTTAGTGCAATTATAGGAATCCATTTTCGTTTGATGAGCAGCCCTAAAGAAACAGCGGCTACTGTTGCTGGAAGGAAGTCCAGACCCATGAAGACTGGCGGTTTTCCGAAAAAAGCTATCAATGAGCCGATTATTACGCTTAAGCCACCGATGTACGGTCCCAGTATGATTCCGTAGAGTGGGGCGACGATGTCCGATAGCGAGAATGAGGCTCCTGAGGCGCCGATCATCGGCACTGTGGGTACTATCCTAAGTACAGCATATAGGGCAGTAAATATCGACATTATTGCTATGATTTTGGTGTTTGGAACATTCTTAGTTATGTTAACCATGTTTGGTCACCTTCATCATTTTTGTGTCGCAGTGTAGTTTTTTACACAGCGTATAATTAAGCTTTTCCCCGTTAAACATGTCTAAAACTGAAAAAGAATTACAGAACGTACAGTATCTATAGGCGGAATAGGCGATTGAAAGAAACAATTTTGGAAGTTGTTGTCTCAAAACCTTGCATAGTAAGGTTAATAGGTCAGCTTTTCTTCTAGCATGCTAGTTCACATTACCAAAATGTAGGAACCCCCGTTCATAATGTGACAAAAAGTGTTGGCAGAAAATTTAGGAGAGAAAAAACGATGGGAAAGATAGTGATTGCTTACAAGATTCTTCCTTCAGAATCAACAGTTGACCTTGAAGTGTTGAAAGAAAAAATCAAGAAGCAACTATCGGATATTGCTTCCATTCAACGCTTCGCTGAAGAGCCCATAGCTTTCGGTCTATCTGCACTGAAAGTTAACATGATTCTACCTGAAAAAGACGGAATTTTGGACGAAACAGAAAAACGAATCACTGATCTTGAAGAAGTCGGTCAAATACAGACCTTAGGAGTAACTAGACTTTAACGTTCGTCAAGGTTTATATATGAATAGCATCCTTCGAAAAACGGGGAACTTCACAATCACATATAGAGGAAGGAAAACAAATGAGCGAAATACAGCTTAGAGTAGAAGACGCTAGACAACGTGACGTTTACCGAGGAATCGCCCGAATCGACCAGCAAACCATGAAAAAACTGAGCATCTCAGCGGGCGACGTAATCGAAATCGTTGGAAAAAGAAGCACCGCTGCCATAGCTTGGCCAGCATACTCTGAAGACCAGAACAGAGAAATCATCCGAATCGACGGATTCACCCGCAAAAACGCGGGAGTGGCAATGCACGAAGTAGTAACGATCCGACCCGCAAAAGTAACCAACGCCGCAACCGTGGTTCTGGCTCCCATAGACATGAAACTGAACGTAGACGAAGACTTCACAAACTTCGTGAAGAACAGGCTTATGGAAAGAACCTTTGTGGAGGGAGACACCACCCTCGTCATGATGCTAGGCCACGCCATACCCTTCAGAGTAACCAAATCCCGCCCACACGGAATCGTGAGAATCAACCACGGCACAACCGTCCAGATAATGGCTGAACCCGCTCCTGAAACAAAGGGCGTACCCCGCACCACCTACGAGGACATAGGAGGACTCCATGAGGAAATCCAGCGGATAAGAGAAATGGTTGAACTGCCGCTACGGCACCCAGAACTCTTCCAAAGGCTGGGGATAGACCCGCCAAAGGGAGTGTTGCTGCATGGTCCGCCTGGATGCGGAAAAACGCTTCTAGCCCGGGCAGTGGCAAACGAGTCTGAGGCTAATTTCTATTCCATAAACGGTCCAGAGATAATGAGCAAATTTTATGGTGAATCAGAAGCCAGACTCCGCGAGATGTTTCAGCAGGCTCAGAAGAACGCGCCCAGCATCGTCTTCATCGACGAGCTTGACGCCATAGCGCCTAAAAGAGAAGAGGTGACTGGAGAGGTGGAGAGACGGGTTGTGGCTCAGCTTCTCGCCTTGATGGATGGGCTTTCGGGAAGAGGCTATCTGATAGTTATAGGCGCCACAAACAGACCTGAAGCCCTTGACCCAGCTTTGAGACGGCCTGGACGTTTCGACCGGGAAATCGAAATCGGCGTGCCCGACAAAAAAGGGCGATATGAAATAATACAGATACACACTAGGGGAATGCCACTGAAAGCCGACGTTGACTTAGAGAAACTCTCCAAAATGACTCACGGTTACACAGGAGCAGACTTATCCGCTCTGAGCCGTGAAACAGCCATGAAAGCTTTGCGCAGGTACCTGCCTGAAATAAACCTAGAGGAAGAGCGTATCCCACCCAGCGTTCTGGAGAAAATGGAGGTTCGAATGGAAGACTTCCTAAACGCGTACCGGGAGATCACGCCGACAGCCATGCGAGAAGTGTACATAGAAGTGCCTAATGTTCGCTGGACTAACATTGGCGGATTAACAGAAGTGAAAGGAGATCTTATAGAGGCTGTGGAATGGCCGCTCAAGACTCCAGACAATTTCACTAGAATGGGTATACGTCCCCCAAAAGGTATCCTACTTTACGGACCTCCGGGATGTGGAAAGACCCTGCTTGCTAGAGCAGTGGCTACAGAAAGCGAGGCAAACTTCATAACCATAAAGGGTCCGGAAGTGTTTTCTAAATGGGTAGGCGAATCGGAGAAGGCTATTCGCGAGGTTTTCAGGAAGGCAAGGATGGCTTCGCCAGCGGTAATATTCTTTGACGAATTTGAGTCTCTTGTTCCGGGAAGAGGAATGGGTTACGCTGACAGCGGAGTCACAGAGCGGGTTATCAGCCAACTATTAACAGAGATGGATGGGCTTATCTCCTTGGAGGATGTTGTTATAATCGCTGCAACAAACAGACCGGACATAATTGATCCTGCGGTTCTTCGACCGGGAAGGTTTGACCGGCTGATTTACGTTCCGGAACCCGACAAGGATAGTAGGATGGAAATCTTCAAAATCTACACCAAGAACATGCCGCTGGCAAAAGATGTGGATCTGACCCAATTGGTTACCATAACGAAGAAGTATTCTGGAGCGGACATCGAGGCGCTTTGTAGAGAGGCTGGACTGAATGCCCTGCGGAGGGACATGAAAGCCAAGGAAGTTACTGCCAGTGACTTCAAAAAAGCCACCGAAAAGATTGGACCCTCAATAATGCCGAACATGGAGAATTGGTACAAGGGATTCATGAAGCATGTTCGACAGTTGAAGAAGCCCACGACGCCGGTGGCGTAGCAACATAGTTTGGGAGTGAAAAGAAATGATGATGAAAAACTGGAAATCTCATCCCCTCTATACGCAGATAAAAGAGTTCCTGGAAAGGAAGGGACCAATGACTGATGTTGAGTTGTACGATTTGGTGAAGGGAACACATGAAGGCGTAGGATTCAGCGAACTGAACAAGACTCTGATGCGGATGGAGATTGAAGGAAGAATCTATGTGTCAGCCCATACCAAAGGGAAAAGAAGAGTTGAATTAACCAAGCAAAACTGAGACCGCCCTCGCGCCTCTTCGGGGGTCAGTCTTTAGCCAGTATCCGATGGTGCAGAACTTTGGGTGTAAATTTGAGAGTGCTGATGCCTAAAACAAAGGTTGATTTCGAGAACCTGAGCGGAAAGTCTGTAGCCATCGATGCATACAACACCCTTTACCAGTTTCTGGCAATCATCCGCCAGCCAGACGGAACACCATTAAAAGACCGTTCAGGCAGGATAACCAGTCACCTAAGCGGATTATTCTATCGGACAGTTAACTTAGTTGAGAAGGGCGTCAAGGTTGCTTATGTCTTTGATGGGACCCCGCCCACCCTTAAAGAGGTGGAGATTAAACGCCGAGCCAAAGTCAAGGCTGAGGCTCTAGTCAAATATGAACGAGCCATGAAAGAAGGAAAAGTGGAGAAGGCTCGAAGCTACGCTCAGATGACCTCTAAGCTTAAAGATTACATGCCCAAGGACTCAAAGCGGCTTCTCACCGAGTTGGGTATTCCTTGGATTCAAGCGCCGTCTGAAGGCGAAGCCCAAGCCGCCTACGTGACAATGAAGGATGACACTGATTATTGTGGCAGTCAGGACTATGACAGCCTCCTCTTCGGAGCAAAGGCTCTTGTGAGAAACGTTACTATAAGCGGTAGACGGAAGCTTCCAAGAAAGCGTGTTTATGTTGAAGTTGTGCCTGAAATTATGAAACTGGATCATGTTCTCAGAGAGTTGGATATCACCCGTGAGCAACTCATAGACGTTGCCATGCTGGTGGGGACAGACTTCAATCCTGATGGTGTGAAGGGAATAGGACCAAAGACCGCACTGAAACTTATAAAAAAGCATGGAAGCGTCGAGGAGGCTGTGACGGAGCTGGAAGACGCTGAGTTTCCTGTTGAGCCAAAGAGAATACGGGAAATCTTTCTTAACCCAAAAGTTACAAACAACTACAAGTTGGAATGGAAGGAACCTAACGTCGATGGTGTGGTAGACTTCCTTTGCCGCGAAAGAGACTTTTCCGAAGACAGGGTGCGTAAAGCTCTCGGGAAGATGACTGCGGGAATAAAAGAGGCAAAGAGCAAAACAACCCTTGAATCGTGGTTCGGCTAGAGCCCGGTTACGGTTCGAAGCCGTGCTTGCCGATTAGAGGCACGAAGGCGACTCCCCCCAAGTTTTCCTCAACTGTTTTTCCGCCATTTTTTCTGACGCGAACTAAGTTTTGGTAGAACTGCGCTCTGCCCACGGGAACAAGAAGGGTTCCCCCGTTTTTCAGCTGTTCAACAAGTGGTTTGGGCACTTCTGGGCCAGCCGCAGCAACTAGGATACGGTCGTATGGAGCTTCTTCGGGGTACCCTAAGGTTCCATCCTGATGGATTACGGTGACTCTGTCTCCATACCCTGTCTTGGTGATATTTTCGTTTGCGAATGCAGCTAACTCAGCTAGCCTTTCTATTGTGTAGACGTGCCCCCACCCTTCCTTAGATGCGTCAAAGGGAGCCACTATCTCGGCTATGGTGGCGGCGTGCCAGCCTGAACCTGCGCCCACCTCTAGAACTTTGTGTCCCACTTCTAGCTCAAGGGCTTCATTCATTATGGATACCATGTGAGGCGCGGAGGCTGTTTGCCCTGAACCTATCGGAAGCGGACAGTCCGATGCTGCACTGGCTTTCACGTTTTCGGGAAGAAAAGGTTCCCGAGGCACCTGACGCAACGCCCTGATAACTTTAGGTGACCTGAGAATGCTGTTTCTAACCAGTTTTTGGATCAGTCCTTCCCACTGCTGGGTCATTCTTCACTCCCTCTAAATATAGGAAAACGTGTGCCTTAAAATTTAGCCTCTTCCTCTTCTTTTTCATCTCTATCAATAACTATGCCTGCAATCTCGATTTTGATTTTTTATTTGTTCATTTAAGGTGTTTGGTATATTCTTCCAAAATTGTTTGACACTAAAGAAGCATCGCTTGAATGTGGTGTTGATATGTAAATGTCGAAAGAGGAATCTAAATTGTCATTGCAATTATTATTCTGTATTATTGTGTAGCTGTTTCCAACATCCAAAAATATGCCTTTGTTGCCATTTTGGGTTAAGACTGATGATGTAACTGTTATGCCCTTTGTGTTTGAAACTTCTAAGCCATATTCAGTATTGCCTGTAGAAATAACGGTTGAGATTGTGGTGTCGCTGGAATTGCTCAATTTAATTCCATCCATGCGGTTAGTATAGAAAGAGCACCCAGAAAGCATTATATGCTCTGCACTATCGCTCTGTAATCCGTTTCCAAAATTTGAACCGGCCCAAGCACCAGTGAAGTAATATCTGAATCCACTGCTCAGATAGTATCCATGACTGCCATTTCCATCTGAGATAGTGCCTAGAAGGTTAACCCAATGGCAATTGAAAAAAAAGAATCCATAGCCACCATCCCCGTAAGAAGGCACGGTTGGATTAGCAATTGCATTTATTAAAGTAATTCCATCGCAATTTTCAAAAGAATAGCCTACGCCTGAGGGCTGATTATGTAGTGCAAGAGTGTCAATCAAGAAGGTATCGATTGAATATCCGACGAATTTGAATCCAGTTGAAAAAGTAGTTTTATTGCTCCAGACTTTACACCGGTAAATATACACTTTCTGTGTGCATTCAATATCATAGCCAACGTTGAATTGATTTACTGAAAGATCACTAAGCTTAATGTCATTCACGTATTTCATGAATATTGCTGGTTGTGTACTTGAAGTCGTTGAATTTATGGCAATGTTTGCCATGCTAAACCTGGCATTGTGTAAATTCGAGTCTGCTCCTGTAATGTTGAAAGCACAAATGTCTGAAGGCACCTGTACTATTGATGTTTCTAACCCAGAACCAAAAATAGATACATCATCTTTGCCAAAAACATTGACTGTTGAGTTCAAGTAATATTCGCCTGGAAGAAAATAGCAAGTTTTTCCTTGAGTAATCACAGCGTTCAAAATGGATGCTAAGTCTGTTCCTGAATATTCAATAGTTTTTGTTGTCCCATTTTCGGCGTAGTAATTTCCGTTTCCATCAGTGAATATAAGGTAACTGAAAGGGGTCGATCGAAGTTGCTGGTAATCAGCCATAAATTCAGTGTAGTTCGCTTTCAGAGTGGAATAATCATCCTGAAGCATGCCTTGCTGGGATTGCAGGGCAAAATAATTTGATCTAAGCATGTCGTGCTGGGATTGAAGAGCAGAGTAATTAGCCTGAAGTATGCCTTGTTGGGATTGCAGAGCGGAAAACTGAGACTGAAGACCAGTGAGTTGGGATTGAGTGTCGCTATAGGTTTCTTGTAGTTCGCTGAAGTCTGCTTGAAGACCAGAATATTGGGAGCTGAGGTCATCATGCTTTGACTGAAGAGCGTTTTGATCACTTTGCAGTTTCGTTATGGCTGAATAACATAAGTAACTGACAATCGCGGTGACAGCTAACAAAGTTAGAAAAGTAACTGCGAATATTCTTATGCTAACCAACTTTCTAACCTTTTTAGAGATACCCATAATTTGTCAACCCCAACCTAAACCTTTTTACCTCATTGCGGATTTCAAGTTATCTCTCATCTTGAATAAGCTTGTTTGCCATGCCTTTGAATCCGTCATCATTCCCTCTTCAAAAGCCCCTTTTATCATGTCTTTCATCTTATGTGGTCGCCTAGTTTTGTCTTCCTTGTTTTCCAAATCCCCAAACCCCCTGCAAAACAAGAGTGATTCTAACGGTCTAAAATAAGTTCGATATAATATTTACTCGTGAGAACTACTTGTAGAGCATAATTATGAGCTATATTGTGTGTGAGTTCTTTAGTTTATAGTATTTCGTTGTGTATTGTGTGAAGGGGGGAAGATGAAGGAAAAGTTAAATTTTAACCTCAAACCCAAACTTGAACTCATCAGGTTTAGATGTAAATGTGGAAAATTTTCAGAAGAGGGACCAGGATTGTATTTCTTTGATACTATAGTTTTGAGACTTCTTTTTTCCAGTCTCTTACCCATTTTTTGTTTGTTTCATCTTTTAATTGTAATGTGTCTGGGTCCACAGTTTGCATATCCTCAGGAACTAGAGAATCATTTGTGTATAAATGCATTTCTTTGTTATGCTTGATTTTTTTCATAATATTCAGTCGATTATAAAAAGCCGTGACTATGTCGTCAATTAACATTGACTGTAACTCAGGGTCTAGAGGCTGTAATTCTTTTTGGAATATTTTCAGCATAGTTTTTTGGAGTCTTTCGCCTTCTTCCATAAAGGGTATACCCTCCATTTTTTCCATCTTAAATTTTCTACATATTGCATTATTTTCAATATTTAATTGATTTATGAATGAAAAATATTGATTAATGATACAGATTCCCAGTTTCCTTACTAGAAACTTGTTTTTGGGTTTTGGGGTTAAAATTTAATCTCAAAGACAAAGTGTAGCCCATTTTCTAGATAGAATAGCCAAAATCAATACGAAGCACTGTCTCTAAATGCTTTAACGAGTTAGAAAATTGTTAGATTGATGGTCAAATCAAGACAAAAAATCTCTTAAGAATTAAGATTCAAAATTGAATCACACAGAATTAAGAGAAAAAGCTTCAATACGAAAAAGTTATATTTCGTTGCTTATCTATGAATTTATGTATACCCAGAGGAGGGAGAAGTTACATTTGTCAACAAAATTCTGCAGTCGAAATGAGATGGTTAATATGAAAATGGTGGTTGCTTTTGTTTTGGCAACTCTGGTAATAGGTTTCATGTGTGTTTCGCCAGGTTTTGCCCAAACAGAAGTAACTGAGGAAATTGGAAACGATTCCACTACAGGCATGGAATCTATCGGTAACGGGGTGATGGGGCAGTATGCGAGGGCTTCTAACATTACAGCAGGTTATTGGGGCACAATCAATAAAGTTGGCGTGAATGTTGCTACGCCTGCAGGAAACATAATGACTGCCATCTACGCGGATTCATCCGGCAGCCCAGGCGCCCTCTTGGCTTCCAGCAGCTCAGCCGCCGCTGTCTCAGGATGGAACGATCTCACGCTTAACACGCCAGTAGCCGTTGACGCTGGAACCACCTATTGGCTCTGCTTCAATAACGACGACGACAACATCGACACTTATCGCGATCCAGATGGATCTCATGTATACGTTTCGTGGACTTACGATTCATTTCCAGATCCATTCGACATCCCTGCCGGCACAAGACCTTTTACACAACACATGCGCGTCACTTATGCCAGTGACCCACCACCTGAACCAATTCCAGAGGGCTTTACAATCGGAGTTATGATTCTACTATCGTCTATTGCAGTGATAATCAGCATACAGTACTTCCGAAAACGACCCAAACTATAGAAAACTGCGAGGGACATCTTCATTTTCCCTCTTTTTATTGCAAAATACCACAGTGTGGTCGAAACAACATATCCACACAAAGACCTTCAGATGCTTTGAATAGGTATTATGATTGCAGGAATCGGCGTAGGAGTCCTTTCACTCAGCATTTTTAGAAATAAACAAAAATGGTAAAAACATATTTTTTGTTGTGTGTGCGCGCTGAGTGTGTATGAGTGAGTAAGTAAGAGTGTGTGAGTGAGAATGAGTGTTAGTGGAAGAGAGAACGTGTACGTATGCGTATGTTTGGGTTTGGGGGTTAAAATTTAACTCTAGGCACAAATGGTGAGTTATATAGGAAATCTTAATTAGTAAGATATACTATAACTATATGGGGGATTCCTTGGAAGAAACACAGGCCAGTGACGTAATCGTAACCTTTATCGTGACACCATTAATCATGATAATCGCTATGTATCTACTATCCTGCATCATCGCACCATTGGTCCATCTGAACAACCAGACATTCAGGATAATATTCACAATAGCAGGAGGAACCCCCACCCTCTTTGTTTACCAAAAAAACAAGATTAAAAAAACAGCAACTACACAAAAACATGACTGAATTCTAGTGCAAAAATAGCCTTCTCTCTTTACCTGTTCTCATCTGCTGTTTGTTCCTGTCGTGTTTACTCCTGTCATGTTGTCTTCTCTTGTCTTGTCTGAACTCTCTCCACCCTCCTCACAAAAAACTCACGCACGAGAAACAGGTCAAAATTTCTTGACTAAGTTTGGTCAAGTTTTCTTGACAAAAAACCTTTTCTTCTCTTTGAACATGGTGAATGTTGTTCTGAGTTGCTCCAGAATATGTGTCATGAATGGAAGGTGTTGAGGAGGTTTTGTTCATTTTTTCCTCCTCAATAAATGATTATGTCTGGAGCCTCAGCAACTCACTCATCCGCCTGCATGCATACAGATTGAAGGATACGATGATGTCAAAACAGCCGCATACACTTCAGTAAATCCCTCAGACTACACACAAAAAATAGAAGAAAACTTCCTCGATGCATTTGTAACCTTTTTCCATCCATCATCAAAGTACTCAGGATCTGGAACTGACGGATTCTTCATCCGAGATTTTGCCGTAACCGGTTATGCCCCATCTACAAAACAAGAAAACCGAAGTAGCTAATTCCCAATCAACTTTTTCTGTTGACTCCTAGCTTATTCACACAAACTTTCCGCATATTAGGGACCTAATAACAGAAGATTGTTGAAAAATAACTTTTTTCTGAAATTTTTCTGCACAGCACAACTTTCCAAAAAAAGTTCACACTGGTGTTAGTAGACTAAAAGATTGTTGGAAGCTATTTCTGGATAGTTTTTATAGTTTGGTTTTCTTTTGGTTAGACATTGTCACAAGTTTCAGATGGGGTGTGTTGATGATTGTGAAAGGTTTCGCGGTTGGGTGGCTATCCACGAACTGCTATGTTGTAGGCTGCGAAGAAACCAGAGAAGCGGCTGTTATTGACCCGGGCATGGAAAGCGAACGAGAGGCTGAGCCGATCATGGATTTCATAAAGCAGAACAGTTTACAGATCAAATACATAATCAACACGCACGGTCACCCCGACCACGTAGCCGGAAACACCATAACGAAAGAGGCAACGGGCGCCCCAATCCTCATCCACGAAAGCAACTCGGAACATGTGCAGGCAGACAGGAAACTCCACAACGGAGACGCCATTCAGGTGGGCACCCTCAAGCTCGTGGTTCTCCACACCCCGGGACACACAAAAGACGGCATCTCCCTCCTAGGCGACAACGCTGTTTTCACGGGAGACACCTTATTTGCAGGTTCAGTGGGCAGAACAGACTTTCTTGGCGGGTCCTACGAGGAGCTGATGCAATCGATTAAAACCAAACTTTTGCCTCTGCCAGACAGCCTCAAAGTGTATCCTGGACACGGACCAGCCACCACTATAGGCAATGAAAAAAGACACAACCCCTTCCTGCAGACGTAACCAACTTGCCGAGGAACACCCATGGAAATCAAGCTGGACAGCTCAACGGTTCCCTTCAGTTTAGAGCACACCTTATGTTGCGGTCAGCTTTTCCGATGGCAAAAACTGGGCAACTGGTGGTACGGCGTCGTCGCAGACCATGTCGTCAAGATAAGACAGAGCGGCGAACGGCTGATTTTCCAAGTTTTTCCGGAAACCCAGAATCAAAAGTTTGTCGAGAGTTACCTGAGGTTAGACGATGACTTGTCGTCTATCATGTCTGAGATAAGCAAGGACGACCACATAAGGAAAGCAATCAACCTTTACTGTGGACTAAGAATAGTCAGGCAAGAACCGTGGGAGTGCCTCATCTCCTACATCTGCGCAACATACAAGAGCATCCCAGCCATCAAAAAAATGGTCAATAGCATCTCCAGACAGTTCGGAGAAAAGTTAACCCTTGACTGCTACGACTTCTACACCTTCCCAAAGCCAGCAGACCTAGCCCAAGTCAACTGCGAAGAACTGCGAAGCTGCGGGCTGGGATTCAGAGCTGAACGAGTTTCAGAAACCGCAAGACAGGTTGACAGCGGAGAACTCTCCATAGAATCCTTAAAGCGCATGAATTACTTAGAGGCTAAAAGAGAGCTTTTGGGTTTGCCTGGGGTAGGACCAAAAGTCGCTGACTGTGTTCTCCTATTCTCCTTAGAGAAACTGGAGGCGTTTCCCATAGACGTGTGGATGAAACGGGCAGCCACAAACCTCTATGCAAGCCACTTCGACCTGTCCTTTATCGAAAGGGTTGCCAGCAAAAGCTCACTCACGCCAAAGGAATATGAGACAATCAGTTCTTTCGGAAGAGAATACTTCGGAAGATACGCTGGTTACGCACAGGAATACCTCTTTCATTTCCTGAGAACCCAGCAGCAACACTAACATTTTTCGCCGCGGTTAGCCTTTTACGACACCCAGCGGAACCAACCGGACAACGCGGGTTGCAATTCCAGCTTTATCACTTACCTCCACAACATTGTCCACATTCTTGTATGCAGGGTCAGCCTCTTCAGCCAAAACAACGGAACTGGCAGCTCTGACAACGATTCCTCGACCTTCCAAACCTCTTTTCACGTCTCCGCCCCAGAACCTACGTTTAGCAGCGGACCTGCTCAGCATTCGTCCAGCTCCGTGAGCGGTGGAACCAAAGGAAAGCTCCATAGCCTTGTGCGTGCCAACCAGCAGCCAAGAAGCCGTGCCCATGCTTCCAGGAATGATAACCGGCTGCCCCACGGATCGGTAGTCAGCTGGAATATCATTGTGTTCAGGCGGGAAACAGCGTGTTGCCCCTTTTCTGTGCGTAAAAACTTCTGTTCGTTTCCCCTCTATGGTGTGTTCCTCGATTTTTGCGATGTTATGGGCAACGTCGTAGACCAAATCTAAGCCAAAATCTTCTGCTGGCCTCTTGAGAACCGCTTCGAAGCTTTGGCGAACCCAATGAGTGATGACTTGGCGATTGACGAAAGCATAATTGACGGCACATGCCATAGCCTGATAGTAGTCCTGTGCCTCGTCGCTTGTGGCTGGTGCGCAGGCAAGCTCTCGGTCGGGTATGGAGATGCTGTATTTTTGGACGGCTCGCTCCATTACGCGGAGATAATCCGAGCAGGTCTGATGTCCGAATCCGCGGGAACCGCAGTGAATCAGAACTGTAACCTGCCCCTCGTGCGTGACGCCGAAGGTTTTGGCTACTTTTTTGTCGTATATTTTGTCAACCTTTCCGATTTCCAGAAAGTGGTTTCCTGAGCCTAGGGTTCCGCTTTGAGGAAGCCCTCTCTGTTTGGCTCTGGACGAAACCTTGTCTGGGTTGGCGCCCTCCATACATCCCCCCTCCTCACAATGCTCGGCGTCCTCTGGTCGAGCCAGCCCCTTCTTTATTGCCCAAGACACGCCTTCCGTGACAAGCTGTTCAAGTTCATGCATGTTCAGTCGGAAGTCTTTGCGGCTGCTGCCGAGTCCGCTGGGAACGTTTCTGAATATGCTGGTGGTGAGGGCGGCAAGGTGTGGCCTGACATCGCTTTCAGAAAGGTTTGTGGTTAAAAGACGGACTCCACAGTTGATGTCGTAGCCCACTCCCCCTGGGCTTAACACTCCCTCCTCATAGTCTGTGGCGGCGACGCCTCCAATGGGAAAACCGTAGCCCTCATGACCGTCAGGCAAAGTGATTGCATACTTGTAAATGCCTGGAAGGTGGGCAACATTGACACATTGATCGAGTGTTCTATCTGTTTTAATTTTTTCTACGAGTTGCTCGTCGGCAAAGACCATGCCAGGAACACGCATGCCCGGCTTGTAGCTTGTGGGTATGCGCCAGCTATAATCATCAATCTTCTCCAGGGGAACGGATGACTCCCGCTCTCGGAATTTTCCTTGTCTACCCATAAAAACCACCGTTCAGTAAAGATTTGCAGTGGGGAACTTATAAACCATGAGTGGGATGTCGTATGCCATGCATGCTTTTCTTTTCAGCTTAATGCAGAGACCCCTTTTTTAATACATCACAGTCTACACACCAAACCGCAATATTTAAGAACCGCTTCCATTCAATGAGCATGTAAACCGGATGTAGATTAAATGTCAAGTGAAGAACCTTCTGAAAGTGAAGAGCTGGTAAAGGTAGAAACTCTTACCCCCAATTCGAAAGGCGTCAACACAATCGTGAAAGTAGTTTCTAAGGGTGAAGTCAGGAGCGTCACGGGAAGAGATTATTCTGTGCGCAGAGTTGCAGATGCTTTGGTTGGAGACGAGACTGCTTGTCTGTACATGACCCTCTGGGATGAAAAAATAGATGCAATAAACGACGGAGCCACTTTGCGCATCACCAATGGTTACATAAACCTCTTCAGAGGAAACATGCGTCTAAATGTAGGCAAATACGGCAGTTATGAAGTTCTAGAAGATTCCCCAATCGAGGAAGTCAACACAGAGAACAATCTTTCAGACAAACGATACGAACAAGAGAGACGATACCGCAGACCATACCGTCAATCTGGCGGATACGGCGGCAGAGGCGGCGGAAGAAGCGGCGGATACCAGCGAAGAAGATACTAAACTACCTTCTTCTTTTTATTTCCTTTTTTTAGCACCCCATTTTGGTATGTACACTAGGATTTCTGTTCAAAACAAAACAGCCTTACGGAATCCGAGTTTATTTCTTCGTTAGTTAGTGGTTAAGGCGCTCTTTATCCAAGTTAACGCGTTTTAGACGGCTCTGCTCGTTGGCGAATTTGTTGATTGAGCATTTTCTGCAGTCATCTTCACAGTTTTCACAAAAGATTCCGGCGAGTTCGCTGAAGTGAGAATTCATCCCTCTTACACCAAAACAGATTATGCTTCCACAATTACTGCAGCGCATGGCTGTTGATTGCATGCCCTTGGATTTCGGTCTGAAAGGGTTTAAGCGACCGCATTTCGGGCATTTGGCGAACTGGAGTTTCTCGCGTTTCTTCCCATGTACAACATCAACTACGGCTTCAAACATGCCATAGACATATTCGTCTCCAGACTCGAAATCCAAAATGGGCTTCCCTCTCCTTGAACAACAGAAAAGGGGCTGCAACTAATTTAAGAAAAATTGCGAGATTGGATATGTTAGAGAATCCGAAATACTTCTTTCACAGATAAAGCGCCGATGTTTTGGGCTGCATTCTGGCGTTTATGTTGTTTGTTTTCGAGTTTTTTTGAAGAGCTGAGAAAGTTGCCCAACGCAGAAGGATAGAACCCTGAAGAGGTCAATAAAGGGGTAAACAACAATTCTGGTGAACTTTTTGTTGTGCAGCGCCCTATACGTGTACACTGACGCCAATATGATCAGGGGAAAGCCAGTAAACCCGAATAATAACCAGAGGAAAGGACCTGAAGTGGAAGTGAAAGTTAGAAACGTCAATGATCCAACTATGATCAGCCAACTTATGAACCCAGTTATGCTCAGAAAAGACCACTTAGAAACCGCATCCTTCAGCTTGTTCATTTTGAACACCAATCCGCTTCCTTTGCCGTACTGAAAGTTTTGTTTCAAAAATTCTTTAAGAGTTGATCTGTGTTTGTGCCAGACCAAAACGTCGGGATCAAGCACAATCTTGTAGCCTGCCTTGCAGATTCTGTCCGCGAACTCAACCTCGTCGAAGCCATACTGGATGTTTTCGTCGAAGTATCCGACTTCTTCTGCGACTTTTCGTCTGAAGGCCATGTTGCATCCTGCGGGATGGCGGAAGAACGGTTTCACCTTTTTGAGCTCCTCCCGTTTCGTGAAGAAGGGCATCAGCCGCACTATGCTGTTGTCGGCGTATTGGGATATGAAATCGTTGTCACGAGCTTCTGCGCTTCCACCCACGCAGCTGACTTTTGGGTCTTTGAAGTTTTCGACGATTTTTGTTATCCAGTTGGGAGGCACTATGCAGTCAGAGTCGGTGAGGGCGATGATTTCGCCGTTGCTGCATTTTATTCCTATATTTCTTGCCAAGTTCAGTCCTTTCTTTTCCTCAACAACCAGCCTGATGGGGTATTTTTTGACTATTTCCCGAGTTTTGTCTGTTGAGTTTCCGTCAACTACAATCACCTCTACTTTGTTTCTGTCGTAGTCCAGCTTCTGGAGAGACTCTAGCAACTGCTGGATAGTCTGTTCTCCATTACGCACAGGAACTACAACAGTGACTGAGGGAGAGGTTACGTAGTCTTTCATTATAGAATCGCTTCTTTTTACCTGTCGTAATTTCGACCTGAAATCATTTATTGTTTACGCCAAAAAAGGCTTAAGTTAGCCAAAATAATCTTTATGAGCCGAGAAAATGCGTTGGAAGCTATTAAGCTTTGGTTGTGTGGTGTAAGGTATTTGTCTGAAAAGAGTGCAAGCTGTCCTTCTGTCTCCATTGTAATCGTGAACTTCAATGGACAAGACTTTTTGAGGCAATGTTTGCTCACTCTTTTGAATACAAATTATCCAAACTATGACATCGTTGTTGTCGATAACGCTTCCACAGACGGAAGCGTAAATGAGGTGGAATCTTCTTTCGGTTCGGATTCTCGCATAAAAATTATTAAAAACAGTGAAAACGTGGGGCATTCTGAGGGATGCAACATTGGCGCGAGAATGACCGATGGGGACTACATCGTTTTCTTGGATAGTGACATAGAATTCGAAGCTGAAGATTGGCTCTGGGAACTGGTTAAAGTCATGGAGAACGATGGCTCTGTCGGGTTGGCGCAGGCTAAAATTGTGTTGGCAGAAGACAAACGTCGCTTAGACTATATCTGCGAGGCTGTTGACGCTCTAGGAACGTGGGCTGCAAACTACGGCTCAAGAGACGATAGGTTCAGAGACAATTTCGAGGTTTTGGCAGCGTCTTCAGGCTGCTCCATTATCCGAAGAGAGGTCTTTAAGCAAGCTGGAGGCTTTGACGCCGATTACTTCATATACGATGATGACACCGACCTCTCCCTCCGAGTGCGTCTGCTGGGACACCGGATACTCTTTGTTCCATCTGCCGTGGTGATTCATCGCGGCGGCGTTCTAAGGGGGGTAAGCGGGCGGATGCTCTATTATTCTTCCAAAAATCGACTGTATACGGCGCTCAAAAATTATGAGCTTAGGAACGTCTGGTGGAGATTTGCGGTTTTGACTTTTTTCACTTTCATGGTTTCTCTTGGTTTTTTTGCTGTGAAGAAGCATGAGGAGGCTAAGGCGACTCTGAGGGGGCTGATAGCTCCAATTAGAGATTTGCCTGAAATATGGAAGAAGCGGCTTACGTTTCAGTCCAAGAGGCGCGTAAGAGATTTCGAACTTGTCAACAAGGGCTTCATAAGAAACGATTTCCAGTCAACAATAGAGGATTTCAAACTCAAACTGAAATACATGAGATGAAACGCAGCTAGTTCAAAGCCTGACTTCTGAGTCTAGGCGATTACGCCGTCCTCTAGAACGATTTGCCTTTCCGCATAAGCGGCGATGTCCTGCTCGTGGGTGATGATTATGATTGTGGTTTTTGTTTCTTCATGGAACTTTTTGAGCAAATCCATAACCTGCTTTCCAGTTGCAGAATCCAAATCGCCAGTTGGCTCGTCAGCGAATATAACTGCGGGACGATTGGTTAATGCGCGGGCAATGGCTACACGTTGCATCTGCCCTCCACTCAACGTGGCGGGATATTGTTTGGCTTGATTATCGAGCCCGACATTTTTTAGGAGGTTTTCTATGCGTTCCTTTAATTCTTTGTTTAATCCGGCTAAATCTGCGGGCAGGGCTATGTTCTCGTGGGTGTTGAAGTGCGGTAACAGAGCGTAACTTTGGAATATGAAACCCATCTCTAATAGTCTAGCCTTTGATTTTGCTGAGTCATCCATTCTGTGGAGGTTTTCTCCGCGAAACAGCACCACACCATAATCAGGGCTGTCAAGACCAGCCATGCAGTTTAGAAGAGTGGTTTTTCCCGCACCAGAGTTGCCTACAATTGCAACGAACTCGCCCTCTTTGATGTCAAGGTTTACGCCCCGGAGCGCGTAGACAGTTGTTCGCCCAAGGTTGTAGTTTTTGGATAAGCCTCGCACCGCAATTATGTTGTCGTCCGCTACTTCAGTTACTTCGATGTTTTGTGCGCTGAATAGTTGCTTGTTGAAGCCAAAGTAGGGGATGTCAGATCCGAAAAAGTCTGACCACATCTTCAGGAGCTCTGCTTCAACAAACAGGTCTGTGCTTAGTTCCGCCATGGGCAATAGAGCACTTTTGAATGCAGTAACCGAATCTACTGTTTTGATTCCGTTTTTCTGTTCATCCAAATAGTCCCGAAGGTGAATTTGGCACTGCTGTAGCTTGTTGTGGACTTCCAGAAGCAACGTTTTCCCAAACTCGATTTCTGACGCTATCTCGGCTAGGGCCTTGTTAAGTTCCAGAGAATCATTCTTGAAGTGATATGGGGTAAGCGAAACTCTGGGAACATCAAATAAAGAGAAAACTCTAGAGAGCAAATGATCTATGTCCTGTAAGGCACTGAGTTTTGCAGCTAAAATCCGGAAGAACAGCTCCAGTTTTTTCTGCAGTTTTGGATTTGTGGTTCTGTAATGTCTTCCTCCCACTCCCAGTTGTAGTCTTTCAAGTACCTTATCTAATTCTTTTAGTCGAGTGATTGTCGGCTTCAAAAACATTGCAAAAAAGTTTGCCATAAGCAGTTTGTCAACTAATTCGTCTACATTCATTTGATTTTCAATGGTTGAGCCAGTGAATAATGGAGAATCAAGTCCTGAAAGGAAAAAACGATATTGCTGGGTCTCCACGAAATCCCACAATGTCACATAACTTTTCATCTGGATTTCGCGGTAGCTGGCTGGCAACTCCTTGATTATCTTCTTTAGCTGAGAATCGAAAAGTTTCACGAGGTTCGGATCAACCTCTTTAATGAAGTCTTTAACAATCTTCGAGGTTTCCCGCAGTTCCTGATTGTTTTTAAGCTGTTTATGTAGTCTGGATTCGTTGTCTGCGTAGTATCTCCTGAAACGTTTGTAAAGGCTTCCCGTCTCGATTTGTTCAATGACCTTTTGGTTCAAATCTCCGCTTTTTTCTCCCGACAAAACGATGAAAGAATTCAGTTCTTGGCTGGACATGGCTTTGCTGGGTACTCGCAGAATTTTTCGGCAGTTAGAAACCAGGCGCTTCTGTAACTTCGTGTTGGCTGGTCGCAGGGATTTGTCTATTAGCGCCGCTGCGTAGACTCTCATCTTAGGTGTCCTCCTCTGTTGTGAATGGTCCCTGTTCGACGCTGACGATTTTTCCGTCAGTCATGTGGACGATGTAGTCGCATTGCTCGGCGATCCATCGGTTATGAGTGACCAACACAAGGGTTTGCCGGTTGATTTTGTTGATTCGGCGGAAAAGGTTCATGATGTCAGCGCTTGTTGTAGAGTCCAGATCACCTGTAGGTTCATCGCCGAGAATGATTGATGGTTCATTGATGAGGGCACGAGCAACAGCAACCCTCTGTTGTTGACCCCCTGAAAGCTCCATGGGCAGATGATACAGTCTATCACCCATACCCACTTCTCTTAGAAGCATTTTCGCCTGTTCCCGAGCCACACCAGCTTTCACTCCCTTCAGTAGCAACGGAGTTTCCACGTTTTCCACAGCAGACAGGAACGGAAACAGATTGAACAACTGGAAAATAAAGCCTATACTGTCCCTTCGGAAGGCGGTCATTTTGCTGTCTGAGAGCGTGGCTGTGTCTATGCTGTCAATCACTATTGTTCCTTCCGAGCGGCGGTCCAGATGTCCTATCATGTTTAAGAGAGTTGTTTTTCCGCATCCAGAAGGTCCCATAATCGCCATCATGTCCCCTTTTTTGACAACAAGGTCCAATCCTCTGATTGCATGAACCTCATTCGATTTGCCTTCACTGTAGCGTTTATGTAATCCAGATATGGCCAAAATTGGCTCTTTATCTTTAGTAACTGAAGATTCTTTTTGCTTATCTGCTATTGCTGTCATTGTTTTTTCCTTCTATCCTACATACCTCAAAGCTTCTGCTGGGGGAATTCTTGATGCAAACCATCCTGGAATGGCTCCCGCAGCTAAGGCAATCAACGTTATGAAGCCCAAATATATTCCAAGATCATTCCAAGGAATCACCAGCGTAGCGCCTTGCATGTTAGCGAATCCAACGCTGATTAGCACGCCATTAGCAACTCCGATGAGTAGCCCAATTATGCCTAACACTACCAGCTCCAGCAACACTGACAGCATAACTTGGGTTCTTGGAAAGCCGATTGCCCTCATCATTCCGATTTCCCGTTTTCTCTCTGAAACATTACGGACAGAGATTACTGCCATGCCTACTGCTCCGATGGCTAGCCCAAATGTGACATATATCTGCAGGAAAGAGACTATTCTGTTAACCATCTCCAGCGACTCTTCGATTGTCGAGTAGAGCACTGTTGCGCTTGCAACGTAGAAGTTGTCGCCAGCTAAGCTTCGGTATCCTTCATTGTTTGTGTTGGTGAATTCTTCGATGGCTTGTGCGATATATCTGATTTTGGGGTCATCCATTGCGTAGTCGGTTTTGATGAGGAAATAGTCGTACTGGTCTGGGGCTCTTGATATGGATGTTTTGCCGTCTGCTTCTGCCAGGAAATTTGTTTGGTTTGCCCAGTATTCTGTGAAGTATATTTTTCCTATCATGTCAATGTAATTAAAGTCGCCTCCCGATGTTAGGCTGCTGATGCTAGCTGATGATAAGGGGAATCCTCCGGCGCGTTCAGAATCTAACCGTCCTGCTACCGTGAACGCCTGATACACTGGCAATCCATATTCGGAGGTGTTCATTGGCACCCAAATCTGCAACCCTAAGGGCAGAATGAATGAGTCCGTGAATACAACAGGGTTTTCGATGATTGAGCCGTTTTCGTCCCGTAACACTTCAACGCCTTCCAGTTCGTTACCTCCATATCCACCCAACGCTGTGAGGTCTATGTCGCTTAGGTCGCGGTCTTCTGAAAGGAGCGCATCTAATGAAACGTCGTATGCTGCCATTGTGTAGTTGGGGTCAAAGAACATGTCCCAAGCCTGTTTGGACATGTCTAAGAGTTGTTCGTCGGTTATGTCAGAGTCATCTGCTGGTGGGGTGATGCCGTCTGGGAAGCTGCTTAGGTAGAAGTCGTAGCGCCAATCTAGGTCCGATGCGTCGGATGCGTTTCCGCGGATTTGTTCAGAGGTGATTTCGCCGTATCCAATAGGTAGCAAGTCTGTTTGGAATTTGAACTCTGTGGAATATGGATCGTTCACGGCTACATATTTCTGATAATTGGTACCTGGCTTGTATGTTTTGAATGCAATCACATCTGCTATGTGACTGTCCAATTTGGACAGTTCTTCCGTGTAGGAGGTGTTGACTAACTGTGTCTCCGGCTTATTCAGGAATACAATAAGGTCTACTCCTCTAGAGGCTTCTTCAGTTTCTATGACTGAACTTAAGTTTGTAGGCACCAGCGTAGCAACCGTCACATTCAAAGTCAATATAACAGCGAAGATCGCAAACGTTAGCGTGGAACGTGCCTTATGAGAGGAAATCAATGCTGGAGCAATTTGCCCCACCCCTTTTAGTCCCCTGATTTTGACCAAAAAGCTCCTTAAAGCGTTCATAACTGGAGGAAGATTCACTGACACCAACAGAACGGAGCCAACCACAATTTCCATTACACCTATCATCAAAATGTCTGGCGCCAAGCCAGAAACGTCGGGTATCCATTCACCCATAGCTACAACAAATAGAACAACTGGCATAGCCCAGATGGCAATTGCCGTGATGTTTAATGCCTTCACCCGGCTGACAAAACGTGAAAGCACAATTCCTAATCCGGAAAACAGCAATCCTGCTCCGATCAAAATGTTTCTCCATTCATCTAATGTATTCCATCCTTCGCTAACCCAGATGACCTGATAGCTTTCATCAAAGACGCCGTTAATTAGGAGAACCAATCCTCCAGCTATGACCGCCAATATGCCCAATAGCACCAAGTTGCGACCAGACTTTTCTTCAAAAGAAACTTTGATTCCTCTAAGCGCCTCCACAATGTTAACTCGGGACGCCCTCAGAGCAGGTAATATGCCTGTTATGATGCCCAGCGCCACTCCGATGATTACGGATAAGATTACGACTTGTTGCGAGACGACTGGTTGGACACTGTGTTGTCCGGTGCCAAACAGTCCTACGAGATAAAGGGCGACTGCTTGTCCAAACGCTAAGCCTCCGATTAAGCCGAATATTCCTCCCAGGATTCCTTGGAACATGTTTTCGATCAGTATGGATTGGAAGATTCCTCGGCGGTTCTCTCCAACAGCCCTCAGAACTCCGGTTTGGAATTCTCTGTCTTCCACGTTCATGAGTTGAACGTTGGTGATGAGTAAGACTCCGGTTATCATGATGAGCAGCCCAAGCGCCGTTAACATGGTTGAAAGTAGGGTCATGACTATCTCTGCAATGCTGAAGAAAGTCAACCTTGCCGAACTGACGCTGTAGAGTTTTTGTGTATTTCCCGTGGTGGGGTCTGCGTTTTCGGGAATATTCGCCTTTACAATATCTATCGTTTCTTGGAGATAGTCTTCACTTATTTCCGAGGTGAAATGGTCTGTTTTAAGAGCTACTGAATAAGCTGTAACTCGGTCTAACTCTTTTTGGGGATATTGTAGACTCATCCACTGTTGAAGATGCTCCAACTTGAATACGATTCCCTTATACTGCGATCCTATTCCGGGATGTTTAGAATCAAAGATTCCAACTATCTGCAGATCTACTCTTGCGATTTCGGATGTATAGGAGACAACGGGTGCTGTGGTTTCAAAGGCGATTTCGGATATTTCGATGCTTGCTGGCAGCCCATCAGAACTCATAATTGTAAGAAATGCGTCGCCTCTTAGTGTTCTTCCAGCATACGGTGTTAAATCAAATAACTCCGTGTTTAGCGTATCTACATCTGCCATTTCCGTCACATTAAAACTGCTTCCATCATCCATGGAGAAACCTAGCAAAACTTTGGTGTTGTTTGTCCCCGTAGCCGTCACATTGATGTAATCGTAGTCTGACAAACTGAGTGAAGAACTGTTCATTGTGTAAATGGTAACCATGCTGGGCATGAAGCCAGGAAAAGCGCTCTCCTCGAGTTCAAGAGACAGACTGCTTAAAGAAGTGTGCAGTGTATAGTCAACAGTAGTGAAATTCGACTCCACAGCCCAACCAGCTAATGGGACCGCGGGTGACGGCGCAACTGTTGCTGTGAGGTTAGTAAACTCGGTGGTTAAATATACAGGCAAAGATGTTTCTTCATCTAGTCCCAATTTTTCAGCTTGATCACTTGACAAAAGGATGCTGCTGTTGCTCATCAGGAGGGAACTAATGTCCATTTCTTCTCCAGTTTTCCAGTCATAAAAAGAGCCGAACGCCTCTGGAAAATCGGTTGAGATCCCTGCCAGCTTAACTGAGTCATCAAACTGTGACCCCAACATTACGGGTGCTCGCATGGTTAGTTCAGGCATAATTCCCACAGCGTCTGGAACCAAGGCAGTGATGTTTTCTGCGTCTGCTGCTGTTAGGTAGCCGCCAGTGGTGGAATTTGTTATACGAAAGTCGACTTCTCCTTCACTTTGAAGCAGGCTTGTAAGAAACGTGTTTTCTAGTGTGTCGGTTGTGATTTGAATGCCGACCAATAATGTGACTCCAAGGGTTACTGCTAGGATGGCGCTGAGATTCTTTGTTTTTCTTCTCCACAAAGACCTTTTTGCTATCATGAAACTAGATTTCAAGCCCAAATAAATTCACCCACGGCAATTCTTTTGCAAAAAACGCCCAAAACATGAGTTCCTGAAAGCTCATAGTCGTGACGCTTGACGTTTCAGACCTGTTCTTCATCGATTCTTTTCACTATCTCCTCAAGTTCGTCGGCACACTTGCTCAAAATTCGCTCTATTTCCTTTGCGTCCTGCTCAGTCAGTTGACGCCTCGCTACTCGCAGATTTAGCAGAGTCATGACAACTCTTTTGGCGGGTTCTCTGGTTCCGGAAAGAATTTTTTCGTCGTTAGGATCAAACTGGAATCCGCTGATAAGTAGGGGTACAAGAAATTCCAGTTTCTTCAACATTGTTTGTCCAAAGCTTATCTGTTTTTCGAAAAGTCTTTTTCCTTTAGTTGTAAGCTTGTATCGTTTCAGTCCTGTTTCTTCGCTGGGCAGCTCTGTGGTGTAACCTCTGCCATGTAGCCGAGCTAGAAGGGGGTAGATTGAGCCTGAGCTTGGTTTCCATCTTCCGCCTGTTTCTTTCTCGATTACTTCAACAATTTCTACGCCGGACATTGGCTTCTTTGTCAGCATGTTCAGGACTAGGAAACGTAGGAGTCCTCTTGGGACGCCGCCTGTTCGTTTTATCCACCTATCCGCCACTATATCACCAGCGATATCACTACAGACATCGCAAGCGACATATAAACTTTCTGAATCCAACTTCCATAGCTGAAATCAGCGCCAATCCTTTTGTCATAATTTTTGGCGGATGGAGGTCTTGCTCCTATTTGAAGCCGCTCTGATTGCCTAACACAGTAGTTCATCAATTGGTAAAAAAAGAGGGGTTATGTTGTTATTTCTAGAGTTGCATAGTTGTCAAAGATTTCTGTTTTTGCAGTAATATCTAGAATTGATTTGAACATTGCAGCCACTTGGTTAGCTACAAAGATACTCCATCTTCTTCCTAATTCATGACGTAAATGAATAATGTCTGTTTTTCTTCTAACGTATTGACTGTAGTCGAACCAATTTCCATATTTGCCCAGGTTCTCTTCAATGAACTCTGTCAGCCTTTCATATGTTGGATTAATTCCTAATGTTCGCAACGCATCTTTAGCACCTATTGAACCTGAAAATTTTGCGATTTCCTCGACGCTAGTTTCTGGACAGCACCCTATTATTCCCGCAATTGTTGGACGTGTTATCATAACTGGCTTTATGCGTTCAACCCATCTCCAATGGAGAGAGTAATCTTTTAGAATTCTGTTGTGTAGCGCATTGACGCTGATACCTTGTCTCTTAGCTTCTTCACGCAGTACTTCTAGCAAGTCTTTATCAAATCTGAAGGAATAACTGGTTGTTTGCTTCTTATCTGTTGTGATGTATAATCCCCCATTACTGGCATCTGTGTTACATATATATACATTTATTCACTTTTATCCTTTTTTAGAATTTTTTGTAACTCAATGTTTTTATATCTCGTAAGATTTACGATTGCCCTAAAGGTCACAAACTTGTCGAAAACAAATCAGATTCAAGTTCTTCTTGTCGATGACGATTCGGAACTATTGAGTAGTGTGAAGAATGGTCTAAATCTAGAGTGCAATTTCGATTTTGACTTAGCTTTTTCTGCTGAGTCAGCTGTTGAAAAAATGATTCAAAAAGAATATGATGCAATCGTGTGTGACATTCAGATGCCTATGACAAACGGTTTCGAGTTTCTGAAAACGCTTCGAGATAATGGCAGTGATATCCCATTTATTGTGTTTACGGTAACCGAAGACAAAGAAACAGCGCTTGAAGCATTTAGGTTAGGTGCTAATGGGTTTGTTGGTAAGTATGGTAAACCTGAGGTGGTTTTTTCTACGTTGATAAAATGCATTAATGACGCCATAAACAATTCGCAAGAAAAAGCCAAAAATGAATCTGTGGACGCGATTTGATTTGACTTCACGAAAAAATAAAACTCTTGAAAAATTGCGAAGACAGAGTGTAAAGTCAGCGTTGGATGTGTTGCTGCTTGCTGAACTCAGAAACGGTGCTATGAGCGGTTATGATGCAATAGGTTATATTCACAACAAATTTGGAGTATTACTTAGCTCAGGAACAATTTATGCTCATCTATATGCATTAGAACGAGAAGGCTTGGTAACTAGCAGCGATGACGCAAAAAAGAGGGTTTACAGTTTGACAGAAGAAGGCGAACAAACGCTAGAGCAGGCATACAAAGCTAACGTTAGACTTTTACAAACGATAGATAAGATGTTAAGCCCCTAACATTTTTCTTTTTTGGGTAATCACCAGCTTTTCCCGCAAACTCACACGCTTATTTTCTGATGTGTCCTCTGCCCAGTATGAAGAATTTTGTTGTTGTCAGCTGTTGGATGCTCATTGGTCCTCTTGCGTGTAGTTTCTGGGTGCTGATTCCGATTTCTGCTCCTAACCCGAACTGTTCGCCGTCTGTGAAGCGTGTGGAGGCGTTCCAGTATATGGCTGCTGCGTCTATTTCGCGGATAAACTTCAGTGCCTTGTTGAAGTCCGCTGTTAAGATTGACTCAGAATGCTTGGTGCCGTATTTATTTATGTGACCTACGGCTTCATCCAGATCGTTCACTACTTTTATGCCTATAATCAGGTCCAGGTATTCTGTTCCCCAGTCCTCTTCAACTGCTGGCTTCACCTTCGGAACTATCTCGACCGTTTTTTTGCATCCTCTAACCTCAACTCCATGTTTGATGAGGGCGTCAACCATGGTTGGCAGAAACTGTTCTGCAACGTTCCTGTGAACCAGAAGTTTCTCTTCAGCGTTGCAGGTTCCGGGTCTCTGACATTTAGCGTTTATCACTATGTCCACGGCTCTTTTGAGGTCGGCGTCTTCTTCGACGTAGATGTGACAGTTCCCTGTTCCGGTCTCTATGACTGGAACTGTTGCTTTTTCCACTACCGTTTTGATTAGGTTGGCTCCGCCTCGTGGAATCAGCACATCTATGTAATCCCTCATCTGCATGAGTTGCTCAGCGTACTTTCGTTCGGTCACTGGAACAACCTGAATAATGTCCTTGTTCAGTCCTGTCTCTTCCAGTGCAACTCGCAGTGCGTTTCCTATTGCCATGTTCGAGTTTATGGCATCTGAGCCGCCTCTGAGGATTATGGCGTTTCCAGATTTTACGCACAGACCAGACGCTTCTGATGTGACGTTGGGTCTGGATTCGTAGATTATTCCGATTACGCCCAAGGGCACACGGAGCTGACCGATGATTAACCCGTTTGGTCGGGTCCATGTTTTCACGATTTCGTTAACGGGGTCAGAAAGACTGGTTAATCCTCTCAGATTGTTCGCCATGCCTTCCACTCGGCGTTTATCCAAAACAAGCCGATCAATTAACGCCTCTTTCACGCCTTTGGCTCTGGCGGCTTCCACGTCCTTTTTGTTTGCCTCTAAGATTTGTGTGCAGTTCTTTTCGATGTGGTCTGCCATGTTGCAGAGTGCCTTGTTTTTCTGTTCGGCGGAAGCTTGTGCCAGTTGTGTTGAGGCGGTTTTTGCTTTCTTGCAGATTTCTTCTATCATCTTTTTTCACTTCATGATGTGTATGTTTTTTCGGGCAATAATCTCTTTGCGTCTTATGTACCCGAGGGCTTTCTTGATTTGATTTGTTTTCAGCCCCTTAATGATGTTTATTTCGCCGCTATTATAGTTTGGATTGCCCTTCGCGAACTCGGCGCCATCTTGGTCTACTAGGCTGATTACGTCGCCCTCGTTGAAGGTTCCGGTGATTTTAACTACACCTACGGGGAGAAGGCTGGCGCCCTTCAGTATCGCCTTTTCGGCTCCCTCGTTCACGAATATCTGCCCTTTTGTTGAGGCACCGTAGGCTATCCATCGTTTTATTTGAGGCAGCCGTTTTTGGGGTTTGAAGAGGGTTCCTATCTTTTTTCCCGCCAGTATGTCCCGTATCACGTCTTCTTTTTGGCTGTTGGCTATCACTAGGGGTATGCCGCTGGCTGTGGCGATTTCTGCGGCTCTGATTTTTGTTTTCATGCCGCCTTTGCCCAGTCGGCTTTTTCCCTCTATCTCGCATTTGAGTTCGGGCGTGATTGTTTCGACTGTTTTGATCAGTTTTGCATCTCGTCTTTTTGGGTGCATGGTGTATAGTCCGTCTACGTTGGAGAGGATGATGATCTGGTCGGCTTCTAGGGCGTTGGCTACGAGGACGGAGAGGATGTCGTTGTCGCTGAAGTTTACTTTGCAGCCTTTTGTTACGGGTGTCAGTTCGTCTGTGGATGTTACGTCGTTCTCGTTGATGATGGGAACGATGCCCAGCTGCAGCGTCATCTCTAGGACGTCGCAGATGTGCAGGTAGGCGGCTCTGTTGGAGAGGTCCTCCGCGGTTAACAGGATTTGGGCAACCTTCAGCCCCTGCTTCTTGAAGAGTTCGCGGTATGTGGACATGATTATGCTCTGTCCTGTTGCCGCTGAGACCTGCTGGAAAACTATGTCGTTCGGTTTTGGGGGGATTCCAAGTTCGGCTATGCCTGCGGCTACGGCTCCGGAGGTCACAAAAACGATTCTGTTGCCCTGTTTTATGGCTTCGGCTATTTGGTCAACCAGTTTTTGCATTAGTTCTAGGTCGAGGATTCCGCCGTTTTTGGTTAGGCTTCCGGTGCCAACCTTCACCACGATCAGTTTCGAAGACATAGCCACTCTTCTTTCTTTTAAAGAAGCAATCTCCTATAAGCCTTATCAAAGAACGAAAACATGGTTCTTCTTGGATTTCCAGAAAAAAGATTTTTTCAACAATCTATTGTTATTAGTCTCCTAATATGCTCGGGGATGTGAATGGAGAATCAGTTTTTTGCTTGGAAAGAAAGGAAAAAGACTGTTTTCAACAATGTACCTTTATTAGGCTACTAATATGAATTCAGTTTGGGGAGGATTATGGTTAAGAAAAAGAAGAGTTGGGCTGAGAAGCTGCATGACAGCAGGGGCTTGCCCAAGGTTGAGAAGATCACTGAGAAAATGAGCAAAAGATGGGGCACTGGAACAGTTGTTATTCCGGCACCGTTAGATGTGGATGCGCTGATGAGGAGGGTGCCTGAAGGAAAACTTGTCACCGTCAACGGGCTTCGTGAAGCTTTAGCCAAGAAACATAACGCGACGATTGGCTGTCCAATGACAACGGGCATCTTCGCTTGGGTGGCTGCTCATGCTGCTGAGGAGCAGAGACAGAATGGAGCAGAGGATGTTACGCCTTACTGGCGTACCTTGAAGGTGAACGGGGTGTTAAATCCGAAATATCCGGGTGGGGTGGAAGGATTGAAGAGGCTTCTGGAAGCAGAAGGACATAAGGTCGTTCAGAAAGGGAAGAAGCATGTAGTTGCCGATTATGAGAAGTCACTCATAGAACTATGAAAAAACTAGGCAAGTTCACGAAAGATGATGATTGATCTGTGCACGAAAAAAATGATGTTTGGGTTTAGGGGTTAAAATCTAATATAGTACTTTGTCGAAAAACTACGTTTGGAGACAAAAAAATGTGTGAATTCTTAGCGAAAATCGCTGAAGGCTTTCCCAGAAATCAGCTGATAGGCTACTTCCTGGTACTGTGGGCTTTGACGTTCCTCTTTAGTGGTCTAGATGGTTTCCTGTATATAGCTAGCGGGTATGGATCCATAGTCAACGTTCTCATTGATGGTCTTTGGAGCCTGGCAGACTTGGGTTGCGCTGCGGTTCTTGTATTGCTGGGAGTTAAATTCCTGCACAAGCAAGAATAAAACAAGAAATCTTTTTTCTTGTCAACTCCTTTTTTGTTGTTTACGCGAAATCGCAACTTTCTGTACGGTTCTGTCTCTTCCAATGCATGTGTTGCGGTGGGTGTAGGGAGAAGTTAGTAGGAGTAAATGCTTGGATTCGGGGGTTAAAATCTAGTCATGTTCCCACATAGAAAGACATGATAGTCTATGACATAGTTTTCACTCAATAAACGTTGTAACAACAGAAACTGGCGATTAGATAACGGCAATTATGATGGTGTAAATGAAATATGCTAAAACGGCTGATAGTGGCGCAGATAATATCCAGGCCCAAATGATGCTTCGCATTGTTCCCCATTTCACTGCTTTTTTTCCTCTGGTCAACCCCACACCCATCAAAGTCCCATTAGAAATATGGGTAGAACTCATCGGAATTCCAAGAAAAGCTGCTAAACCCAAGATTAGAGAACTAGATATATCGCTTGAAAAGCCTTGATATGGTCGAATACGAGTTATCTTTTTTGCCATCGTCTTTACAATTCTCCATCCACCAAAAACGACACCTGAAGCTATCGCTACATATGAAACGATAACGACCCAAAACGGCACTACAAACTCAGATATGTAACCATAATAAAACATGAGCATTGTCATTATGCCCATAACTTTCTGTGCATCATTTGAGGCATCGGTAATAGCAAAGAAAAATGTGGCAATGGGTTGAAGGCGCTTAAACCGTTTATTCATTTTGCTTGCAGGACGATTTCTGAAAGCTCTGATAATTAAGCCAGTAATAGCAAAGGCAATAATAATCGCGATAAATGGTGAAGTAATCAAAGGAATAACAACTTTGTTTATGATGCCTCCAACTTCTATGATCTCCCATCCACCTGCTGCAACACCCGCACCTATCAATCCACCAATCAGGACATGAGTTTCAGAAATAGGTAAAGCGTAAATCCAAGAAGTTATAACATCAAAAATCAAAGAAGCAAGCAGAGCGGCAATAATAACCTCTCCCGAAGCAAACCCCTCTGTAACAATCCCTGTCCCAATCGTTTTAGCGACTGCAGACCCAAAAATCGTCATACCTATCAAAGAGCCAACTGTAGAAAGTAGAATAGCTCGGTTGCTTTTCACAGCTCTTGTAGCAATTATTCCTGCTGTTGCGTAAGCTGCGTCAGTGAAACCCGTCCAAAACCCAAAGATAATAGCAAGAATCAAGGCAAAGATCAGGAGCATCATAGGATCAAGCATTCTTCAAAACTATATCTTGGATAACTAGGCAAACATCTTCACATTTATCTGTGATTTCTTCAAGAAAATCATAAATCTCTTTCATGATGATGATTTTGACTGGATCCTTTTCTTTAAAGAGTTTAATTATTGCTTTATCGTGAAGGTCGTCTGCTACGTTCTCTAGGCTGTGAACTTGTTTGGAACGGTTTTCTATTTCCTCTTGCTTCATTTTGCGTACGTGTTTTAGAGCCTCGTTTACTTCTGTGACTTGTTTTTCAATTATTTCAGCAAATTCTTTGATTATGTCATCTGGGTTTTTTATTTCGAACATGAATATCCTATTTGCCACTGAATCAATGTAGTCTAACACGTCATCGTATAAAGAGGTGAGATCTGCGAGGTCTTCTTGATCAATTGGTGCAATGAAGCATTTGTGCAATCTATGAATCATCTTATGCACGATCTCGTCGCCCTGATGTTCTAGGAGCTTCATTTCCTTAACGTTCTCTGAAAAATTTTCTGGCTCATTAAGCATTTTCCTAAATAATTGTGCTGCTTTAAGCACCAAGTCTGATTGTTGCTCCAGAATGTTGAAGAAAATTTTGTCCTGTGGTATGATCCACTCTTTAAAGTTCATGAGTTTACGTAAGGTCTCTAGTTAATATTTAACAATTTGGCTAATAAACATAGCAAAAAAATCTCAACATAACAAACAATCGTCTCTATTGGGAGGGCTACATGAAGGATGGCTGGGTTGTCAAAAACGTAATTCGGTTAAGCAATATTTCATTATTGGTAATATTATGTTATATATTACCACATCTAATATGTTAAATCGTAATATACAATACCGATTTGAAATGACGCTACATGGAAGGAAAAAATCATGAAACAATTTACAACAAATTGGGCTCTCTACGATCCCTTAACACCTAAAAAGAAAGAAATAGTTATCGTAGACACCGAGTATCAATCAGAAGAAATCCGACACAAAATCAAATTGATTAAGAAAGCATTTCGCAAGTAGATCAGAAGCACAATTAATTACTGTTTTTCATCCTCAGTTTTGGTTAGTTAAATATGCATTCACAGTTCTTATGCATATTCGTTTATCATTAACGTTCTTAGAGCCTTTCTTGTTTTGTTTGGGTTAGTGAGCGAGCGGTATCTTCTTACTGCAGATTAAATCTATTCAAACTCTGTATTTTTCAACAAAAGCGTTAAATGTAGATTACTTTGAATATTGACCAAAATGTAATAATTGATGAGATTTGGGGTGACCGTGAATGGATTTGGGGTGGAGAGATTGGACTCGTAACGACATAATTTATGGGATTATTGCTCCCCTTGTTGTGGTTTTGTTGATTGTCGGTGTTTCACAGTTGGATAGTCTTGTTGGTGATGGTGGATTCGGTGCAGTAACGGGCATAATCATGGAGCTTGAAGAGTTACTTGTGATGGTTGCAATTCCATTGTTGCTGGGTTTACTTTGGAACAAGTGGGCAGGCGGGGCATCAGGTTTCATAATGGGAAGCTTATACGCGCTTTATTGGGCAGACATGTACAGGTCACCATTTTCTGGAGGCGGTTTTGGAGCTAACACAATTCTGCTAGGATATGTTCTAAGTCCAATGCTGATAGGTTACATGGCTGGAGCAATGAATAAAGGGTCAGAAAACTTCCTTAGAATGATACTGACAGGAGTAATAGCAACAACTATTGGAGGCGTCATCCTTTTTGGCGTATTCCATCTTTCGCCAATGAATGTTGTAACAGGAGTTGATGGATTCCTGTTAACCGTAATTACTCGAACAGCTTGCGGAGTAATACTGCCTATCATTGCAAAAGTTTTCATGTGGTACGGCGTGAACTCAAGTCAACATTAGATTAAATCGCATGGAGAACAGCCACAAGCATTCTCAACCATGATTACTAGCCCACATTCTTCGCATTCATATTTTTCTCCCTTTTTCTTACCCATACCTTCACCTCCTTGGTACGATTAGGACGATCATTCTCTTAAAAAATGGAAATATGGCAGATGCAGAATTCTCACGTCATTTCAGGCTGTAGTAGTCCGAATTGGTTTCCTTCAGGGTCCATTACTAGAGCAATAAATCCGACTGTTGGGACGTGTTGTTTTGGCATGAGAATTTTTCCATTTAGTTTAGTTACTTTTTCTAAGTATGCATCAATGTTTTCAACTGTGATGTAGTTGACTGCACTTAGACCCTCTTGCCCAGGTTGCTTTGCTCATTCAATCACCATTAAAACATTGGTAATAAAAAGGTGGTTGTTTTTCAGAACCACATTGTTCTATCGGATTCTAAGGTAAGGTCATTTAGAGTTGCTGCACCAACAATTTTTAGTCCCGGGATCAAATTTACTTTTTCCCAACCAAACATTTGTTTTGATGCTTCACAAACTAGGATTTCAATGCCTAATGACAGGGTTTTGTCAATCATCTCCTTCACGCTTGGAAAAGATCCCAGTTTTATTTTTTCAGCTATTCCTGGTAGTAGCACCTTTAGTCCTTGACCAAGGTAATAGACTTTTGCATCAATGCCCATTGCTTTCGCAGTCTGAGCTAACACAAGAGGAGAGTATTGTCGCTCAGGATCATCACTAGTCTGAACATACAGAATTGACTTTTTTTTCGTCAAAATTCTTCCCTCCAAACAAATGAGTACAAATAATATTATTATAACACTGTTATAAACTTTTATGGTTGCTTTGGTTAAATTTACATTTACCGTTCTTACACTCATTCGTTTATCATTAACGCCCTTGGAACATTCCTTATTGTGTTCAGATTAGCGAGTGAGTGGTGAGCCGTGCCGAGCGAATTGGCGAGGCTGTTTAGGGGCTTCGGTTGTGGTGGACGGGACGGGATTTGAACCCGCGGCCTCAGCGATGCCAACGCTGCGATCATTCCAGGCTGATCTACCCGCCCATGTCATTCTAAACCGTGCAGGAAAGCTATTAAGCGTTATGGGGGAGGGGAGAATCAGCCTTTTCTGCGTATTTCGGGCAGAGGGCAAACTGAAACTTAAATAAGAGAAAAACATCCTAGAATGGCTGTAAGGGCCGGTCGTCTAGTCTGGTTAGGACATCTGCTTGACGTGCAGAAGGTCGCCGGTTCAATTCCGGTCCGGCCCACCACCGAAACTTATTTGGAAAAAGTTTCATCAAAACACCGAGTTGGTTGATCCTGTTTGGAAAGATGAGCGACCTTACCGTAAGCTGGAAGAGTTTGTTTGAAGGATGTGAATTGAGTGAAGATAAGCGATATTAAAGAGGGAGATAGTGAAATCAACATTGAAGCTGAGGTTACCGAGAAATCTTACGCCCGCCAGGTACGCAGTAAATATGGTTACCGACCCCTAATGGTTGCAGATGCTACGCTTAAAGATGAAACAGGAAGAATAACTTTGACGCTCTGGAATGAACAGATTAGTCAGGTTACGGTTGGCGATAAAGTGAAAATCGAGAATGGTTATGCCAAATCTTTCAGAAATGTGTTGCAGCTTTCCACTGGGAAATACGGAAAAATAACTGTCATATAGACACTCTCTGTAAACTTCCTGTCAAACCTTTTTTGGGTTAGCCTCTTCGCAGATTCCCTGCATCTCTTCAGTGTTGTAATCTTGATGGAAAACCATTTTACCCTATAACATACATGTATGGTTGTGGTCTGGCGATGTCCGGTGTCGAAGTTACGAAAGAGCCGAAAGAGCCTCAGGTGCATGTTTGCGCTTCGTGTATGAGCACTGTTGTGCAGACGTTTAACCATTTTCAGGAACAGATTGCGCAGCTGAACCGTGAGAAGGCAAGCATTCAAAGGGAACTAGAGAAGCTGAACGACGAATACGAAAAAAAGAAACAGGCTATGAGCGAAGAGATTAGGGCGCTGGAAGAGAGGGTGGCTGAGCTGAAGAAAAGCTCAGAAACTCATATTTAGCTGCTTCACAGTATATTATTTGGGGGAGTTGATATGTTGTTTGAATGTCCTGATTGTCACGGAAAAATTTCCAGATACTACGCTGAATTGAGGGTTTGTCAGGACTGCAAAAGAATCATCAACCTTGACGATCTGCTGAAGCTTCTCAGAAACCTGGGAGCAACCGAGCGAACCGTTAGAAGAGTGCATGATGACCTAGCTTATCCCAAACTGTTTGCAGCCTAGCCACCAGCAACCACAGCAACCAACCACATCACTAAATAGGCTTCAATGCCAAACATAGCAGAGAAAACCCTGTCGCACAGACACTTCTGCCCACTTTTTTGGCGAGACCATCCGGTTTCGAACATTATGAAGCAGTCAATATCCGACATATTACTGGAACCCACGCATTTCCACGTATGTAACAAACAATAATATTCGGGAGCCCCTTCAATAACACGATAAAAATGGAACATACTAGTAGCTGCATCTGCGGATCCTGCAGAAAAGTGGTCAAAAAGCCAATTGTAGTCACCAACTTTGTAATTTCACCCAGAATAGAAACTTACTATGCTTGCCCATACTGCTTAACAAAATTTGGAGACGCAATAAAAGAAATCAACTACACACCAGTAACTATCGAAGAAACCGTAGAGCCCATATATACTGAAAACGAGAAGACAGAAGAAGAAATTATTCAGCCTGAAAACCTAACGACACCACAAGAAGAAAGCATGCAGCCTGAGAACTCAACGACGCCACAAGAACCCGTGAATGGATCCAGCGTGACCAAGGCAGTTACTATCGAAAAACTTGAGACCCTAGAGAAAGAGAAGGCAGATTTGCTAGCTGAACTAGATGAACTTAGGAAAGGAGCAGAAAACAAGATCAGCGGCTTAGAGGAAGAAGTGGCTGCCCTCAGGGAAGAAGCAGAACAGCTGAGAAGATTGACAGAAAACTGAAATCGTTTGATGCAAGTTGTGCATCAAAGAAATTTTGTATTCTAAAGGCTAACACTGCGCTGCTAATGTACAATCACCCTTTTGTGGATAGCAGAATTGTTAGCCATCAGCAAGCAACTTGAATTCGCTGACTGGAGTTCCATCTTTTGCACATACTGCCTTCCCGAGTCTTCGGTTCCAAGTAACCGCAGTTCCCCTACATTCCGGACAACAATACAACCTCAAACCTGTACCCCACTATACAAAATAACGCTTAGCACAGATAGATTTTACGCAAAACTCTGAAATATACCCATTTTTTAATAGCAAAACCTGATTATACACCAAAGAGCAAACCACAAACACATCAACACCTGAAGAGCTGCTACAAAAATTGAACATAGAGATAAGATTTGGAACACCCGAAAAACAACGAGTCAAAGTAGCCAAGATACTCTATGACACGTTTGAGGACAAATTCAGAATATTTTTCGGAGACAAAAACAAATTCCTAGCCTTCGCATCAAACTGTCTACGCGATGACAGAACACTAGTCGCCCTCAAAAACGGAAACGCCGTAGGAGTTGCGGGACTAGAATGTAATGGAAAAAACTTTCTTGACGCCAGCCTCCACCAAACAGTGAAAATCTTTGGACTAGGAGCCCTAAGAGTAAGCCTGTTTGCTGCATTATCTCTCTTCACCAAACCCGCCAAAAACGAGTTGCTCATCGATGCCCTTGCAGTCTCTGCGGATGAACGCGGAAAAGGTGTAGGAAGCAAACTTCTCCAGTCTGTTATAGATTATGCTCGTTCCAGCGGATTCTGCCGAATTAAACTTGAAGTGGTAGAAACTAACCAGAATGCTAGAAGGCTCTATGAAAGAATCGGCTTCACAGAATTCAAAGTTCAGAAGATTCCATACCCATTCAGTAGGCTCATAGGTTTTGGAAGCATAACCGAAATGATCTACATGTTATAATGCGCCGCACTAGAACAGTTTAAGATTCAAATGTTTTTTCGCTTCATCTATCAATGGACCTCTTACGCAAAAACCTAATGCAAAACGACTTCCTCTCACCGAAAGCAAACGGTCCCCCAGATTAACTCCATACTCTCTCAAGGTTTCTGCAGGAACAACAAACTCGCCTTTGCTGCTCAGCTTGACCCAGCAGTAAGTTCTTGCGCCAACCGTCACGGTTTCTCCTTCACGTAACCGAAACCCCGCCAGCCGAGGCTCCCTATCTAATATAACAGACAAACGCGAATTCTTCAGCAGGGACGGAGTTGTTAAAGCAAATCCTCCGGAACGTTTGCTACCCGGCATTACGATGACTTTGTCGGCGTCCTTGAAGCCGTATTCTTTTAGCGCTTCGCTGGGAACCACAATTCGCCCATTGCCGTCTACCTCTGACCAGCCATAAACATATTTGCCGCCCTTCACGAGTCGGGGCATAACTCTTTCACCACCACACAAGTCTATGTCGAAACAGGATTAAATATTGAGTGTTTATAGGCAAAAGTAATATTTTCTGTTGTATCAGATATACGTTCGATTGGCTTTGTCGGATATTGAAGGCTCGCTCAAATCTCTAAACAAAAAACTGGACTGGATAATAGACCGCCTCAACTATCTGGAAACAGTTCTTGCAGAGAGCCAACAGTATCCCGAGGTTGTAGATTTTCTTCAAAACATAAAAATAGGAACTGCCATGTATGGCGAACCCCTGAAAACGCTTAACCGCATCGTGTCAGCGCGCAAACTCATAGAATCCATATCAATAAAAGATGAAATAAACAAAATAATACTCAACTATATCGCCTTGAAGGGACCAAAAAACATCAGCGAGATTACGCGGGAAATAAAACGGCAGCGAGGAAAAGCGTCGCGCACGACAATCAGAAAAAAAGTAAAAAAGCTTCTAGAATCCAAAGCCTTAACCAAAGACAAAACGCGATATCGTCTGCCTGACCATAAAACTGGGTAGATTTGTCCAATAACTCTAAACATGCTATCCAGACTATACTACATTTGAGGTGAAGTAATATGAATGACAACAAAAGTGACATACCGAAACCAGAAGAAATCTCAGGCATTCTAGCAGCCGTATCCAAGGAACTTCCTGGACTCGTGAAAGGAATCTTAGATGCCTTTTTCAGTCCTGAAGCCGCAGCAGACATGGGTAAATCCGTTGCGACGTTCTATAAAACCTTGAAAGAAGGCGGTATTCCAGATGATCAGGCTTTAGCCATGACTAGAGAGTATCTTGGAACCTTGACAAGATGGAGTGAAAGCCTGAAAGGAATGAAGTTTGGACACCACGAGGGCTAAGCCATGGGTGCCAAAGCCCTTATCTCCAGCGCCCTTTACGGCTCGAAACTGGCATTCCAATCGTTAGGTTTGGTTACGCAAACCACAATGAAACGAAGAAAAGCAAAATCCACATTTAAAAAAACGCTGATACAGCAAGGAGTTCCACTTGAAGCAGCAAACGAAATCGCCAAAGAGTTTCCTAACCCAGTGTCCGAAATTTTTTCAATTTTGAAAAGCAATGCGTTTAGCGAAAGAAGAGAAGTACAGTAAAATGAAGCAAAGCGTAACGGTATTGAAGCTGGCTTACCTGCTGGGTGCTATAGCCGATTTTTTGGCGTTTCTGATGATGGTGTTTCCTCCATTGGCTAATGCATTCTGGGGGTTTGAAAGTTTTAGCGATCAGTACTACTTTGCAATGGGAAATGGAGCACCTCTAATGCTTGCATGGACAATCCTGCTTCTCTGGGCATACAAGAAGCCAGTTGAAAGACGCTTTGTTGCGCCACTCACAATACTGATAGTAGTTGGCATAGCAATAACCAACATAATCATGGTGACTAGAGGTCTTTTCACAGTCACAGGAATGCTTCCCTCATTCATCATCCAGACAATACTCTTGTTGCTCTTAAGTGTCGGCTATGTGTTCACACAACCCAAAAAACTCTGTGAAACAGGAAACCACACAAAAGATAATAGTTACTCTGAAATTTCATCTCGTTAACATAGCTAAAGGTATGACCTAAAAAATGAACAAAGAAGTTGTAATACAAGTTGAGTCGCTTGTGAAAAAATACAAGGATGTAACAGCAGTTGACGGCGTCTCCTTCACTGTTAACAGAGGAGAAGTCTTCTCTTTTGTAGGTCCAAACGGCGCAGGAAAAACCACAACCGTTGAGATACTTGTATGTTTGCGGGGTTTGACAGCAGGCAAAGCATCAGTCTTAGGTTATGATGTTTCTAGCAGAAGGGGGCAGCAGCAAATAAGAAAGCGGGTCGGCGTTTTGCCTCAGGAGTTTAACACCTTTGATTTGCTGACTGTGAAAGAGAATCTTAGTTATTACAAGAAAATGTATGATGGCGGAATGGACGTTGACGAGTTGATCAGGCTTGTTGATTTGGAGGATAAAGCCAAAACGCTGTACAAGAACCTGTCCGGCGGCTTAAAGAAACGGTTGGCTATTGCAATATCTTTAGTTAACGATCCCGAAGTTGTTTTCCTTGATGAGCCGACCACAGGGTTAGACCCGAAAGCAAGAAGGGATGTTTGGGATCTTATTGAGGGGTTGCGGGATCAACAGAAAACTGTCTTCTTGACGACCCATTACATGGATGAGGCTGAGGTGCTGTCCGACAGGGTGGTTATAATCAGTTACGGCAAAATAATCGCTGACGGAACCCCGAGCGAGCTCATACTGAAGCATGGCGGAAAGACCACTTTGATTGTTGAAGAGGGGGGAGTAGAGGCATATGAGGTTCTCAGAAAAAGGTTTCCGAAGGCAAGAGTGGATAATGGTGACGTTTTGGTGCCGATCAGCGATAAATCTGACCTGCCTGATGCCGTGATGACCCTTAATAGCAGCAAAACCAAGTTTGCAGAGTTGATTGTGCGTAGACCCAGTTTGGAGGATGTTTTTCTTAATCTCACAGGCAAAAAGATTGTGGATGGTGAGTTGAGTTGAAGAGAATATTAGCTATTATGGGCGGCGGTCTTAGAGTCTGGTTCAGAAGCAAATCCACGCTGTTCTGGACGCTTGCTTTTCCTATTCTTCTTATGCTACTCTTTGGTGCAATCTTCAGCGTAACTGAGGATCCACGATTTGATTTTTATGTGCAAAATCAGGACATTATTGATGGTGAGCCCTCAGATGCGTCTGCAGGGTTTGTTGCTATGCTGAACGAAACGGGTGTTCTGAAGCTTAAGATGGTTGACGCCGCCGAGGACACGGCAGCATACATTGAGGAGGAGGGTGTTGAGATGATGCTTCTGATTCCTGAGGGATTCCAGCAGTCTTGTTTTGCCCAGAATGCAAGCGTAGTTCTGAAGACGGTTCCGCCGGAGATTGACACTTCAGCGGCGACGGTGAGAGGGGTGGTTGAGCAGATAGTGGAATACTTCAATGCTTTTGCAACTGGACAGACCCCGCCGCAAATAGTTACAATTCAACAAGAGAGCTTGGTTTCCGAAAATTACAGCTACATAGACTACTTTGTTCCAGGCTTAATCGGAATGACCATAATGACAACTGGAGTATTCGGGGCTGTTGGATGGAACACCCGAAACAGGGAACTTGGAATACTCAAAAAATTGGCTACAACTCCCCTCTCAAAGTTCGAATACATTATCGGAGTGATCCTCTTTGAACTGGTCATGTGCGCGATCTCAACAGTAGTCATTTTAATCGTTGGAGTGCTGGTTTTCGATGTGACAATTCTGCCCAGCATTTATTCAATAATTTTGATTGTTGCGGGCTCAATAACCTTCCCGGGAATTGGCATGGTAATCGCGAGATTCGTGAAGGAAACCGATTCCGCTGACGCCGCCGTAAACGCAGTAACGTTTCCGATGATGTTTCTGTCAGGCAGCTTCTTCCCCTTAGAGATGATGCCCGAATTCCTTAGAGAAGTTGCAAAAGTTCTGCCCCTAACATATCTAAGCGATGGATTAAGAGACTCGATGGTTTACGGCAACGCCGCAAGCGCGCTATACAACACAGTGATAGTGCTGGTGGTCGGCATAGTCTTCATAGCCATAGGCTCCCTCATAACAAACTGGAGAGAAGATTAAGCAGCACAAAAACATGCGGGTTCAAATCCCGTCCCGCCCACCGCTAGAACAGATAGACACAAAGTTCACACATTCGTTGCGCATATTAGACCCCTAATAGAGGTACATTGTTGAAAACAGTCTTTTTTCAGAAATTCAGCAGCACAGCAAAAGTTCCTGTCTAAGGTTCACACATCCATTAGCATATTCTAACAGCGTTACTGAAAACAGTCCTTTTGCTGAAACACAAAAACCGGGAAGACAGTAAATGAGAGAATATGTTTCTCTTCTGGACGCCGATAATTGCTGTTTGTTTAGTTTGTTATAGACGAAAAATGTGTGAAAAAAGATAAGTGCAACTCATCAGCAAGATGGACATAGGTGAGTCTTATGAAAGAGTGGCATGTCACGCTTGGCGGAGCACTTGTTATGTTTGCAGCTGCATTGGGCATGTTTTTGTGGGCAAACAGCCTAGAGCACCCAACACTGTTAGAAGGGTACACCATAACAACCAACCAATACTTCGCAACATTCCTTGCAGGCGTACTCTTCACAGGGGTCGGCGGCGGATTTCTAATCTGTACACTACTGGTTTACCAACTAGAAAAGAAGCTTGAAGCTAAGCTGCCAGACACACAGACAGCCAACCAAGAGAAAAGTTAAACATCCTACGTATAACATTCCCTTGAAGTGAACGGTTTGGAAGCATGGGAAGCAACAAAAAACGCGCTGGAAAACGTTCTTGAAGCAAGCAGCAGCGAAGGAATCCTAATAGTCTGCGATGAAGAAAAAGCCGAAGTGGGAGAAGCCTTCGCAACTGGCGCTTTAGCCCTCGGATTAAATACTGTACTCGCAATTCTTGAAAAAACCAAAGAACCGCGAACAGAAATCCCAGCCAAGCTTCAGGAACTTTTGACCCAGAAACCAGACATTTACATTAACCTGCTGCGGGGTAACCGCGAAGAGACACCGTTCCGAATAAAACTCATAAAAACGGAAACTCAAGACCACAAAGCACGTCTGGGACACTGCCCGGGAGTAACAGCGGACATGCTCACTGAAGGCGCCTTAGCCCTTACCCCAGAAGAGCACAAAAGCATGCAAAGTCGCGCAGAGCAGCTCATCCGCGCCCTAGAAGACACGGTAACGGTGGAGATACGTAATCCAGCGGGAACCAACTTGACGTTAAGCGCAAAGAACCGAGAGTTCATCACTGACGCCAAGCTGGACAGGAAAACAATGAAGTGGATTAATCTTCCCACGGGCGAAGTGTACGTTGCGCCTGTCGAAGATTCATTGAATGGAAAACTGGTCTGTGACATGGCGGTCGGCGGAATCGGAAAACTAAGAAAACCCGTGGCAGTCACAGCCAAGAAGGGCAGAGTGGAAACCGTGTTTTCTGAGGACAAGGAGCACCTGCGCAGAGTCAAAGAAACGTTTCAGACTGACGACTGGTCTGATGTTGTAGGAGAATTTGCCTTCGGAATCAACCCTAAAGCACGGTTTGTACAGGAGTTTCTTGAGGCGGAAAAAATGTTGGGGACAATTCATGTGGCTTTTGGGGATAACACGGACATGCCTGGGGGCAAAAACCCATCAAAGAATCACATGGACCTGCTCATCTCAGACCCCACTGTAACGGTGACCAAAGAAACCGGAGAAAAAGTTACTATACTACACAAAGGGCATTTTCAGGTCTAAGTTACATAAAAGAGAAATCAGAGCCTAAAAACGAAAAAGAAATAGAGGAAGACGCCACAAGACAGGTATAACCGAACTGAACCATGAAGTGGCACAACAAAGGGCTGTGAACTGAAATGAAGTATTTGCTTATTGTTGGAGACGGAATGGCCGATTACCCTGTTCCAGAGTTGGGTAACAAGACTCCCCTCCAAGCGGCAAACAAACCGAACATGGACATGATCGCAGCCAAAGGACGAAATGGGCTGCTCAGAACAGTTTCGGAGGCATTAAACCCCGGTTCAGGTCCCGCGATTCTTTCAGTTCTCGGTTATGACCCCGCAAGATTTTACAGCGGAAGAGGTCCGTTCGAGGCTGCTGCCAGAAACATTCGGTTAGAAGCAAACGATGTAGCGTACAGATGTAACCTCATTACAGAAAAAGACGGAATCCTGATCGATTATTCTGCCGATCACATAACAAGCAGCGAAGCTGCGGAATTGATAGATGCACTGAAAACTGAAATGGAAAAACCAGACCAAGTAGAGTTCTTTGCTGGTTTAAGCTACAGGCACTTCCTGATCATAAGAAACTACATGCACAAAACAATTATCGAGTGTACTCCACCCCACGATGCTAGAGGAGACGAAATCTTGAAGATTCTGCCAAAAGCCAAAACTGAAGAAACAAAAATCACCGTTGACTTGCTGAATAGGCTGATTCTTGATTCCAAGAAGGTTCTGGAAAATCACCCCGTTAATGTTGCTAGAAGAAAGTCTGGCAAAGAACCCGGAAACATGATTTGGCCTTGGAGCGGCGGCAGAAAACCAGTCATGCCCACATATAGAGAGAAGTATGATGTGGATGCAGCGGTGATTTCCGCGGTTGACTTGGTTAAGGGAATCGGAGTCTACGCCGGAATGAAGGTTATTGATGTCCCCGGCGCCACTGGATTATATGACACCAACTATGAAGGCAAAGCCGAGGCTGCTCTAGAAGCGCTTGAAGAACATGACATGGTGTTTGTTCATGTTGAGGCGCCGGATGAGGCTGGGCACTCCCGAGATTACAAGCTGAAGGTCAAAACAATAGAAGACTTGGACAAACGATTACTCGGACATATACTGGATGGACTAAAAGAAGACTGCGTGATTGCGGTTTTGCCTGACCACCCCACACCCATCAAGATAGGCACACACACAAGAGACCCAGTGCCCTTCACAATCTACTCCCCATCAATCGAAGCTGACGAAGTGAAGCAGTTCGATGAATCGTCTGCCAAGAGGGGCGGCTTTGGTTTGATAGAGGGTGAAGCGTTTATGCTGCGTTTTCTGGGAAAACCAACCAAGTAATCTGCTTGTTTATTGGATGTACTTCGAGAGTACCTTAGAGATGGACTTCACGGTTGCCTGCAAGCCCTTAACCACGATGATCATCTCGTTCTTTGTCTTCGCGGACACCTCCTTCTGCTTCAGCAAATCCACAATCTTGGCGGTTTCCACAAAAATCTGATACTGATGACAATCCATCTGCTCAGCCCAATGCTTGAAGGCATCCCTAAACTCCAAATCCTCTGAACCACTCATTGTTTTGGCACCGTTCTGGACTTATAGCTTACACAACTTTTTTTATCTTTCTTGGTTTTCAGAAAAAAGACTGTTTTCAACAATGCACTGTTATTAGTCTCCTAATATGAAAAACAAGAAATGGGGAGTGCGTTTCCTGAGCCTAGCTTATTATTTATAAAAGATAACGGTAATAGAGGAGATTCAACATACAAGCGTAAACAGAACTGCAGAGTGAACGAAAGATGAGGATAATCTTGGTGGGATGGGGAGTAGTCGGGCAGAGCTTCGCCCAAATCATCACAAGCAGAAAGAGGGAGCTTGCCAGAAAATACGGCTTCCGCCCCAGAATAGTAGCCATAGTAGACAAGAAAGGCGCAGCCATAAACCCGAAGGGACTAGACCTAGAAGAGATGCTGGCACTCAAAAAAGAGAAAGGAACAGTGTCAGCAAGCAGCCAACATGGACGCCCAGGAATGTCAGCGCTAGAAACCATCGAGTCCGTGGAGGCTGAAGCCATGGTTGAGGTGACGCCCACCAACATCGAAACTGCAGAACCCGGATTATCCTACATCAAAGCAGCGTTCAGAACAGGAAAACACGTGGTCACAACAAACAAGGGACCCCTAGCCCTAGCATTGCCAGCCCTAACAGAGTTGGCGGACTACAACAACGTTTGTCTGCGATTCAGCGGAACCGTGGGCGCGGGAACCCCGATTCTGGAGTTCGCCAAGAATTGCCTTCAAGGCGACAGGATAGTCTCCATCAGGGGAATACTGAATGGCACCACAAACTACATTCTTTCGCAGATGGATGAGAAGCACATCACATTCGATGAAGCCCTGAAAGAGGCACAGAAACTGGGATACGCTGAGGCTGACCCCACCATGGACGTTGACGGCTACGACGCAGCCGCCAAATTGGTCATCATGGCAAACTGGATAATGGACAAGAAAGTCACCATCAAAGACGTGAAAATCAGGGGCATCCGCGACGTATCAGCCCAAAACATAGAGGACGCCGCAAAGAAAGGCTCAACAATAAAGCTCATAGGCTCCATCGAAGAAAACCTAAAAGTGGAGCCCACCCAAATATCCAAACATGATCCCCTAGCCGTGGACGGAGCCCTCAACGCCGTAACTTTCGTCTCAGAATCCGCGGGCGAACAAACCATCACCGGACTTGGGGCAGGAGGAACGGAAACCGCCAGCGCAGTGTTAAGGGATCTGCTGGACATAAAACAGAACATAGCAAACAAGATGATAACATAAAGGCGAGGAAGAAAACTTGAAGAAGATAGTGATGAAATTCGGAGGAAGTTCCGTAGCTACAGGCAAAAAGATTCGCCACGTAGCCGAGCTGATAGCAGACAACAGGAGTGAAGATTGCGCCGTTGTTGCCGTAGTTTCTGCTTTGGAAGGCGTCACTGACCAGCTTATCCAAGCGGCAGAGGAAGCTAAAAAAGGAAACCGCGGGTACATCCGAAAATTCAAGCAGGAGATTCTTGAAAGGCATTTAGTTACAGCCAAGGAGACCATCAAAAGCGGTCAGGTAAGAGAAGAGGCGGAGCAGACTCTCAGGGCAAGGATAAACGAGCTTGAGCAGGTTCTAACAGGAATCGTTTTTGTCGGCGAACTCACCCCCAAATCAAGAGACACAGTCATCTCTTACGGAGAAAAATTGTCTGCGCCCATAGTCAGCGGAGCCCTCAAAGACCTGGAACTGAAGTCGGAGCATCTCACTGGAGGAGAAGCGGGGATAGTGACCGACAACAACTTTGGGGAAGCCGGTCTCCTCATGAACGTCACCAAATATCAGGTCAAAAAGAACCTTGAGCCTCTGCTGAAAAAGGGAGCCATTCCAGTGTTAACGGGCTTTATAGCTGCAACACAGAACGGAGAAACCACAACCTTGGGCAGGGGAGGCTCAGACTACACCGCCACAATCATCGGAGCCGCCCTAGAAGCTAACGAAGTTTGGATATGGACAGACGTGGACGGACTGATGACATCTGACCCCAAAATCGTTTCTTCAGCAAAAACGATCAATGAACTGTCCTTCCAAGAAGCCACAGAACTGACCATCTTCGGAGCCAAGGCCATGCATCCCCGAGCTTTGGAGCCAGCCAGAAAAGAGGGAATCCCCGTCAGAATCAGAAACGTCTTCAACCCAGATATGCCGGGAACGCTGATAAAGAAAGAACAGAAAATCAAACAGAAAGATGGGGTTAAAGCCGTAACCCTAGTCAGGAACGTTGCGGTGATAACTGTCAGCGGAGCAGGCATGGTTGGCGCCCCGGGAACAGCAGCAAAAGTTTTCGAGGTGCTCGGAAAAGAAAACATCAACATCCTAATGATTTCGCAGAGCGTTTCAGAGTCAAACATTTCGCTGGTTATTCAACGAAGCCTGCTGGACCGGGCAGTCAACACTTTGGAGATAGCATTGCTGGGCAGAGACTTTATCCGCGAAATCATGTCCGAGGAGGATGTGTGCGTAGTCGCGGTTTTGGGTGCAGGCATGAAAGGAATGCCCGGAGTGGCTTCAAGAATCTTTTCAGCCGTTGCAAATGAAGGAATAAACGTCCGTATGATCGCTCAGGGCTCATCGGAACTTAACGTCTCATTCGTAGTCAAGGAAAAGGATGGAGACGAGACAGTTAGGGCAATCCACAAGGAATTCAAGTTGAGCACAAAATAATCGGGAAAACATTTTTAGTCTCTGCGGTTCGTTGCGCATCGGGACAGAAAGAGTAAGGTTTTAAGCCTTCATGCTAGACTTTGTACTGTGTGATGAGGGACACCATTCTGAGCTCATGTGATGATGAGATGGAGCGACTCTGAAACAGCTTACGGTCCTACACATCGATTAATGGGGACCAGTAGACGCTTAGCCTGCAATAAACAGCGAAACAGCAGAAAAGCGGATGACAACCAAAGCAAACTCGAAACAGGAAAACAAGCTTTAATAATAGCCAAAAAGATGGTAACATAAAACTTTAAGAATCACACTTTCGACTAACATGAAAGGAAACGCGATCATCATGGCAAGACATCACGGCATGACAAATAAAACCAAAAAGAAGAAGCAGAAGAGAACCAAAAAGAAACGGCAGCGGCGACGGAAGAAAACAAGGTAGACCAGAAAAAACGGTTAATCAGACAATGGCTTGTTTTGAGCTAGGTTTTACATCTTCAGATTAAACGAGGTTTTAGAGAGGAAGTAGTGCAGTCAATGAGAGGATTGGAACATACAGCCAAATGTAAACTGCGACAGTCAGCATTAGAACAGAAACTACAAACAGAATGTAGTCAGCTTTCTTCAGTTTGAGGGAATAAAGGTTTGTTCGTTTTTCGCTGGCACCCCAAGCCCTTGACTCCATCGCCTCCGCCAACTCTAAGCTTCTTCGGATAGCATTCACAATCAATGGAATAAGGATGGGGATGTAGTTTCTAACCCGCTTAAGGAAGTTTCCACGCTCCAGCTCCAACCCTCTTGCCTTCTGGGCATCCATGATGGTCTGCGCCTCGTCAGCCAACACTGGAACAAAGCGAACTGCTGTGGTGAAGGCGAAACAGAACTCGTAGGGGATGCGGCTCTGCTGCAGCGCCAAGCCCAGATGGTCAGGTGAGGTTGTCAGAAAGAACACTGAGAAGGACGCAATCAGAACAACGAAACGTAAGGTCATGGCTGCAGCCCGCTCCAAAAGCACCAAGTATTCCACGACTGTATCAATCGGCGGAGTTATTTCCTGAAATGATGTTGGATAAAAGTATCCGAAAATAAGGTTTGTTGCAAAAATGAAGACTGCCAATAACGCTGCTCCTCTCAGGGAACGCAACCATTGCCTGTTAACTCGAGCCATAAAAACAAAGGGCAAGGGTACGAAAAACAGGACAACCAGAGCCAGCAGCTTGCTGAACAGAATCGCCATCACAAACAGGACGCAAACGAAGAAAAATTTGATTCTGGGATCCAGATTATGAACCACGGAAGAAACGTTCCTGAACTTGAAGCCTTCAAAGACGCTCATTGTCTCTCCCTCAGTCGACCCAACAGAATCTTGGTGGCTTCATGAACGTCAATAACATCGGTTGGCAACCCCAAATCAGCCAGCTCCAAAAAAATCTGGGTTATCTGAGGAGGCACAATCGAAGCCTGCGCCACCAACTTCGGGTTCGTCAAAACCTTTTCCGCTATGCCATCAACCAAAATTTTTCCTTGGCTCATCAATATGACCCGAGGATTACATTCAGCCACAAACTCCACATCATGAGTGACCACAACCACGGTCTTTTTCTGAGCGTTCAGCTGCAATATGAATTGCTGCAGCTTCTCCTTCTGCTTATAATCCTGACCTATCGTCGGCTCGTCCAGAATAATTACCTGAGGGTCCCAAGCAAGAATCGAAGCCAAGGCAACCCGTTTTCTTTCTCCGCCGCTGAGCATGAACGGAGAAGTCTTCCGATACGGAGTTATATCCAGAAGGTTCAGAGCCCACTCAACCTGCTTCTCTATAACTGCCTCTTCAAAACCGAAATTTTTTAGGGCAAAGGCAATCTCCTCCTCCACGGTTTCGCTGAATAGCTGGTGATCTGGATTCTGAAAAACGAAACCAACGTTCCGAGACAGTTTAGCCACGCTCACATCTCGGGTGCTCACGCCATCCACTAGGACTTCGCCCGTGGTTGGCTTCAAAAGCCCGTTGAAGTGCTTCACCAGAGTGGTTTTTCCTGCGCCGTTCTGCCCCATGACAGCCAAGAATTCTCCGTCGTCGACTGTGAGGTTGATTCCCTTCAGGGCTTCGAGTCCGGTTGGGTAGGTGAAATGTAAGTCTTTGGCTTCAATCATGCTTCAGCGCCTCCCGCAGTAGATTTGCTGTCTCTTCCGTGGTCACTGGAACAGTTTTCAGGTGTATTCCATTTTGTTTGAGATGCTGATACAGTTTTGTTGCTTTGGGGATGCCCACACCAATCAGCCGAGCTTCTTCGGAGGTGAAGATTTCTCTGGGAGTACCATTTAAGACGACTCCGCCTTTATCCATAACGATGACATTATTGGCGTATTTCGCGGCTAGGTCGAGCCGATGCTCAACCAGAATGATGGTGATGCCCAGTTTTTTGTTTAATTCGTTGATTACCTCAAAGATTTTTTGGGCTCCTACAGGATCAAGAAAGGAGGTAGGTTCATCCAGTATCATGACGTCAGGTTGCATTGCCAGCACAGATGCTATGGCGACCCGCTGCTGTTGTCCACCAGAAAGCTCATGGGGAGGTCTTTCGCCGAGCTCGGTTATTCCTGCCATCTGGAGTGCCCAATCAACCCGTTTTCTCATTTCGTCTCGGGGCATGGCGAAGTTTTCTAGACCGAATGCCACGTCCTTTTCAACTGACAGGGCGAAGAGCTGGTTTTCGGGGTTCTGGAAAACAAGTCCTACGTGTCGGGCGAGCTCATAGATTTTGTGATCTGCCACATTGATGCCGGTGACCTCGATTTTTCCTTCAAGGTTTCCGCTGTAGAAGTGGGGTATGAGACCGTTGAAGCATCGGCAGAGGGTTGTTTTTCCGCAGCCGCTGGGACCGGTTAAGATGACGAAGTCTCCCTTGTTTATGGTCATTGATACCTCTTTGATGGATGGCTTTGTTGCCCCCGGATAAGTGTATGTTAGGTCTGTGGTCTCGATTATAGCCAAGGTTTTGTTCGCCAACATATCGCAACTTTTTCAAATCATTTAAGAGTAGCTACCCAAAAAAGGGTTATTTCAACTTCTGTTTTAGCAGTTTCTCACAAAACTTGAGGCAAGCCTTCACATCTCCCACACCATTCGCCCCAGCCGAAACCGAGTGCCCCCCACCCATGCCTCCCAGAAAATCGCCCAGAGGCTTCGCCAAATCGCGACCCAGATGGACTCCAGTCTCTTCGTAGAATTCGCGGGAGGCTCTAAAGCTGACTTGGATTTTATTCTGTTTTTGTCCAGCCACCACGGCAACGTGGGCTCCCAACGCGATGAGGGCTCGGCATGCCGAGGCTTGGTAGGCGCTGACCTGAGAAAGAGTGATCAGCCAATTGTTTATTTTTAAGGGGTTCATTCGGTTAGCTGCTTTCAGTCGTGCTATACGCTCCGGGTGTTCCATTGGCAGGGAAAGAATGGGAAGGGTTTCTTGTGCGTTTACTCCAACGGCTACAAGGTCAGCCACAGCCTTGAGGGTGTCAGAGGTGGCTATGATAAAGTGTCTTGTGTCAAAGGCTATTCCCAGAAAGAGGGCTCTCGCCTCGTCTGCGGTGGGTTCAAGTTCCGCCTCCTTGAAGAGACGATGAACGATCTCGCAAGCGGATGATGCCGTCTCGTCGGTTACAGAAAGGGTTGCCCTCCGCTCGGTTTCAGGGTGGCTCGCGTGATGATCAACCACAACCAGAGGGCAGTCAGGCTTGATTCGTTCGCTCCACTCGTCTAACTGTTGAATGGTGTTTGTGTCCAGCAAAACAATGAGGTCAGCCGTTTCTATGCGTGGCTGGTCTGTAAGTTCTATGGGTAGAGCGTCTATCATCGCTTGGGAGAGTCTGCTGATTCCTGAAGCGGCTGCAATCTCTGTTTCTAAGCCGGGTCTCAGACGTTTCAGCAATCCCTTGAAGGCGAAGGCGGCGCCTATTGCATCTGGGTCTGCGTTGTGATGACATAACAGAACAGCCAGCTTGGCGTCCAGCTTGTCTATTAGGGCTACTATTTCTTGGATTTGCACGCGAGTTCCCTCAGGTATTCTTCAACGCTGTTGAAGGCTCGTTTTGTTGCTTCTTTTGTCAGCGCTTCCACATCGAAGTCTTTCATGAGGGGGGACAGAACAACTGCAACATCAACGTTTGCGGTTACCGGTTTTGTTCCTTCAGCGTCCACTGCTACGTCAAGGGTGACTATTCTACTGGCGGAAACTTTGGATAGGACATAGTCTCTGGCAGCCTGTTCCGCCCTTTCACATAGTTCCGCAATCTGTTCAATGTTAAGTTCAGGGATTCCTATTTCTTCCAAGCAAATTTCATCCTCAGGAGGAGCCTGATACTGGTCGCAAGTCTTGTTGCAGCTTTTCCTGTAGGTCCTTCGCTTGGGTTCGAAGGCGCTCTTCCTGTTTGGCTAGAACATCAACTCTCATTTTCAGGAGTTCTTTACGTTCAGTTAACTCTGTTGTAACCTTGTTTTTTTCGGACTTGACAAGAAGTGCGCCGATGGACTTGTAGATCACCGCGGTTTCTTTCATCTTCTCCAACTCGCTTGCTGCATGTTCAACCTCGGTGAGTTGCATTTCAAGCTGCTGTTTCTGCGCCATCACTCCTTGCAGATTTTGCTGCAATTGCTGAAGCCTGAGCAGCCGCTGCTGAATCTGGGGTGGAAGTTTCGAAATATCTGTGCTCATATTATACTCCTCAAACCTTTCTCTAAAGTCTTCAGCTTAAATAACTTGGCGTATATTAAGCGTTTTCACTGTAATCAAAGCTGTATTCTGAGGGAGTAGCGCCGTCAGGCTTCGCATCACTCAGAGAAAATCCACATGAATGGGTCAAACAGGTCAATTTCCGCTAGCTGATCTTCAGGTATTATGCTGTTATAGAGGAATCCGTCTCCGAACTTTTTCAGTTGAGCTTCCGCAACAACCTCAGGCTCTGACAGAACAGCAACCTCACTGGAACCATCCTTCAGCGTAACCAAACCCAATCTGCTCACGCGCACGAAAACCGTCTCCGGCTCTCCAAAAACAGGAACACAGTTAGTTTTTTCGCCTACAAAAAACAGCAACGCTGACATGTTGACAGGCCAACCTCCAGAGGCGCCAGATGAAACCTCACCGTATTCAGAAAAGGCATCAAAGTTCAAGCTCATACCCTGCTTTAATGTGGAGGTAGAATGATTAAACATGATTCCTTGCGCTTTTGTCACGTTTCCTATTGATCCTTTATCTGAATAGACCTCAATCTGATGAACCTCGTAGATAGCATCACAAACATCAACTTCGGAAATCAGTGTGAAATTGAGCACAACCTGGAATACACGCCCATCCTCAACGACGTCAGCACTATTTTGGATTTCAACATAGCCGTATGATACATCAACACCAAACAGCGGTTCAGGACCATCCGCTGCATCCGGCGCAACCACAATTGTTGAGTACAGCAGAAGCGCCACCACTAAAACGCCCAGCACCAACGCCACAACGCTAACCGAGAACAGCTTCCTGTTGAGCCCCATTTTAGTCATCCCAACATTGCATTACCAACAAGTCCCTAATAGTTCTACTTAAGGAACACAATGTTCCCTTAGAGGAACAGACTCACAAACAACAAATATCACAGTTAATTATCCAAAATTTTTGTGCAAATCCAAAATGCTGCTATGATTCTTCCGTGAATTTCTGGAGACTCATCGCCACGCCAATCAGCCGCAGATAGGAGTTCATTGCAGCCCTTAACGCTGAGGTGTCTGCTGCCCTGAAATCCAGAATCAAAATTTGCTCCTCAGTCTTCAGGTGAACTTCTGAGCGACTAGTAGATGAGGTCTCGGTTTCGGGCTTCAGCGCCTGCAGAACCACCTGCAACTGCTTTTCTGAAGAAAAGTTTAGGCGGATTACAGCTTGAGCCTTCATGATGAAACATCCCAAACCAGCTTTGAGAAGGTGACTCTGGGTCCTATTTCAACCATTCGACCAAGAAGCATGAAGGTGACTTGGATGCGCCGTGAAGAGACAAACGAAAAATGCATCGAAGCACGATGATTCTTGGATGCCTCGTCCAGGGACAGCACAGGCAAACCAAAATATTTTGACATATGTTCCGCTATGCTTGCTAGTTCAGCTGAATCGGCAGGCTCCAATGTAATTGCAGAGGATCGAACGCCTCTCCTTCCTTCATTAAGCTCTCTTCGGAGACGAATTTCCCCTATCAGCATTAGCGGAGGAACAGACTTTAGTCCAGTTGAGGATACCTGAAAAAGATTGATTCTTCCGGGTCCCCCATGCCACCTATCAACCACAACCACACAATCAGCCTCAAGCTCAATCGCCTTTTCAGCCACGCCATCCAGACTCATCTTCCCACGGTTAACCCGCGTAACATCAGGGATAGAATTAGCTAAATCACGACAGAATGTCCGTATTCTTCCAGTTGGTCTCCGAGAGGTAGTCAACAACAAAGCCAGACACCTCACCGAAGAACGGTGACCCAGAAAGCCTTCGCCCTACTGTTTTCACTCAGGCTTCTGAAGAGGACAGACTTTTCACTTGACGCTTCGCCACAACCCCGAGTTTCGTGACTGGCGTGTAGGCGCCTCCAGAGAAGGTGAGACCACATTTTCTGCAGTTCCAGACGCCCACGCTCTCCCTCTTAACTGCAACAGACCCGCATTGTGGACATTTGTGGGTTTTTTTGGCTTCTGTGACTACTTTTATGTAACGCTTTCTAACCGTTGCGCCGTAACGGGTTCCAAGCCCTCTGGTCATACCTACTTTCTTTGTTTTTCTTCCCATCAGCTTTTAACCACGAGTTTTCTCAGTTCCTCAGTCTTTTTTAGGGCAATCTTGGCGGCTTCCGATATCTCCTCTTTGGTGAAGTAGCCTGAACCGCCGCCCTTCTGTATGGCGCAGATTTTTCCGTCTTTGTCCATAGTCATTGTTAATCTTGCATCCATAACCTCTTCTTCATCCAATCCAGCGTCTAATACGAGTTTGTCGCCGATCTTAGCAAAAGTAACAGATATGGGATAGTTAACTATGGGAAGAGGATTGTAACCCGGCTTCTTCACGATCTCACCGTCTTTCACTTCATACTTGAACATCTTAGTGTTGATTAGAGCCGCCAACGCTGCCATCGCCGAAGCGTCTATAAGATTTCCGTCGTAGTTGAGAACGTAAACGTCTATGAAAACTACGAAGACCAGTTTGCCAGACTCGACACAAAGCTTCTCCAAATCTATAGCCTTTGACTCCCTTATTCCCCTATCAACTACTCGAGCCAACTCCACCGCGTCCTCGCCGGGTGGTCCAGGTTCAAAATGTGGAGATGCAAGGGGCACAAGTTCAGCGTTAACTGTGAGAACACCCTTGTCGGGCATATCCGAGAATGGAGTACCAGTTGCGATTTTGACGCCCACCATGACGTCGGTTTTGCCTAGACGCACTCGAGCGGAGCCTTCAGCGCGCTCTATCACTCCTGAATCTATTTCGATTTTTCGGTAGTCTGTTAATTCTCGTTCGTCTACTCTTTTTCCGTTCGCCAGAAGTTCAATGATTCGTTTTTTCTTGACGCGCACAACAATCGGTGAATTTGTCATTCTTCTTTAGCCTCCTCAACAACATACTTCGATTTTAACGCCTCCTTTTGAAGGGCATAAATTTGTTTGCAGCCGTCAATAGCCATATTAACGGCGTTCTCGAATTCGTCAACCGACAAGCTGCCATCCATCTGCAGCAAAGTTATGGCGTTCAGGTTAGGCATAAAAGCCACGGGCACATCAGCGTCGCCAACCTTATCTTCGGTGTCCATAAGGTCAACCATCAGTTTTCCGTCCGCTTTGCCAGCCGCGCAAGCCACAACCAAGTCCCGCATAGGAATTCCAGCGTCAGCCAATGCAAGAGAAGCCGTAGTGATGCCCGCGCATCTTGTTCCCCCATCTGCTTGTAAGATTTCAATGTATACTTGAATGGCTGTTTTGGGGTAGTATTCGAGGAAAATCGCGGGTTCTAAAGCCTGTCGAATCACTTTGGAGAGTTCAATGTCTCGTCTTGAAGGCGCCGGAGACTTCCTTTCGTCAACTGAGAAGGGTGCCATGTGATAGCGGCATTGAATGACGGCGCGGTCCTGTTGTGCTATGTGTCTTGGATGCGCCTCTTTAGGACCGTAAACGCCCACCAGAATCTTGTTTTTTCCTTGCTCCAGATATGCAGAGCCGTTTGCGTTTGGAAGCACGCCGACCTCCATTTTCACGGGTCTTAACTCGTCCAGTTTTCTTCCATCTAATCTGATGCCCTTTTTATCAATTAATTTTTCAGGTTTTTTATCTGCTTTTTTTTCTGTCTTCTTTTTAGTTTTCTTTTTACTTGCTTTCAACTGCTTTCCTTTCCTTTTTAATCATCTCATTCACTTGATCAGTTAACCCACTCGTGTGGGACTCTGCTTCAATTTTGCGAAGAGCCAATACAGCAAGCCGCTCCTCCTTAGGGGACCTGCCGCTGATAAGAATCAAACCGTTTTGACCGATAGTCAACTGACAGCCTGTCTCCCTCTTTATCATGCTCACCATTGAACCCTGTCTGCCGATAACTCTCGGAATCTTGGTGGGAGTAACCTCGAAGAGCTGCCCCCGCATGATCTTCCCTAGACCAGGTTCACGGATACTCAACTGGGGGTCACGGGTTCTGTCATAAGCAACCACCTTCGCGATTATCAGATCGCCCACATCAAAGATGGAAGGCAAATCTGTGGTTTCAGGCTTGAAGGAACGTTCAACGACGTCGGATGCTCTAAGCCTAGCAAACTGTGGAGCTTTGATGTCTATAACCCAACCGCCTGGCGTGGTTTCAACAACTTTTCCGATAACCGTGTCTCCGGGAGCGGGAATGTAGAACGCTTTGAGGGCAACGATGTAAACTCTTCTGCCATCATAATCAACAAGTCCAAGGCGGCTTGCATAGATTTTTTCATTCTCTTTATAGGTACTTTCTCCGGGCACGTAATCACCTTCGGCGAGAAGGTCGCCAGGAGCCACAAGCTGTTTTTTTTCAAAAAATACGGGCATATTCAACACCTCAATAAAGTTTTTAATTATTTCACCATTTTAGCTTCCATATTTCCTCGAGTCATCTTCCCCAGCTTATCCAAGAATGGCCCATAAAGGCCAGCTGACATTTCCACAATGGCAGACCATGACCCGTCAGCCTGCCACTGTTCCCTCGTTATTGTGCCGAATCCCTTAACGGTTCCGTAAGCTTTGCTTGCGTGCTCGGGGGGTATGTGAACTGCAACTGAAATTTTCTCCATTTTGAGTGGGATAACGGGGCGTAGGAGCTTTATTATTTCTTTTGCTTGCTCTTCGACGCCTTTGGAGGGGTCGATGGAAAAGCGAATTTGTTTCATTGCCTGTTCAATCCGTAGGGGGGGATGGGGAAGATTTGTTTTCGGGTCAATGCACTCACGTGATATGAAGGAAATTATTTGTCTCCGTTTTTCTTCAACAATTTGTTTCCTTTGTTCCGTAGTTAACTGTAAGGTACCCTTCTTAAGGATTACTCCAGCTATTTCAAGGGAATCCGTGGTTCCGAAAACTTGCTTCAGCGTTTCTTCTGATGCTTTTGTGCCTTTTCCAGCGTCGGTGAAGATTGTTTCGGTGGCGAGAACTTGGGAAACAGGGATGGTTTTTCCTAGTCGGTAGGAGAGGGCGGGTTCAGGTTTTGTTAGAATTTCGAAGTGTTCGCCATCATGAGTGATGCGCGCGATGGTGTAGCGTTCGCTCATTAACTTCCACTGCCCTCAAGCCCTCTTTGAATGGTTTCAATTTCTTTGTCGCTTATTACTTGGAGCTTCTTTGTTTTTGATGGAACCGTATTTATTTTGATTCTTTTTGGCTCTCCCCTAGCTACAAGGGCTTGAGTTAGACATTTAACGGCAAGTTTGACAGCTTCATCCAAGCTGAGGTCTTCGCGGTACTCTTCCTTCAGTATACCCTCAACTGTTTCCCGACCGATTCCCACAGCCACAGCCTTGTAGCCTCTGTAGGAGCCACTTGGATCGGTTGAGAAGACTCTGCTTCCAGTTTTGTCGACTCCACCAAAGATGATTGACACTCCGAAGGGTCTTACTCCTGCGTGCTGAGTGTAAAGTTGCTTTATGTCTCCGACACGTTTGGTCATCATTTCAACATCGATTGGCTCATCATACGTCAGTCGGTTGCTTTGAGCGTATATTCTTGCTTGGTCAATGAGTATTCGAGCGTCAGAACCCAACCCAACAACCGCTGCTCCAAGATGGTCGTCGACGGCGTAGAGTTTCCATGTGAAATCTGTGTCTTGAAGTTTGGTTTCAATTTTTTCTTCTGCTCCTAAAACAACTCCCTCTGAGCAGGCAATCCCGATTATTGTTGCCCCACGGTTCACTGTTTCTAGGGCGTATTCAACCTGAAATAGGCGACCGTCTGGAGAAAACACGGTAATGGCGCGATCGTAAGCTCCTGGTGCGGCAAATACAGACAAACCATTCACCTCATACATTAACTACGTTTTGTCTCTGATGTAATAAGACGGAACTAAAAACCTTTTCGTATTTATCACCATTTTCAGTTAACAATCCTTGTATTTCACACCACAAAAATTGAAGCCTCAGTAAACAAGGGCACATCATATTAGGAGCCTAATAAAGGTACATTGTTGAAAACAGTCTTTTTTTCTGAAAAACCAAGAGACAAAAAAGAACAGTTGCTAGCTGACCATGTTCCAAAAGTTGGTTGTTTAGACTGTTCTGGTTGTCTATACGAGTTCAAAGAATCCATACGAAACCATTATTAAATGAGGCATAGTTGCAAAATTAAGATCTAGAAAGTCGAGGCAAGACAAATGAGGAGTTTAGAGCTTGTGATGATTGGCGTGGGCGCTGCACTCTACGCAGCCGTCGGATACATTGCATTTGCAGTTTTTCCCGTTGTTGCACCTGCCGTGGGGGTTGTTAGGTTCTGGCCTGTCGTGTTCATCCCTGCGGTTGTTGCAGTTCTTTTTGGTCCTTTGGCTGGAGGAACCAGTGCTGCGCTAGGCATATTCGTAAGTGATGTGTTGATACACGGCGACCCGCTTCTAAGCTTAATTGTTGGTGTTCCATCGAATTTCGTTGGATTCTACCTTGTTGGTTTATTATCCAAAAAGAATCTGAACTGGAAAAAGACAGTTATCGGTTTGGGTGTGGGATGCGCGGTTTTCCTTGTTGCTGCATATCTTTTGATTGACCCAAATCTGGTTGTGGACTATTATGCGCGTCTTGGCGTTACTGGCATGGCAGTTTCAACAGTTTTAGAGGGCATCAACTTGATTGTTGGGGTTCTTGTCTTCAGTTACGCTCTGGTGTTAGCTGTTGGCTTCCTGAGACCTAAATGGAGAAGCTACGGAATTGCTTCGGTAATAGGGCTCCTAATAGGAAGCGCCATCATCGGCGTTGGAATCTGGGCGTACAGCCAAGTGTTCTTTATGCCCGCATTATACAATCAGGCTTTCCAGTTTCCATATTACGCAGCTTTGATATTGTTCCTGTGGACCTTCGCAACAGAAATCCCCTTCCTCATAATCCTCGGACCGCCAATTCTCGAAGCATGCTACAGAGCCTTCCCGATGTTAGCCCCAAAACCTGAAGAATAACGGAGTCAACTGACATGCTCAAGCGAGCTCAAGCATTCTGTCCTACGGGGGTTTCCAGCTTTTTTGAAATCTGTGACCGAACTCCTGACGGAAAAATGATTGATGATCCTGAGCGGATTGGCGCTCGAGGTGGGGGATTTGCATTAAACAAGGGGGTTTCAACCGAGGTTGCCTTGGCTGAGGCTGAAAAAAAGCAGGTTCAAGTGCTCATCAACGGAGAATGTTGTCCAGACGCTGAGACAACCAAGTCTGTTGTTGAAATGTTAACCGCGAAGGTTTCTGGTAACTACTCTGTCACTGTTGTACATCACATAGAGGTGCCCATTGGAGCAGGGTTTGGTTCTAGCGCCGCTGGTGCTCTAGGCGCTGCTTTGGCTCTCAGCAAAGCTTTGGGTCTCAATTTGACGTATAATCAGTTGGGTAGAATAGCTCACGTGGCTGAGGTGAAGTGCCGAACAGGCTTAGGGACGGTTGGTCCATTATTGTTTGGAGGATGCGGATTAACCCTTGAACCCGGAGCACCCGGATACGCCCGTTTAGACCGCATCCCAGTTTCTCCTAATCACAGAATAATCGCAGGCACCTTCAGACCATACCCAACTAAGGAAATTCTTGCTTCCCAAGAAAAAAGAGAAATCATTAATGAGTGGGGACGTAAAACCCTCCAGAAAATCCTTGCAGAACCATCCCTCGAGAACTTTATGGGGGCCTGTAAAGAATTTGCTGTGGGGACAGGTTTTGCTACAGAGCGGGTTCAAAAGTTGATTGAACTGTCTGAGAAAGCGGGGGCCATTGGTGCTGCACAGAATATGCTGGGTGAGGCTGTTCATGCATTGGTTACAGTTGACAAGATGGGAAGTGTTCACGAGGCTTTCAAGAAACTTTTACCTGTGGAAAAGATTACTATAACTAGCATTGACCTTCAAGGTGTGAGGATTGGGTGATGAGGTAATCATGGAGAGAAGGTTTGAGACCGTGGCTGTGGGCGGAACCTTTGACCTGTTTCACAGCGGTCACCGAGCGTTACTGAGGAAGGCGTTCAAGGTTGGAAACCGTGTTCTCGTTGGTATCTGCTCAGACGATTTCGTGAAGAAGATGAGGAAGCCTCACGGAATCGCATCCTACGCTAAGCGACTTGAGGAACTGAAAAGCTTGTTGAAAAAGAAGGGCGTTTTGGAAAGGGCGGAGATTACCCCCATAGATGATGCTTACGGGCTCACACTGTCAGATAAACGGATTGACGCCATAGTTGTGAGCGAGGAAACGGAGCCGCGTGCTCACAAAATTAACGAGAAACGGAAGAGCATGGGAATGCCGCCCTTGTCGATCATAACAGTGAAGATGGTTCTCTCCGAAGACCATTATCCAATCTCATCCACCCGCATCTGGTTCGAAGAAATAGACAGAGAAGGCCATCTGCTCTGATCCACCTCTGCAAAATAGGAGACTGTTTTAAGCCTCTTTTACATGTATTTTAATCAGACATGTGGTTGATGCCTTGAACAGAACAGGGGTTGCGAGTCTTCCGCTTCACTACGGTAAAGCTCCGAGATGGCTTGCTTTCAGAATGCAAAAACTAGCCAAAGAAATGGTTACGATAATCGTAGACGAGTACGGCGTAGACACGTTCCTGAGACGAGTCTCCGACCCATTCTGGTTTCAGGCTCTGGGCTGCGTCTTAGGATATGACTGGCACTCATCCGGCGTGACCACAGTCTTAACGGGTGTCCTGAAAACTGCAGTGAACCAGATGGAACTTGGATTGACTATCTGTGGCGGAAAGGGCAAAACCTCCCGTAAAACTCCGGCGGAAATCGATCAGTTGGGAGAAAAGTATGGTTTTTCGTCAAGCAAACTCGACAGTCTAGTGTATGCTAGTCGAATGAGCGCCAAAGTTGACACCACCGCAGTTCAGGCGGGCTATCCTCTCTATCATCACGCCTTCTTCGTTACCGAAAAAGGGGATTGGGCTGTGGTTCAGCAGGGAATAAACACGGAGGACAGGTCGGCGCGGCGGTACCATTGGCTATCAGAAAACGTGAAGGATTTTGTGGTTGAGCCTCACGACGCAGTGGTTGGAGACACAAAAAGAGAGGTGGCGCTAGACATGACTGCAAGAGAGAGTGAAGGCTGCCGAAAAACCTCAACTGACATCGCCAAGGAGGAACCAAGAAAGTTGAGGAACCTACTTCTGTCCATTCGTCCTCTCCATCAGAAGTCTCTGCAGGAGTGGATTCCAGCATCTCCAAGGAAAGAATACGCAATTGATGCTTTCTCTATGCCTCGAAGCCTCAACTGGAATGCGGTTAAACGAGCGTATGATTTTCAGCCCAGAAACTATGAGGAGCTGATAGGCATCAGGGGCATAGGTCCTGCAACAGTCAGAGCCCTAGCTCTAGTATCTGATTTGGTCTACGGTGAGAAACCATGTTGGGAGGACCCAGTGAAATACAGTTTCTGTGTGGGAGGAAAGGATGGGGTTCCCTACCCCGTGGACAGGGCTACCTACGATGAAACCATTGAGATACTAGAGAATGCTGTGAAGCAAGCCAAGGTTGGCGGCAAAGAGAAACTTAATGCCGTGAAGAGGCTTCGGGTTCTCACAAATCAGTAAGATTGGGACTGTTTCTCATGTTAAATTGGTTCAGATGAAGTCATGACAAATAACTTAGTACCGGTTCAGAATCAGATTTATATGAAAGATAAATTTTAAGACATCGATTATTTGGGCATTGCGTCGGTGAAATCGTTAAATATAGTAAAAGTTTACATTCAAATGTTAGGAAGTGAGAAACCAAACATGAAAACCAAAAAATTTTTTGTAATTATGCTAATTTTGGCATTAGCAGCATCAAGTCCTATTTTCATGAAAGTGGCTTTAAGCGAAACAGATTTGGGTCCAGTAATCACCCTCTCTTTTGATGATGGAGCCATCACACAGTACACTAACGCTTTTCCTGTAATGCAGAGCAAAGGCATGGTTGGAACATTCTATATAATTTCAAGCAAGCTTTCTTATCCACACATGAATGTTGAGCAGTTAACCGAGTTGATTGATGCTGGCAATGAGATTGGAAGCCACACCGTTTCTCACAGCGATTTCACCACTTTAACCGAAGAAGAAATACGCTCAGAATGTTTGAACTCAAAAGCCACTTTAGAATATGAATTAGACACGGCAGTCACCAATTTCGCCTATCCGCTCGGAGCATCCAACAGTTACGTTGACAGCATAGTGGATGACTACTACAGAAGCGGAAGGTATGGAGGAGGATTAATGGATTTGCCTATTACCGCATTTCACATCCATCATAACGGATGGGACTGGAGTCTTGCCCAGTACAAACAGTTTGTTGATGACGTAGCTTCAACTAAAAAATGGGGAGTCATGAACTTTCACAACATCGGAGGCGAATCTACAAGTGGAGGATGGATAACCACAGAAGACTTTGAATCTCTTCTCGATTACATAATCTCCAAGGGAATCCCCGTGTTAACCGTCAACCAAACCCTTGATTTAGAACAGACATCACCTCCACAGCCTCCAGCCTCAACTGTAGTTACAACAGAACTGACAATGAATGCGCCCTCCAACGGAAAAACAGGCGAAAACATAAACGTAGATGGAAAACTGACAGGTAGCTATAACCCATCATATACTCTGAAGGGTAGCATCGAAGCAGCACCAATAACTCTTTCAACCTCTTGGGGACTACAGAGGACTGTAAACACTGACTCTCAGGGCAACTACGTTTTCAACTTTGATTTGCCTCAACAGTCTGGAGACTACACATTGAATGTTGCTTTTGCTGGAGATGAAAATTTCGAGGCTGAACAAGTTACAGAGTTCATAGCAGTGTCAGGTGACGTATCAGCGGATTTTGAAGCAAACACTGTAGTTGAATTTAACAGTGACGGAGAAATGCGATTTGTTTTTGTTGCAGACAACCCAACTGACAGCGAAGTTACCATTTCAGAGTACAGAATGACCATAAACGGCAGAGTTTATAGGTGGAACACTTTCTGGAGAGAGTGGACTGTTTCAGCAAACTCTGTTAGCAGATGGGAATGGGGCTACACTTCTCCAAGCTATTATGGGCTTGAATCTGGTCAAAACACAGCTTCAACAGAACTGCTAACCAACAATGGTGTAGTGCAAACTCCACTGTGTACTTTCACCGTAAACTGAACGTGAGATGAAGGAAATCTTTCGGCGTTTGGTTATTTCTTGCTTGGTAACAAACTGTTTGATTTTGCTAAAAACACATTTTCTTCCCCCGCAAACTGAAGCATGACATGTTGTTGACGTGTAATTTATAGTACGCACACATTCAGAAGAAAGCCCATGACAGATAATTTGACAGTATTGATTAAATCAAATTTATATGAAAGAGAAGGCGTATCTTATATCCTAATTTATGCGTCACCATAATTCGTAAGCTGGTCACTTGTATGGTCAAAAAAGTCATTATCGTAATCAATCTGCTACCCGAGGCATCCAAAGCATCAAACAATCAAATTGAAGAACAAATTAGGAATGAAGCAAAAATTCCCTTATGTAACAAAATAGAGCAAGTCTCGGTAGAAGATACTGAAACGTCCTACATGGAACTGAAAAAACGTGGCATATCCAGCAACGTGGCACGAAACCTTGTGGACTTGTACACCGAATAACCAAAAAAAGCAATTACTTGACCAAAATCATGTGATCCGAGGTCTTGCTTCCCAACAGCAACCTGAAGTGGTCATCTCTTCCTTCTTGCTGCACTCTTTCAACTTTGCCTTCTGCAATCACGGTTTCGCCACTTCTTGCATGTTCACAGAATCTTCCTCGAAAAGACACGATCTCCTCAATAGGCTCAGCTGTTGTGCCCTCAAGAATTTCCACGTTGGCAAGATTGTAGCTGCATGGCGTGAAGAGCGCTTCTGAATCATCCACCACTGTGGCTTTGATTCTTGCGTTGCCTTGCGGCTTGTAGATGATGCTACCGTATTGTTCACTGATTTCGTTCAGGTCTTTCACGAAGCGGATGAAGAAGTGTTTGCCCCTGAATTTTCCGTGGGAAACCTTTCGGCTGTCGGTTCGAACAAAATCTTCGAAAGATACGTTGGTGTCCTTCGAACGGAAATCGAACAGCTCCCGCAGACCATCCAAATCATACGCTTCAAATGGACTGTTTTTATCTTCCAACATTTCTTTCATTGTTGCCTGTACCCTGTAGCCTGTTTCTGTTCCGTAGACGATGAGGTCGATGTCAGAGGACGGTTCATGAAGTCTGACTAGGATGGACCCAGAAACGCCCAGCTTGCTCCATTGAACCCCCGAGCGCTCTTTGAGGATTTCCATAAACTGTAAAGCCGTTTTCTCTGCATCGTCCAAGCTGTCCTTGTTTCGGAGGCTCTGTAAACCTTGAGCGGGCAGGTAATGCTGTTTCACATCCTCCACTGGGACTTCGCAGAGCAGCGTGTTGAAGACTGGGTCGTTCACTAGATACTGTGGGTATTTCTGTTTCAGGAGGGCGTAACGTTTGGAGAGGCTGTAGAATTTGCTGTATCGTGTTCCGTCTCTTTCTCTGCCGCCGTTGGGGTCTGGAACGTAGCGGATAAAGGCTACCACCCGGTTCGGCGGATGAACTAACCCTTTAACGTCAAAAACGATGTTGCCCCTCGATTCTATGAGGTCGCCTTCGCGTGCTTTCATGGATGTCAACAGTTGCTTTTAGTCTATAATAGTCTTCTCTTGCCAAAGCCAACCCGATTTTCTTAATCGGTATACCAACTGAACAGCAACAAAGCGTTCCAGAGGGCAGCAGATTAAAAGTATATTTGAATTAGTAGAATAATCTAATGTAACAAGCGCTTCATTGGTGAATCGACGCAAACCTAACCTTTGTGTTTAAGATGTTTCGTTGCCTACTCTGCAACAAGAAGTTCAAAACGGAAAGAGGATTATCTGTGCACTTAGCCAGAACTCATGATATCCATGGACCCCACGGGCGACTCTCTTTGAAGACGATTCAGAAGTTTTTTCCGTTACTTAAAAAGAGACAATGGGCAAAAGCTGAGAAAAATTTGAAACTGACCGTGAAAAAGATTGAGGAAGATGAGTGGGTTAAAGGTTACATCCACGCCTTGAATGGAATGGTTGCAGCCCTTAAGGTATCTTATTCGTCCCCTCAACCATATATTGTTAAACTAAAAGAGTATAGCAGCAAGAAACTTCAAGAAGTCAAAGATATGTTCACTGAGTTATCTGATACTCTGGATAACAAAAACACATTTGACGCAGCATATTTTCAGGCATGGGAAGATTTCACACATTATGTGCTTCGCGCGCAAAATTGAAAAGCAGTAATCTAGTGTATTGATAACGTTTTGTATTCTTTGCCATTCAAAACAGCCTTCGCTTGGATGTGAGCCCATAATTTAATACTGGGGCGCCCCAATTGTTTTAATGTGGATTTTATAGGAGGGGAACGTAACTGTCAAAGTTAACTGATTTTGAGAGGAAAGTATACGATTTCATCAAAGCTCAGGGTGACGTGTAGGTTTCCAATATTCCCAAGAGGATGTGGGGTGCAATTCCCAATCTCAAGAATGCAGGACTGGTCAAAACTTACAGGAGACCGACAACTCCGTGGGCGTCCAAGAAACAAACATTCGTGAAAACATTAGAAAATAAGTGACCAGAAAACCTTCAACTGTCAGAAAGTATGTGCACGTATTCCTTGCATAACTCTGTTCAAAGATAAGCTTTTTGACCTGCCCCTTTTACACGTATAACATCAAACTGTGAAAATGTAACCACGAACATATCTTACAAAGATACTGCTACATAGTTTTAGCATATTAATCACTCTAATAGTTCCAAAATTCCTTTTCTTCGTGTAGGGATAAATTGTGAAGTTTGCTGGAAACTGGAAAAAAACGGAAAAAACTCCATTCCATAAACAAATAAAAGATACAGTTCGTCCACCAGGTTCTTTAAAACCGCGCCTTGATAAAGCCAATAAACGTGTGAAAATTCAGATTAGAAAGTTAAATAGGGCAGCTAATCGGTTCTCGAAACGAGACAAGTCGCTATTCAAGAGAACAGTTAAGGCATATTCAAAGCATGACCTTGTGCGCGCTAAAGTTTATGCCAACGAACTGGCGGAGATACGGAAAACTGAACAAACAATTATGAACACTAGGCTTGCTTTAGAACAGATTTCTCTCCGGTTAGGCACCGTTTCAGATTTTGGTGATGTTGTGACTATGCTCTCTCCAACGGTGAGTGTGCTCCAGAACATCGGGAAGGGGCTGACTAACACTTTGCCTGAAGCTGGAAGAGAGTTGGGGCAGATTGGAGACCTACTCAACGGAATAATTGCTGACTCTAATCAAGGCGCAGGCATAGACATCGATTTTGAAGCGCCGAATGATGAGACTAAAAAGATACTAAGTGAAGCCGCGAATGCAGCAGAACAAAACATTAAACAGCGACTCCCAGAGATACCTACTGACATTCAAACGCCGAGGGAAAAAGTTCTAACTAAAACATGATGGCTTAATGGATTAATACATCATTTTAGTGAAATACAAAAACAGCAACCCCCTCTTTTCTTCACCATTCAAGAGACTGTTTTATGAGATAACGCCATGATGCCTTAGACCATCAATTACACCCATCACATAAAATGATTCAGCTACATAAACATGGGAATGTTTCGACATTTCCGTTCGCAAATGAACAGGCGCATTGCCCACCAATATTCCATAATCGCTTTTTTCTAGCATCTCTTCATCGTTTTCAGAATCTCCACAACAAATTATCGGCAGCTTCAATTTGCTTCCAAGATATTTAGCGGCGTTACCTTTCCCCGCACTCTCTGGTAATATGTCCAAAAATCGTTTTCCAGTATGTACAACTTTAGCGTTACAAGCCCTAATTTTTTCTTCGATTTCTTTTACTTTAGCCTCATCCTCGGCATAGTATGGTATTACAAACTTTTTGTCATATGGTTGGCGTTGCAAATCGAAATCTTCTAGGATTGAAGTGATTTTTTCTTTTTTCCAACTTTTTTTGACTGTTTTTTCCCAATCTTCGTCTTTGTCCCAGTTTGGAGCACAATAAATCTCGGTTCCAAGATTTGCAATCATAAAATCTGGGTTAGTTAAACCAGCTCTTACTATTAACGAGGTCATGGAGGACTTGTATCTCCCGCTGGAGTAGGCTAAACAAAACTTTTTGGATGTTATGGCTTCGTTAAATTTTCTGACCCCTTTTTTGTCTCCGGTCAAGGTGTCGTCTAAATCACAGACAAGCAGGTATTTCATTAGCATCACTTAGAACAGTAACAGATCATACAAGTCTTTTATCTGTTTAACAGTTTTTTCTAACCCGAATTCTCTAGCGGTTCTTAAACGTGCGTTTATGCCTATCTCATCCATTTTTTCGGCGTCTGTGATAAGCTTCAATATTGCCTTTGCTAAGTGATCAGCTCTTCCTGGCAAAAAGTGTAGTCCTGAATATCCATCTCGAACTGTATGTGCAAGACCGCCCACTTTTGAAGCTATCACCGGTGTTCCACAAGACATTGCCTCCACAGCCACTAACCCAAATGATTCATATAACGAAGGCACTACACAAACGTCTGCTATGGAATAGAAATAAGGAAGTCGTTCTCTTCTCACAGGACCTACAAAGATAACATCTTCTTCCAAATCCCGTTTCCTTATCACTCTTCGTAAACGTTTCTTTTCTTTGCTTTCCTCTTCTGAATGCATAACTCCGGAAACGTCACCGCCGATCACTACAAGCTTCATTTCTTCATTAAACTTGTTTTTGACTCTTGCAATCGCTTTAACCAATATTCTTAATCCTTTTGCTTTGGTGATTCTGCCAACAAATAAAACGATGTTTCTAAAATTTAAGCCAGTTTCTTTTATCGCTATTTCTTCGGCGATGGGTCTAAACAGTCGTTTATCGACCCCAGTTCGGATTAACTCGATGTTTTCTCCTGTAAGCTTGTAAAGATCCAAAATGTTCTTTACCTCTTGTGGTGTTGAAGCAATTATTGCGTTGGCTCTTTTCAAAATTAATTCTTCTTCTAGCAGTCGCATGTCTGCAAAGTCTGGTTTGATTTCCTGTAAAACGTCGTATTTCACTCTACCAAGGGAATGGCAATTGTGTACCATTGGTATTTCAAGGTGGTCTTTTAGTTTTAGGGCGACACTGCCGGAGTACCAATAGTGAGAATGAACTAGAGAATACTTTTTATCATGTTTTTCTATCCATCTTATGGTGTTCATAAAAAACTCGTTCAAATACAGATAGATTTTTTCTTTGGGAACAAATTCAACTGGACCCGCCTTTATCCGAACAACATTGACATCAGGAAACAAGTTCACTCGTTCTTCTTCAGACCCACTTTTCAGTCTTGTGAACACGTCAATTTCGTAGTGATTAGAGAGCAATCTACAGACATCTTTTATGTATATAGGTTGACCACCCTGCTCCTCTGACCCGATCTTTGTTGCGGGATCGCCGTGAATTGACAACATTAAAATTCTTCTTTTTTTGGGTGTTTTTTTCTTCATCTATAGACTCACACTACATTTTTGAACAATAAATCTTAAACTGTTAAGAGTTGAACCTCAACAAGCTTAAATCTAAAGCATCTGCCTTCTATGTTCTCCTTTTTAACTTTCTTTGCAGTTTTTAAACCTTTTTTGGTTCCTAACTTGGTGGTTTCCAAGTTGATATGATATTAATTCTTGCTGTCGCTTTTCCTGAAAAAAGCTGTTTTTCAACAATCTTCTGTTATTAGTCTCCTAATATGCTGTGCCCTTTTTATCGTGTACAAGCTTTTACGCAAACTAATTAAATCACGCTGACACAGTGACAGCAAACAGCAACCAAAGGTATGCTATCATGGATCATGTCCCACTCACAGAGAAGACTGATCACATCTCCAGATGCCTAGAACTCGCCATTCTCCTAGAGGTCAGCGGCTACCCGAAGCCCGGAAACATCCACAGAACAGCAGACTTTCCAGAAACCAGATATGAACATTTTTTGGCGTCAGCAGTTGCAGTAACACCATCCTTCAGGAAGGCAGCTGAACAGGGAATCAAAGTTTCTGAGGAAAAAATCGTTCCCTCAGAGACGGGCATCGGAGGCATAATCAAAGACGCTGTTGAAAGAATGAGCTGGAGCCAGAGCGGCGGCAACACTCTGTTGGGTGCAATAATTTTGCTTGTTCCCATAGCGGCTGCGGCGGGTATGATCAGTAACAGTTTTTCTTTATCCAAGCTTAGAGGGAACATCAAGGTGGTTGTTGAGTCGACGACTCCGGACGATGCCGTGGCTGTTTACGATGCGATAGCTCTCCTTAATCCTGGGGGATTGAACAAGGTTAAGAGATTGGATGTGACAGACCCAGAATCAAAGAAGAGGATTCTGGATGAAGGCGTGACTCTGTTTGACACGTTTAAGATTGCTTCTGCATATGACTCCATTGCATCTGAGTGGGTTCATAATTATCCAATCACCTTCGATCTTGGTTACCCCTATTTCGTTGAGCAGCTTGAAGAGACAGGAGACATCAACACGGCTACTGTCCACGCTTTCCTGAAGATTCTCGCCGAAGTGCCGGACACGTTCATCTCCCGAAAGGTGGGTCAAGCTAAGGCGGAAATCATCTCAGCCGAGGCTGGAAGGGTGTTAAAGGAGGGGGGCTTAGTAACGCCTTTGGGAAGAAATCTGCTCCAGAAGCTGGACGGCAAACTAAGGGATCCAGAACACAACCTGAGCCCAGGAACAACAGCGGACATAACCGAGGCAGTGTTAGCCATCAACAACCTAAATGGCTACAAACCATAATACAGCCTAATTTACAACAGTTTTCTTTTGGTTGCTTCAACCAAGCCGATGGGCCCAGTCATCATCACGTCGCCTGCAGGAGTTGCGAAATGAACATTGAGATTTGTTTTGGCTAAGACCTTCCTGTTTGGCCCCGTCACCACCACTTTTTCGATTTCAGAGAAGCCCGCTGGTTTGCTCAGATAGAACATGCCGTGTCCATTGTCTTCGAAAACTTCTTCATCGCAGAGCTTTCCGTCTGCAAAGTCCCTTAGAAGCCTCTCCATCTTCTGCGGATTCAACAGTCGCGTATGATGCTCCAATACTGCGGTGACTTCGTCCCCTGATATTATTGCAGCCATGGTGTGCCCATTGCCCACATTAACAGCCAGAATCGGATCAGCCTTCTCTACAACCGGGTCCATTAGACACCCAAGTATCGCATCCGGAGAAGTGTCCATAACCACCACCTGTGCATTCGGCAGCTGTCTCTTCGAGGCAAGCACAGAGGACTTCATTCGTGGATAATATGGGGGAATTTCGTTTTCCCTGAAGGCGAATGCTTCAGGCTTCGGATTCTTTTCCAGCAGTTCTCTAATTTTGTTGATGCGGAACCGTCTGTTGCTCATTTCCTCTGGGAAAACTCCATGGTCCTGAACTGCAACAGCAACAAAATTTATGTCCGAAAAGGGTTCTCCGAAAAACTTCAATAAGCCACGCAGTTTACCGATGTTTACTTCTTCAAGAATTATTGTTTCTCCTTTGAAGTTTTCTGGTCCAGAATCGTGGATGATTTCGATTCCCCGTTCTCTGACTTGACCCAGATTGTTTCTTACGGTGTATGCTGCATTTTCTGTCATGCAGACTCTAAATCCAGCTTCAACATGTTTTTTCAGGGCATGCGAAAAGGCGCCTCCGCCTATCGTGTCACCCTTAACAAAGAGGTCCTTACCTTTGCGAGTTGCGGTTTTTACTTTCTCTGCAAAAACTTGGGATGGGGAGGGCAGAACCATCTTTATGCAATTTTCAATATTTTCGAGTACTGAATTATAAAGTAGAATGTCTTTAGTGCCTGCACCTATGTCTATTGCTAATATCTTCATGTACTTTCACAACTTCACGATATTCGTTAGTTATTCTCTCACTTAGGAAAGAGACACATAAGCATTTAGTAAATAGAGCATTAGCGTACCAGTAAATCTAATGCACGTGCGTAGTATTTTTATTGGCTATCTACCTGTTTACCAATTAGCTAACTTTGATTGTACAAGAGAATGTCTGATGATTTTTCCTAGTCAGAATGTGACAAATTCTATCTTAAGCATATTGGGTTCTTCTCCAGCTTAGCTTTAAAAAAGGCTGCAAAAGCATTGGCGTGGTTTATTCTCACTTGCTTATCCTCTACTTCAGCTTCCTGAAGAAGTTTTAGCGTTTTTTCATAAGCTTTTATGGCTTGTTTTATGCATTTTTTATATTCAAGGTTGGTTTGAACCTGACTTGCAGCCCGATTGAAACATAAACCTAAACACTCTTGAAATTCAGCTGTTTTCAAAACACATTTTTCAGCAAGAGCCAAGTCGGAAGCCTTTTTGTAATACTTCGCAGCTTGGAGCCATTCATACTTTTTCTCATATTCTTTTGCTTTCTTTAGGAGAGGCTCCAAGTTACTGTTCTGCAAAGCCATCAACAAACCACTATTACCAATGATTGTATTGAAATAATTTTTCACTCAATTTTATCGTAGTAAACGTTATATTCGATTTCCAATCAATGTAATTCTATATGGGGAGAAGCTCATTGTTTAATTCCAGAGCATTAACTAAAATTCAAACAATTATTCTGGTTGCTATAATTGTTGTTGCTGCAGTAGGTGTAGGAGTTACATATGTGTTGTTAGGTGCAGAAGAGCAGACTTCTGGAACTATCAAGATAGGTTTCTTAGGAGATTTAGATGGTGTAGTGGGTAAACCGAATTGGCAAGCTGCAATATTGGCTGTTGAAGAAATCAACGCAGAAGGCGGCATATTAGGAAGACAGGTAGAATTGATTGGAGAGGACCATGATGGGGGAACAGATTCAGTTATTCTAACTAATGCCTTAACCAAGCTAATAACAATTCATAATGTAGATTTTATTGTGGGAGGGGCTGGTGGATCGGAAATTCTATTACAAGATATCATTGCTCAACACAAAATTATCTGCATTTCAGGAATGTCAATCCCTGATGCGATAACACAGAGGGTTTTGGATGACTATGACACATTCAAGTACTATTTTAGTACCATGTTCAATGATACTTGTGCAAAGTTAGGGATGACAGATAGCCTCATTCACATCAGAGAGATGACTGGATTCAATAAAGTTGGCTATTTGGTTGAAGATTTGGGTTGGAGTATGGGCATGAAGGAAGGCTTGGATGTTTTTCTTCCAGAAAATGGTTTTGAGCTTGTATACAAAGGAACGTTTCCATTAGGAACTGTTGATTTTTCGAGCTATTTTGCTGCTGCTGAGGCTGCAGGAGTAGAAGTGATGGTTCCGATGATTGCAATGGATGGGGGTATACCCTTCGTTAAGGAGTATTATGATCGTCAATCTCCGATGCTTGTTTTTGGGGGGACTAATTTGTTGGCTTCTGATCCTAGAGGTTGGGAATGGACAGAGGGAAAATGTAATCATATGGATTTTGGCAATGTTCCCACTACAACAGGTTATCCATTTACTAGTAAAACATTACCGACCAGAGATGCGTACATGAATAGGTGGGGTGAAGCTATTACTTGGACTGCAGCTACTGTTTATGATGGTGTAAAGTTTATTTTGACAGATGCTATTGAACGGGCTGGGACTATTGAGACTGATGCTGTGATTGAGGCTTTGGAGGAGACTAGTGTTGAAACCTCTAATGCTAGAGATTTTGTTTTCACTGAATCGCATGCTTTGATGATGGGAAAGGACGCTAACGATCCAAATGCAGATCACTCCATTGTCATGGGCTTTCAGTGGCAAGATGGAGTACAAGTGCCTGTTGATCCCTTGAAGCTTATGAAAGAAGCAAATGCAACCATCACTTTTCCTGATTGGCCTGGACCATGGGATGACTTAGACTAAATTTTCTATGATAAGGTGTATGAGTAATTATCTTCATGCAGTTCTCGACACTCTGTTTTTGGTCATCATAAAGCAGGATGTCTTCGGTTCCAGCACCTATGTCTATGGCTAAAATCTTCATAGATTATTCCCTTCAACACTCTTGTCGAATCTGTTGACCAAAAATGGGTGATGCCGCTCATCTATCTTTCGATTAACTTCAGAAATAACACTAATGCGGTTTGTTCATTTCAGGTCTTTTAGCATGGATTGCTGCAACAGTGGCGCCAACATTGCTTTCGTCGACCACCAAAATTATCTGTGATGTGTGCGGCGCAAAGATGCCCCGCTTTATGTTAATTCCAGGTATGGCTCCTATGGCGATTGAAGCAACTCCAGACGAGTATTTCATTCCGTCTCCGATGAGGGTAACCACGCCAACGCCGTCTTCGATTGTTAAATCTTCATCAAAGCCTCTGAGCCGTTCCTCATTTTTTCTCAGAAACTCTGAATCAAGAAACAGAAAATCTCGAATCCTCTTCCCAGTCTCAAGTGTCTCGGTTCCCAAATCAAGGAAGTCGTTGCAGTTTTCCCAAATCCTCAGCGCATCCTCCAATGATCGGCTGTTCCGGTCATCCATTGTCAGAATTGCACATCCTGTTTTTCCGGTTACGCACTTCACGGTTTGGTCACCAGCGCTTTCAGCCTGAATCACCGTATACTCTTCGGGTCTAGAGATTGGCGTCACCTTTATGGGCTGCTTGAATTGTTTTGCCATCGAGATGGCTTCGCCTTGAACAATCTTCATTCCCATCTTGGATGCTTTGTGGGCTTCATTGTAGCTGAGAGATGCCAGATGCTCGGTTGTCTGGTCTTTAACTATCGATGGATCAGCGCTTTGAACAGACACTTCTTTGAACAAAACCGTTTCAACATTATATCTTTCCGCCAACAGGCACGAAACAAAAACTGCCGTAAGATCGGAGCCGCCTCTTCCAAGCATTGTCTCCAGCCCGTCACTTGTGATGCCGAGGAAGCCACCTTGCACAACTACGTTTCCAGCTTCCAGTGACTGAATAAGGTGGTTAATCCTATTTTTGCTCAGCTCGTAATCGGGAGTGGCATTTTCGAAGTTGTCATCTGTCACAATAGGCCATTGCTCTTTAGGAATGTGGCAGGAATCTAAACCGCTGCTTTTCATGATGTATTCCATAAGAACAGATGTGGGCAATTCTCCGCCATTGGTTAGAACTTTTGCTTTAACGGTTCCCCGAAAACGCTTATTGATTGAAGAGACAGATTCATCCATCTGCTGCCGATATTCCTGTAACTCATGAACAGCCTCTTTCAGATACTTGCCTTTGACATAGGTTCCTGCTATTCTCTCGTACGTGTTGAAGATAGAATCTATTGGGAGAGGCCTAGAATTAGTGTAAGATTCGCCTATTCGAATGAGTGCATCCGTGAAACCGTTTGGCGCAGAGAAAACAACCACAGGACCCAAATCATCCTGATTTCGGAGTGATTTTATGCAATCCAAAATCGCAGGTATCTTTTCGCCCTCATCGCTCAAGAGACTTCCGCCGAATTTTGCCACCGAAAGCTTCCTCATTCCCGTTTACCTCTTCGTACAGCTAACAGGAAAAGGCTAGCAGTTTAAGTTTTTTTTGGCTCCACACACCAGTTTATTGAAAAACTGGAATGTTTCTTTCAAATTCTAGGTTTGGTTTTGATGCTAACTGTCCTTGTAAAAATTTTGTGATTTTGGATTTAAATTTAGAATTCACAATCCATATAAAACAAAGTGCAAAGACTAATAGCCTGAAAAGAAATGCCAAACACATTAGATAAAGCCAAATCATTCATTCTCGGAAGGGAAGGAAAAACTGGAAAGCAAAATGATGAGAAACCATACAGATCAAAGTTGGTTGTCTGCATTGACATTCTTTGTGCTTTGGTTTCTAAAGGTCCCATGAGGTTCACCCAACTGTCGTATAAAGTTGAACTTGACACACTCCGTCTGATGCCGCATCTGAGGTTGCTGATTGATCGTGGTCTCATTGAACAACAAAATTTGGGTGAAAGCGAAATCTTTTACATTGTTACTGCAAGGGGCTTAAAAGTGCTCAAGGTCGTTAACCCCATAATCAAAGAGGCACACAAGCTTCAAATGCGCGATCTTGAAACAATCTCAAACACACTTTCAAAAGCAGGTTACTCCTAGGACTGCAAATATCCAAAAAATGTCCAGTTAGCCGATGCTTATTATCCCTTTTTAGTTTCGATTTGTCCTCAAATCACTCGTTTTTGCCAGAACTTTATATCAGAGTAACGCCTAAAGAAATGAAGCTTTACTGGAAAGGATGACACCACAACAACCTAGAGCAAAAAATAGGGTGTATAATGATGGAAAAAGATCTCAGCAATGTTGGACCAGGAAGGCTAGTTTCAGGCGGGGTCTGGTTCTTGGGACTCATGATCCTAAGCGGTGTTTTCTGGCTTTTGTTGGGAATTCAAGTGAGCAGAGTATACGGACCCTCTGGTTTTGGTTTATTCAGTATGGCTTATTCAGTGTTCGATTTTTTGTGGGCACTCATTTTTGGGGGACTATTTGAGGGGTTAATCCATTTTGGTGCAGGATATTTAACCAAAAAAGACGCAAATCTCGCTCGCTACTTCTCAAACTATGTGAGGTATCTCACGGTGATAAGTTTAGTAATATTCATTTTCTTAGCCGTTCTATCCTTTCAAACATCAGACATTATATTCCGGATAATGCTTCTCTCTCTGGCATTCGCATTCCTGTTTTCAGGAACAAAAGACTCGCTGTCCTCAATAATAGGGTCACTACATAAAAGCAAACAACTTTCGATAATACAGTCTAGCGGATTTTATGCGGTCTCAATAATTGGCACAATATTTGCGATGTTAGCTTTACCCACTGACCTATTGCCCGTCTTGGTGGTGGTTGCTCCTATCTGCCAATTACTGCTTTGCACATATTTTTTAAGGCCATACATCAAAGATCTGATTTCATATAACATAGACCTTTTTACAAATAAAAACAGGGAATATTCAGTATTAGAGGATTTGAAGCAGTTTAAGCACATACTCATTTTTGGTTTTTCTATATCAGTTGGAAAAATCTCGTTCATGATAATGAAGAGCTTGGACATACCTATACTCAATTTGTTCTTTGATTACGCCAATGTGGGAGTTTACAGTGTTGCAGACGCAGTATCCAGTGTACTTTTTTCTATGACGGCTTTCTCTCTTCCAATTCTCTCATCTATGTCTGAAGCATGGAGCAAAAAAGACGATGCCCTGATGGAAAAATACGTTAAAATTTCTGTGAAATATCCTCTCCTTTTAGGTTTACCCTTGACGATAATAATTTTTGCTTTAGCAGAACCAATAGTTGTAGGAATATATGGAACTGTTTTTCGAGGAGCCGTACTGCCTCTTCAAATTCTCATAATCGGAACATTCCTTCTTATGTTCGGACGCACTCTTTCTTCAATATTAATCGGAATTGGTAAAGCTAAACTATCCGGAATGTTACTGGCAGGTGCCGCTACACAATACCTAGTCTCGCTCTTCATTCTTGTGCCCATCTTTGGTCTGGATGGAGCTGCGATTTCTCTGACCCTAACAGGCGTTACGTCTCTTATTTTAATCCCGCTTTTTATTAAGCGCCACCTGAAAGTCGATGTGTTTTCTGGGCTTCACAAAATTTTGTTCTCGGGCGCCATTTTGGCGGGAATCCTCTTCATTATACCCAAATCCAATTCAGTTATAGTGATTCTTGGGCTGATTGCAAGTATTGCAGTCTATGTTATACTGCTATACTACACAGGATACGTTAACCAAGAGGACATCAAAATACTGAAAACTGCAAGAGCCCAATCATGAAACATCCAATTTAGCCCTTTCACACACTTTCTAATGCGCCTACCTGAGCATTTATGAAGCACCGAAAGAATATGGTGAATAATGGATTGTTAGTTCACGTTTTTCGTGCGACTCACATAAGTTTTGAAGTGAATGCCAACATGAGTGAAGAAAAAACGGTTAAGAAAGCTGAACTGATTTCGGCTATGAGAGACTACAAAAGGAAGAGAACTAGGAGTAAAGAGAGAAAGGTTGATTTCACGGTTTCACCTTCCGAGGAGGATGAGAAAATCTTGATACGGGCGATAACTGAACCTAAATCAAAATCAGGATACATTGGTGTGGATACTGTTCGGGAAATGACTGATTTTCTGGAAAAAAAGAATTATGACAAAGGCATCCTTATTGGAAAAAAATTCACTAACGCAGCGAAAAGAGAGATGAAAAACGCTGAGATCGAAGCGGTTTCTGAGGCAATTTCGCCTAATTTCAAGGTGAAACAGCTTTACTTAACAATAGGTAATTATGTGGAGAAATTGTGTAAGGCAAAATGCGGCAAAGTTCCCGTAAAGGATTCTGATTGCAAGGGATTTGTTGACGGTCATTACACTTGCGATGTGAGATTAATTAGTGACAATGCTGATTTTCATTACGAGAAAGGATGGGTAAATTTCTTAGAACAAGATCTAGTCAAGCTTTTAGCCATCGAGAAAGCAAAGAATTGAACAATTAGTTTGGTTGGATTAAATCTAACCCCCAAACCCAACACATATCACTTTTTTGATCGCAGTCGAATAAGATAGGTGATGTTCATCACTGAGGATAGCCCAGTAAACACTCCTTTTGAAAAAGCTGAAACCGAAAAGCCTGAAAATTCGAAGTGTAAAAACCGGTCAATCAGAATCCCGATAGCCATTGATATCGCACCTATGGCTAGAATACTTTCATCCTTGAGGGCCATCTTTCAATCTCCTATTTTTTTGGTAAATCGCTAAACACTTGTTTTAGGTTTTTTTGATATTCTTTAAAGGCATTGCGTCCTTTTTTTGTGAGTTTAAGTGCTGTGTGAGGTTTTCGTTCAATGAATTCTTTCACTATTTCCACATAACCTGCAGTTTCTAACTTGCTTAAATGGGCTGACAGATTACCTGGAGTCAACTGAAGTTGATTTTGGAGGAAGAGAAAGTCTGCGCTTTCTACCACATAGAGTTGGGTCATGAGCATCAGTCTAGTAGGTTCATGTATCAAACGGTCTAGATTCTTTAGATTAGAAGGATTTTTGGGCAATGTCTTTGTCACCTTGTGGTAGCGGATATTTTCGTATGAATCCAATCAGAAGAACAAATCCGCTGATGATAATAACAAGTCCAATGGCTAAAAGGATATATTCGAATGGAAAAGCAATGAAATAACCTGCAAAAAACAGCACAAGTGTTAACAGTCCATATGCGTAAAGCCGCTTGAGACCCATAGTATATGCGAAGAGGCTTGATATTGAAGCTGCTGCGATGCCTATGATGATCATGCCATTTGAAAATATCAGATCCCTCAACATCGATGCCCATGACCACTGGGTTGATGCAAAAGTGAAAACCATGAATACCCCCAAACCTGCCACCATTAGTCCGAGGAAGATTGCCATTAGCTTGTTTGCGCCTCTAACTCCAAAGTTCACATAGCCAATCCTCGGCATTGTAATTCTTTTTTTAACTGAAATCCAAATAGGCACCATTATCGCAGGAAAAATTGCTGGAATAACAAACCATGTACTAAAGTCTGTCACAGTCCCAAGTAAGATGCCTAAACCAAACAACAGAACATAAACGCCGACAAATATGTCAATCAAACCGTCTTGATGATAAGACATGTAAGTCTTTTTCTCGATTTCCCTCAAACTGTCTTTTTCAGTCATACGCTCACCACACACTACAAAGTAAATCACACTATAAAAAGCTTTGTGTTACAAAGTACTTTGCTGCCCTGACCCATCAAGTGTACACCTTCCCCGATAATTTAAATCTTCGAATCAGACTAGTTAGCTGAGAGGAGACTCAAGAAATGTTCAACAGAGTTATAGTTGCTGTTGCTGGAAACAGCAATTCAGGAAAAACCACGGCTATAGAAGCCCTGATTAAGGGATTAACAAAAAGAGGCTACACGATTGCATCTGCAAAGCATATTCCTAACCACCCTGAATTTACGATAGACACAGAAGGCAAAGACACATGGAGGTACGCCAAGGCTGGAGCAAGCTCAGTTTTAAGCGTAGCCCCCAAAGAACTGACTGCCATCAAAAAGGTTGACACCACAGAATATAGTCTAGAACAGATTGTTGCAGAGACCCCTGACGAAGCTGACATCATAATCCTTGAAGGATTCAAAGGCTTAGTCGAACAAGATTCAAGCATACCTAAACTTGTAACCGCAAAAACTGTTAACGAAATAATAACTGCTCCTGAACTCTACAAGAATATCCTAGCTTTTCTTACTTCTATTCCAGACGGAAAAGTGGAAACAGAAATCCTTTGTGTAGATGCACAAAAAGAGCCAGAAAAACTTGTGGATTTGGTGACCAACAAAGTTGCAGTTTTGGTGGAAAAAAAACGGAAGCGAGAAGAAAAAATCACGATACAGATAGATGAAAAATTTGTGCCCTTAGGCGATTTTGTTCAAGACATCATAAGAAACGCTGTTCTTGCCATGGTCTCAAGTTTAAAAGGTGCGAAAATAAAGGGGGAAGAGAAGGTTTCGATAGTCATCAAGCGGTTGTCAAGAGGCTAGCAAACTCAAGTGGCGTTTTTGGGGTTCAGAAAGAAAGCACTGAAAGAAGAGAGAAAGGAGATTTTTCAGGACCTTCGAAGGAATCGTTCCTCTCTGAACCTTTCCAAGACCACCCATTTAAGAGCTTGTTAACCTCCCAGTTTCATGTTAGAGTGCTTTGAAGGCTTCAGACCATTCGTTATATGTTGAGATAACGCGTGGAGATACGCTGGGCTTTCTATCTTCTAGGATGCCTTTGAAGTCATCCATGGTTATAGGTCTAGGCTTAGCGTGCTTGTCACTTGCTTTACCCGAGTCAAAGAGTTCTCCGATAACCCGCAGGTGCGCTGACTGGCAAATGTCCCGTATATCGCTTCCAGAGAAGCCAGCAGCCATCCCAGCCAACTCGTCTAAGTTCACCTTCGGCGACAGATTCAGATGCTGCGTGTAAAGTTTAAGCATATTTAGTCGAGCCGCGTGGTCGGGCAGGGGAACCATGATTCGTTTCTGAAATCTACGTATGAAAGGCCAGTCTAGAGCCCAAGGCTTGTTGGTGGCTCCGATAACGTACGCATGGATGTTCTTGCCTTTATCCATAACTCCGTCCATCTCCTTGAGAAACTGGTTGCGAACTCTGGTTTCTCCGCCAACCTCATTCGAGTGCATACCAATCAGCGAATCTAACTCGTCAATAAATATTATAGCGGGACGTCCATTACCTGCAGTCTTTCTGGCTTGAGCAAACAGTTGTGCAACGTTCTTTTCAGCCTCGCCTAACCACTTCGACATAACCGACGCTGCATCCACTGAAACGAAGGCAGCGTCAATCTCTGTTGCCACAGCAGCTGCCAGCAGAGTTTTTCCGCATCCGGGAGGACCAAAAAGAAGTATTCCCCTAGGCCACCCTAACGGAAACAGGTCCGGTCTCTCAACCGGGTACACTATGGCTTCTTTGATGGCTTTTTTAGCAGGGTCTAATCCCACAACCTGGGTCCAGTTTACGTTGGGTTTCTCTTGGAGCACAAGTTCATCGTAGCTTGCTTTTCCGTCACCTTCTGTCTGTGCTGGGGGTGGTTCCGTTGTCTCCATCTGGCTGTCTGACTGAGGCGGGATAGGCTGAACCGGTCTTTCTCCTTGCAGAGCCTTTATTCGCTCCTGATACGCTTGTGCACGTTGAATGTAAACCGTGTTTAACCCATAGTCCGGATATAATCTAACGAGCTTCAGGAGAGTAGAGATGCCTTTCTGGTACATTGTGATGGCCATCCCCCTTGAACCTTGTTTGTCAAGGCGGACAGCCTCCAAAGCATATTTTGTTGCAGCTTGTTCAAGTTCTTGAGAAGCACTCATCTTAATCACTACGCAATCTTAATTCTGCCTTTCACGCCCAACTGCTCCAATGCCTTTTCGATTTCTCCGCATGCAACGTTCAATTCATTAGCACATTGAGTGACGTCCAACTGTCCTTCACGTCTTTTTGCATATTCCAACACTGATTCCTCTAATTCATCATTAACCGTCCAACTGATTCGTTTCACTTCAGTGTCTTTATAGGACACATAGTTCTGGGACTTCACTGGCTCAGAAATTTCTGAGCAGGAAGCAGTGAGGGCAACCATCTTTCTCTGTTTTGTTACCCGTTGAGGTTGGGCCGTTTCCATGACCGGAGCGGAAGTTGGAGGTTCAGGCAGTTTGTCGGTTATCTGTTCCTCTAGGAACTCGGCGACTTCTGCAAGAACTTCTTCACCTCCAGGAGTCTTAACGTCCGTCGGCACTTCAAGTTTTGAGGTGTCAATTTTGGTCATGGATATGACCTCGAATATGGTCTCGTTCACCCTTTCCATTTCAAAGGCCATCTGGGGCATGAAGGAACCGAGGCTTTTTGTGACTGATTGAAGGTTCGTGAGAACTGGTTTCAGATCCGCGAAGGCTGCGTTGAATTCTTTGAGTGTTTCTAGCCGTAAGATGATGCGTTCTACAAGAATCTGAGTGTGATAGATGACTTTGGTGAGTTTTCTGATTTCAGCAAGCTCGTTAGCAAAGATTGCTGCGCGTTCCTTGTTTTTTTCTTTTAGAGCTTTTGCACACGTTTTGAAGAGAATTTTATCTCTGCGAGTGAGTTTGATGATGACCTGCCCTAGTTTGAACTGTTGAGACTTAAGCTTCGGTACCGCCTCAACAACTACGTGTTCAAAGTTGGGGGAAGCGCGGAAAGGGTTTTTGATGGAGTTTCCCTCACAGAACTAAGAGATTACGAACTTTGTTTGCTTGGGTTCCGTACATGAACAACTACTGGGGGTTCTGGAAGGTTCGAAGAGACAGGAGCTGGTGCTTTCGGAATCTCCGGTTGTTCTGGGCTTTGTGTTTTGGGTGCTTCAGGTGTTGTTGTTTCAGGTGCCTTTGCAGTTTGGTCTCCGAGAAGGAGATTGGATAGTTTGCTCTTCAAAGCTTCTAGGTCGCTTTTTTCTGCGTTGACTCCCTTTAGGCCCCATTGGATTATTCCCAAAGCCTTCTCATATGCCTCGCCGTTTAATCTGCCGATTTCGCGTTCAATTTCTAGGTTTATCAATGCTGAGTGAAGTGAGTGAATCTGTTTGTTGCAGCGGTCAATTTCGTTGTCTATATTCTCTGTGAGTTCTTTGGCGTTATCTTTTAGTTGATTTAAAGCTCCTTCAAAAGTGCTGTGTAGATCATCGTACATTTCAGGCGGAATCTTCTTCTTTTCCACAAGCTCGTTTAAAGCCCTGTCTTTTCTCCATATCAGTGGAATTTCGTTGCATAGAGATTTGGCTTTCAATTTGAGCGTCGGCGAGATCACTAGGTCCCCGTTGTCAAGTTTTATTTGATCACTGGTGTAGCTTAGGAATTCTCCGTCTCCGTGCTCAACAAAGATTCCGTCTATGCGACCGGTGGGTGTTACCTTGAATGATGCTACTCGACCAATTTGCCTCCCGTATTCATCCTTTATTTGTTTACCAACAAAAAGAAAGGGGTTGGAAATGGATTTTGACACAGTGTCACCTCCTTAATTTCCGTGTACATCCTTGTTTTTTACAGACGTGTGTTTATTGCGAACTGGCTTCACCAAATGACGGGATGCCCGTGGGCAAGTCTGGGAACTTCTCTTTGACCTTCTGTTCTGCAACAGTGGCTGCTTCGTTCAGTATCTTCTGAGCGTCTTCTCCTGCTGTCTGGAAGTCAATGCCCATGCCTGAGTTGTAACCTGCGTCCATGATGATTCCACTGAGTAGGTTTCCGATGCTTCCGATCTCACGTTCTGCTTCTGGAAAGACTGTAGACATTCCACTCTTGACGCTTCGCAATACGTTAACTGCTGGAGCCAAGGTACTGACTACGTCGCCTAGTTCTGAAACTGTGCTTAGTCTGAGAACTATCTGTTCTAGGGCTAGCCTAGAGTGCATAATCATTTTTTCCATTTTTCGTATTTCAGCTAGTTCGTTGGCGAAGACGTTGGCTCGTGCCATATCGTGCTTTGTGTAGGCTTGAACAATTTTTGCGAATATCGACTTGTCGCGTTCTGTGAAGCGGTCTGCTGCTTTGTCGAGTTTCTGTATCTGCATTTCCATTCTTTTTACTGCGAAATCTAATCTTGGTTTCAGAGGACCTGGAGGGCGAACGGCGTCCTTAATTCTGCTACTGAGAGGTGTGTCGTCAACTCCTTCTCCCCATTTTTTTGCGAATTTTTCTGACATTCTAATTTCCTCACGCAAGGAGGTGTGTTTAAAGCGTATTATTACATTGTTAATATGCAACGAACATTTACATATATACCAGACATACTATACCCATTCCGCCGCCGTTTTGAGCTTTAAATTTAAGATTGAAAGAGAGATGGGGCGCATAGGTGAAAATAAACAGTTTCGTGTAAGTTACACTCAAAAGCGCGAAGATTTAACTGTTAAAAGCAAGGTGAAACGAATGAGTGACAGAATAAAAATACTAGGAGTATTTGCCCTGCTGGGTTTCGTTGGCGGAGTAATCGCTAACATCGGTTTCCACACAGTGTGGCCTTGGTTGGTGGCTAACTTTCCTCTGCTATTCGCATCAGAAATCGTCATATCAGGTATAGCAGGCGCTCTGATAACTACATTCTTTGTAGTGATCTGGGTATACCTAAGCAAACCATCCTCTCAATAAAGGGAAAAAGCCACTCCCCCAATTATTTCGATGCCCCCCCGCATCTTTCTATAGCGGTAAGCAAATTGTGATATTCAAGTAAAGGAGACCCTGAAAAACCATCTTTTTCTTTTGCGCTACTGTGTACAGTAACTGATGCGCGCGGGGCGTAATCAGGCGGGGAATAGACCAAGCATTTTATTTTTTTCTGAAAAAGACTGTTTTCAACAATGTACCTTTATTAGGCTCCTAATATGCGAGTGGGGTTCTGCCGTATCTCTTCTGGGGCTGCCAAGTTTGCGGTTGTGTGTTTATTTCCTTCATCAAAACGGCGATTGCGGCTGATGACAAGTTTTAATTGGTTAATTGTCAAACTTTACTAACATTAGGTGTTGATTTCAAGTGAAGTATAAGATTGAGATCGAACGAGAGGGATGCATCGCCTGCGGCACATGTTACAGCATAGACCCGGCTCATTTCGAACCTGACGAGGAAGGAAAGTCAACCGTGATAGGGGGAGAAACCGATGCCAGCGCATCTTCGGGGGGCTTTGATGATGAAGAGATTGAAAACGCCAGAGAGGCAGAAGATTCCTGTCCCGCAGCTGTGATCACTGTAACCGAAGAATAAGCATCTTAAGTGAAGCTGAAATAGCGTAAAGTTTAAGGGTTTGCAGACGGCTTTCCCTCTAAATACTTGTCTAGCTTGAGGAATGAATAGTTGAGTTCCAAAGAAACGTTGGTAGAGAAGAAAACCAAGGTTCTCATAAAACTTCGCGGTTACAAGATAACAAAAAAGGAAGACATAAAAAACGCCATCAGCTACAAACTCAAAATGAAAAATGGCAAAAAAGCGATTTTGTGGGCTGTCACCACCGACGGAACAGTGGGAGTTGCGTACGTTACGCAACTTAAGAAAGCCATGGATGATGCAAAAGTTGAAAAGGGAATCATCACCACAATCGGAAAGTACACCCACACCGCCAAGACCCGCTCCAAAAAACTCGGAATAGAACTGATTCCCAAAAACTTTCCGTCGTTCCAAATTTTCGACCACGATTTTGTGTCGAAACATGAACTTCTCACACCTGAGGAAAAAGAAAAATTTCTGGAAGACCATAAAGTGCAACCTTACCAGTTGCCCAGAATCAACGCTCACGACCCTGCCATCATAGCTGTGGGCGGCAAACCAGGAGACATAGTTAGGGTTATTAGAAAAAGTCAGACTGCTGGAAAATACGTCGCCTACCGATACATCGTTTAGAACAAGAACTTTTTGACTTTCGCGTAGAAAAGGGCGCATTGCATAGGTTGAATCTGTTGTATTATTCGTGATCTTGCTCAGAAATCTTTTTAGATTAATGAATAGTAAAGTTCAACAGTCCTGTGTTTACTCGAGGAAGGATCAGCATAAACGTAAAAAAGGTTGTAGTATGCATTTGCGTTCTGCTAGTAACTCTGAGTATATTAGCAATAATTCTTGAAAACACGGTATACAACAACAGCAGCGCCAACTTAATCCGTGTTGCATGCATCGGCGACAGCATAACAGAGCTGCCTTACTACCCAGATGAACTACAGAGTCTTCTAGGAACCAGTTATACAGTTGGAAATTTCGGCGTCGGCGGCTCAACAGTTTTGCTCGACACAGGCAAACCCTACATCGATCAGATTGAGTTTGTCAAAGCGAAAAACTTCATGCCTGATATTGCCATTATCATGCTTGGAACCAACGATGCCCGCACAGACCACTACAAATCAATTGAAAATTTTGTTTTCGACTACATGAAACTGATAAACGAAATCCAAGCACTAGAAAGTAATCCGAAAATTTTTCTCGCGAAACCGCCTCCACTTTTCGACAACGAATATGAACTGAAAAATGAGAACTTGTTGGATGGGATAATCCCCCGGATTGAGGAGATAGCAAACGATGAAGGATTGCTCATTATTGATGTTTACGCCGCATTAGAAAATCACCCAGAATATTTCTGGGACGGTATACATCCTGACAGCGAGGGAGCAGCAGTCATAGCCAACGAAGTTTACGAGGCAATCATTCTTTCCACGGAAAGCTCTTGATTTCACAATGTTTTTTTGTACATGCTTAGCCGATAAGTGTCCTCAAAACAGGCACTTTTTTCATGAGAAGAATTAATCCAAACGTGATGGAGAGGGTAGCTACTGTTATAATCGGGATTCCAATAATCGGATTCATGACTGTGAGACTCAACTTAAACCCAAGGTAGCCTCTTTGAAGCGTTTCCATAACAATTAAATGGAGCATGTAGATTGGCAAAGTGTTTCTGCCGATTGCATGCACAACCCTGGTGACAAGAGGATGAACGTCTCTTGACCAATTGACCGTTAACTTGCTCAAAAGCAAGAACATAGTAACCGACGCCAGTATCACATTCACAGACAGATAACCAAAAAAGAAGTAGTTTTGGCCTATAGACTGAAAATGAAAGTGCATAAACCAAGTGCTAACTATTGTAAAAATGAAACTCAAGAAAAGGAGCACATGCAAAATTGAAGAACGTACCTTTACCTTCTGCAGGTATACACCCAAAACGAAATAGCCTATGAATCCGCCAACCACAAAAACAGTGTCGTTCAGAGAATACCCGGTAATCAATTGGATAAGGGGCACAATGGCTACATCTACAAACCACAGAAGTATGAGGTACTTGAGAAGTTTAGGGTCCTTAACTGACACTATTTTACGCAAAATAGGGGTAAGCAGGTACAGACCAGCTATCAGATAAAGAAACCAGAAATGATAGTAAGAGCCAGAGAATAAACTGTAGAGTGCCCCCTCGACAACATTGCCTAAAGTGACGGGTGTCTGGCTGACTAGGAATGCCCACACAAGATAGACTGCAGTCCAGAACATGAAAGCAAAACCAATACGATTAAACCGCTTTTTCAAAAAAACACGGATAGGCTCGTTAGTTTTGGAGGGCTGAAGCAACAGGGCGCCACTCAGAATAACGAACAGGGGAACGCAGGGCAGAGCAAAGGACTTGTAAATGGTGGATGACCACCAATACACCGGCAATTCAAGAGAGGTCTGCTGTATGGCAGTGTAGTATTCGTTGGATGCATGAAGCAGCACCACCAATATAATGCCGAAGGTGCGAATCAAGTCTACGGGAATAGAAAGACCGTTTCCAGTTTTATCGTCGACAGTTTCAGAGATTACTACCGTCACACACTACCCGAACGTGAATACCGACCTCGACCCACTTTCCACTTATTAAGATTGCTCTCAATTATGAAAGACTTCGAAATTCTAGCTCAGAAACGTTTTTAGGTGTACGCTTATTCAAAAACTATAAATCCAAAAGTGAAGACTGATGGACATAACAACACTGTTGATTGCTTTAGGATTGGCAATGGACTCGTTTTCGGTAGCCATAGCAAACGGATTAGCAACTAAAACATTCAAAACCTCTAATGCCCTCAAAATAGCCGCCTTCTTCGGGTTCTTTCAGGGAATCATGCTCATCATCGGATGGCATGCTGGCGTACATCTTATAGATTTGATTTCAGACTATGATCATTGGGTAGCTTTTTTTCTTCTAGTATTTATTGGTTCCAGAATGATTTATGAGTCTATCCGAAAGGAATCCGCTAGATTCGTCAGCTCGCTCAGCATCAAAGTATTGTTGATATTATCGATTGCCACTAGCATTGACGCTTTAGCCGTTGGTCTCAGCCTTTCTCTTCTCAATGTTTCAGCCACAACTCCTGCAATCACAACTGGAGTTGTTACCTTTTCCCTGTCTTTTTTCGGCGTCTATATTGGCGGCAGATTTGGACGCGTCTTAAAAAACAGAGTGGAATCATTAGGCGGTCTAATTTTAATAGCCATAGGACTGAAAATACTCCTCGAGCACCTAGCAATTATTTAGCAGATTCCGCACAAAAGAGTAAACACCTGTTGCGCCGAAGCAAACATGCATCGGATAAGTTTTGGTATATTCTTTTTTTTGTAATATGTTTTCTGAGGAAGCACAGTATTTTAACCATGACAAGTACAGAGAAAAATTACTGAACTGAATTAGCGAGGAATTGTATTGATAAATCGTGCTGTGCAAAAAGTTTGGGACCGGAGAGACCGACTACATATAATGGCGGAAATAATAGAAGCAACGAGGGAAAGCCAGCTGAAGACCAGGATCATGTATAATGCAAATCTGAGTTTCAGCCAAGTAAACGAGTATCTTTCTTTTCTAACTGAAAAAGGGTTCCTTAGGGTCTACGTAGAGAATGGAAAGAAGTTTTACGAAGCAACCGCTAAAGGTAAGCAATACATCAAAAATTACAGGGAAATGTCAAACCTTCTGAGACCAGGAGAACCTGTTGAAACAGAAGCTTTATTGCGGTGAGTTCTCGTGGGAATCTCAAAACCAAAGGATTATAACATATTTACGGCGTTACTTGAAACCATCCATAAAAAAGACCGGGTAAGACTCCGTTTTGCTAAATGCCAAAAATGTGGGCGGTTAACACCTTTCAGGCTAATTTCCATGGACAGTGTTGCGGTTGAATGCAAAGAATGTGGAAATAGTGTTGCACTAAGAACAGAAACTAGTTCTGAAAAAAGGAAGCAACCTAAGATTATCTCTACTTAGAGAAAACATACCGTAACATTAGATTACTACCTGAATAGGCAATCACGGGACGATTAACTGCATACAAAAAAGTCAGCGCCCCTACTCAAGTGTATTAAATTGGCAATTCATTTTTAGATGATTGTGCACAACTTTATAAGTGAGTTTAGGGTTAACCATTTCCGAATTAGTGTTCTGAGAAGCTAATTCTCTTAATGAATAGGAGGTGCGATCCGAATGTCTTATGGAAGACCAAGAGAAATGCACAATGCAGTCTGCGCCGAGTGCGGAAAAGAATGTCAAGTTCCTTTCAAACCTGACCCTAACAGACCGGTATACTGCCGAGAATGTTATGCTAAACGAAGACCCCCGAGAAGAAATAGGTATTAAGCTAATCAGCTAGAATCTTATCTTCACAATTCAATCTTTTTTAAATCCTTTTTTTGTCACACACCCAAACGTGGAGTGTGAAAAGCAATTATAAGAGGCGCCTGCAAGAAGTAAGCAGAGTGGAGGGTTCCTCTTGAAGTATGCTGTGGTTAAAGCCTTTGATTGCCCAGATGCTTGGTACAAGGTTTTACAGGAGATCTGGGTCAATGGAGACTCCTTTGAGGTGGGATATGGCTCTGAGGTTTCCAAGACTAAGAAGTTGAACCTGAGCATCGAGATCGCCCATCCTGAGAATCGTCCCTTAGTTGATTTTATGGCTCCCTGCGACATGAAGTATGTTCAATGGTATGCTCTGAAGTATCTATGGTCTGGAGCAATAGAGGACGAAACGTATACTTATGGAAGCAGAATGAGAGAACCTGTGGATCAGGTGGAAGAAGCCGTTAAGAGATACGCGGAGGAGAAGAGAGACAGACAGGTGACCTTTGTGATTCGACTACCAGAAGACATCAAAAAAAGCTTAGCTGATGACAAGAAACATGAGCCTCCATGTTTGAGTTTGATTGACACCGAAATACTGGATAATCAACTAAACTTGACATGTTACTTCAGGTCTTGGGATGCCTACGCAGGACTGCCGGCCAACATAGCTGGAATCCAGATATTCAACGAAGCTCTAGTTTCAGAGATTAACAGAAGGGGAAACCTAGGCATCAAAACGGGCAAACTCATTTTTCACAGCAAGAACTGCCACCTTTACGAGAGACAGTTCAAGATGGCGGAAGACGTGCTTAAGCCCGGAGAGGACAAAAGAAGAAAACTCCTCGAGTCCAAACGGTCTTAACGCCAAAGGAATCGAATGCCCTAACCAGCGGAGCATGTGTGGAGTTACCTATTCTTGGCTTGTGTAGTATTCTTCAGGATTTTCGAGGATGGACTTCACGGCTTCCCGCTTTTTCTTGGAAATTTTGTTACGATTTAGCTTCAGAACATCCGTTGGTTTGCTGAAACTTTCTGTTTTGCCATCTGGACGCTTTCTGGTGACCCTGATACAATCGTCTACACAGCAGCTGAGCACACATGCGGTACAGTGGATGCACAGATCTTCTTCAATTCCGATTTCTCCCGCTTTCCAGTAGAGGGCGTTGGTGGGGCAGGCTTTTACACACAAGTTACATTCTATTCCTCTGCAGGTTCGCATGTCAATCGTGATACTTCCCTCTTCAAATCGATCCGTTACATCCATGGACTCCAGAAGCTCAGCCCGTCTGCTCTTCTTTTCTTCTTTTTCCTCAGAAACTTCCGAGAGGAGATCATAAATGTTCACACTTGAATCCTCGCTCTTTTTGGGCAATTCAGTGATCTCCTCCTATGCTTCACTGTTTGTTCTAGAGGTGTGATCATCCTATAGAATATTACGTATTTACTGCGGATTAACCCTTAAAAAACCGAGAGTTAGCGTCACATTTCATGTAATGTGGTTGGTAAATACAAAGTTGCAACGAAGCCAGAACATAAAAACAACAAAAAAGAAACGAAAAAAGAAAGTAGTGAGGATAAGCTACTTCCACTTGTCCTGTAAGAATTTTGGTATACCTGAAGAGTCTTGTGGTCCAACCAGAACTTCCCAGTTGGATAGTTCCTCTATTTCTCCGCTGATGCGCGCCGCTTTACCAGGTATTATCAGTTTTCGGTGTTTCACCTTTTCCTCGACCTTACTTTCTTTGATAGCATCCGCAACAGTGTCTGCTGTAAGTTTTCTGCCAGCAACTCCACTGTCTATAGCTGTGCCTTCAGAATCAACAACCAGAAGATATGCAGACTTACCTGCGGATTCTATGTCTTGTTCCACAGTGTAGTAGGTTAACGCAAAGTTTGATGTCATCATTACCGGAGAGTTTTCATCGGGAGTTCCAATTGTTCTCAATCCTGCTTCTACAGCAACCGGTTTTCGGGGGTCAGTGTAGATGTTCTGCCTCAGCACAGTCAACGGAAGAAGAGCCCAGCCTTCGGTGCCATGCATAATCAAGATGTCCGCATATCGGGTTATGAGCATGGAGGCAACTTGGGCTTCTTTCCAAGCGCTCACTGTCGGCGAGTTTGCTGGTTCAGTCCAAGCTACAATAGGAGTTCCAATTAGAGGATAGCCTACCAATTCGTCGCCCATGTTGCATGCTGCTCGACGAAGCATTGTGAAATTGTTTATTGTGTCTCCTAAACCTGCACTGGGGAAGGTGCCTGGGTCCAATACAAGGTCTTCGACGCCGTATTCCTTAAGGGTCTTAACTAATGATCTAAGGAGGTTGAGGTCGTTTGGAGCAGAAACAGCCAACGGGCATTTATACATCAACGCCAACTCCGCCATTTCATTCCAGTTATCCTTTGTGGCAGCGTAGATGAGAGGTCGGGCTTTAGGAATAGCCATCAAACCGCTTTCCATGATCGCCGAATCAAAGGAGCACAGAATTACTGGCAGCTTAGTTTTTTCTGCGACTTCCTTAACTGCGGCTTTGAATTTGTCGGGGTCGCCGGAAGTGGAGCGGATGGCGATCATTTGGAGTTTCAGGTCGTTGCCGATGTAGATGTAGGAGAATTCTTGAATCTTCTTTATGCGTTCAGACAATTCCTTGTCAGACATTTCGTCGGTAACGTCTATGGCGATGGCTGTTGGATTGAAATATGTGAATTCGTGGCGATACATAACCAGCTTTCCGCCGACATTGATTGCACTGTCATCAGCGCCAACAGTTACCTCTTTGACGGCTGGCTTAAGCATCTCCTTGAGCTTCAGGTAATTCTTTTCATGTTTCTTCGTCAAAAGTGGAGGACACTGGTCTATAGTAACTTCTCTGTTCACCACTTTTGTGGCGAAAGCCATGCAGTTGTCTTCTCCACATTCTTTGCAGTTTGTTTTGGGAAGCAGCATATAAACGTCGATTGGGCTGAGTTGCTTCATTCCGCCCTTAGTTTCTTTTTCTGACATGTCATATCACCTCAAAACTTCGCTGACACCCAGTTAGCAATCTTTGCAGCATCTGCGGTGCCCCGTTTCTTAGTCAATTGGGTGATGGTGTTTCTGAGAGTTCTGACGGCTGCAGGATGTAACATCATGAACAGGTCAACACCTGCCAGCAACAAGGTTAAGCCAGTCACGGCTTCCCATAGAGGTCCACGAAGTTCTCGGGCGCCCCATTTAGGATCCATTTTCTGCCAAGCTTCTCTTGCTGCCCAAGCGTTGGTTGTTCCAGATGACATGGGTTGCTGAAGTTCAGGGTCTCCCATCAAACCAGCCAATCGGGCACGTTCCATGATAGTGTATGCGTAATCAAGTCCATAGCCCAGCGCCGCTGTTGTTGTGTCCATTATTATTTGCTCTTTGGGCAGAAATTCGAGAAGGCGCCTGTTCAGCTCTCTTGCCTGATTCAGGTCCATTGGAGAGAAAGCCAAAGCAACGTGACCATACTTCTTGATCAATTTAGCTGACTTCTCTATGTCCATATCCAACGTAACTGTGCTGATTAGGAGTCTTTCACCCTCAGCCGCGGCAGTTACTTTCTCAAAGACCGCCAAGTCTTTCTCAGGGTCACCACATCCGCCGACTACAAGCGGCACATCAACTGCCTGAAGTATATCTTCAACAGTTTTTGCGGCTTCGGCAGGTGTTGAAGGCTTCGGGTTAAGTGGGTCTATGCTGACCAGATGGAGAGTAATCATTTGTGCTCCAAACTTGTCAACTGCAAATTTTGCCCACGACACTGGGTCCTCTATTGCGTCTTTGAAGTTGGTTCTGACAGCCTTGGGTATGGGCACTTTCTGGTCGAAGACGTCAAGAGAGATTACTGGCCTGTTCAGCATAGGATTCTCGAAAGTGTAGAAGGCTGGAGATTTTTCTCCTCCGATAGTGATAGATTTTCCGCGGGTTCCGCCTTCGCTTTTTGTGGCTCCAAGCGTGACTTCAACAATTTGCCCTGGATACTTCTGTACAGGAAGCGTAAACGGAGCATCCAAGAGGGATGTTGGCTTGGCTTTCGCTGCAACCATTCTTTTGATGGCAGGCAGGAATCCTGGCTGATATGCAAACTCCAGTTCATCCACTTCGATGTCGACGTCTTCAAGCTCCAGATCATCGGCACCTGTAAGGAGGTCTAAGAGTTCTGGGGGAATTTTGAGGTCAGAGTCTTTTTTCGCCCTTTCGGGCATGAACTTCACCTCTTTGGTTTATCCCGTTTAATTATTACTTTTTCTGCGTGGATTTTAGCGTTCTTGAAGATTATCTTGAATCCGCCAGCGGCAACAGTTGCTGATGAAACCGGAAACACGGCTGCTTCTGGCGCTTCTTCGCCTTCAGCGGCAGGCGCCTCTTCAGCTGCTTTTTCTTTCCATCTTTTGACAACAGGGTGATTCTTCTTTTTCAGGAATTCCTTGAGTTCGTCAACTGTTTTTGCGTCGTTTTCCGTTGCTACGTTTTCAACCGCTTCTTTGGGCATGAAGTCTTTGACGCGGTCCTTAACGCTTTGGGGCATCCAGACTACTCGGTCCCAGCCTCCGTCTGCTTCTAGGAACTTGGGTGACCTCATGTATTCGATGGATATGCCGTGGAAGCCATCGACTTGTCTGCCTCCTGCGCCAGAGTCAGCTAGTGTCGAGAAGGGCAGCCCGTTCACGGTCACGCCTTTGAATCCTCGGTCAACAATGCCGTAACCCTCTACTTCGGGAATGTAGAATGCCATAGCCTCGAAACAGCCACAGGAGGTGTGTGGATAACCGAAGCCTGTATACATCCAGACTTTGTCAACTGCGCCCAAGGTCTTCTGTTTGATGGACTCGTTGACCCCAGAGAATTCTCCCTTTTCTGCGTCAAGCATTTCGCCTTTTTTGATGGCGAAAACTGGGCCTTTCGGGTCGACCTGTGCAGAGGCTCTGCCGTCGAACCAGCTGATTGAGCCACAGTTAGAGTATCGTTGGGGAGTGATTACGCACATGTGGGTTGGTGCGAAGGATTGGCACAGGGTGCAGCCGTAGAATGTGTCAACTTCGTTGTCTTTCATTCCTCTGGCTTTTGCGTCTCGGGCTTCATAAATTTCCATTGCCTGGTCATACATTTCTTTGACTTTCGCTGGGTCAGTTATGAAGGTGATCTGGATTTTTTCGATGAATGGCAACTCGCTCTTGTAGAGTCTTGCCAAAACTTTTCCAACATATGTGAAGGAGTTCAGTCCTTTCTGGAACGATTTCTTGCTTACACGTATCCAGATGTCGTAGCGCTGGTTCAGGTGCATGATTCCTTCAACAAAGTTGCAGTATTCGTGGATACGACGTTCTATTACACCTTCAAGTTCTTCCTCGATGTCTTTGCCGGCAACCTCTACGTAGATGCCAAAAGGAACATTGCCACCTTCAGGCAAGTCTTTGAGGTCTGGTCCAATTATTGTTACTTTTTCGTCTTCGACTTCGTCCATCTTCTTTGCGCGCACTAGCTCAAACTTTGCTGGCTGCTTTGGTCCGCCTAATTCTATTTGCATGTTGTTTCGTCGGATTCTTTCTCCTTCGTAGATTACTCCAACATCCACTGGGATGTCTTCAAACATTGACATTTTTATTTGTCTCCTTTAAATTTTGAAATCATGACTGTGAGATTTTCCGCCCATGTTTTCGCTGGTGCATTTGGAAATGACCAGCTGGCATGTACGTGAAATAGATTATCCAAAGTCATTGTCCTAAGGTCAGGGGCAAAATGTTTTAGTCCAGACAGAATCAGAGCCTCCATATAGTATGGAAGTCCCACGAACATTGCCAAGTCAGGGTGTCCTTTGCCATCTACTCCTTGCCAAGTCGGATCAACAAGACGATTGCCGATGTCCATAGCAGACATGAAGTCAGCGGGTTCATAGCCTCTTTTGAGGAATTCAGCAACCATATGAGCTGTTGCAACCACCTGAACGTTTGATGCTCTGGCGAAGTCTATTATGTAGTCAATTAATAGCTTCCCTTCCAAAGTACGTTCTGTAGCGTTGCTGCCCACAACAAGAATGGGGCGGGCAGCCCGCTTTATCATTGCTACTGCTACTTCGGGTTTGTTTATGGGGTGTGCTTTCTTTGTGGCAGCTATTTCTGCACATTGCCAAGGTTCACATGACATTATTCATTCACTCCTTTTTGCTCCTGATCATTCTTGGAAGCAGTGTGGGGTCCGGAATAACAGATTCTTTCCAGCCCTTTGCGTCCAATATGTCTTTGATTTCATCCTTCATGGTCATTGGCACATCGGCCATTGTGCGCACGAACTGATGAATGTCCTTTGGCATTCGTCCATAGTGACGCTTGTGCAGGTCAATGTAATGCGATAGCTTTATTGATCTACCCTTCCAAGTGTCATTCGGTCTTATACATAGTTTTGCGATAGCGACCATGGCTTCTTGCGGGGTTTCAACCGTTTGGAATAAATGCTCAGGTGCTGGTCCAACATTAACTACATCGCCTGTGCGGGCATCATAGACTTCCCAGTTTTCTGGCTTATCCGCTCTGCCCATAAGCATGCGTCTGTATTTGCTTCCGTGTGGACCTACAAGAACAGGAACGCCTAGACTCCAGAAACCTGCTGCAATAGATGCGGCTTTCTGTGAATATGCACCCCAAGCTAAACCTACAGCTCCCACTCGGTTGTGTATGTAATCAGCGATTTCCTCGTAGTTACCTCTCAAGTTTCTTTTAGCAAATATGTTAGCAACTTTTATTGCTGCACCTGCGATGTGAGGGTTAGAAACGCAAGAACCAACATTAAGCACACCGCCAGCTTCGAAGGAGCCTGGAAATTCTTCATAGAGTGTTTGTCCTTCTTCGTTTCTGTATGAACCAGCGGACATAGCTGAACAGCCACTAGTCATTACGATGAATCGGCGTTTAGCAAACTCGCGGCATATGTCGTAAACGTCTTTTCCGCCGTGCGGATAGTTGGCGCAGCCTACAGCTGCTAAGATGCCGGGGATTTCTCCGAGAACAATTGGACCGCCAGCAGATCGGATTTCGATGTCTTGAACTGCTCCTCTACCGGCGCGGCAGAAGTTTGTTTCTTCAAGCATGTACTTCTGGCCAGCTTTTAGTATGAAGCTGTGGATTTGAAGTTTGACTGGACAAGCTTCTTCGCATCGTCCACATCCAATGCACTCTTCATACAATTCGGTTAGAGGTTTGAGGTTACCTTCAGCGGCTGCGGTCATAGCGGCGGGGATTTTGAGGTCTTGTGGACAACTTCTTTGGCATAAATTGCAGTGACGACAGGTTTTCGCTAGCTTGACAATTTCTTCTTCAGAAGGCAAGCTGCTCATTTTCTTGCGCATTGGCATTACTTGCTGTGCGACTCTAACTGCAACTTCACCAACTTTTTCTGGGTCTAAAATTAAGACTCCAGGAACTTTTCGGCTTACCAAGTCTTTGACTATCTCGTCAACTGGGTCGTTTGTGCGGTCCTTGTAGCCTACGCAGTTCTTTTCTGAGGCAGCGATAACTGGCGCGTTGACGCGTTCAGCCTCTAATGAACAATCCGTTCTGACACATTGCTCGTCCAAAACCAATACATCAACAATACCGCTTCGTATGACACGTAGCTCCCATGAGATTGGGCCAACAATTTTTGCACGGTCAAAGTATCTTGAATTGTCGATGGCAGTACAACATAGACCTACAACTTCCAGTCTATTGTCAAGTTTATTCGCTTTCATGTAATCGATGATTCCAACCGAAGGAACAACGTTGTGACCTATACAACAAATGACTGGCTTTTCTTTGTCGATTGTTCCCAGCCCCATTTCGATGAGAGGAGCCTCAGGATCAGCCTTGGGAAAATCAAAAACGGAAACTTGAGCTATATCTGCGACTTCCATACCAACTTGGTCGACCCTGCCAGCGTGAAATGCCTTCGATTCAAAGTCCAAGTTATTAGCTTCTTGCCCGGTGTGAGCTGCTGAGAGCAGATGAGTGACTTGGGTTTCACAATAAGTCAAAACTTCGTCTAAATCTCCAAGTGTTTCGGGTTTTATTCCAGTGACAAGTCTGGTTACTGGAGCTTCAACCTGAACGTTTAGGCCACCTATGTCAAGAGGATGATTCCGACCATATTCTTCGATCAAGTGATCGACAACGTGTCGTGCGTGTCCTGTATGAGTTGCAGCACCGATACTACAGGCAATAAGGACAATACGAGAAGATTGATCTGCTATGTTTAAACCACATGCTCCGCGCTTTCCTGCTGTCAAATCACATTTGCCGTAAGTGCAGAGACAGCAGAGGTCACAATCGGGCATGTAAAAAGGTTTGTATTTGTTGAGGAGTTTCAGGTCCCAATCTCTTAGCGTAGTTATGTGGGGCATTGGTGTTGGACCCATAGGTTCTTCCCAAGAGTCATCGACAATTTTGCCGATGGAAAACTCGAGGCCTTTTACTAATGCAATGTCTGTTTTGAGTTCTTTTGCTTTTACGTGCAAACCTTTCTTAGTCAAGCGATTAATCACCTTTAAACTAGTTAAGAATGAAGGAAATTATGAGGAGTCTTATTTAACTTTTCGGAAATTGCCATTTATTTTCTGGGAATGCAAGTATCGCGGGCTTTGTGTCCCACGCAACTAACTCTCATCCTCACAGATGGAGCAAAGGCGCTCTTCTCAGACGAGCTCTCTCAAACGTGGGTTGGATTTTGCCCGCGCCCACCGTGTCCCATGCCTGGGTAAACCCTCCGTCAACGGTAGATGAAAGTCACCAGCCTCTGTCGGGTCCGTCTGCATGAGCCCATTAAGGTTCCGGCGGGATTATTGCTCCAGCCCACTATCATCGCAAATAAAGAGACAGGCATAAGGTAACATTAAGCTTTCTATCCAAAGAAGGAGCTTTCACTCGGCGGCATCTACAATTTTTTGCAGGTCTATTTCGAATGCGCTTGTAGGATTTTCCAGTTCAAAGTTGTTGAGGACTTCTGGATGAATCTCTCCAACAAAACCCAGTTCTGTGCCCTTGAATGAAACCGTGGCTGCTCTTCCCTGCAGGAAGCTCGGATGTTCAGCCTCCTTTACAGCCCACTTTTTTAGGCCAAGGTTCATCAACAAAGCCTCCAGAGCGGACTTGATTTCGGTGAAGTTGGCTGTTGGATGCGATGTAACTGCTGCAACATGTATTCTCCGTTCTGTGCCTGTCTCAGAGTTGTCGTCGAGTTTGATTACGTCGGAGACTTCGAACATTCGCTGAGGAAAAACGTGGTGTTTGCTGTCTGCCAAGTTCTTCATTAGGCTAGGCAGCAGATCGTTCCGTATCATCGAATATTCGGTGGAAACAGGGTTCGCCAAAGTCACAAGCCCCTCAGGTTTTCGCCGCATCTTCTGGTAATGGTCAACCTCGTTGGCGAGAACAAAATTCAGGGCTTCCACAAAACCTAAACCAACCATTATCTGCCTAACATCCGCAGCTACCTCACTGACCCTATGCTGCTTGCCCGTTGTCACCGTCGCCGGAATCGTTGGCGTCAAATTATAGTAGCCGTAGCCGATGGCGACCTCTTCAACCAAATCGATTTCATGCAGTATGTCGGTTCGGTACGCGGGAATCGTAACATCCAAAACTCCTTTTTCAACCTTTTCTGCGTCAAGCCTAGACTTCTGCAGAGCCTCTATGGTTTGTGCTTCCGAAAAGTTGAGGCCCAAACGTTCGTTGGAGTAATCCACGTGCAGTTTCATCTTTTGAGGAGTAAGGTCTGGAGTAACCAAAACTTGGTCAGAATACTTAACAGGAACACTTTCTATGGTGCCGCCCATGTCCGCTAAGGCAGTGACGAGAACGTTCAAGCTTCTTGATATGGCGTTCATTTCGGTGCCGGTGACGTCAATGAAAAGGTTCCGCGTATCGTCGACAACACGGGTTAATTCGCCGTTGATTATGGGTGGAAAAGAGAGAACATCGCCATTTCGGTCCACAATCAGTGGGTACCTTGAAGCCCAGTCCACTTCACTCTTGTATGCCATGCCTTTCTCATGTTTCTCCAAGACTTCCTGAGGGGTCATCTCTTCTGTCTTGTCTAACGGAACAAACTTGATTTCGTCTGGGGCACAGGTAACATACGAGAAGGGGGGCTTAACAGCGTCCAAGTTGTGGACGCCAATGGAGGCTTTTTTTCTGTCTCTGCCTATCATCCAGTGGAGAGCCTCCTGCATCTCCATCAGCTCCTTGATTGCCTCATAGTCAACGTTTAAGTCTCGAACAACGGCGGAAACAACGTATGGTCTGACCTCAGCCACACTCTTGTCCACCTTCAGTGTGATTTTTCCCTGTTTAACCTTAAAGTTGGGCATTCCAGTTTCCCAGCCCATGAGCCCCCGATAGGCTCTGGCCACTCCACTGTAGCTACAGAAATCCACTCGATTCGGGTTATACTCGATCTTCACGTAGTCGGAGCCAACCTCTTCGGTGTCGGTTCCCAGCCACGGGAGCCGTTTAGCCATCTCCTTCACGGTGACGTTTCGTCCAACATAAGAGGAGAAACGGTCTCTATCCAAGGTTAGCGTTGGCATACTGGCGTCCTCCTTATCCAACCCAAATCGTTCTTGTATAACAGCCTGATGTCCTCGATGCCGAGCTTAAGAAGAATCAGCCGCTCTAAGCCGCCTCCCCAAGCCAAAACAGGATGCTTCACCCCGAAAGGAGACAAAACCTCTGGGCGGAAAATGCCCATTCCGCACAGTTCAATCCAAGTTTTCAGCTCTGGAACGTAGACTGTGGACTGCATGGAAGGCTCTGTGTAGGGGAAGTAGCTGGGCCAGAACTGCACCTTTTCCAGCCCAAGTTTATGGTAGAATTCTGTTAGGGTTCCCATGAGGTCCCGCAGCGTCACCTTCTTGTCCATGATTATTCCTTCGATCTGATAGAACTCGGCTAGGTGCTTGTAGTCCAGCTTCTCGTTGCGGTACACCCGGTCCACGGAGAAGACCTTAACTGGCGGCTCCTTATGTTCAGACAGGTAATGGATAGTTTCAGCTGTTGTATGGGTTCTGAGCACCAATCTTTTTGCCTCTTCTGGGCTCCAACGGTACTCCCAGCCCCTTGAACCGGTCGTCCAGCCGTTCTCATGGGTGGCGGCAACCGCCTTCACAACATCTTTTTCTGGCAGCTTCCCCTTTTCTGGATGAGCCAGATAGAAGGTGTCCACCACGTCTCTGGCGGGGTGATCCTGAGGCTGGAACAGGGCGTCAAAGTTCCAGAATGCCGTCTGAACTATGGATCCTCGAATCTCGGTGAAGCCCATCTCCAAGAAGATTTCTCTGATGTGCTGAATTATCTGCTGGGCTGGATGAATCTTTCCGAGAAGGGCTTCGGGACCCGGAGCTTCCACATTGAACCTTCGAAGCTTTACTTTCCGCCAGTTTCCTGTTCTGATGAGCTCGGGGGTTAGCTGGCTGACTTCTTCCTGAACTTTGATTCCCTTCTTGACCAGACTCCATCCATCGTCGGTCAATTCCAGTTCTCTTAGGGTCTTCTCTTCGGTTTCCACAAGTTGCCGTCCCTTCAAAACAGCGACAGCCTCCTGCTCTTTCGGGTTTAATTCCTCAAAGGTCAGAGACCCCTTTTCAGATAGGAGTTCCAGAAGTTTTTCGTCATCTCCGGGAGATTGTTGTGTCCATTTTTTCTTCGGAATTGTGAGTTTTCCCTGTTTTATAGTCGCCCAGCCCTTTCGGTTAAGCCACCCCAAAGCAACGGATATAAACTTCTTTTCTAAGCCTGCCTCTTCAACAACATCGTTAACCTTTGCTTCGCCGCCCAGCTTGACTAGGGAATTGAGGAGTCGCCTCTCTGGGAGCCCTATTTCGGCGTAAGTTCTCCCTTCCTCGTTCAATATGATCAAGGTTTGGTTTGTTTCATGTGTTGTGGTTAGTTTTTTTTCTGTTAGTGTGAGGGCAGCCCGCATAACTGCTGCGTGAGCTAAACCGCTGGTTTCTATTATCTGATCAACTGGGGCTCTTCCTCTCAGCTTCTGTAGGGCAAGCAAGGTTTTCTGCTCGTTTTCTCGAAGTTCAGGCAACTGTTTCCTCTCCTTGGCACTCCAGTTAAGATATGAAGTGGAACTTTGTTTAGCTTTATTCGCAAGAAGGCTTTAAAGGTTTCAACGCTGAATTCGGATAGACAAACGTCACAACCACTTTCGACCTAGTTAACTCCTAGTATTTCCCGTGCTTTGTCAACAAGTTTCTCCCGTTTTTTCTGGTGGTCCTCAACAAACTTCAGAATAATCTTTTTTGTCCGAGCCTTGTGCTCTCCACACATGAGGCTTCCGCATTTACAGCACTTGTAGGTTTCCACCATATCATTGTCGTCTTCAACGAAATGGCACATCTCAATCTCGTATACGGGGCATATCTCCGGCACACCACCAAGTTTTTTCTGCTCTTCCACAGTGGCTCTTCCGCCAGTGAAGGCGCTCATAATCTTTTTGCCTATACTTTTGGGGCTCTCATTCAGCGTGAAGTAGCTCATGGGGTTTCGCTTAGACATCTTCGGAGAACCATCCAGCCCCTTCAGAATCTTGTGACAAGTGGAAGATGGAGGAACAAACTTGAATTTGCGGCGAAACTTGCTTGCTAAATCTCGGGTAAAACGAAGGTGAGCATCCTGATCCACTCCTACAGGAACCACTGTCGGTTTGGGTCCCCCAAAATCTTCTAGCTGAGGCATAAGAATGTCTCCCGCCTGCACAAGAGCTGAAAGATAGAGACCAATGTGCCGCTCACCGTAGATTGCTCTCATCGTGGCCAGAGTCACGCCAGCCCCGAAATGAATCGCCAAGTCTCGAACCCGCTGCTCCTTATACTGCCTGTAAATGTAGCCTTTTTTGGGGTCAAAGCCTAAGGCCAGCAGGTCTGCAACGTTGCCGACAGCGAGTTTTTCGGTTTCTTTGAAGGGCAGTCTGTTGTCTTCGTATGCTTCGATGTCTGCGATGGCGTAGAAGGCCTGGGCTCCTTGCTCCTGGAAATAAATGATCTGTCGGGCTGTCAGGAGGGTTCCTAAATGGAAGTCTCCAGTTGGTTTGATGCCGCTCATCACCGCAAAGTCTCCGCCCTGCTTCATAGTTTCTAGAACGCGGTCGAATTCTCTGTGACCGAAGATGATGCCTCGCCGCATGTACATGCTTGGGTTCGGTATCTTCGATAGGAGGGGCTTGAATTTTTGTATGCCAAACTCTTCGTAGAGGTGATTGTAGTCTTCAACCACCGTTGTTCCCCAGGGATCAAGCACAGGCTTCCGATCGTCAACATCAGCCAACTTATGTTCACCTTTGCTAAATCGTAGAGTTTAGATGTTTAAAGGTTTTCGAAAGGACAGCATTCATCCCACGCCTGAACTCCGTATACTTAACTCTTTTAACTCTCCACATGGTTTAATGAAGTTCGTGTATGAGTATGGCGGTCCCTGAAGAGGATTTACAGAAACAGCAACGCGCCTGCAAAATTGCAAGAGAAATTCGCGAAGAGATACGGAGAACCGTCAGAGAAGGAATGCCCATCATTGACATTTGCGAAAAAGTAGAGGGCTTGACAAGAGAAAAGGGAGGCAAACCAGCTTTTCCCTGCAATGTCTCCGTTAACGAAATCACTGCCCATTACACGTCGCCGCCAAATGACAAGCAGACCATACCTGAAAGAGCAGTAGTTAAAGTGGACATCGGCGTTCACATTGACGGCTTCATAGCTGACACGGCAACAACCGTCTGTTTCCACCCAGAGTACGTTGCCATGGTCAAAACGGCGGAAGAGGCACTGGAAAAGGCTGTGGAGATACTTCGACCCGGACTCTCCATGACCCGCTTCGGCTCAGAAATCCAGAAAGTCATCAAGACGCGGGGATTCAAGCCTGTCTCCAACCTCACTGGACACCTGATTGGACGATACATAATACATGCGGGGAAGTCTCTGCCCAACGTCTTTAACCTGTCCACATCCAGAATAAAGGAGGGAGAAGTCTACGGGGTTGAGCCCTTCGTGACAGTTCCGGATGCCGCGGGCAGAGTTGAGGAACTGCGGGAAGCCCACATCTTCCGTTACTCAAAACACAAGTCCCTGAAGGACCCGTATGCCAAACAGATTCTGAAGTACATAAAACAGAATTTTCTGACCCTCCCTTTCACTGAAAGGTGGTTAACAAAATTCGCGTCCTCAAGCCGCTACAAAAGCGCTTTCTCTGAGCTTCTTTCGTCTAAAGCCGTGATAAGCTACCCCGTTTTTGTTGAAGCCAGCAGAAACCTTGTGGCACAAGCAGAATACACCATTATGATAACAAAAGACGGGTGTATGGTGTTAACCTGACGGTTAACTTTCTTTTTTCTTAGCCTCACGGTAGATTGCAGTTATTTTCATCGTTTCGTTGCATTTCTGGCAAGAGCCAGTTTTTTTGAAGATGTAGTCGTCTCTCTGAAAGTCTCGGACGTTTTTGAAGTCACATTTCGGACAATCCAGCGTGGTTATCACCCGCGGCAACTCAAGTGCTCCATGCATTGGTTTTCTCCTGCTCTGCAACAGCATGTATATCGATAGAGCTAATCCAAAGAAACCTATAATCAAGAAAGAGTATGAATTGAGGGAGTCAGTTTGCTCGATAATTGACTCCACTGCTATAAAGAGAGCAATCAACGACAGAACAAAGAAAACCAGTATTATCACGAGAAGAAAGGGCGAAACCTGTTTAGCATTCCCAACATTATCAGTCATCTTTTTCACCTACTGTCCAATTCCTATTGTATTCCCGATTCCCGCGATTATGACGTTATCGCCCTTCTTTGTTCTTTCCAGAATCAACCGCTTTATTCTCTCTATCACTGGATCAGCCGCGTCGAAAATTTCTTTCCGCATTGGAGAAACCGCGTCTCCAATGTCCTGCTTGACAACGATTGCGTTCACAGGAATCTTGTTTTTAAGTATTGCATCTTCTATCTTGAACTGTTCGACTCCTGGTCCGCCGATGGCAGCGCCTACTCCCTCAGCTACTTCCCCTGGTTTTTCGCCTTCAAGTTTCAGCGCCGCGTCTATCATGATGATTGTGGAGATTTTTCCTTTTTTCTCTTTTATGAGATTTTTTATGCCTTCTCCGGGCTTGCCCACGTTTCCTCCTGGACCTTTAGCTTTAAGAACGTAGGCTGTTCGTCCGTCTATTGGCACCTTGGCTACAACCACATCCTTAGCTATTTCTCTCACTCTATGGCCTTGCATCAGTTTGGCGGCGACTAGAGGCCCAGCGCCGTCGCCGATGGGTTGGCCGACCGAGAAGGCTCTTAATGCTTGGGCGTATGCTTCTGCTTGCTTCATGATGAGGGGTAACACCATCTGGATTTGCATGATGATGTACAGGCTTAGAGTTTTTTTTCCTAGCAGATAGAAGTGTCGAATAACCTTGTAGATCATGTTTAGTGCCATGGCAGCCTCCAAGGTGTTCTCTAGATTGTTTATTTGCGCTTCATCTGCTTCTGGGGCCATAAGCTTCACTTCGTCTTTGAAGCGGACGTCTCTAACATCGAGGACGTGCTCCAACTTCCAGACTATGCCAGAAGGATCCATGCTCTGAGGCGCTATGGCTATGTACTCCAGAAATTGGTCAACCCTCTCGCTGGGATCGCCTACGGGTTTCCCTATCTCCTTTATTGTCTCCAGGGCTTTCTTTCGACCGTCGTCTCGTATTAATTTGAGACGGCGCAGCTGAGTTTCAACTTCTCTAAGCATCACCATCATTTGGAACCGCTGACCATAAAACATGAAAACCACGAAAAACCCGAGAAAAATTATTTGCACAATCCACCCTATCACATCGTTTCCGCCTAACAGCATCGATACAATAGACAGAAGCATTAACATTCACTCTTTCTCAAAAAACTACGAGGTTAGTAATAAATTTTGAGTATTTCCAAGAAATACTTTCCGAAAAGATTAGAGCAATAAGGATAGGATGTTCCACAGAGAGCATTCTCATTTCCTGTGAAATAGGAAGGAAAGGCAAATGTGGTAAGGCAGTTTTGTCCTAACGCCGCAGACACAAAAATAAGGTGATGATGTTGGCTGTTTTGATGTTTAAGTGGATTGCCAGCTTTTCTGGCTTCACATGGCCGAAGACCATACTAGCACCAGAAACGGAGCGTGGTTTAACTTCTGAGTTCGGAATGGGATCAGGTGGGTCCCACGCCCTATGGCCGGCAACCCAACTACTTTGCTTAAGTTTGGTTTTTTAATGTTTCGCTTGTGTTCAGGAAACGTATATATTGTGAACTTGTAAATTGTTGTTGGATGTGGGGCCGTAGTCTAGCCACGCTCTGTCTTTTGATGGGGCGCTAGAGAGGGATGACGACAGTCGTACCGGCAAACGGTGCAAGCCGTTAAGGGCTCCAGAAATAAGCATGGGTTTGCTGACCAGTATCTGGGATGACGAGATTCTGGAGCGAGGAGAAACCCGTAGGGACGGGGATGAACTGTTCCGGGTAAAGGTCGTCGGTTCAACTCCGGCCGGCCCCACCATTCACCTTTCTAGAAGGTTTTTCATTCATGTGTTCAAAGATGAGGTTAACATTCGATTGTGTAGTCGAAGTATTTGTCGTATGGATTCTCTAGTGTCATCATTTCGTTTATGGTTAGATTCTCAAAGTATCTTCTGAATGGTCTCATCGAGTTGTTATGAGCAGAAATTGCAACGTTGACTTTCTCTCTTTTCATTAGGGTAAGTAAATCTTTCACGAAAGACAAAACCCTTTTTTCAACCATTCTTAGCGATTCGCCTCCGGGAGGAGGAACATCATAGGATCTGTGCCAAAGGTCAAATTGTTTTTTGCCGTATTTTTTGATGATAGTTTTGTGATGTTTTCTCGCCAAGTCTCCGTAGGACCTTTCTATCATTCTATCGTCAACGATGACTTTCTTGCATTCTGGGTGGTATTTCAGGACGATCTTGAGACTGTTGGAAGAACGGGAAAGACTTGTCTTAAACGCTGTTTGAAACTTTTTTTCTTTTAGTTGTTCAGCTAGGGAATTGGTTTGTTCTATTCCTTTAGGGGTTAATCTCGAATTTACCAGTCCAGTGAATCTTTTGCTTCTATTAAAGTTGGTTTCACCGTGCCTGAAGAGGTAGATATGAAGCTTCATGGCATAATCACGTTCAGAAGAGGGGGGTTAGTAGACGTAGACTATAGTTGCCCTTATGTTTGCTGTGCCGTTTGATGGGTCTTCATAGCCGAGTCTTACTTCTAAGCTTGAAGTGGGTAAGACTGGAAATCTAAAAAACGTCTCTTCTCCAACAACCATTCTTTCATTGTAGAACACAAGGTCGCCTCTAGACCAGACCACCTGAACGTAGATTTCGCCTGTTTCTGTTGTTGTACCGCTAATTTGTTCGAATTTGATGTATCCGGCATAATCCACCGTTCTATTCAAAGAGATGTATGAGCCTGCAGCTATGTTTCTGAAGTAATCGTCTATCCAAATTTCAGATTTGTTCATGTTGATTATTTCAGTAAGGTTGTTGATCTGCTCGGTGAGGTCATCGATCTGGTCATGAAGATTGCCTTTATCGGACTTCAGGCTGTCAATCTGACTTTGAAGAGTCTCATTATAAGAAACCCACGAAGAAATCTGTGCGTCTTTATCAGCTATTTCAGAGTTCAAAGAATCGACAGTGCCGTCTTTGTATCTTAGAATCTCACTATAAAATGCAATCACTGTAACTATTACAGTTATTAAAACAATGCAGGCTATTGATTCAAAGGTGACTCTTCGACCACTACCCTTCTTTTCACTCATTTCAACACAACACCAAACACACGCTATTTCTCAGTCTTCTTCAGCCTAAAAGATTTTTTGTAAAGCTTTGTTGACTAAGGAGAAAAAAGCAGCGAATTTTATGTCAAGATTTCTTGACAAGATGAAAGTCTATCGTGCTGGAATAGAAAGCAGGTGACCAAGAACATCATCTATAATAGACAGCGTCTTTTCCAGCGAACACAAAGTTTTATAGTAAATTGGTGGTCATCATAAGCTTACTGGATTGCAGAATCTGGTGGTTTCTCTGTTCAGGCAGAGAGAGGGGCCGTCGGCTAGCTTGGTCCAGGCTCTGAGACTTGGACTCTCGGGACTCCGGTTCAAATCCGGGCGGCCCCACCAAAATTGCTTATCACAGAAATGCAGAAAATGATGCGTGTATCGTGAAAATTCTGTTTTTTGGTTTAGTGCGTTAATCCCTTTTTGTGCGAATAAACTTTTTCTTGGCTTTGATTCCCTTCCAAAGTGTCAAGACAGTTAGAGTTGCCACCATTAAAACAGCAAACACGGTGCTGTTGAGGTCCTCGGGAACTGGCAGCGGCTCTGCCCTTCCGTAAACGTCTTGGAGCCACTCTGGGAGGTACTCGGTTCTGTTGCTCCAGGTTAGCATCTCCTTCCATTCATCATCGTTCAGGCGCTCTGTTCCTATCAGCCTAAACTCGTAGTATGAGAAGACTGGACCCACTGCCGCGACTAAGGTTCCATCAGACTTGGGGAAAAGAACCACCAAAGCGTTTACGTAGCCGGTGCCGACGTGCAGTATCTGAGGCGGATATTGTATGTCGCCTGGCGGAAAGGTTGCTACGTCGGCTATTACTGGAACTTCTAGGGTTGAAGTGCTGTTTGCTGCTTGAGCTATGGCGTGGATTGTGTCCACGTACCATCCTATGAAGCCGCCTGAGCCACAATTCCAGACCAGCTTTTTTATGAAGTCAACTTCTTCTTCTGTAAGCGGCTCCTTGGCTAGCTCCTTCTCTGAGATAACTTCAAGCTTTTGGGTTGCATCTTTCAATGTTTGGAGCGAGTCTGTTATCGTAGGGTTCACTTCCTCTGACTCGAGGATGTTTACTGCTGCAATGGTTTGTTCGCATAACTGCTGCATTCTCGAGTAGAAGGCTGGGTTGGGTTCAGCGAAGGCTTCGGGGTAGCTGCAGATTAACGCTGGTATGTAGGTTTGTTTGGCGTATAGTATGGTGTCATGTCTCAGTTGAGCCCAGCTTCCCAATGCGGTGTTCAGTTTCTCATCTTGCCATGCTAATGTTTGCATAAACTCGGGATACTCGTCGAAGTAGGTTGGGTAAATCAGGCTTTCTAGGGCGTACATCCAAGAGGTATACGATGACTTCTGCCAGTCGCTTTTACTCCAATCCGCAAATTCTGATGTCAGATTTGTGAGGTTTTCTTCAAATCCTTCATAGTCAAAATCTGGAGCCAACAACTGGTATGCTCGCTCTGAGCCTAAAACTGCGAATACGTCGAGTCCTTTGGGCATTATCCGTCGATCTCCATGAGAGTTTGGTAGCACCTTATCCCAGCAGAGATGCTGGAACATGTAAGAATCGGGTATAAACCGTTGACCCATGAATTGGTAAACTATGGGGTATCGTGGAAGCACACCATACGTTAACACAGCTTGACCCAGTATCTGCTGGGCGTATTCTGGTTTGCCCAATTCTTCCCTCAAAGCCGTAAGCCCACCCTCGGCAGCGACGTGGCTGAAGTAATAGGTGGAGTCTCCGAAGGCATTCTGAAGTGCAGTGTCGAGAGTCAGCGGATTTATTGAGTCGCTTTCTCCCACGAGGGCGTTGGTTACATCATACAGCAATTTCCAGTTTTCATAATTTGTCGAATTTGCTTTCAGGATGTCTCTCATGTAGACCATGCTTGCGTCGTCAAAGTGTCTGACAGACCATTCATAGTGCTCATCGTTTCGTGGAACAAAAACTGGGCAGCGACCAAACCACATCAAGGCACGGAAGTATCGTTCAAGTTGTGGGTCGCCCAGGTAATGTCCCCGCACCGTGAATTGGGTGAAATCGTATTTTATCGTTATGTCGAAGGGAGGCTCTGGGATACTCCACCCTGCTGCAGTAACGAACTTGGGTTCCTCGGCGTATATGTTGTCTAGGAAAAAGTTCAAGTCTGCTGAAAGCTCTGTCGGCACGTTTGCGGTTTCGCCTGTTAGCAGGGAGAGGGCTACTGCAAAGTAGACTGTGGAGTTTCTTGTTGCCCAGTATTGTATGGAACCGTCATGGGGAATGGCTGTGTAGTCGTCTAGTGATTTTTGGAAGCAATACTGGCTGAGTTCAAGAGCCATGGGGTAGAGATGCTGTTTCTCTATAAGCTTCAGTGAGCAGTCAAAGACTACGTGGAATAGGTGTAGAAGAGAGTCCGTGGTGACGAATACGGGTAAATCATTATGGTAAACTTGATAGAAGTAGAAGTCTTCAAAACGCAATGCAGGGTCGAACCCTAAATAGTCCTCGGACAGTTCTGGGTCTGGCTCAAGAGCTGAAAGCTCAACGACGATGAAGCCGTAAGTTTCAAGCATTTCCTCCTGCTCGGCAGAGAGGGAGAGAACACTCTTAACTTCTTCGTAGTATGCTGCTTGAGAGGGGTCAAAAGATGCCTTCGCGGGTGCAGGCGTGATTAAACTTAGAGAAGAAAGCAATGAAATAAGCAGGAGAAGTTTGGCAACCTTCTTGATTTTCATTTTCTCCCCTTTAAAACTCAAAGAATATTCTATTTAACGTTTGTTACCGAATCAACATAGGGTGATTCTTTTGAAACTATTCGTTGCGCGTCCAATTTCGAAAGATTCTTGGGTTGATGCTTGGTTTTTCTGAAAAAAGGCTGTTTTCAACAATGAAGTGTTATTAGGCTCCTAATATGAATGTTTGTTGTTGGTCACTTGATGTTTGTAGGGTGACGTGAGTTTGGTGAGATGTGAAAAGAACAGGATAATCGTCGGTGACTGCGTTGAGGGGATGAGGCGGTTCCTTGAGGATGGGGAAGTGGACGTGATTGTGACATCTCCACCCTATAATCTGGGAATAAAATATGGCGTGTATGATGACTCGGTTTCCAGAGGGCAGTATCTTGATTGGATGGAAACGGTGGCAGAGGAATGCAAACGGGTTCTCAGCGACTCCGGCTCATTCTTCTTGAACATTGGATACAAGCCTAGGGACCCGTGGGTTGCTTGGGAGGTGGCATTCAGGTTCAGGAAGCATTTCGTGCTGCAGAACGTTATTCACTGGATAAAATCGATTGCCATACCAAAGGAGGACGTTGGCGATTACCCGAACATCAGGGGGGACATTGCGGTGGGACACTTTAAGCCTGTCAACAGTGAACGTTTCGTGAACAAATGCCATGAGTATGTTTTCCAGTTCACCAAAGACGGCGAAGTCAAGGTTGACAAGTTGGCGGTGGGTGTGCCGTATCAGGATAAGAGTAACATTGGACGGTGGAAAAGGGCTGTTCGAGACCTGAGAGACAGGGGGGACACATGGTTTATTCCGTATGAGACAATATGGTCCCGGAAGAGGCAGAGACCGCATCCGTCCGCGTTTCCGCCTAAGCTGCCGATGATGTGCATCAAGTTTCATGGACTAGAACGGACCAAACTTGTTTTGGACCCGTTCATGGGAATCGGCAACACCGCGGTTGCCTGCCAGAGGCTGGGCGTCGACTACATCGGCTTCGAAATAGATGAATCCTATGTAGAAACCGCGGAACAGCAAATAAAGAAAAACTTGCCCGCCTAGTTTCCTGAAAAAAGCTGTTTTTCAACAATACACTGTTATTAGTCTTCAAATATGAATGTGTATTCGCTGGCGAAAATAGACCCGGTTTTGGCTTGTTGTTGGGTAAGTTATTTATCCTGATTGGGGGGATATGTTGGGTATCAAAAGGGTAAGAAATGGGTTTGGAGATGTTGATATGCCTATGGCGTATGTTTTGATAACCACAGAGACGGATGCCGTGAACAGCGTTTTGGAATCCCTGAAAAAAATGGACTGTGTCAAGGAGACGTACATGGTTTACGGCGTTTATGACATTATAGCCACGGTTAAAGCAGAAACAATGGAGAAACTCAGGGAAATTGTTACTTGGAATCTGCGAAGCCTAGACAAAGTCAGGTCAACCTTAACCATGATAGTGGTCGAGGAAACAGAGTGAACACTGAACTTCTTTGCATCTTCATCTTTTCAGTCAATTGACCAAAATTTTCTTTGGAAGCGTGTTTCCAACGTATCTTTAAAGGTCAGAGCCCACTTTTGTGACGCAACCTCGCCAAAAGCTGTTGGGAAACCAGAATAACCCCACTTATCGTCAGGAAGACCGCTATCAACGGAAGAAACAATGTAACAGAAGCGCTTCTCCACCAGCTAATAGAACCGTCATAATGCCACATCTGTTCAAACGTCCAGTCAGCGCTGTTCGACAGCCGCTCATTGTCCTGAATCGCAGAAATCGAATGTCCCAAAAGGCTGACCCCAATTACCAGAAACAGAACTCCCAGTAAAGCAGAAACTCTAAATCGATTACTTATGGGCAGATGCAATTCAGCCACTTCTTTTGTCTATAGCTGGTGCCCCCTATCTTCACCTGATCAAAGATATTCATTATTTTGATAAACACCATAAAACAAAATCCGTAATATCCACGAGCCGGCAACATCCTTCTCCACTCTTAAATAGTCAACGGCAATCAACTCGGAGAGCATTGAAAATTTTATATAGGTCAACGGTGCCTTTTACAGTTGAGTATCATGGCTGAAATTTGTCCAACCTGCGGACTGCCCTCAGATATTTGTGTCTGTGAAGAAATAGGCAAAGAACAACAACGAATACGAGTGCGTTTAGAAACAAGAAAATGGGGAAAAGCAGTAACCATTGTCGACGGCATCAGCAACAAAGAAGCAAACCTAAGCCGGCTAGCCCAGAAACTCAAATCATTCTGCGCCTGCGGAGGAACCGCAAAAAACGAGGAAATCATCCTGCAAGGCGACCACCGAGACAAAGTCAGAACATACCTTATTCGTCAGGGCTACCCAGAAGAAAACGTTGAGCTTCAATAGCAGATGAGAGAAACAAGATGGGATTACTCGCAGATTTCCGCGAAGTACTGAAAGAACTGAAACACAAGAAAACAGGCGAAGCAACAATCAACGTTTGCCCAAAATGTGGAAGCAAAAACATACTTCACAGTAATCGATGGTTGTACGGAATAACCCCTAGACAGTATGTGTGCTCAGATTGTGGGTATAGGGGACCAATAGTTATGGAGCTGACAAAAACAGAGGAAACAGGCTAATCTGGCAGCTCTATGCCCAGCTGTCGCCTCAAACTTTTATACCTGTTCCGGACAGTAACCTCAGTTACACCCGCAGCCTCAGCGATATCCTTCTGAGTCTTCTTCTCATTCTGCACCAAACAAGCAATATACAACGCAGCAGCAGCCAAACCCATAGGGTCCTTGCCGGCAGCGGCACGTCTTCTTCTAGCTTCGTGAAGAATTTTGATGGCGTGACCCTGTGTCGGACCAGAGATGCCTGTTCTCTCAGCGATTTTAGAAACGTAGGTGAGAGGATCAGCGATTGGCATCTGAACATTCAGCTCTCTTAGCAGTAGGCGATAGCAGCGAGCCACATCCTTTTTGTCCACAAAACTGGCTTCAGCTATTTCCCGAAGGGTTCTGGGGGTTCCGGTGGTTCTGCAAGCAGCGTACAGTGAAGCAGCGGCGATGGCAGCGATAGATCTGCCCCGCACCAGTCCTTTGTCTAAGGCTTTACGGTAGATTATTGCGGCTTTTTCCTTGACTGGACCAGGAATGTATGATTTGTCGGAAAGACGGTCCAGCTCTGCCATGGCTTGGGCAAGATTTCGGTCTATGGAGGAGTGAACGCGGGATCTTATCTGCCATTTCCGGAGTCTCCACATCTGCAGTCTTGTGGAGAGGGGAAGTTTGCGTCCGAATGCGTCTCTGTCCACGCGTCCTATGGCTGTGGATAATCCTTTGTCGTGAACAGAATATGAGGTGGGTACTCCAACGCGGCTCCTAGATGCCTTTTCTTCTTGAGTGAAGGCTCGCCATTCTGGACCCTTATCCATCATCTGCTCTCGGACAACTAGACCGCAGCCTCCGCAGATGGTCTCGCCAGTATCATAATCGTGGATGAGGTTGGGGCTTCCACATTCAGGGCATTTTTCGTTTACTCTACGGGAAATATCTTTTTTTTGCGTAACTTTTCGCCTCTCGGCAATTTTTCTGGCGAGAATTCCGTTTCTAACGTGATTTGATTCCTTTCAGGGTTCAGAAACGTACATCTGGACCCGCCGTAGATACCCTGAGGATATGACTAAATATATAAGCATTACGATTTGTCATCCTTTACTTGATATCAAGTGAACAAATACGTACAGAAACCTCTTTTTCCATCCATTTTGGTTCCCGAAAAGAGACGTGATGAGAGATTTATTAATGAGAAAAGAACTTTCCTGTAACATAGCAGAAGATTAAGCCCGGTGGTGTAGCGGTCAATCATGGGGGCCTCTGGAGCCTCTGACGGGAGTTCGAATCTCCCCCGGGCTACCATTATCCTTACACTAATATACCGTTTTGTGTTTGCAACTCTTTGCTTCCTTGTTGTGGTGCGTGCGCATCATGCATCCGATAAAGTTATGCTTCTTTGTGGATTAAATAAGGTCTTTCTGCCGGTTCTCTGTTATTTTGGAAGAGTGATGCCCGCGCATTTACGAATTATGTTCATTAGTACACCTATAGTGTGTACATGCAACTTTTTTTTAATGTTTAAATCATTCAATGAGAATACTATTACTGAGAGGGTTTTCTATGGTTAAGATCGTGGAAGATGTTTTTTCACAAGGATTCTTAGAAGTTCATGAAAATGATACACTTTCTTCTTGTATATCACTTTTCAAAAAAGAGACGCCACCTGTTTTAGCCGTCTTAAATAGTAAAGGTGAATATAAAGGGGTAATTTCCCGCAAATGGATAATACGGTCCAGTTTTGATTCTTCTGGAACTAAAGTTAAGACTTTGATGCGATCAGCGCCTGCTGTTACTCTGCATGATTCTCTCGGCAAGGTCGCCAAGTTGATGATTGAGAGTGAGATTAGGCAACTTCCAGTCTACAGTGGAAAGAAACTTTTGGGTTTTGTTACAGATGATGATGTTATTCATGGAGTCGTAACGGAGCAATGGAGCAATACCCGTGTGGAGGAGATAATGACTAAGAAGCCATTTGTCATCGAAGAAGACGAATCGGTAGGGGCTATTTTAAGCCTTTTTAGAGAAGAGGGAATCTCTCACGTTCCAATAGTTAGAGATAGAAAACTTGTGGGAATTGTGAGTATTTTCGATATTATTAGGAATATCTTTCAACCGAGACAGAGTCAAAAGAGGGGGGAACTAGTGGGCGAGAAAGTTCCTGTTCTTAGTATGCCCGCAAAGGGTATAATGAAGCGTGCGGTCACTGTTTTGCCTGAAACCAAATTGCCAGAAGCTGAAGATCAAATGCACAAATTCGACATTTCCTCTTTGGTAATCGTTAGCAAAGGAAGACCTGTCGGCATATTGACTAAACGGGACTTTCTTGAACCTTTAGCTGAAATGGAAAAACCAGCGAGAAGGCTTATGGTGCAGTTTTCAGTTAAAGACGTGGAAATTGATGAAATTCAAAGAGGCTACATTATTGGAGATTTCGAATCTTTCACGCACAGATACGGAGAAACATTAGAGTCTGGCACACTATTCGTTTACATGAAGACACATGGTACAAATTTCAAGGGCGATCAGTTGATTCACTGTCGATTGCAATTCAGAACGCGGAAAGGCTCCTTTTTCAGTTCAAGTGAAGGTTGGGGTGTCGAGCAGACTTTCAGGTTAGCTTTGGATAGGCTTGAGGGTCAAATTATTAAAAGCACAGAATTAGCACAAGACCATGAATTTGTAAAGGATTATTTGAGGCGAAGATTTCCGTTAACATAACTGTGTAGTAGGTGGTGCAAACTGACAAAAACGGATGATATTTTGCTGGCGTTAGGCAGAACTATTCCTGAATACGTTCGTGGCGTCGGATCTTTTCAGTATAAAGGCAAAAAGTATCTTTTAGATAACACTTTCGTTTCATCACGTTACATGAAATGTGATGTTTGTGGTAACTATCCGATTATTGATGTTTCAGTTATTAGAAACGAAGATGGCGGTAGACTGAACGCGTGTTATAACTGCATAGACAGAATAACCAATCAGAATGTCTCAAGGTGGTTCAAAACATTCAGGAAAAAACGTGAAAATATTATGGAAAATAGGAAGTACATCGATGGCCTGTCATTAATGTTAGCTGCTTACGAGTGGAATAAATTGTCTTTCAAGATATCAAGTGAAGACGTTGAGAAGTTGCAGAAGACGTTTGTTCAAATGTGCAACGGTTTAAATCCTAGTACAAAACAAAAGCAACTTGCAGAATGTTACATCAGCTATAGCGTGGCGCGCGCGTCAAATATCGCATAGAGTGGAAGAGAAAATGGATTACATAAACATAATTGGATTGGTGGCAGCTGCAATGGGTGGGATATCACTTTTTCCCCAATTACTGAAGGTTTTAAAGACCAAATCTACCAAAGACATTTCTCTTGGAATGATTTCAATATTTTCGGGTAGCATATTTTTGTGGCTAGTTTATGGAATTTTGTTGAAAAATTCGCCCATCATAATTGCCAATTTTGTTGGTTTTATCCAGGCTCTTATTATCCTATTATATAAAATAAAATACAAATGAAAAAAGTAGCACGTTCGAGGTGATAACTTGAATGAAGTAAAATCGAATGTAAGCTATGACTGCAAAAAATGTGGCTCAAAAGGAACATTGGTTGAAAACGTGGAGTCTATCAATTTGAACGAAATCAAGAAGTTACCCTGTGGTTGTTCAGCGGATAACGGCAAATTTCAATTTCTACATCCACGGTCATAAGATGTAAGAAGAGAAATGACAGCGAATGCTGATTTAGTCTTCAGTGTATTCGTCTGCAGCGAGTTCAACTGAAATCGTGTCTTTATGTGAGGGGTGTTTTCTCTTTTTTGCAGTCATCTCTCTTCCTTGCATGAAAGAATTTTCGGCTGCGGTAATTCCATCTGCTTTCAGCATTTCTCCTCTTTGTGTGTCATCATAAATGTCCCCCGTTTCTCGTTCAATCTGTTGTTCAGCTTCGTCAGTGTCGATGATTTTAGTCTTCTTTCTTTTTGCTTTAGTCATGTAGTCACTAAGTAATCAAAGAACGTTGTGCGATATAAAGAGCACGATTTCGTAAAGTTAGATTTAGAAAACTTTGAACAAAAAGTCAAAAGAGAGTTAATGCATGTGCTAACGTTCTGTCGTTTCTGTCAATTCAACTCTTCTCTTTCCTTTTGTATGAGTAGAGACGTATACTTTGCCTCGTATTTCCAGTCGCATCAAAGTCTTGTTCAGATCTCCAAATCCTGCTTCTCCATGGGACCCCTTAATCAGCTCGAAGAGCTCTACATCTGTCAATGGACCTTTTCGCTCCAAAATTTCCACTATTGTCGTGTATAGAGGATGAGATTTCCAAGTTTTTGTAGACAATTCTAGATCTTACTCCACACTTTTTATTACGTTTTTCAGTTGGCGGAATGGTCTCCGCCGAGAATAATCCTGAGCGAGCTTCGAGGATGAAACCAACAAAAATCGCTCATGAATTCCCCTTTCAATATTCCTTTTCAAGTTATTCTTCCCGTCTAGTTGCGGCTCTCTTTCTCCTCATTAGAATGTATCTGTCTGTTGTAAAAGCCACTGTGAATCCTTGCTTTGCTAAGTCGTTTAATCTTTCGTTGAACTTTGTCCATGTTTCTGCATCACTAGTTTCTGGCACTTTCTCTACTTGCATAGTTATCGGTATTTCAGTCAACTTTTCACCTCCCAATCATTAGTCTAGTAAATATTTGTTTTCCAGCGATTAAGTGAACATTGCCGCCAACAGTAACTGGTAGCTTTGTACATACAACACCCGCATTCAACTCCGCTAAATCTATTTGACATACTCATTCTATACTTATTTCTAACATACAAAAGAAAAACCTCCTAATGACTTATCGAAAGGAAATTTGTAGTGTAGTGCGCGCGCATCTCTTGGAAAAGATGCGTGTTATTTTTGCCTCTTTTGAGTGCACACCTATTTTTCTTTGACAACCCATGTCTTTATGGCTTCTTCGACAGCTCTGGACAGATCCCCCTTTTTACCCCCAAATCGCTCGATTGTCTTGAACCTGAGCTCCTTTTCCAATTCATCAGAGATCGCCACGCTTATTCTACCCATTTCAATTACCAACTACACCAATTTTTATTATTTTATATTTTTTTGCAAGCCCCAAAGGCTAAGTATTTTTCCAATAAGCAAATCGGCTGGAGTCAAGTATTACGTTTGTTTTTGTTGTCATTTTTTTATTCGCCCTAATCTGCTTATTCCTATAAGCTACTATATGCATACGCGCTTATAAATGTATTGGCTTAAACGTTTAAATGTTAAAGATATGCTCTAGAAACAAGAAAGATGCAAATTCCCACAGGAGCGAAACGAAAACAAGCAAACATAATGTCCAGCCAAAGAGTAGAATTCGTGGAGGAAAAAGCAGCAGAAAAGGTAAAAACGCAATAATCTTACACATATACAGAGGACACATAAACGAGGTGAATTTTGTGCCTAGAAGGTCATACGAGCGTGCAGAAGATTGGATGGTCACCTGTTCTGTTTGCCATGGTTCAGGCGCGACAGGTGAAGGGGATTTGAGAAAACGATGCCCAAACTGTGATGGATCAGGAAAAGTAAGATCAACCCCCAAAACGCGAAAAATAATAAGAGACTCTACTTGATACGCGCGCGCATTTATGCACCTTTTTTTTGCCATGTATGCCCGTAGGGTTCCGAATCTATGAGTGGATATTCTCTTGTTTCATCTTTTTCTTTCTTTATTGGTTTATTGCAATAATGGCAGTCCTTTGGCAGTTCCGCACCCAAGTCCCACTGAGACTGGGCGAGGCTAACGTTATTCTTACATTTTGGACATTGTTTATTTACCAAAATTCTATTCCCCATTTAAATTTTGAATCGAGTCTAGCTAAGTAAGCTGGGTACCCATATTATGTACCATCAGGTATTTATTTAAGTCGTAAAGAGAACCCCATGCGCGCGCAAATCTCTGGAAACATTAGTTTTTTCTCGGGTTTGGGGTTAAAATTTAGCCTTTACAATTTGTTTAACCTATCTATCCTTCTGTGGTTTGGACTAAAATTTAATAAAAAAGGAAGTCATTTTTAACTACATAGCTTTCCGCGCGTGCAAAAAATGGGGCGGGTATATTTGTGTCTAAACATTGGTCTTCCCCGGGCTACCACAAGTAAACCCCAGTCTAAATTCTAATTTAGATTATCCCATGGTCCAGGCCAATCAGGAAACGTGTAGGATGCTCCTGTTTCTTTCATGATATTTTTTGGGTACACAATCGCTTTTGTTCCATCTGCCTGCCACTGGAACATCATTGAAATTGCTGTCTCATCTTCTAGACTAAAATAATGATCGTGTGATGAGGTGAACCGGAAATTCTTTTCAAAAGAGCTTTCAATGTTACTTTCTTCAAGAGCTTTAATCACAGCTTCTGTTTCTGTTGTTTGAGCTCTCTTCAATGCATCACATAAAAGGAATCGTATGCAGTCATATGTGACAACAGCTTGAAAAATAGGAAGTTCTCCCCATCTGTTCAGAAAAGCTTCTTCAGTAACTACGGTTTTTGCAGTTGCAGGGTATCCTAATTGAAGAGCTGAAGATGCATAGCCTGTAGTATGCTCGACTTTTCCTTCAGAATCACTCCAACCTGTATCTTCACTTGCATATGCATTCAGTCCCCAAACAACCATAGGAGATTGCCGATCGTACCATTCTTTTACAAAAAGTAATCCTTCTTGATTAACCATTAATGGAATCATAATCTCTGCACCGGCAGCCTCTGCTGCAGCAAAATAACTCGAAAAATCCATAGTTCCCCATGGAAAGAGTCCTCGATAAACAAGGTCAAAACCATAAACCTCAGGTAAATAATAATCCAGCAGATCAACACTTCTAGCAAGTTGAGGCACATCAAGGGCAAGATAAGCTACTTTGTTGAATCCAGTGATTTCTTTTAAGACCTCAAGAGTGTTAATTGTTATTGTATTAAATGCTGTTTGATTTAGTCCTAATCTAAAAAAATATTTGTACCTATCATAATCATCGATAACTTGCTGGGTCAAAGAATCAGTTGGAGAGAGTGAAGCAAACATGATCGTTTTGTGTTCAGCTGCAGTTTCGATTACATAATCCGATCCTCCTCCAACTATCACAAAATCGACCTTATGATAGGTTATTAGTCTGGTTAGAGCCAGTACGGCTTTTGAAGGATCAAGTTGTGTTGCTTCTATATCGCTGTCCTCTGCAATAATCTCAATTTGTCTTCCCAGAATTCCTCCTTCTGCATTGATTTCTTCAGCCGCTAGAATTGCCCCATTTAACATTTCAGGTCCCCGTGACATATCAAGGTCTGCGCAAATTCCTATCTTGATGGTTTCCGCAGATTGTGGATTGCCCATCCAGAAAACGTAAACGACCCCAGCCACCCCAGCAACAATTATTATGGCACTAAGAACCATAGCTTGTATTTTGGTTATAGCGCTCTTAGAAGTTAACATCTACATCCTCTCCCCAAATGCTTTCTTTGTTGTTCATGAGTCGTATTTAATGGTTTTCAATAACTTTTCAAAATTGACTGTTCTAGCCGTGTTTGGATTGCGCGCGCATTTAGTAAATATAAAATAGGAAGTAGAAAATTTCTTTGGAAAAAATCTAATATTATGTTTTGGAATGCTTTTCTCAAGTGTTTACGTTAAGTTTATAGTTTTGTCTTAAGACTTCTTGGCTGTACTGGGGTTTATGAGTTTGGGTAAGCGTAAGTGTGTGGATTGTGGCGCCGACTTGACTGATGAGGATGTTATGAAGATAATACTTGAGGACGGCTCATGCGAAGTTTTTCCTTTCACTAGATGTCCAGAATGCCTCAAGAAAGAACTGGCAAAAAAGGCGCACCGTTAAACGAAGAGGCTTTAATAGCTGGGGCAACCACACAGAAATTCATTCGGGGTGTAGAAGAACGAAAAAAGTTGAATTCGAACCAGCCGATTCGCTCCACAGAAACTGGATAAACTACAACAAAAAACACAACATCAACAAAGACATTGAGGCGCTAAGCCAGCTGCTGGATTCTTCACATGTCGCACGTAACCAAGAAGAGATTCTGAATGCACTTTACGATTCAACTTTAGCTGTCTTGGATTCAGCCACACAACTGGACAGTGAACAGAAAACTCGTGCACTCTACTTCTCATGTAATCTGTGCTCATGCAGAGAATGCCAAAAAGACTGCGGGGCGCACATAAACAAGAAGGGGCAAATTCGCATATCAAAAAAACTCTTTCACAACACCCTAAACCATGAAACGCCGCCAATTGGGCTTCTTGAGATGATGTACACTATACTCCATCAACTGCTGCACGGCATTTTCCCAGAAAACAACGAAGAAACAATCAATGAAAAGACTGAGCAAGCATGGAAAAGCGGCACAACCGAACTAGTAAAACAAAAACTGAAGCGCAACAGTTAACCATAGTACACAGTTTTGCACGGTTAGGCTGGTAGGAACCGAAGATTAAAGCGTTTGAGGGTGACGGAGCCGTTTTCTGTAGAGCATAACCGCCAGTAGCGTTGCGGTCATGAATAAGGGCAGAATCATCCATGCTGGAAACTCGGGGACAGCGTCAGAGGCTACGATTTCGATGGTGTGACTGCTGTGAATGTAGCTGACAGAAAATGTATAGTATGTTCCGTCATAGGTTTGGCTGTAATCATCGCCCTCCACCAAAGCATGTCCATCCATGCTCAAGGAAAAAGTGCCCCAAAGCAAACCATCTGGAAACGTGATTTCACAGGAACCAGACGTCCCAGTTTTGCCGGTTAAATCTAAGCTCAGCCGCTTTTCTGTTTGACTGAACTCGAACCCTAATATGCTGGAGTCGCTGTTCACCGTCACAGGGTAGGCGTCGCTGTCAATATACGGATAGAACGTCTGCTCTAAACCAACTCTCTGAAAATGAATGTTCACAGTTTCTACCGTGCCATTTTCTGCAGTTTCTGAGCCGCTAATGCACCATTTAACGATTAAACCCGTCGACCTTTCCCAATAATAATCCTCAGAACGAGGCTGATCATCAATAGTGTACGAAAAATTCAGATGATTGACCTCCATCATCATGTCCCCATACTTCAGGAGAACAGTTTCGTTTGCCGAGGGAGCACCTTCAGAGGTTCCATTCTCATTTACCCAATCAGGATATAACAGACCACCCGCATTGCGGTTTGCTGAAACAACAACAAAATATCCAGTGCCGGCCCCATCACTCACATTTACCCAAGATGTGCCCCTTTCTTCAGTTCCATTAATCAGGTCCCTCTTGAATTCAAACGTAACGTTGGCTCCAGAAATCTCTTGAACCGTAATGGTTTCAATGTAGTCAACAGTGAATGGTGTGGACGCAGTTAAACTGCCATCACTGTCCCTTACAGTTCTGCTGAACGCGTAAGTGTAGTCAACAGTCTGCCCAACAACGACGCCAACGCTTCCTTCAGCTGAAGCAAATTCTACGCCTGAAAAAACCATAACCACAAGCACGAAAATCAATGACAAAACAAACTTTCGGTTCACAGCAACTCACACCAACTGTAGCAGCAGTTTCTGTATGTAGACGCTATTACAGCTATTAAGGTTGCTATCACAGAGAAAACACACTAGAAGTGTTGGAAAAGAGGACATCCAGAAATCCTATCTGCACCGTGCTGGATACACGGCTGTTTTACTGCATCTTGAGGGTGGAAAGGTTCAAGTAAACTTTGGCGTAAGGTATCCCTGGGCTACGATATTATTCCAAAGTTTTCTGAGGTTTCAATAAAAAGATCAGTTTATAAAAAGAGGATAATGAGGCATGCGAGCCTCATAGCTTGTTCACGTTGGGACTACCAGTGTCGGTGTTTACCACGGAAGTTTGAAACCGCCAAGGCGTTTTTTCTGAGTTTTAAGGAATGCGCTGTCTACTCCGGTTATGACTACCATGACATTGGCTTTGCCTTTTAGGTTCTTGTCGACTTTTGCTCCCCAGATAATCTTTGTGTTTGGTGGCATGTACCGTTTGATCAGTTCTCCTCCACTATGGACTTCTTCGAGAGTCATGTCGGCTCCACCAGCGATGTGTATCAAAACTCCACGAGCTTTTGTGATGTCTTCGACGTCAAGCAACCGTTCGTTTATGGCTCTTTCAACTGCATGCTCTACTTTGCCGTCGTCTTTTCCGGTGCCAATTCCGATCGAAGCAAGCCCAGCATCGTGCATGATTGCCCTCAAGTCAGCGTAGTCGAGGTTGATTAGACTTGCAGTGGTGATTGTTTCAGTTACTCCCTTGACGAATTTTCCAATAGTTGTGTTGGCTACGCCTAATGCTTCTTGGAAAGGCAGGTTTCCTGCAAGATGGTTAAGCCTGTCGTTGTCGATTATGACGACTGTGTCACAGTACTGCTTGAGTTGCCCTATCGCGGCTTTCGCTGCTCCCATTCGTGCAGTTTCAATCTGGAATGGAAGGGTTGCGACACCAACGACTAAACGTGGAGTCGAATCATTCGCAAATTTTTTGTGTAATTGTCTTGCAAGTTCAACAATACCTCCAGTTCCGGTGCCTCCACCTAAACCAGCCACGATAAACAGAATGTTTGCCTTTTCAACTTCACTGAAGACCTCTTGAATGCTTTCAGCCATCGCTTCTTCTCCAACTTTTGGGTAGCCTCCGCATCCAAGTCCTTTGCATGTTTTCTCGCCTATCAGAATTCGTCTGTCAGCTTCGCTAATGCTGAGATGGGTTGCATCAGTGTTAACAGAAATGAGTCTGCCGCCAGTTACGCCCTCTTGTTTTACCCAACTGATGATGTTACATCCGGCTCCGCCGATGCCCACAGCCATGACAGAAGGCTTTGAAGCCGCCGCTAAAGATTCTAATTTTTCCTGATCCGCACGCATGTTTGCCCGCGCGAGGATTAACTGTCTCTCTAATTCTTTCATTTCGTGTGTTGTTTGTGACATTTGAGTCTCCCACTGTCTTTTGATTTTATGTTTTTATTGTAAAGAAGAGTGTTGCCGCATGATATAAATATTGCGTCTTAATACTCCAGATGTAAGTGTGGGTCACACAAAATTCCAACATATATCGCTTTTTGACATATTTCATCAACAGAAATGCTTGTTAAATCTTCAGAGCTCACCAAGCATTTTGAGGAAAAATGAGCAAAATCGAGCTGATGAAGAACTTCGCAAGAACATTTGTAGGAAACGATTTCTATCTAATCATCAAAACCGACAAAGCCAGCGTCTTAGTCCACACAATCGAAATAATACAGAAAACAGACGATACATGTAAAATAAAAGAAATTCCCATAGGAGATTACTTCTTCCACATCTTGGCAGTTGACGTAGACAACCGGCAAGCACATATTTTATGCAACTGGAGTGAACACCTTTTACAGAACTTACTAACTCAGCGCATTCACGCCAAGGATGCAGGGTTTAATAAAATCATTATGGTTCAAGAAAATCCTGATTCAGACAGGTGGGTTTTAATGTGGGGCGACGCATCAGCGAAAGGCCACAAAGAAAAACTACAATTTAGGTACATCTGTTAGGCAATACGGCATCCTTTTTCTACAGTTTAGACTTGTTGTTTCTGAAACGCTAAATTCGTAGTTAATGTATAAAAACAAAAAGGGAAAAAAGGGGACGTCTACGTCCTCTTCGTGAATTAAAGGGTTTTCTTGAATCGTATCAAACTGCTTTTATGATGGTCTCGGTTGCGTAAAGTGCTTGACCTGTGGAAACTGTAACCCGAACAGGTGTACCTACGTCGTAAACCATGAGGTTTTGTGGGTTGATGATGAAGAACACCATTGTCCAGCCTGACTGAAGAATCAAGTTTTCTGAGACTCCAGTGAAATTGTATACTGTTCCTTCCAGAGTGAGCTCGTTTGTACCGGTTTGATTGAACGTTGAAACATACTGCAGATTGGTGGATAAAACGCCCTCTGTTTTGGTGCATAAGACGTAAGTTGATGTTCCGTTCCACGGACTGTCTTGACCTTTGATAGTGACTTTGCTAAGTACGACGTCTGTTTCACCATTATTAGTTACAATCAGACCGCCAAGAGAACTATTGGTGTTTTCGTACCATACAGAAACGCTTGACAGATAGAGATTCTCTTGCTGCACTCGTGATCCTGCAATGTTGAGAGCAAAGTATGCTGCGACGCTAGCTAACAGTACTGAAACTACCAGAAGAATCAAGCTCGCCACTACAGTACTCAAAGCCTTCTTGTTTTTGAAAAGTCTCCTCATCCAGAGTCCCTCCTACTTCTTCTTTAGAGAAGCTAGTTTCGCTGGAAACTCTGGGGGCGCCGTTTTGGATTTCTTTGGGTTCTTGCTGGAGATGTAAAGATAAGTCAATGATCTGTTTTGGTAGATTATTTTTGCACCGTTTTGTTTTTTGGCGTACTTCAACAGGTCTAAGTACTGATCTGCCGTACCCTTTAATACGAAAGCCATGTAGAAAAATGGCTCGTCCTTATCTGCGATACTTTTGCCTGCTTTCATTCTCTCTTTCCTTCCTTCAATTTGTCTTATGACGTGGCACGTGTGCCCCGCAAAGACACGGCATATATTAAGACTTAATACTTAATAAATATTCCGAATTAATAGTTATAATCAATATTTAAAACCCAACAATACAACATAGACCAAATATTTGACTACATTATAAAACGCCGCCCGCATTAACACAACCAGTGAACACTGACAGGAAAAACGACAGAATACAACACAAAACTTTGAAACCACTAAATTCCTTTAGACTCACTAACTTGTGGCTTTTTTTATGCCGTCGGTCTTTTGGGTGTTTTTAGTATAGAGACTCTGATTTGGTTGATTTGCTCGTTGGTTCGGAATGCCTCCACCAGTTTCCTGATGTTGTCTGCTTTTCCCTTCACCACGATTACTTCGATGCAGTAGTCCTCTTCTACGTGAGCATGAAGAAAGGTTGAGATTATGTTTCCGAAGCTGTGCTGGATTTCAGATATCTGCCCATTTGCGCCTCTTTTGTATATGATTGTTATGGACGCCGAGATTTCTCCCTCAAGCTCCCTGAGGCTTCTGGTTTCCGTAATGAATGCCCTTAAAGCCTGCCTGACAATCTCTGATCGGTTAGCGAATCCTTGCTCCTTGATGGATTCCTCCACTCGCTCTAGGAGTTTTTCTGGAACCGAAACGCTGATGATCGGCATGCTACGCACCACATTATTAAGATTTATACCCATATTTAAATATGTTTTATTAAAAAACTGAGAAAAGTTAATAAACTTCTATGTTACACACACTAAACAACAGAGAGGCAAAGCCAAATGAATAAACGTCAGAAACTTCTCGTAGCCGCAACAGTTATAATCGTTATAGTGGCGGTGTTTGCCACTGCTTTCTACGCGCAGCAAAACGAAACAGAAAATGATGATAAACTAAAGGTTGTAGCCACATTCTATCCCCTCGCCTTCTTCGCTCAAGAGATAGGCGGAGAAGAAGTAGGCGTCACGCAGCTCATACCCGACAACACGGAGGTGCACACTTGGCAGCCATCATCTGCCGACATTTTAGCCGTAGATGAGGCTGACGTTATAGTCTACAATGGTGCATCACTTGACCACTGGTTCAAGGACGACATATTGTCCGTGATTGATTCAAGCAACAAAATAATCGTAGAAACCACTACGGGAACACAGCTCCTTGAAACTAGAGGCGAAACCGAGGAACACGAACATGAACACGAGGGGAACTATGACCCCCACACATGGATAAGCCCATTCATTGCAAAACAGCAGGCCCAAAACATATACGAGGCTCTGATCCAGAAAGACCCAAATCATGAGGGCTACTACAGTGAACGCTGGCAAAACATGAAGACACGATTCGAAGAACTGGACAACAACTACATGACTGGACTCTCAACCAAAAGTAAGGAGGATATTTTTGTTGCTCATTCTGCCTTCGGATATCTCGCGGACAGGTATGGATTCAACCAGCACAGTGTCATAGGCATCTCCGCGGACGAGCAACCCAGCGCCCAAGTTTACGTCGACCTAGTCGACATGATGATAGATCATGAAACATACGTGGTGTATGTTGATCCAGTCTACGCAGACGAGTACGCGCAAACACTCAAGAACGATTTAGAGACCCGCACAGACAATGAAGTGCAGATTCTGAAGATCTACTTCATGCTCGGTTCCATAGACGGTTTAGATTACTTTGAGCAACAAGAAAAAAACTTGGAAAACCTAAAGATAGGACTGGAAGCTTCATAGTAACAAGGCAAAGTTGAAATTGAATGGCAGACAATAGTCAATCGAATGCCATGAAAGAAGAAACATCCATACTAGAGGTTTCAAACCTCTACGTGAGCAGGTCAAACTCGTCGGTTATCGAGCACGCCGATTTCACAATCCACAGAGGAGACTACGTTGGCATAGTGGGTCCAAATGGGGGAGGCAAAACCACTCTCATTCTGGCGCTCCTGAACATTCTGCCCAGAACAAAGGGAAGCATCCGCCTCTTCGGACAGAACATAGGATCATTCTCCAAATGGGAGAAAATTGCCTACGTGCCGCAGCACGCAGTTAATTTTGACCCAAATTTTCCGTTGACAGTAAGAGAGCTTGTGTCTCTTGGCAGGGTGAACAGAGGAAATATGGGAAGAACATTGAAGCGGAAGGATTGGGAGTCTGTGGACGAGGTTCTCGAGTTCATGGGAATATCTGAGATTGCGAACAAGAGGATTGGGCAGCTTTCGGGGGGACAGAAGCAGCGGGTTTTCGTGGCTAAGGCGTTGGTGAGGAATCCTGAGATAATTTTGTTGGATGAGCCTGTGGTTGGCGTGGATGCGGAGACTCAAGAGAAGTTCTACAAGAAACTTAGCGACCTTAACGTTAAGAAGGGCATCACCATTCTGATAGTGACCCATGATTTGACAGCGGTTTTCTGCAGAATGTCCAAGATTATGTGCATTAATAAACGGGTTAACGTGACTGACATAACCGAGGCATTGGAACCCGAAGAGGTTCTGAGGAAAGCCTACGGCGAGCACTTCCACTTCGTCTTCCACAAGCATGAATGCAAACGGGTTTTCGAAGATGAATGAACTGATTGAGATTTTCAGGCTTCTGGAATTCCAGTTCTTTCAGCATGCATTGCTGGGCGGAACTGTAGCGGCTTTGGCTTGTGCATGGGTTGGTCTTTTTCTGATATTACGGAAGGAGGCTATGTTAGGCGATGGGATTGCGCACACAGCTTTTGGGGGGATTGCGTTGGGGCTGTTTCTGGGGATTAATCCGATTTTGTCTTCGTTGCTGGTTTCAGTTTTAGCGGTTTTGGGCATATCTTACATGAGACGGAAAGGTTTGGCTCAGTCCGACTCTGCCATAGCTGTGATGTTGGCGGTGGGGTTTTCTGCAGGTTTGATAATAATAAGTTTGGCTGGCGGATTCAACGTTGAGTTGTTCAGTTTTCTGTTCGGCTCAGTCCTCACCATCGATCAAAGTGACCTCATTATAGTGTCGATTCTTGGAGTGTCAACGATACTGGTTCTGGGAATATTCCACAAGGAGCTTCTCTCCATCACCTTTGACGAGGAAGGCGCCCGGCTGATGGGCATCCCTGTCCGTCCGCTGTCGTTAGCCTTCAACCTGCTGGTGGCAGTCACCATTGTGCTTTCGATAAAGGTGATAGGAGTAATTCTTGTAGTTGCCCTCCTAGTGTTGCCTGGGCTCTCTGCTCTTCAGCTGAATCTTTCGTTTAAGGGAACAACGTTGGCTGCCATAGTATTCGGAGTAGTCAGCATGACCACGGGTATACTGCTCTCAGCAATCTACAGTGTAGCAACAAGCGGAGTCATAGTGTTCACCGCAGTAGCAATCTTCCTATTCACAGCAACCTACAAAAGACTAGAATAGCGAGAAGATTCACACGAACTTTACGCATATTAGACCCCTAATAGTAGTTGATTGTTGAAAACAATCTTTTTTCAGAAATTTTCTCGCACAACAAGAGGTTACAGACCAGAGTTCACACGAATAGTCGCTCTAATTATGGGCCACATTTGTATTTCGTCTGCTTCGTTGTGGATCAGGAAAGAGGCGTCTTTGCTGGTTAAGTTTCTGAGAAACGAAAAGAATTGACTGAAGTTAGCCTTCAGTGCGTGGTTTGGTGTTGTTGTGGAGAAAGGGTGTGTATGAGAGAGTGGAAACGGAAAAGAGGAACCTGGGAATGGGTTGGGGTTTACCAAAAAAAAGGGAGAGAGGTTTTGGTGTTTGTGGATTGTTTGTGAACTGGGCTTTGTGCATCAAGAGTTTACCTAATGTTGGAATAGTGAGTCTGAAAGCGATGGATTCACGTTTATGTCATAGATTCTGACAGAGTCTCCATTTGCAGTAGTGTATGACCAGTCTCCGAAACCAGTCCAATCTAGAAGGCTTGTTTGGTATCCTTGCCATGCTGTATTCCATGTTTCCCAATAAGTTTGATATAACTCAGAAATTTCCATCCATTCGCCATCAGAGCATATCCACACCTTCTCTTGAGCTCCATTTATTATGTAAATGAATTCTTCGTCTGCCGATTCCATTTCGATTCGCATCATGAGACTGGAGGTTCCCGCATTTTTGATCATATACTCGTAGGTTACACTTTCTTCATCTGCGGGGTCAACACTTACTTTGAATTGCATACTGCTTGCGCCTCCGACATCCACTTCTGTGCCTCCGCCATTTTCTCCGTTGCCATTATCAGTTGCTCCATTCTCTGTGCTTCCGTTGTCTGTGCTTCCATTCTCGGTTGTGCCGCCATTCTCTGCGCTACCATTACTTCCGCCATCTCCACTCAGCACTACATATGCTGCAATTGATGATACTGCCAAAATAGCTACAATTATTACCACAATTAGGATTTTTTTGTCCATAAATCTTCCTCAGTATGGTTGCTACATCTAAATCATATTTAAAATTTGTGCGTTCGCATGTGGTTTTCACACAGGAAGGTATAGACAAGTAAGAAGCAATAAGAAAAAGTACAAACCAGCGAGAATTCGAAAAAATACGTAAACATACGTATAGACGAGCAAAATTGGAAGTCGCCTAAAATTCGGCAACCAAAAATTGGCGATGCATTGGTGATTGTGTGTTATATTGTTATTTCGCCGGTTTCGTTGTGGAGCAGGAAGGAGGCTTCTTGGGCGCTGATTTGGTCTGTGACGACTTTTTTCCAGAGATGATACAGACTCAAAGTTGTCAAGAATATCGTGTTGTTTGTTTCAAGAAACAGCTTCACTGAAACATCGAGATGCTCCTTGTCTGCTCGTTCGTTAATAGGCAAGTCTGTGTACGTGTTAGCTATGAAGATAATCTTCTCGTTTCTTCTCTGGTTTTCAATGAATTTTGCCAGTTGGCTGATTTTGGCGTTTTGAGCTTCAACTTTTCTTTTTGCTGAAGCAGTTTTAACCACAATGCTGCTCTTCAAGCCTATCAGGTCAAACTCGGCATTTGGAAGAGTCTGTATACCCAAATCTTCCAGAATTAATTGAACCGCTTTCACGACTTTCTTATGGTCTATCGAGAACAGGTTGCGGTATTCTTCGGGAGCTATACTGTTGTTCCATGGGTCGTCAGTTTGGTTGAGTTCCGGAATTTCTATCGAGTCTAACCACGGATACTCTTCTGGCTCTTCTCCAGAGGCTAAACCCATCAGAAGCTTTATTGCCTTAGAGCGGCTGATTTTTGTTGTTTTTGGCAAGAAATGGATTTTTCCTCTATTGTTTATTGTGAGGGTAGCGGCTACTGGGTTCTGGGATTTGTTGATTGCTATGGGATCAAAACTGCAGTTGGCTGTGTTTTCCCAGAATAGTTCGTTCTCCCATTTTTCGACGTTTTCCATGTATTCTGAGAATCTTTCATCCTTGAGGACTATTGTTCTTCCCAGTATCATTGGGTTCACTGTCAGCTTTTGTGGGAAGGGAATCCACGAGTAGTTTAAGGGGATTTGTTTAAATGGGATTCTTAGGGCTTTTTCCATTATGCAGAAGATTTCTTTGTTATCTCGGATGAAGATGCGGGCTGTTCTCTTCAGCAAACCTATATTGTTGAAGAGTGTTGGGGGATAATTTTTTGGAAATGAGGTGAGGTCGATTATGAGGGAGTCATATTTTTCCATGTACCGAAAAGGTTGTGTCCATTTGATGCTGTCCACTTTCTTGTGTGGTGCAGATCCGATGATGAGCAGCTTGTTCACGGGCTGTTTGACTCCTTCACCAAGTTTCTTGTCTGGAATAGAATCTTTGTTTTAGTTTTTAAAAATTTGGAGATACTATAATTCCCAAAAAGAAGGAACATTTTAGGTTTGGGTAAATTTTAACCCTTAAAATTGAAAAAAGGTGGGAGTTGCGGGAAGTGGATGGATAAATATCTCCATTGGTTGTGGGTTCATAATCTCAGAGATACTAAGTGATTGGAGTGAATAATTAACCTAAGTCTGCGTGCGCATAGGACGAGTTTAAGGATGATTTCTGATTATGACTTTCACGAAAGTCTTTTTCTTTGAGGCCCAAGGATTTGCAGGTTTTCTGAAGGTTTCAAGGAGTCCAGCGCTTTTGAGATTAGGTATTGCGCCGCTCATGTCCTCCGGTACATTTGAAACAATCATTTCATCGTGTTCTTTGATAAAGTCATAAACTTTTTTCTCAAACTCCGTCAGTTTCCTAGACAAGATAATCACCTCTTTAAATATAATTCAATCTTTGAAATAACTTTGTGCACTGCAAAATTAGTGCAAGAAATGGGGAAAAGGTTGCAGAAACAAGAGATTGTTGAAAGAAGGCTGCATCTGCCGTTTTATCAGTCTCTCGCTAGCATTATTTCCATCGTTGAAACGTTTCTTGTTCCGCCTTCTTCTTGCTGTAGTTCTTCAGTTCCAATCGTTATCTTACTTGCCTTCAGATCTTTCATGAATCGGCGCTTAACAACTTCAGCGACATCTACAGCCGTTGTCATAGATCGTCCCCTTGCCTTCACCGTTACTTCTTTGGTATCAGACGAGTTGAAACTTGTTATCACTGCTAACACGTAGCTCATGACCGGTTTCCTTCCAATATATACTATGTTTGGGTCTTTTGACATGCAATACACCTCCCTATGTTTAGAGTTTCTCGATAGCTACATTGAATCTAGTTTCAGACATTATTCCGATTAGGCTTGCACTAACTCGCCAATCGCGAACCTGTTTCCAACCCTAGTTACCTTGAATTTCACGTGTTCTCCTTGCTTAGTGTTTGGCACAAATATGATGAAGCCCTGAATCTTTGCGATGCCGTCGCCTTTTCTGCTTATGTCCTCGATTTCGGCTTCGTATTCTTTGTCAACTGCAACTGGTTTCTCTATGTTACTGTATGAATATGACATTCTATCACCTCGTTTGCTTTTATAAGCTAGAAGTGCCTTGAAAAAAGAGTAAAACCGCTTATTACTGTCCTACCTTCTTTAGAAAGTACTTAACTGCTTGGCTTATGTTACACCAGTCCTCCTAATTAACTTTCGTATAGGTGTCTAGAGTGTTACAACCAAAAAATGGTTAGCGTCAGCGGTAGTTGGAAACATTTCAAACAAAGATATTTACTGCTTGATTTAACATTAGTAGTGTTTGAGGTGTTAGTAATTGGTGAAATGGGAGTATATTGTGCTTGCGTTGAAGACCAAGGTTCATATTAATCGACATGAGCGAGAAAAGAATCCTATTATACAAAATGTGCAAAACGAATTGAACGATTTGGGGGAAGAGGGCTGGGAATTGGTGGGTGTTCAAAATATTCGCCTAGAGACGGGCATGTTGTTTACTGTTGCATATCTTAAACGGAAAGTCATAACTTGAAGTATTTCGTACCGCGTGTGCACTCCTAGATGTAATATAGATGATCTTTAGTTTTTTTTATTCTGCCAAGAAAAGTTCCAGCAAAATAGCTTAACCAATACTGCTCCTGCAAATCAAGGTCAGCCTCATCAAATGTTACAGCTTTCTCCCATGAAATGGCTCCTGCTTTCCTAAATTTACGAATAATTTTTTGATGCATTTTGTATTGAATCCCAGACATAGCCAAATCCTCATGTTCCCTCCTTTCAAATTTTCCTTAAGAGACTTTGATCCCTCATACTACGTTCTTGTGAAGTAAATCAGTTGGTCTGCTGAAGATAACAAAAGTTTATGATAAGCGTTCATTGCTTCTTCTCGCTTTTTACCATTAAGGTAAAGTATTTCTGTTTCAAACGTTCTTACTTCTTCTGACACTGACTTGTTAAACTGATTATTTGCTAATTTCACATTTTCCACTTTATATTTTTCAGTAGAATGGTCAAAATAAACGGCAAAAAAGAATTAGAAGTCTTTTGCCCATCTTCACTAAGAGAATCCTACGCTTTAGTGTATACACTTGGTTGCATATTAGAGTATGGGAAGGACTAAATGTTAACCGTTTTCTCCGCACATAAACTTTAGTGATGTTAACTCATTAATAGTGTTAGTTATTAGGGCAGCATTAGGTTGTGCTTGAAAAAGACGGGAATTGGAGGAAATGTGATTTGGATGTTAGGCTCAGAATAATACCTGAACCAAAACCTCAAACGAGAGCTGTTCTTGAACCAAAAGTTGGAGAGATCTTGCCAGTTATCAAAGGTAATGGAAATCTGAATCTCTTATGTGGGAACTGTGGGGCTGTTCTGGTTGAAGGAATCAATAAAGGGCAAATCCGAAACATGGTCATTCATTGCCCCATTTGCAGATATTATAACAATATTCAATAACTATCGGGTTACTTGTTTTTCAGATAGTATTCAACAACAAATTAGCAGATGTTCGGACTTGCATAATCGTTTGTCTCGCTTTTGGACTTTAGCTTCTTTTTCATGAATTATCCAACTCAAGTTAATTATGGCAGATGCGGTGTTTCAGCCAGAATAACTATTGAAATGGTAAAATAGTCTGTTACTGTTCTGCCCTTTCAATGAAAACCTGACTGCTGGTTCTTGTTACAGGGGCAGCCTTATTATCTTTTTACATGTTCGTAAAGTCAAAGAAAGCAGAGGGTATATTAACGTCGTGACGAACCTGAGTGTGGGGGTTATGAATTGATTTCTGGATATGTGTTCATAAACACTGAGAAGGGTAGAACTTTGGATGTTGTTACAAAAGTATGCAAGATAAAGGGCATCAAAACGGCTTGTGTAATTACAGGCACTTTTGATATAGTAGCAACATTTGAAGTGAAAGACGTTAATGAAGTTGGCGAGATGGTTGCGAGAGGCATAGATGGTGTAGACGGAGTTGCCCTAACACAGACAGCAATTTGCGTCAAGTGTTGTTAAAAATTAGCCTCCAAAAACCCCTTTTTTGATTTTCTCGAGCGCACACAAAAAGTATGCGGTAATGGGTGTAGTTTCAGCTCTCTTCAAAATCGAACTTTCTCTTTCTTAGATGTTTTCCCTCCAAATTTTCCTGCCCAAGTATTTTTGCAAACTTTACATTCCTTTTGATTTGCTGTTATCTTGATCTTCTTACTTCCACATCGAGGGCATCGTTCTGTTCTACCCATATTTTCCATCTCTTTAACTAGAGTCTAATTGACTACAAGTTGTACTAAAGATTTGAGAAACAAACTGGCAGAAATTATAGACAAGGAAAAAAATAAACGACAATACACTAGATGTGATGATGAAGGTATTAAAGAACTGTTTTCTAGGAGCTCCAACTGCAATCAGCACAATGGGTACAAACCACACTCATTCACCACTCGATTAATTTTGATACCCTCAAGGTTGTCCTGTTTCGACTATATCCTCTAAATATGCTCCAGCGGATAGCGACTCTATCCGTCTGCAAGTTAGTTGACTTCTAGATCCATTTGGTCACAGGTTCTTTTTTGTTCGGTAAGAGAGTGGCTAATGCTTTAGCTAAGTCTTCACTGGGGTTGGCTAGTGGGTATCCTAGCAATATGGGTCCGTATATTGCTTCGTCATCTTTTAGTTCAAGGGCTTGTACGACTTCGGGGTTGCCTCTGACCAGTGCACCGAAACCTACATAGCAGCTTCCAAGACCAAAAGACTGCGCGGCAATCATCATGTTTTCGCATGCAAGCGCACAACTTACCGCACCCCCAGTTTTGGGACCTATAACAAAAACGATTGCAGGCGCCTCATAGTAAACTACGTCTTTGGGTTCATCCAACACATTGTAGAGGCTCATAGCCAGTTCATACAATGGAGGGGCTTTTTCTTTCAGGTCATTGATGGCGTTCTTCCAGAACGGAAATGCAGTTTGAAGGAGCTTTTTCTTGAATTCTGTGTCTTGGACAACAACAAACCGCCAAGGCTGAGCATGGGTCATCGACGTGAAAGGCGCCTGATTGCCGGCCTCAATGATTGCGTTGAGGATGTCCTCCGGAATTGGTTTTTGCTCATAAGCTCGGGTGGACCGTCTGCTGTTTATTGCTTCAACTACTGGATTCATAATGCATTCACTGTCAGGAGCCTATGACCTGATATGCATAAAAATTTTTATGAGTTTCCAAGATTGCGCGGCATATTGGTTGGGTGCAGCGCTTTGTTAGGTATTGAATTCTTTTTTCACAGCGTCAGCTTAGCAATTTGTTGGTTGAGTTAAAATTTAGCTCCTAATCTATTACTATTGCTTCAACTCTGTCACGTGTCTGAGTCTTTTCAGCCCCATTTTCTTCTGATGCTTTACTCCCACAATAAAAAAGGGGAAGGAAAAAAATTGGGTTATTTCTGTTTTCTGAGTGCCATGTAAGCCAGTAAGCCGATGACCAAAACGACGACAGCGATTATCAGTATGACTAGGTCTATTGTCAGGTATGCGGGTATTTCTGGAATTGTTGGGTACGCTGGCATCTGGTTTACTGTTGTCTCAGCAATCTCTGCTGCACTGGGAACGTCTTCTGCTGCTGGCGCTTCGTCTACACCGAAAGCGGTTGATGCCTCTGAAGGCCAATAGGAGTTGGAGCCTTCGAACATCGCAGTAACCTTGTACTCGCCGACAATGGCGGGAGCCCACATGTGACTGAACACACCATTTTCATCCGTTGTGACAGTGGCTGAGTACCAGTCGCCATTAGGATCTTGTATTTTCACGAATACTTTGACGCCTTCAACATCTTCAGGCTTTGCCTGCTGCATATAGACGTATTCCATCCAATCGCTCATACTCTCATCAGAAACGCATGGAACACCATTCGGGAAGTTTGCTGCAACATCGTCCCGGTTTGTGCCTGCAGAAATGTCAGTGACTGAGCCTTCAATTATTACGCTGTTTCCGTGTACTGTAACTTTTGGTGATGCTGCGACTGAAGTTGCACTTGGGCCTTTGCCCCAAGCGTATATCTGGTTGTCGTACGCATTCAGCGATAACAGAATGTCGTATGCACACGATGTGGATCTAATGTACATTCCCAATTCGGACCACACTAGAGAGCCATCAGTGATGTTTACTGCACACATTTGTGCTCCAGGGAACAGTGGTGGGTTATATTCGTGACCGATGGGGAAGTATGCTACGTTGTTGGTTATACAGTCACACTCGAAAACCCATAGTAGCCAAACATTGTAGGGGCTGTCAGCTCCTGGTGGGCCAACGAGTTTAGTTGTGTTAGTATACCATCGTACGTTTCCGTCCGCATGTTCGATGCACCATATGTCGCCCCCATAGCCTCTGAAGAATGATGCACCTTCGGGTCCAGGCGACCAGCGGAGGTTAAATGCGTCGAAGTAATGTGGCTCGGCACCGTTATCACCTGTTAGTTCTGATGTCCATGCTTTTTCTCCTGTTCTTGTATCCCAAGCTTCAACTATAAAGTTCTCCATGTTGGCGTTAATCCACAGTCCGTCTTGCATGCCCATTTCAGTTCTTGTGAATGGCAAGAACGTTGGAGATTCTGCGTATGTGAGGTTTTTACCCCACAACTGAGCTCCAGTGTTTTTGTCCATGGTTGCTACAGTTAGCCATCCGTTTGTTTCTCCGCCGACTCCTTGTCCCAAAGTGTAACCGCCTGTGAACACTACTTCATCGTTAGTTACTCCACTGATTCTGAATGACTGTCCCATGAAGCCGCCTCCTGAAAGTTGTGAAGGATCGGTTACTCCATCCATATCGGCGAAAGCCATCATTGGTTCAGAGAACACTATTCCGTTGTCGAACTGGTATGTTGCGTCCTGGTTCAGACCCCATCCGAAACCAGGTTCGCCATTCGTTGTCATTCCGACACATTCGGTCATGTCCCAACGGATCAGATAGCGGTCACTACCACTGACTTCTTGATAGAAGCCAACCAAGTCTCGGTCATCGTCTATAATGAGGGTCATGCTCTCTCCGTTAACGATGCTTGCCATGTATTTGCCAGTGGTGGCGTCGTAAATGTTGTATGTTGTTCCACTAGATGTAACTCCTGGGTGTGAACCTGTGGTTATGAGGTAGGGACCTAATGTTCCGTATTCGTTAAGGTTGTGCCAAGTAGGCGACCAGCCTACTCTCAACGTTTCTTGGGTGTCTTCTATTGTCCAGAGCGTTTCTCCACTGAACAGGTCTGTTGCGATAATGCCGTTATGTGCTGCACTACTCTGTGATGTTGTCCACAGAACTGAATACATTACGCCCTCCAGTATTATCGGTGCGTATTGTGGTTGGTACTGCCTAGTGGTCCAGAAGTGTCCTGTAACTTGATCAATACCTGATTCGCCACCAGCTACACCGCCTGCACCCCATGGTTTTGTCCAGAGAACGTGACCAGAATAAACCGAGTCAGTGTATGGATTATAGTTTCCGTTATTATAGTTTGAGCCAGTTTGTTCAAAGGTTATGCCGCTAAGACCCCACCATTCTCCCATGTGGTCATACCATTTTTCAGCATTCATTGCATTAACTGGAGTCTCCCAATAGTGTTCTGGACCCGGGGGAGATGGATAGCTTTCTCGTCCTACTGGGTCTTCCTGTACTTTTAGTTCAAAAACCTTGCTTTCGCCAGGTAATTGGATGTAACCCCTAGATAGTGTTTGACCTGGAGAGAACATTTGGAATTCCCAAATACCAACTTGGTCAGGAGTAAAGGTAGTGAAAGTACCTCCGGTGGTGTCGCTGTCAAAGGGTCCCAGTGTGGTGGTGTGTCCGCTAGGATCGGTTACTTCAACTGTTAGACCATAGTAGGGTTCGCTGGTGATTGTGGGTACGGCATTGAATAAGTTGATGGTAACTTCCTGGTTGATGCCAACAGGGTTAGGGCCAACAGTGATGTTGCTGTATGTTGGGATTTCGGTTCCTGATGGTGGATAAGGACAGAAGGCAATAGACACAAAAGTTGAACTTGCCAGTAAAAGCGTAATCAACATCGTAATTGCAATAGATAGTTTATTCTTCATTTTTTCATTTCCTTCTTATTTTTTTTGTTGAGTCTTGGTTGCCTTTGACAACTGATCGGTCAGCACTCGCATGCATGAGCTAGTTGCCAGAGACCCCACAAACTCATAGCAAAGAGCTATACCCCCATTTTGTTTTTAAAGTTATTCTATTAGTTAACTGTTGGATTTGGAGTTAAAAAATTAACTTACCTCCCAATCTGGGAGAGTGGAGTGTAGAGAGCACACAGAACAGTAGAGAAGAGAACGAGAGAGAAAGGTCAAATTTTAACCCTAATTCGAGCTAACCCAACCTTTTGGATGAAGAATGGAAAAATGTAGTTAGGTAAGAAGAATGTTGGGAACAATCGAGTTAGGTCTTGAGATTGCTTGAGCCTTTGTGGTTTATACTTTTACTCTGAAGTCTTCTTTGACGACGTTGAGTACAACGTTTGTGACTGTTCTGCTTACGTGGGGCATCTTCAGTGTCGATTTGATGAAGTTGTTTAGTGTACTCCTGTTTTTGAATCGAGCAACCACCGCTATGTCATAGTCTCCGGTGATGTCATAGATGCATATAACCTCGTCCAGCTTGGCAAGTTCCTTCTCCACCTCGGGCAGATACCGCCCCTCCGCCTCAATAAGTATGAGAGCCGTCAAGCCATAACCGAGCTTAGCCGAATCCAACATTATCGTGTAGCCTTTCAGGATGCCGTTATCCTCCAGATTCTTCACTCGGTTGTAGGCTGTTCCAACAGCTATACCGAGACTTTCAGCTATCTTGTTGAAGCTTTTTCTGGCATCCTCTTGCAGTAAACGGATGATTTTTCGGTCAACGTCATCAACTTTATGAGATGAGCCATTACTCAGTTTCATTTCCTCCTTGATTGAATGATTAATCATTCGACAAATTTGTTTTTCGTTTTGCCGTGAACACTTGTTCATTAACGGAACAAGTATATAAGTTTTCCTTCAGTTTATCAGAAACATTTATATACAAACATGTAATAATTTCACATTCAGCTGAATGAATGGTGAATAACATGGAGGCCATTAACACAGCCAAAGAAACATTAAAGAAAAACAAAATCCGATGGGTACACACAGCCTTCGTAGACATGCGAGGTCTAATGCAGGACGTAGTGATACCCGCAAAACACTACACGGAGGGACAAGCCCTAACCGCAGGCATCGGCTTCGACGGCTCATCTGTACGAGGCTTCAAAACCATACACGAATCCGACATGATTCTCAAACCCGACCCAGAAACATTAGCCATCATCCCATGGACAACCGACGAGCAACAGAAGAGCGCCATAATCCTAGGCGACATCTACGAAGCATTCGGAGGCACAGAACCATCAAACGTAGACCCAAGAGGATACGTAGCCAGAAAGGCAGTCCAAGCAGCGAAAGACATGGGCTACACTGGCTTCTTCGGTCCAGAACTGGAATACTTCGTCTTCAGTTCCATAGACCCCACAAACCTTGTCTGGGACATGTGGGTCAGCCCAAAAGGCGGCGCCGGAGACTCGTGGGGCGCACCAAGAGTTGTACCTAAATCCCCAGAAACCACCCCGGGAAGCCACACACTAAGACCAAAAGAGGCATACTTCAGACCCCCGCCAGAGGACACAACCGTTGAGTATCGAAACGAGGTTGCCTCACTGTTGGAAGAAAACTTTGACACAGAAATCGAGATGCACCACCACGAGGTTGCCACGGCAGGACAGATAGAGATAGACTTCAAGTATGGAGAGCTGGTGAAAACCGCTGACAGGACAATGTTCTACAAGTTTGTCGCCAAAAACGTGGCAAAGAAGCATGGGTTAATCGCCACTTTCATGCCTAAACCAGTTTACCTTGACAACGCCAGTGGCATGCACGTTCACGCATCTCTGTGGAAGGGCAAAAAGAACGTGATGTATGACGAAAAAGACAAGTACGCTGAGCTCAGCCAAACAGGCAGATACTTCATCGGAGGCTTACTAGAGCACGCCAGAGCCATAACCGCCGTGAATTGCCCAACAGTAAACTCTTACAAGCGACTTGTGCCAGGTTTCGAGGCTCCCATTTACATAATGTGGTCACGACGCAACAGGTCAGCTATGGTACGTGTTCCGGTATACTTCAAAGGCCCCGCGCACGCTGCAGCCAAACGCGCTGAATTACGTGCCGCTGATCCATCATGCAACTCATACCTAGCCTTGTCGTGTATACTGATGGCTGGACTTGACGGCATAAAGAAGAAGATTGACCCCGGCGACCCAGTAGACGAGGACGTTTATGAGCTGAGCCCTGAACGGAGACGCGCTCTTGGCATTAAAGAGTTGCCGACAACACTGAAGGATGCTTTGGAAGCGATGAAGAGCGACGAGGTAGTCCATAAGGCTCTTGGAAGCCACATATTCGATGCCTTCATAGAATACAAGACCAACGACTGGAACCAGTACTGCCTCTATGTCACTCCGTGGGAAATAATGAAATACTTGGACTATTAGAAAATAAAGTAATGGAGAGAGAGGTGAATAAGCATGAAAGCATATCTACTAATTGAAACCCGACCTGGAACATCCGAAGACGTAGTCAAAGCCATCAAAATGCGGTTCCAAAATGTTCTACATGCTGACTCCGTTTACGGACGGCACGACGTCATAGTTGTCTTGGAAGCTCCAGACCTAGAAACACTCAACGAATTCGTATACAAAGTAATCGAGAAAGACCCAAACATCGTCCACACCGAGACGGCGATCACGCTGTTCTAAAAGAGGGAGAGAAAAACGTTGTCTTCAAAGGATCTCCGTAGCAAAAAGATAAGAGCCTTCGTACTCTTGACTATGAGACCTGGAACGTCAGAGGAGATCGTGCAGTCAAGGAAGATAAAGGGCGTGACGATGGCTAACTCGGTTCTGGGAAGATTCGACGCCATTGCAGTGATAGAGGCAAACAGTTCCGAGGAGCTGACAAAGATTATCTACGAAATGATTGAGCAGCACCCCAGTGTGGTTCACACCGAAACCATGCTGTCAATGTTCACGCCGTAACCTTGATTCCAACCCAAAAACCGAAAAACATAGAACAGTCAGGTGCAGCGTCGGGTCTTAAATCCGACCCGGCAACCCCATCCTTTTTTTGTTTTCATTTTTTTCTTTTGAGTTCTGTTTAGGCTGTCCAGTATGAAAAGATTTGCAGACCACTTATCTCCAGTTGTGCTCTGAGGAAACGTTTCACGTCCTCGTCTGTGAGGAAGCGGTTTCCCTTATTGTCGGTGCGAACTGGGATTCCTGTTCTTCTCAGCTTGTCGCCTTCAGCCGAGTCAACAAAGATATACTGGGCGCCCACAACGGGAAAGATGAGTTTTAGTCCAGTATGGTTTCTGGCGGGGACGCTCCGGGCGATAACGTAAACGATACTCTTGGGCTTCTTTTCGAGCGCTAACTCCTTAAACTCTTTCCAGCTTTTAACGCGAATAGTCTTTTGTTCGCTCAACTTTTTGTGTCTCAGAAAGAAGAACAGTTTAGGGTAGTGTTAAACTTTTTGACTTGTTAGGCTATAGCTGGTCAGCCTGTGTGGTTCCAGTAGTAAATTTGTGTATACTTCTCTGCGACCGGAAACTCCGGGTCGTAGTAGACTATATCCAAGCCTAGCCCATACTGGTCAAGAAGACTGCGTGACAGTTCCCATATTTGCTGTGATTTGTCGTCAGGTCCCCATAAGCTCCAGATTTTATCTTCGGGATTTCGCATGCCCCATCCATAATTTTCAGGCAAAACCAGAACTGCTTCAGCTTTAACTGAACCATGTTTTACTGCAGAAGACTGCACAACCTCGTTCCAGAAGCGCTCCAAAGCATCAAAATGTTCGTCCTGCAATGTTCCGTATGGTCCTTCCATGTCTTCAGCATAATTGAAAACCACAATGTACTCTGCTCCAGCCTCATACGCCATGCGCATCTGATCAAAGATTGCATCGCCGCTATCCAAGTATGGTGGATGATTGTATTTCCACGTTATAATTGCTCCCCATGTTTTGTTTTGCAGTTCTGCGGCTCCCCTCACTAGGGCGATGTCCTGTTCTATGGTGTGGTTCCAGCCTAAACTGGCAAGTACAACATCGTAGCTCGCCTTATAGTCAAACCAGTAAAGAGCATAATCAGCGGTAAAAGTAGAAATTTTTTCGTTTATTGGTATTCGTAACAAGTCTTGATGTAGACCTTCAATGAATCCCTCTGCAACTTCATCATAAGTTCGGAAGGGACACATGTCCAAAAGCTCTTCATACGTGTAAGGAAGGTTGTAGTCTTCCACAATTTTAGGAAGAGGATTAGCATCATCAGAAATTTTTGTTATAATTGTGCCATTAGGATAATAATCAATCATTATATAGGTATGATTGAGAAAAGAAGGGTCAGGAAGCCCCTCATTGTTGTATGGAGAGCCCGAAGTTTCGACTATCCATAACTCAATTCTTCCGTTCTGCCGATATCCAATGGTTGTATTTTCATCTATACTTCGCTGAATTAAGCCATCGCGATATTTTAACCATGAACTATTGGTGGCACTGTCCCACAACCAAGCCTCATAGTCTATCATTTTTCCGGCTAACTCATCACCTAAATATACCCCGAGAAAATAATCGCCCCACTGACTGTCATAAGTGTCTAGCCAATTTTTCACTAACCAATAGCTGTCGCTTCCAAAATAAATAACAAAATGCATGTCGGAAGAAACAGCGTAATTTCCTATGTCGTTTATGTCCTCCGGATTTCTTTGTAACGGACCAGACTGTAAAACGAAAAGGTTAGTGTAAGTTTTTACTCTATCAATGAGCGCTTTTGCTTCTTCGGTTGAGTTTCCGCAGTATGTAACTCCCACATAGAACGGCTTCGTTTCTCTGTTTTCGTCAAACAAGCTATAATGAACAACAAACGCTGTGGCAGACACAAGTATCAGGATAATCACAAGAAGAGCAAAGACTTTTCTCATTTTGGAAGCGCCCCTTAGACCTGACCAAACATGCTTGCCTGCATGTTCTCATCTGATGAAAGGGATTTAGCCATATATGGCTTCTTACTTGCTACACGACAAGAAGCGCCGAAGGCTAGCGTCTAGTGTAAATCAGTCAATCATGAATCATTTTCGTTTTTCAGAGATTACAGAAAGGTTTTTTTCTGACCGCCCAGTCAAACATTGCCTGTTATATGGTGAGGTCATGTTTCCGGCTTTCCTATCCACTGAAAACCTTATTCTCGCTGGTTTAGCTCTAGTTATCGTCGTTGTCGCTTTTGTTCTCGACAAGGTGATCCGCAGGTCAATAGCTCGATATGGAAAAAGGTTGAACATGGAGCCTCATGCGGTCAACATTTTGAAGTTAGTTGTCAGAATACTTGTTGCTGCAGGTGGTGTGATTGCTCTTATGATCCTCTTCAAGGTGCCCACAGATTTGTTTCTTGCAGGCGGAGCTTTGACAGGAACAGCCATAGGTTTCGCGTCAACTCAGACAATAGGTAACTTCTTGGCGGGTTTCTACATTATGATTTCCCGACCGTTCATGGTGAGAGACTACGTGAAGATCGGAGACGTTGAAGGCGAAGTCAAAGAGATAACCATCAACTACACCAAAATCTACACGCCCACCTACAACATAACCGAGATACCGAACAGAAAAGTCTTGGACAGCATAATCCTCAACTATTCTGGAAGAAAAGACATAATCGATTACACCTTCAAAATGGGCTTTCCACACCTCGAAAACAGAACAAACAAACAGATGATTGAAGACTGCATCAAGCCAACCATCGAAAAATTCTACAAAAAACACAAGGACATCCTTCCGAGGAAGCCTGAAGCAAGCATGCTGAACATGGACAGGCTTGGGCGCGAAGTCAACATCAGAATGTACTTTCCAGAAGGAAGAATAAACGACTTCTATGACCTACAACCAGAACTGATGCGGGACATAGTGCACTGCTGGGACAAATTCAAGGCAGAAAAATGCAGCGAGAACTGTTAGTTTCCCTGTTTTTCAGCTGAATACACGCATTTCGCAGTTGTGCAGCCACTTTTTCGGTGTTTACAGTAATAAACATGCATTTAATTACTTGTCTGTCGCATCTATCATATCACAAGAAGTAATATTTCTATCAACTATAACTACGCGCGATGGAAAATGCAAAAGAAAAACACCATTAAGATAGGCGCACTCGCTTTGCTGCTTGTTCTCTCAAGCATTGCCAGCGTAATGTACACTTTAGCCTACACGGAAAAACGGGAGGTAATTTACAGTAACACCATTACTATCGAGGGGAAAGAGGTGAAGTTCAGGGCATTCTATCTGTCTGCGCCTGCAGTGCTGTTTGAGGTGAAACTAACAGTTTCGGAAGGAACCATAAAGTGGACTCCCCACTCTGCGGTTATGTTCGAAGACACTCTTGGGTGGTTCCCACGTAAAGTAGATGGAGTATTGTCAGGGACGATTCAGAGGTGGGTGTGCGAAACAGACAACGGAATGGTCAAATGGAGCGTGGACCCGGAAAATGTGGACATGGTGTGGTACCTCAACCTCTATAACCCAGACGATTACACGAAAGAAGTGCACATTGAAGTCACCAAAGTGTGGGAAGCACAGAACTACAACGAACTACTGTAGCATCGCCCGAGGCTTTTCCCTGTGGGCTACTCCAGTTTCTTGCTTCTTTGACATCGGTTATCCTTAATTGGCTCTTTTGCCTGTTCTGGGAATATCGTAAAGGTTATGAAGCTGTTCTTGGGCAAAATAAGAAGGCAGATTGGAGATAGAATTCATTGAAGAAGTTTGATGTTATAGTTGTTGGCGCCGGAACAGGGGGATGCTTGGCCGCCAAGACTGTTGCTGAGGCTGGACTCAAAGTTTGTATGATAGACCGCAAAGCAGAACAGAAGATAGGAGAGAAGGTCTGCGGGGACGCCATAGGGAAACACCACTTCGACAACATAGGCATAGCGCATCCCTCAGGAGAGGAACTTAACCAGACAATGGAGGGAATCAAAGTTTACTCCCCAGACATGAATACAGTGGTTAACGTTCAGGGTGAAGGCGTCCACGGATACCTGATTAACAGGCTACTTTTCGGTCAGAGACTACTGAAAGAGGCTAAAGACGCTGGAGCGACACTGATCGACTCAACTATAGTCACGGAACCAATCATAAAGGACGGATACGTCGTCGGCGTCTCAACTAAAGACCCCAAGACAGAAGAAAACAGCGAAATATTCGCCCAAGTTGTGGTAGACGCAAGTGGGCATTCAGCGGTTCTGCGAAAGAAGCTTCCTCCAGAGATGGGAATCAAAACCGAAGTCAACGATGAGGATGTGGAGATTTGCTACCGCGAAATTCGTGAAATAAAAGAACCGATTGATGAACCTGAATTTTGCAAAATTTATCTTGACCTGCAGCGTTTTCCGGGAGGATACTGCTGGATTTTCCCCAAAAGCTCAAACACGGTTAACGTGGGTTTGGGCGTAGCCATGAAAAAGGGTTTTCCTAACCCCAAGGATTTGTATATTGAACAGGTTTTGTCTATGCCGTTCTTCAAGGATTCAAGGGCTTTGACTGGCGGAGGAGGACTTGTTCCAACACGGAGACCCATAAGTAACATGGTAGGAAACGGGATAATCATTATCGGCGACGCGGCTTGCCAAGTTAACCCCATTCATGGAGGCGGAATTGGTCCTTCGATGATGGGCGGAGCAAAAGCTGCTGAAGTAATCATAGAGGCGTTGGAAAAGGGGGATGTGAGCCGAGAATCGCTCTGGCCATACACTGGCATATTCATGAAAGAGTATGGAGCTAAACAGGCGGGGCTGGACATATTCCGCATGCTTCTTCAGCGGTTGAGCAACAATGAAATGAATTATGGCATGCGGCACCATCTAATAACGGACGAGGATTTGCTTAAAGCCAGCATGGGCGAAGATTTGAAGCTTAACATAACAGAAAAGACTACTAGGCTGTTCAAGGGGCTTGGAAGCCTGTCCCTTCTCAAAAAACTGAATTCCACTGCCAAGCTCATGAAGCAGATTAAGACTTTGTATCGGAACTATCCTTCTTCTCCTGAGGGGCTGAGGGAGTGGGAACAGAAGATTCAGGCTTTGGTTGATAAAGCAAAGAACCTGTAAGCGAATTTAACAAAATCTACAGTCGGGTGCTTGAAGTATGCGTGTGGCTGCGTTAGTTACCGGTGGAAAAGATTCAGTTTTAGCCCTTTACCGAGCACAACAGATGGGTCACACCGTCACAGTTTTAGCCACCATGATCCCCAAGAGAGAGGACAGTTATATGTTCCATTTTCCCAACATTCGTTTGACAGGGCTTCTTTCTAGGGCGGTTGAAATTCCGTTGGTTACCGCCGAAACATCTGGGATAAAAGAGAAGGAACTTGAGGACCTCAAGAGGCTGCTTGCGTCTCTTGACGTGGACGGTATTGTAACTGGGGCTGTGCTGTCCTCGTATCAGAAGGAAAGAATCGACCGAATATGCGATGAGCTGGGACTCAAGTCTGTTGCTCCGCTGTGGCACGAAGAGCCTCTGGACATTATGAATGAGCTGATTGACCTCAAATTCAAGGTTATTATCGTGGGGGTGTATGCTTACGGTTTGGACCAAAGTTGGCTGGGAAGAGAAATCGACTCTGCGACGTTAGAGAAGCTTGTGGAATTGCATAAGAAATATCAGATTAGTTTGGTTGGTGAAGGCGGCGAATACGAATCCCTAGTTCTGGACGCCCCGATATACAAGAAGCGCATCGAAATAGTGGAGGCTGAAACAAACTACGAAAACGGCAGCGGCGTTCTTGTGGTAAAAGAAGCAAAACTTGTAGACAAAGAGTAAACAAAAGTTTTTCGAATAATTATACTGTAATTCGTTTTTGTGGAATAAAATTATATTCTAGTTTGATGGATAGTGGTTTCTTAACAGGAAGAGGGGGTGCTAGGGGTGTCGAAGCCGGATTATGGCAATTGGGTTCCAATGAGATTCATCTATGGAGCGGTTATAATCGGTTTACTGTTTTTGGTGTCGGCTCTCTGGTCTATTTTCTTGCTGATTCCTGCAGTATTGTTCTTTTTTGTTGCCGCATTTTTTGTGTATGCCCGCTACGAATTCTCTTCTGGTGGAGGAAACATTCAGAACTCTGTCTGGCAGTTAGTGTTATCACACTTGGATTGGAATGGTGAAGGGAAATCCTTGGATATAGGATGTGGAAACGGTGCACTCGCCATTAAAATCGCTCAGAAGTACCCAAAGGCGTATGCCATCGGCATTGATTACTGGGGAAAAGGCTGGGAGTACTCCAAAAAAGCTTGTGAAAGAAATGCAGAGATTGAGGGAGTAAGTGAGCGGATGACGTTCCAGAAAGCCAGTGCTGCCTCGTTGCCTTTTGATGATGAGTATTTTGATGCTGCGGTGAGCAATTTTGTGTTCCATGAGGTCAGCGACGCCAAAGATAAGCGGGAGGTTATCCGCGAAGCGTTGCGTGTAGTTAAGAAGGGCGGAAAGTTTGCTTTTCAGGACGAGTTTCTAGTCAAACAGATTTACGGAAACCCAGACGACCTAGTAGACGCCATCAAAAGCTGGGGAATAGACAAAGTGGAGTTTATCAGAACATGCGATGAAGAGTTTGTCCCACGGGCGCTGAAACTGCCCCTGTTTCTAGGAACCACGGCTATTATCGCTGGAGAAAAATGAATCATCCGCCAGCACCTGTTTTGCGACGACACACTTGAAGACTGAAAAAGGTTTATTAACTGTTCTTTTGTTGTTAGCTACAAGTTCCGATGGGATGTGACCCGACAGGGTTGAACCGCAAAAACTTGAGGAATGAGGAATGGCCTACAAATATATTGCAGAGGCTTGGAAAAAGCCGAAAGAATCCTTTGTTAAGGAGTTAATGTGGCAGAGAGCCATAAAATGGCGCAAACAGAACGCCATCATAAGAATCGAAAGACCAACCCGACTGGACCGTGCAAGAAATCTTGGATACAAGGCTAAGCAGGGCATTGTTTTGGCTCGGGTTCGGGTTAGACGTTCAGGCTTCAGAAAAACCCGTCCAACTGGCGGACGCAGACAAAAACGGCTGGGTGTAAACAAATTCAAGGTCGCCAAGAACATGAGACTGATTGCCGAGGAGCGGGCGGCTAAACGTTTCCCAAACCTGGAAGTATTGAATTCCTACTGGGTCTGGGAGGATGGACGCTTCAAATGGTACGAAATAATCATGGTTGATCCTGCTATTCTGCCGGATCATCCCATAGCAAATCAGACAGGACGAGCGTTCCGTGGCTTAACCAGCGCAGGCAAACAAGTGCGTGGACTACACCACAGAGGGTTAGGAGCAGAGAAGGCAAGACCAAGCAAAAAAGCGGTAATCAGACGAAGACACAAAAAATGAGCCGCGGCTTTTCCAAGGGACACACAGCAACTCCCTTCCTTTGATTGAATGCTTCCGTTGCAACTCCGTTGACATATTTATATCAAGTAGCATGTAATAGAATTTATTGTGAGGGTGAGATAGGTTTTGTCTCAGTTGCCTGTAGCCTACGTTGATGTTCGATTCTGCGCCCACGCCACAGAGGACTTGGACAAGGTTATGGATGCTGTTCAGAATGTTTTGCCAAGCGACCACATAGAAGATATAACCTTCAAGAGAAACAACGTGGAGGGTCATTACGGCAACCCCATAGCCCTTTTTGACACACGAATAAAAAGCAAAAAAGCAGTTAGAGCCTTGGTGGAGAATCTTTCAGCCAACCTCAGTTCCTTGGACAAAGAAGAGTTAGACAGAACAATAAACCGCTGCGTTGAGAAGGGAAGCCTTTTCATCAGGCTAGACAAACAGGCTGCTCTCAGAGGCAAAATGAAATTCGCCACATCCGACCCCATCCGCATACGCGTCAGATTCAGAAAAAATAAAACCGAAGACGTAATCCAGATTTGCAGAGAAATCGGGATGATAAAATGAAGCGATTCACTGACCTGCACCTCCGCGTACCCCTCGACGACCAAGCTAAGGCAGAAAGCATGATCAGGAAAGCCTCTGGGCTAGGCTACAATCTAGTTGGGATACCATTTTCACCCCAAACCAGCAGAAAGCAGATCAGCCAACTTGAACAAATCTGTAACGACGCAAAAGTAGACTTTGCCACAAGAGTGAATTTTTCTCCCAGAAACTCCAATGAGCTTCTCCAGAGTCTGCGTCGTTATAGAAGAAAATTTGAGATCGTAGCCGTGAGATGCCACACAAAAGACGTTGCCAGACAGGCAGCCAAGGACAGAAGAGTGGACCTGCTCCAATTTTCGGTCACAAACATCCGCAAAAGATTCTTTGACCAAGCAGAAGCTGAGCTTGCCTCACAGGCATTCTCATCCCTTGAAATCGAACTGGCTCCCATACTACAGTTAACAAGCTTTTCTCGAATCCGCCTCTTATCTCGTCTACGAAGGGAAGTGGAGACAGCGGAAAGGCTTAGGGTGCCAATCACACTTTCCAGCGGTGCAACAGAGGAGCAGCTCATGAGGGGACCACACGACTACGCCGCCTTGACAACCCTCTTTGACATGTCCATGTCCTCTGCCTTGAGGGCTCTGTCGGAGAATCCTTGGGTTACGGTTGCGCGAAACAGGGAAAAGTTGAGTTCAGATTATGTGGCTCCGGGAATACGTGTTGTAGGAAGGAAAGCCAGATGATTAAACGAGAGAAGAGACGCTATTTGGCTCTAGAAGTTGTGGGTGACCAGCCTGTCGATGAAAGGGCAGTATTGGATGCGGTTCAGGCTTCGGTCATCAGGCTCTTCGGTGAATACGGCGCCAGCAAAGCAAACCTCAAATTGATAAAGTATATTCCGGAGAAGCATCAAGTTGTGATTTGCTGTTCCCACAGGATGCTGGAGAAAGTCAGAGCAGCCATCGCATCAATTATGGAGCTTAACGGGAAAACCGTGGCAGTGCATGTTGTGGGCGTCTCTGGAACATTAAAGGCACTATCAAAAAGAGCATGAAAGAAATCAGATTTGCTGCAGTTTCTTGTTGGGAACCCGTTTCTTGTTGCGTAGCTTCTATCACTCGGGTGTTGTATTCCTCCAGATACTCTAGATGTTCTGCATCGTAGGGATAGCTTTCTGTTTCTGTATCATACGGGAAGCAAGTCATGTTATGGAACGGTAAAGGCTCCACATTGAAGTCTACGTAAAACAGCCCATCAACTTTGAACCATACACTAGCAAACACGAAGTAATCACACTCCATACCTTCTGCAACTGGATCCGTCTCAGCGGGGAACAGCAGGTGTATTTCGTCTCCTTGTCGCGTTATCACATACATGTCGTCTGCGTATTCCATAAGCTCGGTTACGTCGCCGTATCGCGTGAAATTTCCTGTTGAAGTGGAATTAGTTGTGAAAGCTTGGTACAAAGTGGCAGATGAAACAGTTACCTCCCGAACAGTCACATCCTGCTGTGATGTTGTGTCCACTCCGATATAATCGAATTCGGTGTTGAAGAAAGTGTGTATCCTAATGGAGTAATCATCCGTCAGGAAGACGCCAGTCAAGTTTACCACAAAGCAGTCGGGCGTAACATCAAGCAACGGGAACTGCCTGTTATCCGCAACACGAACCCAGTTGCCTTCAGCGTCTTTAACCTCCATATAAGGAGGCGGAAACGGCTGCTCACCAGGCTGATTATAGAACTGCGCAGCCCATTCCCCCTGCTCTTCACCCGTAGAGTAAATTATTGTTCCGGCGACTATGAGCTTAATTTCTTCTGCATCAGAGAGGTCGCCTAAGTCTAACTCCAAGGTGTCCCATGTGAATTCGTTGCCATCGGTGGTCACTCCGTCACGTTCCAAGACTAAAGACAATACGTCTTCTCCATCTCCTGTGACGCAGGAAACTGGGGAACGAGGGTCTTTGCTGACAGAGTAAATTGTGCCTTGCCCCTCAGGCTCATACAGGTACGTGGCTTTGGTTGAATACACATCCACATCGGCTGAGTGTTCAACAATCATTAATGTGGCAGAATCCACATAGGCGATTTCGTCCCATTTTTGGGTGATGACCATGTCGTAGTAGCCGTCGTTTGCTTCAAGTCGGCTCGCATTCAATTTGAGGTAGTCCCATGGAACGCTGTAAAGGAAGGATAGGCTTCCGTCTTCTCGGAAGTAGTCAAAAATTCCCAAGTAGCCTGTGCCATCAGATATTTCGCCAGTGTACAAGTATTCCTCTCCATTCCAAACGTACAGGGAAGGACAAGATTTACAGTTCAAATAGGTGGCAATAAGAGACGTACGCTGGTTTAGCTCTATAACTCTGGTGAGGTCTGTCGGTCCATCACTCCAGCTGGTCCAATTCCAGAATGTTCCTCCGCCTTTGAAACCGTCAGGCACTGTTATGGTGTAAGTTCCCTCAGGCAAGAGTGCACTATATGGTGCAGAATAAGTTTCGCCGTTTAGGGTAAACTCCATGCCGATAGCGTTCGCTGAAATACTGAGAGTGTGGAATCCATCAGGAACAACCAAGAAGTATCCTGAATGAGTATCGCTTTGATTTCCGAGATTCAGTAACTTAACGTTGTATCCATCTGATTCTGTTCCATCCCCCGTGTATTCTGCTGTAACTGTGATTTCGATTGGCACATCTTTTGCAGCCGCAGCCAACTGGAACATTTCAGTTGTCTCAACCACTTCATCCAGCAAAACCCTTACCTGAAGTGTACCCTCTTCATTCGCCAGATTATCGGCTTTAGCTTTGATGGTTACTGTATCGCCATCCACAACTTCATAGGGGCTTACCCTGACATTATGCAGGTCTATGTGCTCTGATGCAGGAACCAAGCCTTCAACAGTGAATGACCCTGACAGGTCGCCTATCTCAACACTGTGCACGCCCGGATATGTCTCAGTTACTTCACAGGTTACAACCACAGTTGCGCCGCCAGACAAGGCAACATTCTTTGTTTCTCTTACGGTATCATCGATTTTGAGGTCCACAGTATAACTGCCGCTGGCTTCTCCAACATTGGTTACCCTAACAGAAATTTCCACAACTTCATCAGCCACAACAGAAGAAGGATTAACCGTTAACTCGGTTACCTGAAACTCTGCAGGCTCAACCTCTGGAGGATCAGAAGTAACACTAAAGGAGTCAGTTAAAGCGCCTAACCTGACCGCGTAGTCGCCCTCAACATCTTCAACAACTTCAAATTCTACAGTTGCGGTTTCGCCGCTATCCAACTGGACAACCTTGGTTTCCCGCTTTTCGTCATTCACAAAAAGATTCAGCGAAAACTCGCCAGCCACATCCCCAATGTTGGTCGCCGTAGCTGAAACGGTTACAGTTTCTCCGATTCCAGCTTCTTTTCGGCTAATCGCCAGATTTGTTATCTGTAGTTCGGCTGGTCGGATTGGCGCTTCCACCGTAACTCTAACTGATCCAGTTAAATCGCCTATGGCGACTGTGTGGTTTCCCACCGCTAAATCTGGGGCAGTGAAGGATAATGTTGCAGTTTCTGCCGCTGAAAGCTGAACCGTTTTCGTTGTTATCGGAGCATCATCTATTGTCAGGGTTACCGAACAGTTACCGCTCAAGTCTCCAATGTTGGTTACGTTAACCGAGATTTCCACGGGAGTTCCAACTTGAACCCAGCTTTGGTCAAAAACCAAGTCAGCTACTTGAAATTCGGCGGGTTTGGGAATCAGCGACTCGACATACAAGTAACTTGGAACTGCAACAGCTAAAACAATCAAGTTAGCAAAAAAAGCCACTTTCAGTTTGCTTCTAGTTGAGCGAGAAACCAACTGTTATCCATCCATGATGTTGAAAAGTTCATCAGTGCCTCAATATTTAAGGTCTTCGAAACGTGGTTTTAACGCGTTGGCAAAAAAGCGGCTGATTCACTTATTGATCATGCGAGCTATAGTTGTGGTGAAAACAATCACAAATTAAGTTTTTTTAAAAAAGGGGAAAGGGTTGCGCCTTTGAAGGGCGTTAACATAGGTTTCGGGTTTTCTGTGGTTGCTTGTTCTTACTTTTCTTCCATCATGTCTTCAGGATATGCTAGTGTCTTGTGCAGTGCAATGTCGAGTCCGTAGAGTTCTTCATCTCTTGTGACGCGTAGTATTTTCAGTTTCTTCAAGACAGTGAACATTATCAGTCCCATTGCTCCAGCCCATAGTGCTATTGCGGCTGCACCGATTGCCTGTATTCCAATTTGGTTGATCCATGTTGCCGTGTCTGCGAATCCGTAGAGTGGGTGTGCTCCAAGAGCGGTTCCACCGAATATCCCTGTTGCGAGTAGCCCCCAGACTCCACATGCTGCGTGAACTGGGAAACATCCACATGCGTCGTCGATGTGAAGCTTGTGTTCTAGGAGTCCAATGGTGAATGTTGTGATTACTCCCGCGACTACGCCAATCACGAACCCTGCTAGAGGATGAACAATTGCGGCTCCGGAACATATTGTGACAGCTCCCGCAAGCAAGCCAACCATGCTTGTTAACACGTGACCCCTTGAGGTGATAGCTGCACCGAACATGCCTCCTGCCATACACATTGCCGTGGTCAGTGAGACCCATGCGAGTTCGACGTTGATTGTCATTGGGTCTGCTGCTACGCTTGAGCCGACATTGAAGCCGAACCAGCCGAAAGCCAGTAGCCATGCACCAATTACAGACAGCGGAATGCTGTGCCCAAAGAATGTCCGTGGCATTTTGTTTTTGCCTACGAATTTTCCTATCCTTGGACCAATCACGTATGCTCCAGTTAGTGCAAGTGTACCTCCGACTAGGTGAACTACACCTGAACCTGCGTAATCGATGAAACCAATTTCACTTAGCCAGCCTCCACCCCAAACCCAGTGCTCAACAACAGGGTAGATGAAGCCTGCTACGCCTACAGCGGCTATGATCCAGCCCCAGAACTTGTCACGTTCTGCCATGCCTCCGGGGACGATGCCTACGACGGTGATAGCGAACATCGCCATTTTGAACCATGTTGCAAGGTCGCCAAGTCCAGAGGGGCTTGCGGCTATGCCATAAGCACCTGTTTCAGACAATAACGGTGGCAGCGGGTTAGCGATGGTTGGAACGAATTGTGGTAACCCGAACACGGGTTGAGCCACGTAGTATGCCAACGGAAAGCCTACGAGGAAGTATATAACGAACGCTAGTGTCCAGCCTACGTTGATTTGAAGTATCGTGTGGGTGACGTTCTTTTTGCGGACCATTCCTGCATAGAACAGGGCGAAACCTGCAGTTGCCATGATGAAAATGGCTACGGGTGCCCATCCTACGAAGAAGTTCTGCTGGAACGCTGCCCATGCTTCAGTTGCTTGATCTAAAGTCATTATTCATCACCCGATTAACTGCCGCCGAACCAAACAGGCTTCAGCGAGAATGGTATCTCTTCCACTGACAGTCCGCCTGCTTTGATGTTCAGTTTAAGTATCTGCGGCTTCAGAGGTACGCTTCGCGACTTTCGGAGAAGGAAAACGCGCGTCCACACAACATCGTGTTTCCGGTAGTCAAGGTATATCAAGTGGTCTACAAGGTATTCAGTGATGCCCGGAGATGCGGGAATGCCTTCGGCACTAAATAGTACGGTTGCCCCTTGGCCTTTGGTTTCCATTAGTAGCTTCATGAAGACTTGACGGAATTCATCAGAATTGGACAACCGCCTTGCCAGTGAAGACAGTGAATCAATCACGATTCTGCTTGCTCCAGGTTGCGCAGCTAACCCTTTTGCAACAATACCCATAGCTTCTGCTTTGTCAATCAGACAGTATTCGCTGGCGTAGCTTGCAGTGATAGATAAGTTGACGACCCTTATTGTTCCATTTCTAATCAGGCTGGGGAAGTCAGACCAGAGTTCTCCTCCAGTTCGCATTACTGTTTCTGGGGTTTCTTCTGTAGTGATGTACAAGCACTTTTCGCCCTGTTTTGCGCCCTTGTAAAGGAACTGCAAACAACAGATAGTTTTGCCAGTACCTGGTTCACCTCGCACCAGAATCGCGTCACCTCTTGGAATGCCGGGAATAAACTTTTCCAGACCATCCAACCCGATGTCAATCCATTCAATATTGCTTGGTTGTTTCATCATCATTTCAAATCACTCATTATTTTGTTTAGATTTTGCTTTGGAACCACACAGGATTTAGTGCGAATGGTGTTTCTTCTACTGACAGTCCGCCTGGCTCGATGTTCAGTTTAAGTATCTGCGGCTTTAGGGGTACGCTTCGTGACTTTCGAAAAATGAAAACACGTGTCCACTGTGTGTCTTGTTTCCGGTAGTCAAGGTATATCAGGTGGTCTACAAGGTATTCGGTGATGTCTGGAGTCAGGGGGATGCCTTCGGCGGTGAGTAGTAAGGTTGCTCCTTTGTGTTTGGTTTCCAGCAGTAGCCTCATGAAGACTTCTCGGAACTCGTCAAAGTTAGACAGGCGCTTCTCCAGTGAAGACAGTGAGTCAATTACGATTCTTGATGCTTTGGGTTGCGCAGCAAATCCCTTTTCGGCAATGCTCATTGCTTCTGCCTTGTTAAGTATGCCGTATTCGCTGGCGTATTCTGCGCTTATGGACATGTTGATGACCTTTATTGTTCCGGCTCTGATCAGGTCTGGAAAATCGGACCAAAGTTCCCCTCCAGTTCGCATTACCGATTCAGGAGTTTCTTCTGTAGTGATGTACAAGCACTTTTCGCCGCTCTTTGCGCCCTTGTAAAGGAACTGCAAACAACAGATAGTTTTGCCAGTACCTGGTTCACCTCGCACCAGAATCGCGTCACCTTTTGGTAGTCCGGGAATGAATTCGTTCAGCCCAGCCACTCCTATGTCGATCCATTCGATGTTTGATTTTTTCTGCATTGCCATACTGAATCACACTTCATTCAATTATTCTGGAGAATATTGACTGTTTGTATATAAACATTTCCTTTTTACTGAATATATTTCCATAATAGATATTATGGATGAATGAACATTCATTTAGCTATCGAAAACGACGAAAAATCGACCGAAATAAGTTATGCAACCAAATTTAACCAGCAATCGCATCAAAAATCAAAGATGAAAAATCGCCGCAAACTTGAACAAAAAACACAACCAAATAGACATATTCATTACAAACACAACTGAACCGAACATCCGGAAAACGGCACATATTAGGAGCCTAATAAAGGTACATTGTTGAAAACAGTCTTTTTTTCTGAAAAACCGTAACCATCTTGTTGAAATCGTTTTTTTAGACGATGTTGTGTTCAGAAGGGAGTTAAATCATAAAAAGTAAAAAGTTGCCTTTGTTTTGTGGTCTGTTTCACCATTCCTCGTCTTCATCCTCGTCTTCATCAACATCTTCATCTTCTTCCCAGTCTTCTTCCTCCATCAAACATTTTCACCTCCCCATCCTTTGTACTTCACCATCCAATGTCTTCGAGAAAGCACATAAAAGATTCAGATAAGCGTTACGCAGAAAAACCTACACCAACCCTAACTTGCTCTTTGCTTCTTCCAAAGTTTTTTCTATCCTCTTCCAGTGCGCCCCCCGCCAATACACCTGACCGCACCCCGGACACTTCCAAAAATCATCATAATACATCGACGTTGCCTCAGGAATCTCATCAACCACCACCCCCTTAGGCACAGCCTCAATCCTAGCATTACATTTGGAACAACGAGAAACACTCAAATCAACCTCCAACATAAAACCGAACCGCCCAGCCAAATCAGCAAGTTTCCCAGCTTCATCCGTTGCCTCAACCAAAACCACATCCAATCCACGAGCCACAGCCTGCTGATACAGTTCATGGTCGCGGGTAAGCAGAACCCGCTTCTCAGATTTCGCCAATTCAACAAGCTTTTCATCATCAGCCGACCGGAAATAGGTGACGTCGTGCCCCAGCATGCGAAGCCAACGGGTTAATTTGCCCAGCATGCCATCAGTTATGAACCTCAAAACCGACAACCAAACACTACTAGCAACGACATGGAATTTAACAGTGACCATAAACCTAACGAGAACAACAGCTGCAGAAAATTCAGGACAGTATCCACTAGGTATCCGCTGATAGCCAAGTCACTGTTTGACAGAATTACAGCCGGATGCAACATCACAGAAAATTTTAAGGTTTGATGCTCGCTTCAAAGTTAACTTTAAATAGCGTATAACGGGGTTATGTTCCTGAGTGTCACAGCATGAAAGTTTACATGGACTACGCCGCAACCACACCCGTTGACCCCAGAGTACTCAAAGCCATGAAGCCCTACTTCAGCGAAAAATATGGAAACAGCGTCTCCCTACACAAACAGGGCAGAGAAGCAAAAGAGGCAGCAGAACAATCCAGAAAAACAATCGCGGCAATGATGAACGCCAAACCCAACGAACTAATATTCATGAGTAGCGCCACCGAATCCACCAACATGGCACTGAAGGGAATAGCCTTCGCCAACAGAAAAAAAGGAAAACACATAGTGACATCCAAGATAGAACATCACTGCGTGCTCGAACCTGCCAGATGGCTAGAAAAACAAGGATTCAAAATCACCCGCCTCCCAGTAGACAAATTCGGATCAGTCGACACAAACCAATTAGAAAAGGCGATAAGAAAAGACACAATCTTAGTCTCCATAATGCACGCCAACAACGAGATAGGCACCATCCAAGACATCGAAACAATAGGAAAAATCTGCGAAGAGAAAGGCGTCTACTTTCACTCCGACGCAGCCCAAAGCTTCGGCAAAATTCCTGTCGACGTAAAAAAAATGAACATAGACTTGTTATCCATCAGCTCCCACAAAATGTACGGACCCAAAGGAGTCGGCGGACTATACATAAGAAAAGGCATAAAAATTGAGCCGCTCCTGCACGGAGGAGGACACGAATTCCGAAAACGTTCATCAACAGTAAACGTTGCCGGAATTGTCGGCTTCGCCGAAGCAGCCAGAATCCAAAAACAAGAAATGGCTTCCGACGCCGAAAAACAGATTGGCCTCAGAGACAAGCTGATAAACGAACTTCTGAAAATAGAAGATGCACAACTCACAGGGCACCCAACAAAAAGGCTGCCCAACAACGCCAGCTTCTGGTTCGCTTACATCGAAGGAGAATCCCTGCTCCTGCAACTAGACATGAACGGCGTATCCGCCTCCACTGGCTCAGCATGCTCTTCTGCTTCCCTAGAAGCAAGCCATGTCTTGTTGGCTATCGGACTGAAGCCCCAAGAAGCTCACGGGTCCCTACGACTGTCTTTAGGAAAATACACTACAAACGAAGACGTGGATTACGTTCTGAAGGTAGTGTCAAAAGCCGTTGAACGACTAAGAGAGATTTCGCCCTTCAGAAAAGGGTGGAAACAATAGAAACATAATCCAAATTTTTGAGGAGATAAGAAAGCAGCTTCGGTTGACGACCACTACCCTTAAAGACCGAAAAAGCGTTTGTGATAACAAAGAGCGATAAAGACAATGCCGCTTGACTTCTCAGAGATTCTTGTAACCGGAGGCGCAGGGTTCATAGGCAGCCACATCGTGGATCGGCTGCTGGATGAAGGGATCAAAGTCAGGGTTCTTGATAATCTTTCTATGGGAGAAAAAAAGAATCTGGCTCAACACCAGAATAAAAAAGATTTTCAGTTCATAGAAGGCGACATCAGAAACTTGGAGTTGGTAAATAAGGCAGTTAGAGGCGTCGACGCTGTTATTCACGAAGCAGCCTTGGTAAGCGTCACCCGTTCAGTAGAAGATCCTTTACTGTCAAACGAAATAAACGTCACAGGAACACTGACACTGCTTAAAGCTAGCGTAGACGCAAACATAAAACGATTTGTTCTCGCTTCCTCTTGTGCAGTATACGGAGACACCGAAACGCTGCCCAACCACGAGAAATTGGCGCCTAAACCCCTTTCACCTTACGCCGTTGACAAGTTGGCTGCCGAAAACTATGCGAAGGTTTTTCACAATGTGTATGGTCTTGAAACAGTCAGTTTACGCTACTTCAATGTTTATGGTCCCAGACAAAAATATGGTCCTTACAGCGGCGTAATCTCCATATTCATAAACTGCCTCTTAGAAGATAAACCACCAACAATTTATGGAAGTGGAGAGCAGACACGGGACTTCGTCAACGTCAAAGACGCGGTAGAAGCTAATATGCTAGCTTTAACAAAACGGGAGGCTACAGGAGAGGTTTTCAACATCAGCACAGGCGAACCCATCACCGTAAACAAGCTCACAGAAACACTTCAGAAGATTATGGACAAGACAGCTCTTAAACCAGTTCACGCCGAACCTAGACCCGGAGACATAAAGCACAGTTACGGCGACATCACTAAAGCCAGAAGAAACTTGGGGTACGAGCCGAAAGTCCAGCTTGAGAAGGGACTAAGCGACCTCATCAAATCTTATCCAAAACAAAAGCACTAGATGTCACTCTTGTTTTTCATTCCAACTTTGCTGAATGCACTTTCTGCAACTTCCAATACCTGAAGCGCCTCCTGAGTGTCACAAAGCGGATCTAAAACCTCGTTTCTTTTAACAGATTCAACAAAGCACTGCAATTCCATCACCAAAGGCTCACTCGACGATACAGGCATCTCCTCCTCCACATGCCTAGACAACCACAGAATATCATCCCAGCTTCCATGCTCAATTTTTGCTTTGGGCGGGGCTCTATAAGCTTTAAGTTTTTGTTGCGCATAATTTAAGCTGTAAAAACTTTCGTTCCCGTATAGGTGGATGAGACGCAGTTTATAGTTCGGCAGCCAACTTGCCTCAATGTGACTGTGCGTGTGACCATACTTCAACGAAATGTACGCATAATCCTCAAAGCTGTCGTTTGACCTGTTGGAAAAATGGGTGTAAAGCACTTCTGGCTTGGTTTTAGCGAGATAATTCAGTATGTCGATTTCATGGGATGCTAAATCTAAAAACACGCCACTGTATTTTGTTCTTGGCGGAAACGGACCAAAACGCATAGAAACCGTGGAATAAATTTGAGAAAAATCCACGAGTTCCTTTAATTTGCTAACTGCAGAATTGAATCTCTCGATGTAACCCACAGCCAACAGCCTGTCCATTCTCGCCGCTTTCTTCATCATTTCTTCACCATTTCTCATGGTGTCAGCGAAAGGCTTCTCAACTAAAACATGCTTGCCTTTTTCCAAAGCCTCCATTACAACGTCCCTGTGCATGGAAGTGGGGGTACATACACTCACCGCATCCAAATTCTCCCTCAGAAACTCTTCAGAATCCTCGAAAAATTTGCAATTACACGTTTTGGCTAGATGCTTCCTTTCTGGATTGCTATCGCAAATGCCGACTAATTCACATTCCTCAAGTTTGCTGTAAACCCTAGCATGAGCAGAGCCCATGAACCCAAGACCAACGACGCCAACTTTCACTTTCATTTTAAACTCACCTGAATGGCTAGGCAACCAAGCGCTAATTTTGACTGACAGCGCTAATAAGCGTTAGCAAAATCCAATCAACATGCTTGCACATCTTTCATAAGAAAGTCAAAGTTTACACTGGAGTATCATCGGTCGCCGTCTTCTTTTACGGCAGAGTATCCCGAAGATACTGGAAACTTGGCAGAAAACAGAAAGTTGCCCTGAAGAGTTGTAGTCACCAAATCAGCCGGTTGAAAACGTCAGAAGAATACTTACAATCAGCCAACTTGCTACAATTGTTTTCAAAGACCAGTTATACTTTCTTTGTAAGCATCATCTTCAAATCTATCATGAGGGGGATAGTGAAAAGAATCAGATAGACAATGTGGGGAATAAGCAACGCCAAAGGAACATACAAGGGGAAACTTATGAGTGTAGGCAAGAGAACAGTTATGACCGGTATGGCAAAAATCATATTTGATGGGTGAGGTTTGAATATAAAAAATACGTCCTTCATTTTGATCATAAACGCCATCGAGATAATGAAAAGCCCCCATTCAAGGGCAACATGAATTAAACTTCCCATTTCAATGTAAAGACCGTATGTATTAAGGGTCAATGGCCATAGTAGTTGCAGATCTCCACCTATCAGGTAATCGCCAATTATGATGTGCTGGATTAACGCAACAAAATACGGCACAGCCCTTTTTTTATAAATTGCAAATATGGGCAAAAAGAGGAGACAGAAAAATACCACCGAATGTAGAGGTCCCCTATGCACCAAACCAGGTATCAATATATCGATGTCAGGAAAAACTGATGCTAAAAACAGTAAGGGGAGATTAACGTTAACGTCCAGCGATTCAGCTGTCAGCTTTCCGGTCAAGTATCCTAAAGCAAAGTGTCCAACAGCATACATGAACTGTTCCCTCAAACATCTTAACGCTCACTCATTCTTGCTGATAAATCTTAACAATACTATTTGTAGCTTCACACCGCAAATTAATACGTCAAATTCATCAAATCTATATACATAGAATAAGAAAGGGGGAAACTGGATGAACATGATATCTTTCGAACTGACCGCAATTGACATTATTTTGGTTATGGCAGTTTTAGTTCTCGTTGTGCTCTATTGGACAAAGTTAGCGAACATTCCTGATCAACAAATTTTCCGAGGAATATTAACAAACAATACAAGCCCAGAAAAATTCATATCATATTCTCAAAACGACTACACAGAATGTCCACGTGGATTCGGAAACATAAAAGAGATTAATGATGACGGCTCTGTTTCGGAAAGGTGTTTGGGTTGTTACAGAATCATGGATTGCTATAGTGAAAGTGAGGAGATCAAATATCAGCTTACCCAAATGTAACGGATAAGATTAGTTGATGTTTTTAAGTTGAATTTTCTCTCTGTAACTGCTTTTCTGAGTAGAAATTTTGTTTTTTGGCTTTTTGTGAATATTTGTATATGTGTAGTGCGTTTAAACAAAAATATTTATTAAGTCTTAATACACAATATAATGATGGTGTAGTCAATGGCAAGCAAAGAGTCCATAATCACAGGCGCCATAATCATACTCATAACCTACACATTAGGTCTATCACTGATAAGTCAAGCATACCCTGCAACTCAGGCAACCGAAACATTATCCAGTACAGGATCAATACAGATACAAACTACTGCCAACATCGGCGTTTATCACGATGTCGGATGTGCCACTCCACTAACTTCTTTAGCATGGGGAACACTTCAACCAGGAGAAAGCCAAGCCAAAGTTTGCTACATCAGGAACGAAGGCAGTTCAGCATTGACCCTATCTATGTACCCCTCAGGTTGGGCCCCACCAGAAGCCGCAGATTATCTTAGTCTCAGCTGGAACTATAATGGAAATCCCATCAATGGATATGCAGTAGTTCAAGTTACATTCACTCTATCCGTAGATGGAAGCATTGAAGGAGTAACAAACTTCAGCTTTGACATCAACATAGTTGGAACCAGCTAACATAGATCTTCCAGTTGGTGTTGCTGGTTATCGCTTCTCTTTTTTACCGATAGAAAATGATGTGCTAGTTATTGATTAGGTAAAAACGGGAATGTTGATTTAGCGAATGGTTATTTTGATGTTTCGTCTCAAAGAAACATGCAAATAATCTGACAAACGCTTTTTTTAGTTGTTGTATGAAAAAATTGAAAAGAGGTTAGGGAAGTTGGCAGATTATTAACTCTGATTTTGTTGCTATCCTCGTTTAACTATCTGGGTTTTTGGCGCTATTCTTGGCGTCTTTTCTTCTTTATCATGAATAGTCCTAAAGCGGCTACCATAGCGACTGATGCTCCAATTGTTCCTAATGGTATTTCTGGAGTAGGAAAGACCGTGCTGTTATCGGACTGCATTGTACCTATCCAAGAGAACTGTTGGTTTACAACATTGCCTTCTCCTTCAGAGTTAATGACAGGATCGCCTTCTTCAGAGTTAAAGAATACTTGGACTGCCCAAAAGCCTTCAGGGACTACTACATAAGTACTACTGGCATACCTTATTTCAGCTGGCGTGCCGTCCTTCCACTGTCCAATGGTGCCATTTGTATAGACTGGCACGGTTTCTTCTAATACATAATTGCCGCCTCCGTCTGGGATTGATAACCATCCGAAGGTCACTGATGTTACGGTGGGATCAAGTGTACCTGCTGTTATGGTTACAGGTGTACCATCTTCTGTTTGCATTCCTTTCCAATCTGAAGTTACGGCGTAACCCGTTTCTAGGGTTGACCATGAGGCATGGACTGCACTGCACAATAGAAGGGATGCGATAACTGTTAAAAACCCTATTGTTAATATTTTTCCTTTCATTTTATGTCTCATCCTAACTGATGACAGGTGTTAAATATTTTCTTATATTTAAGATAGTATGGAATTCTATTCTAGAAAATCATTTCTTTATCTGACGATTATGCGCTCTAGTATGTTGATGTATTTTGTGAGAGGTTTGGGGAAAGCTTGTCTTAGCAGTTGGAAGTCCTGTTTTTTCAGTGCCTTTAGAGCATAAATGGAGACTGCATAGATTCCTGTTGCGGTTAGTAGTTCTAGGGCGAGGGTTTGGGTTGTGGAAAAGTTTTTGCTTAAGATTAGTTCGATGGCGAGTAAGAAGGGGACAGTTGCCAATGTAGAGACTGTAGCTTTCCATATCGCTTCTTTGTCTATTTGTATTTTGATTTCCCTTCTTAGAATGTAAACTGCTACGACGAGGACTATTGCTTGTGTGGTTATGCGAGCGAACGCTGCTCCCGTTGTTTCGAAAAGAGGGACGAGTGAAAGCAACATTAGAACTGATGATATAGCTGCAATTATGTTAATTTTTAGTATTTGACCTGTTTTTCCTATGGCTTGAAATGTTGTTTTACATAGTGATAATAGCGCCATGATTATTGTTGTTATTGATAGGATTGCAAGTGGTAAGGCTCCTTTTACATAGCTGGGACCGTAGAAGAAGGTGAGAGCTGTTGGTGCTATGATTGCTAATCCTATGCAGCTAGGGAGGAGTATATAGATAAGGTATCGGCTTGTGGTTTTTAGGGTCTTGCTGATGTTTTGGGGTTTTTCGAGACCGTGGTGTGCTGATAGGGCTGGGAATATTGTGGTGTTTACGGATATGTATAAGATTCCGAGGGCGCCTACGCTATTGACCACAATATGGTAGATTCCGGTTAAAGATAAGTCGCCTGTTAGTGAAGTTAAAATTACGACGTCTGCCCATGATAGTACAAGTTCTGTTACGGAGCTTAAAAACAGGGGAAAACTGAAGTGCAGCAACGGTTTCAGTGAAATTTTTTCTGTTGTTCTCGGCAGTTTTTTATGAAGAAGGCTCAGGGCAAGGACTATGGCTATTACTGATCCGACTATATAGCCTATTATTACTCCTGTGGCGCCCATCTGAAACAATGCTAAGAGGAGGGCTGTTAATCGACTTGTCAGGTAGAATGTTAGGGTGATGGTAGCCATTTTTCCGAAAAGGTAGAGTGCTTGTAGAGTAGATCTACATAAAGCTGTTATGTTGGATAGAGAAGCATAGACAAAATTTAGGATGAGAATGATTGCGTATTCAGGATTGCCCAATAAATATTGAGAAATTAGTGGTGAAAAGAGGGCAGCTACTAAGAGTCCTGATATCGATAATGCGATTACAATTTTTGTTATTGCTTTTTGTGTTGCTGTTGCCTTCTCTTTTTGGTTTTTTCCCATGTTTTCAGAAGTGAATTTTGTTAGGGCCGTAGGTAGTGCCAGCATGGTCAGCAATGAGAAGGTGGAAGCGAGAAAGCTAAGGATTGATAGAGTGCCGATGTCTGTTTGAGATAGGGCATTTGTTTTTGTGACAACCATGTAGAATACTGCAATAATTACGTATTGGGAGGCGTTGGCAAGTGTTATCCTGAGAGTTCCTCCAGCTATGTTGCCAGTTTCCATGTTAGCTGCCTCTGATCCTTTCGGGTATGATTGGAAGTTGAGTGTTATTCTGAATGCGCCTTAGTTTGTCATTGGCTTTGTTTTTTGGTTTGGTGTTCTCTTATGATGGCTACAGTGGCAAAGATGATTGTAAGGGTTAGAAGGCTTAGGGTGATTGGGATGGTTCTTATGCCCCATGGTGTGTAGTTGAGCATTAGTCCTGTGACGGGAACTAGGGCTAAGCTCATTCCTAGGCTTAGGACGATGCGTTCTATGGTATCCAAGTTTTTCTCTGGAAATAATGCTTTGATGAGGCTGTAGCCTGGCAGGAATACAACAAAGATGGCTCCAAGAACCTGTCTTAAATATATTAGTGGGGAGTTCTCTGGGATAATGAATATGATTAATGCTGTCGTCGTTGCCAGAAAAATGGTTATCCAGTACCATGTAGCCTCTGGCGTCTTTAGATATGTGCTTAATTTTGGTGGAGTTTGTGTTAAAGGTTCTAGCGTTATTTTGCCTTGGCTTTCAAGTCGGAGGATATGTTGGAGAATTTTCTGTTCTGGGATAAAGGAAATCTCTGATTTCGTTAGATCAACCAGTTGTTGTACGTTTGCTGGTTTTTTTTCTTGCACTAGTTTTATCAGTGTTTTATCAAGCGTGTCTTTGTTTTTTTGGTTCATTGTCTTCACTTCTTTGGGGAGATGTTGGGGCAACAGCTTAATAATATTTGATCTTCTAGTCGAAAGGCTGTTTAGATTTTAGATTCTCGATAAAAGAAAAGGGATTGGAACTAAAATTACAAAAAATAAAAAATAAACTAAAGGGTGTTAAGGTTTGTAGCGGCTATTTTGTTGGTTTGTGTTTTTTCTTGTAGGCGAATAGTCCCAGAGCAGTGAACATAGCTGCAACGGCCATTACAGATCCAACTGCAACTTCCGGAATAACGAACCCTGATGGTGTTGTAGGCACTCTCATATCGAACTCTCCGCTATTGTCTACACTGTTTCCAAACAGGTGGACCAGCATTCTTATGTTTCCTGCATTTACGGTTACCGTGATTTCTTCATGGTCTTCACCGAGGGGGTCAAAAGCTGCGTTAGCGAGAGGTTTCCAAGCCCAATAAATTGTGTCGCTTGCTCCAAGCGGAGTGCTTAGGCCTTCATCTATGTGGTCTTTCAGACTCGCAACCGTGTATCCTATAACGGCAGGAACTTTTTCACCATTAGCAGTAACACCTGTGAAATCCCCCTTATCAAAAGAGGCTATCACAGAACCGCCATATTCGACCACAACTGCATCTGTAGCAGCCATTGAATCATAACAATCTTTAGTTACAGCCAAATGGATCTTCACGTCATATGAATTACCAGAATTACACCATACTTCGAATTCAGCAGGACTACCAACCGTCGTGGGCCAATAGGGATCTATTCTTAAAAGACCTGCTCCGTTTGCCATCACACAAGGAATCGAAATCAGAGACAGAACCATAAATAACATTACATAATTCTTCAGTTTCATGTTGTTGTTCTTCCTAAATTTACTTGTGATTAATCTCATTAATCCTCTATTTAAAATCGTATGGATGGATGTTATAGAATTTTGTTTGTTAAATGCATGCACATATTATATTATGCGAACATTATAATTTCATACATGCGCATAATTACTGTCATAAGAAATAGTGTTCCAACGATGAATGCCGTATTTCTTAGTCTCTGTTTGTTGACATAGATTTTGCTTTTTCTGTAATATGGTGATATGAGTTCTGAAGTTATAAGCAGGATTATGGCTGTGACTGCTAGCCACAGGCTTATGTCCCAGAAAGATAATGGGATCCTCATTTTTACACCTTCCTCATATTCGAACGTATGTATGTAACTAGTCCTGAAAGAAAGGATGCTAGACCTATTAGAAGATAGTAAATCAGTTTCATGCCTATCCCTAGGCTGATAGCTTCGCCTACTCTAGACCCAAGGAATATAGTGACAATGTTCTTACTCCAAACAGTCATATCATACCATGTTAACCAGCCGACCCAAACTAGAATAATTAACCCAAAAGAAGTTAGGAATAAGCTGGCTAGATTCGACAAAAGATGCTTTCTTGTTAATAGTTGGCTGGATTCTGTTAGAAGTCCTTCAGATTTTATTGCTGGTGAATATGTTTCAGTTTCAATTTCAATTTTTCCTGTCTCTGGTGAACCCGTTTCAGTTTCAATATTTCCCAGAATGTGGTAGGTTGTTTCGACAACATTTCCATCTTCGGATACTTGCACATTTTCGATGGCTATTGGTTTTCCTGTGGCTTTTGTGAATGCACAGGCGACGGCACTTGAGAGTGGGCAGCTGAAGTAAGGGTACGTATGTGAAAGCTTGTCAGTTCCTTTGTGTGTTTCTTTGAAGGTAGAGTTGGTTATTTTTATTTTGATTTTGTTGTTTTCTGTTTCTATTTTTACGTTTTCTGCGATTTCGAGGTTTTCTATTAGGATTTTTGGCATGTTGTGGGTGATGTAGTTTAGGTCAGTTTTTGTGAAGTTCGTATCTAGTAGTTTTTCGAAGAGTCTTGATAATTGGGCGCCGGGTGGTGTCAACAGAATGCCATTTGGGTTTCCAACGAAGAGTTTGTTTTCATGTTTTATGGTTAGTTCAGGTTCTGGAAGTTCTCCTTCTTTTTGCTTAGATATGTAGACTTTGCTTGCTTCTGGATTTTTGAGGTATTCTGGCGGCAGGTATATTGCTTTGCCTTTGTAGTTCAGTTCTTGTATTATTTGATTCAAGGTATCTATTGAAGGAATTACTGTTGCGTCTAGGATAACCTTTTTTGTGTATTGTTCGGGTTGGATGTATGCGAGGAATGCACCCCAGAAGACTAGACCTAGGCCTATAAAAGCCAATATTGAAGAAGCGTAAACAATAGAAACGAATAGGGCAATCGCACCCATGACAAGAAATATGAAGGTTATAACTTTCGTTAAACTTGTTTCATACATCTTTCTAGCTTCAAGGTTTCTTTCATTATTGAAGATTCGAAGTTCTTGCATATAACATTCACCCTTTTTAGGAAAAAATCTCCGCTTTCCATATCTGAATTGGCTCATCTTGGTTGCTTGTCACATAGCTTTTTATTACGCCTATTCTTTCTACTTCCGAGATTCTCTGAAATAACTCTTCCTTTTCTATGTTTTTCCCTGTTTTGTTTTTGTATGTGCCGGCAATAGCGTGTAGCGTGGCTGCTGTGGATTTTTGCGTTTCCAAAACTGCGTCTATAATCTGTTTACATGGTGTTGATAGCTTTTGGTATGTATTAGTGTTTAATTTTCTTTGTTTTCTTGTCTCCAAGTAGTAAATGATTATTATGCCAATTGCTGACGCGCTGGTTATCGCGGCAAAGTGTACGCCATTTTGGGATAAGAATACAGTTATTGCCGACAAAGTTTTGATTGGTTGCCAGTGACTTGCTATTGCCGCTGCAAAGGGTATCAGGGTTTCTACATCTGTTATTTCTTGGGGTGTGTCAGGATAAGTGATCAGGCTTATTTTTAGATGGTTTTGTTCATATGTTGTTTCATTTGTTTTGAAGTATGAGGTTCCGAACCAGTACAGAACTACTTGGGTTTCGTTTGTTTCTACCCATTGGAATGCAAAATACCGTGCAATTATAGGCGGGTTTTCTTGGATTTGAATCTCTTTATTGTCGAGTTGCGTTCCTTCTGGAGTTCGCCCGATTCTTAGTTGGTGACTAATGATGCACGATTCCCAGCTGTGAAGAGATGAACGTGGTCCAATTTCAATCGTCACCCATACAATTTCCTTTGTTCTATCTATGGGTTGATAGATATAGAGGAGTGACGCGTCTTGCCCCGCAGCTTCCTCGAAGTTTGTGTCACGGTATACAAAATCTAGAGTGTATCCTTCGATTTGTGGCAGTAGCTGGATATTGCCTTGTTCGCCTTCTGATGTCTGAGTCATTATTTGCGCAGGGCCCTCTACTAGAGCAAAAACTGGTGCTTGAATGGATATTAGTAGGATTGCGCTGATAATTATTGTAGCCATTTTGATTATGTTTGTTTTTGGTAATCGGAAGGAGGCAGGCTTTAATATCCTTCCGCATGTGAGGCAAGAATTATAGTTTAGATTAGGTTTTGGATTGCATCCTGGACATTTTTGTGGTTGTTTGGTGAAGATTTGTGCACGTAAGAGTTTTTCTGTAATTATCAGTAGCAAGAATGTCCCTAGAAATATGAGAGCCCATCCGCCTAACAGGTGGAAAAGCTGTAGTGCAATTTCTTCGCCGTAGTGGTAACCTATTAGGAGAATTGTAGTTATTCTTATTATGTTAAGTATGTAGATTACGGGGAATCCGATTACAAATAATGTGAGTTTTTTCCATGTTTTGTCCCGCATTATATAAGCAATGAACACCGCGAATATTAAGAAACCGATTAGGCTGTAGATGCCTGAACATGCGATGTCTACGGCAAAGTTTATTGTTGTGCCGGCTGATCTTGTAATCTGTATTACTGGACTGCCGTATTCGCTTATTAGGGTGGCAGGTATACTGACTAGTCTTACGATGTTGTAGGAGACTTCTGAACCTATTAGTGATAATGTTGAACCTAAGGTGTAAAGGATTTCTGCTGGTGGTGGGGTTAATAGTACGAGGAAGGCTATGGGGAAAGCTAATTGTCTGAGTGTTTGTTTATTGAAAAGGATAAGTATTAGCCCAGATGCGAAAATGGGCAGAGCGAGAATGTGGCATTCCAGAGATGCGAAGGTGTATGAGCCATATCCGTAGGCGAACATCGCAGTTATTGAGATTAGGATGCCGATGATTGTTGGTAGGTGTTTAATCTTTTTCGGTTGGTCTGGATCGTCAACTGTGATTACTGCCCTTATCATTTTTCTTTTTCGGTAAACAAGATAGGCAATTAAGAAGGGGAGAGCTAGAATGTAACTTGTTGTTTCAGTTTGTAAAGCGTCTTTAAATATTAGGGCTAAATCTTGAAAAAAAACGGCTCCTATTGTAAATATTAACACGAAAAATTTGATGGATATCACTACAGTCTCTTGATTCAAGGAAGAAAATGGCTTCAGTTTCATTCCGACTTTTTCCATGTTCTTTTCTTCCCGATTGACCTTTACGTATGAATCCATAACAGCATGAAAGACAAAAAATGTTATATAAGCAATATTTCGATATCCGATACTAAGGGCACAGAACAAAAGATGAGATTAGGTTGCAAGACGTTTTGCCTTAAGTTCTTGCAACGCTTTTTCGAAGAGGTCTACTGCGTCCCATCCGTGGGTTTTGGCCCATCCAGCTAGCTCGGTTAGCCCTTCCTGTAGAGTTGTTGCGGGCTTGAAATTGAGGAGCTTTTGAGCTTTTGTTGTGTCGGCGTAGCAATGTCTAATGTCGCCTTTGCGGTATTCGTTGGATACGTGTGGTTTGAGGTTAGGTTTGTTGTAGAGTTCTATCAAGGTTTCCGCCAGTTCGACGATTGAGATTGCTTTTCCTGTTCCAATGTTTATGGCTTCGTAGTTTGCGTTGCTGTTTTCGAGTGCTTTCAAGTTTGCTTGCGCTATGTCTGTCACATGAATAAGGTCTCTCTTTTGGTTGCCATCCTCGAATATATAGGGTGATTTGTCATTTAGTATACGACTTGTGAAGATAGCGCATGCCCCTGTGTATGGATTCGATAACGATTGGCGGGAACCATAAACATTGAAGTATCTGAGAGCCACTGCCGGTATACCATAGGTTTCTCCGACTAGCAGGCACATTTCCTCTTGATGACGTTTGGATTGGGCGTAGATGGATGTTGCCATCAGAGGCTTATTTTCGTCAGTTGGTAACGGCTTAACGATTGAACCACAGCTCGGACACAATTGATTCCATTGCTGGTTTTTCAGTTGTTGGTGAGTCCGTAAGTTGGGGTAGACTTCGGTGGCACATTCTTCGCAGTAGTACTTTCCTTCTCCGTAGACGCTCATGGAGGAGGCTACTACAAGTTTTTTTATGTTATGTTCTTCTTTTGCTAGTATATCGAGTAAGGTAGCGGTGGCACCGGTGTTTCCGTTGATGTAGCGTTCAATTTGGTACATTGATTGACCCACACCAACAAGGGCGGCAAGATGGATTACAGCGTCAACTTCTGAAAGCATTTTTTTTAGAAAATTCTGGTCTTGAAGGTCATGTTGGATGAAGGTTGCGTCTTTGTTTATGTAATCTGGTTTAGCTTGAAGTTTTCCATGAACTTGGGGTTCCAAGTTGTCTACTACGGTTACGTCATATCCATTGTTTATTAGAAGATCTGCAGTGTGGGAACCGATAAAACCAGCTCCACCTGTCACTAGAATTTTCTCTAAACTTGGGTCCTTCATATTCTTTTCCCTTCAACAATCAGCTTTCGATTAATTGCATCATGACTCTTATGAACTATAGATAAATCATATTTCGATATTCGACATAAGGCAGATAAAAACCTAATAAATCTTCTCACTTGAAGATCTACACCCTGTTTGTGTTTTCACCTGAATTATCTGTTGCAATGAATGAGTTGAAAAAGCATACGGGGATATTCAAAAGATTTGTCGTTTTGGCAGTGATGCCACCTGATGTCGGATCTGGCCATGTAACTGGGTCAGGGTCAAGATGGGGTTGTAATAATTACTTTTAGTTTTTTCTCTTCCGCAACTTTCGAGTGTAAAACACTACAAAAATGAGCAAGAAAAATACAGCTATCACCAGTACGATGGACAAGGTTAAATCTGGAAAATCATGAACTTCAATGCCATTTTCCATTTGGTACTCTTCGAGATTGCTGATTCCGTCACCATCACGGTCGCTAGAAGCATCCGAGGGATTCAACGGATCTAACCCATGAAGTAATTCCCATTCATCGGGTATTCCATCTCCATCAGAATCGGGGTTGGTAACATCTATTTCATAGATTGTTATCTGTTTTGTTTGTGTGCTAGTAGCTCCAGCATCATCTTCGATTGTGAGGGAGACTGTATAGTTGCCGATAGATTGGTATTTGTGAGTGGCATTTTGTGTTGATGATGTGGTTCCGTCTCCAAAAATCCACGACCATGAAGTAACGGTGCCGTCCGTGTCAGAGGATTGATCTATGAAAGAGATTTCTTCGTTGATTGCTGGTTTGGCTGAGGATTGAATGTTGAAATTAGCTATTGGAGGAGAATTTGGAGGTTTTACAGTGATATAGTCTGTCTTGGTTTCAGTATCACTGTCTCCATCCGCTTCTTCCACAGTCAACGAAACCGTGTATGTACCCTCACCATAAACATGTGCTGGATTCGGGTCACTGCTGGTTTCTCCATCCCCAAAATCCCACAACCAAGAAATAACACCAGCATTAGAGGTTGAAGCATCACTGAAACTTACAGTCAATTGCTCAAACCCAGAAACATGAGAAGCATAAAAGTTAGCAACAGGTCTGTTAGTGATTAGTTCGTTGTATACAGCGGTATACCAAACATCTGCCATTTTTTCATATCCGACCCCGTTGGGATGTTCCCCATCAGCAGGTCGCATATCGTCCGGATAGATTAGAGCATTTTCCATATCTACGATAGTGATGTCGTCTCCGTTACTAATTCGTGCTTGGGCCATACCATCGACGGCATTGTTAAAATCTTTGGTTGTTTCGTTTAGTGCAGAATCATCGGATCTTAATATTATGCGAGCCAGAAAGACTCTAACAGTTCTAGCATAGTTTGTTTCATATCGATCAATCTCATCTAGAATTTCCGCGATTTCATTAACATCTTCAGTTCCCAAGGCAACATCATTTGTTCCGATGTGAAGTAATACAAAGTCTGCTGGATTTAACTCAAGCCAATCATACACATTGTCTCGTATCTCATAAGCACACCATCCAGAATGACCCTCATGATCGGTATCAAATGGAGGGTCCGGTGAACTAGGATAAGATTGGCTTCCAACAAAATCTACGTCAAAACCAGCATCTATCAGGTTCAGATATAAGTTTTGTCTATAGCACCCATTACTGTCACCGTTAGTTATGGAATCTCCCAAAGGCATAATTTTAATTTCATTGCTATTGGCAGCCACAACCATCGAAGCATTAGCTAGAAACCAAAAAATGATTATTAAACTTGCTAATTTGTGAACATCAAATCTGCAAAACAGTTTTTTCATAATGCCACAAATCCGATTCAAAATATTACTCATTAATATTATTTTTTGCTTCCCTCAATCTGTGTTTTATTCTACTAACATTATAGACTCTTAAGATTTCTTGATTTTGTGTAGCTCAAATGCGTTTTATTCAGCATTGTTGGTTACTTCTTGCCGTTTTTGGTGTTGTTCGAATCTTAAGTTAGCTATCATGTCGGCGATGAAACCGAACAGAACACTTTGAATCCCTGCAATTATAAGCAAAACAGTTAGGAGCAACAGTGCGACATGTTCGTCGAACGGCTCGTTATAGAGTATTCTGAGGGCAAGGACATAGGCGCCAGCTATAAATCCTAATGTGGTAAGGATTATTCCTGAAAGACCGAATAGAGCCATTGGGCGTTCGGTGAAGGCGAGTTGCAGTCTCAATGATAATAGATCGAAGAAACCCCAAAACATTCTAGAAGATCCATATTTTGTCTTTCCCTGTTTTCGGGGGAAATGCTGGATTGCGACTTCACCCACCCTATATCCCTTATAGTGAGCGATGTTGAGAAAGAACCGGTGTTGACCTTCTCTAAGTGTAAGATCTTTAAGTACATCCCGTTTGAATGCTTTGAACCCGCTGTTGAAATCATGCAGCTTCAACCCAAAAGAAATACGTGAAATGAAATTGTATAATGAAGAAGGAATCTTTCTGAGGATAGAGTCTTGTCGGTGTTTCCTCCAACCGTTGACAGCGTCATATCCTTGTTCGATTTTTGCCAGAAGTTTCGGTAAATCCTCTGGAGCATATTGCATATCTGCATCAATTATTACAACAATGTCTCCTGAAGCATTGTCAAATCCTGTATGAAGAGCTGCTGTCTTCTTCATTCTTTTTTTGTGTCGAATAACTTCAACATGCCTATGCTTTTTGCGCATTTCCTCAGAAATCTTTCTGGTCCCATCTGTGCTACCATCATCAACTATTATGATTTCACCCACAAGACGATTCTCTTTAAACGTTTGAACCAAACGCTCTATCAATGTGGGTAAGGATTCCTCTTCATTGTATGCAGGAATTACCACCGATACTGTGCTGTTTTTTTTGCTCATTAAATCTACCCTCTAAATATTCTAATCTGTTAACTTACTTTAATAATAGGTAATGTAACGCCCCCTCTAGCGAGCGCGAAGCTTTCTTGCTAAGACCGAAAATATGGCCAGTGTTACAAAAATTGGAAATAGGATCCAAGTTTGAAATTCTGGAATAACGTCAACTTCTCCATCGCTTACATTATGTTCGATGACTAACGCTCCATCAATTCCATTTAGCACCGTGTCTTCCAACAGTATAGTGCATGTACCATTGCTTTGAGAAGTAAATTTCAACGTTACTAAGACGCCGCTACCGGTTGCACTTTGTGCACTTGTTAGTTCACAAGAAAGACCTGGAATTTCGCCGGGGTAAAGGTCATTATAGTTTGGTAAAAGAAGCGGAGCATCTGCCGCAAAAACGGTTGATCCAACATTGCTTAGGAAATCACCTTCAGTAATGGATGTGAATTCCAATATCTCATGGTCCCAAGTAACTTTCATATTCCACGCCCGAACATCAACTGCATTAGTTATGGTAATATTAACCAAAAAACTAACACCTACTTTGGGCACTTCAATAGTTGAGGGACTGACAGAAATCAGTGGTGAATTTTCATTTGTTTCACATGTTTTTATTGGGTTCTCAGAGTCTCTGAAGTCTAATATGCACGTTCTTCCATCCTTACTAATCACAATATATCCAGAGTTCCAATCAGAATTGATGTAAGGACTTTCAAATGTCTTGTAATTTTCAAGTTCTGTTGCTTGTGTTTGACCATCAATCTTGATATTGTTACCATCATAAAGAGCCTCAAAAGCTACTTCTATCATTTTGCCATCTGATTCCTCATATGTCACTGTGTCGTTACTATAGGATAAATATCTACTTTTAATGTCATCTATGAACGCTTCGAAAGAACTGTAATCTGAAGCTTGGGCGGCTTCAAGGATTGCGGGGATCAGAGGTCCATCAGACACTGCATATATACCGCTGTCAAAGTGGTCTGACCACCAATCCTCATTTTTCCATTCGTACCCTCCCGACACAGGTCTATATGCAGCATAAGCGTTTCCTTCTTTTATGAAAATCCATCCTGATTCTTCAATCTTTTCGTCCAATACAGAATTAGCAAAATAGCAACGTGCCGGTGCTTCATTTGGATCGCCGTAACCCTCTGTACTAGCATATTTCCAAGAAGTTGTACCACCCATAGTCACTATCATCACATTCTTGTATTGATAAACCTGGTCACGAGAACACGCTTGCTGATCTTGTGGAATCCCATAATTTTTACCCCAAGGAAAGATGAATGCGTCATCGTCAGTATTGAAGGTTAATCCAAACAAATGATCGTTTGAGTGTGACGTGTATCCTTTTATGCTGTCTCCGCGTTGGAAACCACCTAGAATATAAGATGGCGTAACATATGTATATTTTCTAACCTGCCACCTTTGATCAGTAACAGATATGCCGTAAGGTCTGCGTTCTTTTATCTCATATACACCCTTATCTTCATCCAAAGCTAAGTCTATCAACACATCTGGGGGCCGATAACTAGTTGTACTCAATATCTCTCCGTCTTCTTTCCAATATACCTCATCGTGACTACCAAAAAACAGATAATCTAAGTATCCCCTATTCCACTCTAGTGATGAATATCTGGTATATGTTCGAACTTTGCCTCCGCCACGTATTCCTCCAAACTGTTCAATAACGTGGTCAGCTAACAACCAATCGATCGTCATCTCGGCGTTCAATTTGATTTTTGAATCGTCAACAAAATCACACACATTGCAGATTGAGACTAAAGAAAAACCATACAAATAAGAATTGGCAATTTCTGACCATCCCTTTTTTGCATGTTCATCAAACCACTTGTGCCACCATGTTTTCCATTGCTCATAATTCTCTTGATACGTAGATGATTCGTTCTTGAATTCTTGGTTTGCCAGAAGATACAGTTGCGCTTTGAACATTTTATGATTCTCTGTGTATGAAGGATATACATTACCACTGCCGTCGGGGTAAGTTGCATACCAGATATAATCTAAATCTTTTTGGGTAGGGCCACTATAGGTAAACTTTTTCAACTCGGCGCGTAAATGATCCTTGGTAGCCTGATACATCAAACTAACAGGCTCATCTTTAAATAGAAAATAACTGCGGACAAAAACTTTAGCGTCTTCACCACCGCTACATTCAAAAGTTTGGAGAATGCTGTTTGCCTCCGCAACACCATAATCTATATTGGTTAATTTTTTAAGATACAATACAGCAACTGCCCAAGAGGGCATCGCCCAAGAGGGCAAGGAACTATCTATGAACGCTTTCAACTGGGCTATTTGTCTATCTTGATAACCCGCTTTTGATTGGCTAACATCAGATTCAAGAGTCTGTAACGGACTGCCTACAACTTGTAGGGCTCCTCCAGCAATGGATGCCACCATCAAACTACCAATCAAGCAAATAACGAAACTTGCCCTCAATCTCTTAGTTAAAGATGCAGACATTTTTTCTCTCTCACAAAGTGGTATAAATAACATTGTATGCCTGCCCATTCTCACTAACATTGGCCAGTTTCTCTGGTTATGGGATGGGACAGAGCTTCTTGATCTATTCTTTAGTATCGTGCGGTATTTCTTTTGGAACAGGTACAAAACAGACTGCAAGAAGAGGGAGTACATTCAATCGGGCAGTATCACTTTTTCAGTTCTCGCGCGAAAAGTTTTGTTAGTTTTGTAAATTCATGTAATTTTTCGCTTCGTTTCCTTTTACCACTCACCAACATAGTGACACTAACGAATCGGGCAAATATTCCAAAAATCTTTCTCATAATAGTTTGATCTTTCTTTAATCTATAGAAATGGATAGCATGGAGTAGTCTTCTGAAAACAATGAATTTTTGTGGTAGAGGAATGTCGCAACATTGAAATATTATTTCGTGGATTTCCGGCTTTACTGAGAAGGAATAATGTATCCAATAACTTGCCAATTTCCTAACAATCTTTCTCTTTTTTTTGGACGAATTCGCATACCCATTAGTGATAGCTGAAGTAATACCAGTGAAAATGTCATAGATTTCATCTGTTCTTTTCAAACTTAAACCGTGTGTGAATTGAGATACAAACCGACCCAGATCATAGATTAACCGTGAAAGATCCCATGCTGGATCACCTCTCCCTCCCCATTCCCAATCGATCAAAGATACGTTACCTTTTTCCTTGAAATAAATCCAATTAACCAGTGTTGCGTCATTATGTACAATCTTTAGTCTAGTGTGGATTTCTGCAAGCCCTTTACCCATTTTCTTAAAAACTTTCTTCTGCTGATTGTTAATATACCCTTGCTCAAAAATCTGACCGAGAAAGAAAGTGATCTCCATTCCGGGTGCGAATTGTTTCAACACATATCCTAAATCATAATTCGCATGAATAATTCTTGGAATTTGAATTGATTTGATAGTTGAGAAATCTTTTGACTGGAGTAAAGTAATACCATATTGTAAAATTTTTGGGTTTGAGCATTTGAAAACGATTTCTTCGAACTCACATGACCTGTCTGCTTTTTCTATTTTCAATTTAAGCAAGTATGATTGCGTGGGTGACTTAATTCCGCTATCGCCCAATCGTTGAATTTCACATAATTTCACTGTTGAATCCTTATCTTGTCGCATATTTTCGGAAACATAATTCTGAAAATATTGAAATGTAGCCAATTTTTGGGAAAACGGGGTTTGGTTTGTTTGCAGTTCTGTCATGAAAAGTAGTCTCCATTGTTGGGTCGTACTAGAAAATGATGCAGCAATTAGTGTATGATATCGACCATATTAACCAATTGAAAAACAAAGGTAGCAAATGAGAGAAAAGTTATGATGTTCAAGTTTCTTTGTGGCCCCAATTTTTTCAGGATGTATTATCAATTGTCTTTAACAAGATGCGCCATATTTTGATCTCTTTGGTTGGTTGTAGTTCATGTTCAGAGCTCACTGAATGAAGCGGTTGAACTTTTCTAGGAAGTTTTAGAAGATAGCCGTATTTCATAGCAAGTTTTCGCATATACAAACGTGCTCCTTTGTGGTCTGAAGAATTAACGTTCAGGTATTTGAATCCAAATTTTTCAAAAAACAATAATCCCAGTTTGTTACTTTTCTCAGTTGAAACAAGAGCGAATGTAGCTTTCTTCGTTCTAAGATGTTCTAGAATCGAATTCATTAACTTCGTTGCTATCCCCCGATTTCTAAAATCTTTGTGACAGACGACGGGACCAATAATCCAACTTTTTGCTAATGGATATCTCCTTGCAGTTATTATACCAACTATCTGTCCATCATCTGTTTGGGCAACAAAACTAACGAGCATGTTCAATCCAAAAAACTCTAACGGCGTGCTAAGCACGTAATGAAAATATAGTTGCTTTACAACCTTTTTTGGCGAAGAACGGTCAACTGATTTGTCTTGTTCCAAGTAAAAGAGATGATCCTTAAACAATTTTGTAAGCTGATTCAAGTCATTCAAATGCAAATTACGAAACATCATAAATCATAACCATGCTCCAGAAATCTATTAACATATCTTCAATTTTCTACTCTTGAAAGAGCAACATAATTGAAATTTAGGTTTTCAAAATTACCTTCTCATACGCTTTGAATAACTTTTTGTAATGTATCTCTTCATTGTAAATCTTTTCAACCTTTTTTCGGGCACTTTTGCCCATTTCTACTGCTAAATTCGTATTGTCTAGAAGATGGCTGATTTTTTCAGCCAAATCTTCGACATTTCCTGACTCGAACAATAGTCCAGTGGAGCCGTGATCCACCAATTCGGATATCCCACCAATATTAGCCCCGATCACAGGTTTACCTAAAGCGAATGATTCAAGAACTGTGAAGCCAAAGGGCTCGTACCATTCAGATGGAACTACTGTGAACAGACAATTTTTGATTAAATTTATCAGTTTATCTTCAGCTACAAATCCAAAGAAGAAGACGTTCTTAATGCCTTCCTTGTTGACGTAGTTTTCCAGTTCTTCTCTAAAGTTGCCTTCTCCCACAATATATAATTTAATTTCATCAATCTTTTTTATGGCTTGGATTAATGTTTTCACACCTTTGTGCTTTTCAATCCTGCCAAAATATAAGATGTAGTCAGAGTCAACAAAATTTGGGGCATAATGATCACATCTTACGAAATGGGGAATAAAGACCACTCTTTCTTTGGGAATTCCGAATTCGACGACCTTATTCATTACAAATTTGCTTGGAGAAATGAAGAGATCTATTGCATTAGCATATGTCGCCATAACACGGTAAAGATAGGACTCTAATGTTATATTCAAACCTACCAAATAAGATGATTTCTGGCACTTCTTCGTTAGGGCGTTGAGGTATCTGTGGTTTTTGCAAGCCTCACAAATTCTGAAAGTGCTAGGATTATACAGGTTGTAGTTTGGGCAGATTATTCGATAGTCGTGTAATGTCAAAACTGTTGGAATTGATTTCTTTTTTAATGCATACAGAATTGAGGGTGTAAGAGTATTGCTAATCTTGTGAATGTGTGCTACGTCTGGTTTTTCTTTTTCAACGAGTCCCAGAAGCTTATTTCTGGCTTCAAAAGAATATATGCTCTTGACGCCAGCAAACATTTTTTTTAGCAGTTTCTCTTTAATCACTTTGTCGTAGTCAATGTTCTCTACAAAATATTTCGAGTAGTCGCTGTTTATGTTCTTTTCATGTTTCATAGCGAAGGGCACAATTTTGTGTCCATGGCTTTCTAGTAGTGAAGAAACATTGAACATATACCTTTCAGAGCCGCTCTTGAGATAGTAGTATTTGTTGATTTGAAGGATTTTCAATTCTGTTCATGCCCTTTATTGCCAGCAGATTGGGAAGGAAGACGGATGTTATTTTGGGAATAAACAGAATCTATAATTTCCGCTGTTTTCAGCCAATCATCTGCATTTGGTTTAGGTTCTTCGGAATTTAAAATGGATTTTACGAAATAATCTAACTCTTCGTAATATATGTCATCGCCAAGAGGTAGGAAGGGGCGTCCCTTCATCCTCTGCAGAAAGCGTTCTTTCACAAAAGATGTTAACCCCTTTCGTAGACCTAAATCAAATATCCCAAATTTTTTGCTAAATGCAACTTTTCTACCAACTTCTCCCACGACCTCAACTCGGTAGCAAGGAACACGAGAGTGCCAACTTGCAACAACCAACGCGTTGACATCATTTTTAAATCTCATCGAAACCTCGGAATAGTCTTCATAACCTAATCCAAATCTAGATTCGACATATCCAGTTACAGAACGGACTTGCCCAAAGAACCAGATGAGCAAATCGATTAGGTGGCAGCCGACATCCAAGAGGGCGCCACCGCCAGTTTTTTCTGGATCAAATATCCATTCAGGAACTCTTCTATCCCCGGAGGTGAAGGGACCGGCGAAAAAAAGTGCGGAAGCAAAGTCTATTTGACCGAAAGTTCCCTCGTCTATAGCTTCTTTGAGATCACGGCAACCTGGGATATATCGGTGGCACATACCAACCATCAGGTTTACTCCTGATCTTTTTATGTGATCGGCAATTTGTTGTCCTTCTTCAAGGGTTCTTCCCATAGGCTTCTCTACTAGAATGTTGAATCCTCTTTCTGACGATAGCACGCAGCAGTCTTTAGTAAGAAAGTTGGGTAGCGAGATTATAACGGCGTCCAGATCGTTCTTTTCTATCATTTCTCTGTAATCCGAGTAAGTTTTGATTCCCAGCTCAGAAACTTTTGATAATACATATTTTGAAGCGTCAGCTACTGCTATAACTTTAGCATTCTTCAATCGCAAGCAATTTAGCAAGTGCTTCCTTCCTTGTCCACCAGCACCTGCGATTCCAATTTTCAGATAATCCATTGTTTGTCAGCCTCCGAGCGATGGCTGTTTTTTGAAAAGTTTACCTTCTAACGTGAAATGTCGCAAATAAAAGGTATAAACTTTCAGAAGAACGCTTCTTGCAACACTTGAGACAAATCCTTTTCGAGGAAACTTGTTGATAAAATGTTGTATGTCGTCTCCTACGCATTGAAAGTTTGTGGACCCCACACCAGTTTTTTCTGATTCTACTATATGCTTGATTCGTTTAGGGTTGAAACCAGCGATTTTCGCTGCAACAGAGTCTACTGCCACAGGGTCAGAGCTTGCCATGATTAGGTCAAGCTTTTTGGGAGTTTTTCCTCCTGCAATTATTCCATCGACAATAATCAAATCAGGTGGAACATGCTTGTTAATCAATGCTATAGCTTCTTTTAACTGGTTGTGGAAACCGACTTTTCTCTGGACAGGGATGCAACCAAATTGGTTTTTTAGGGAACATGTTACTCCGACGAGGCGATGAAGCTTTAGTTTGGGCACACTTATGAAAAGGTCCACCTCGGTTAGTATTTTCGGGATCTTTATTTTTTTAGAAATGGAAGATGTTTCATTTGGTACTGGAAGCGTTTCCTCTTCACATAGGTTTAGGAGCTTTACTTTCTTTTTTGCAGCCAGTTTCTCGTACCCAAGTGTTTTGAAAGCGTGCTTTGCTCTCATGGCTGTTGCGTCTGATTCTACAACGAGAATTTCATCAGGGTTAAATTTTATTCTTAGGACGTCTATGATTGCTTCTATCACTTTTGGGTCTGTTGTTTCACCGGTTGTGCTCTGCCAGTAGTAGCACATATTTGTTTTGATGGCTACTTTCTTTGGTTTTTTTCCAAAGTTGAAATTGATCAATTCTAATGCCTTTATTATTGCGTCAGTTAAGTCAGCATATCTTGACGTGTCAACCAAGGCTACTAGTTCACTGGAATCAGATTTCATTTCAACCCCTCCACAATAAGTTAACTGAGATTTTTCTTGCAAAGTTGTGTCTAAACATCTCTTATAAACGCGTGCAGTAACCCCGAATGTACTCTGTAGAAAAATGTGTCACGTAGATCCAGATTCGTAACATTCGAGAAATATCTATCAACTTGTATTCTATGAAAAGCTACGTTATGTTAGGAATCTCCATAGTATGAGATTCTCTGAAAAACCGATTTGGCGCTTTTTATGATTCTTCTTGCCTCTTTTGGGTTCCACAATTTAAGGGAGGTTCGCAAAATGAAGCTGGGTCTAATGTAGAATTTCCTGTAGGCTCTCGTACGATATTCCATTGGATCTTTGATTGAAAGGGTGTCTGTTTCGATGAGGGGTGAGCGGCAGTCAAAGTCTTCCCAAGTTTTGTATTTCAGCCATCCTTTTTCAAGGCATAACTCATAGAGTTCTGTTCCCGGATGGGGAACAACTATAGCAAATTGAGCGCTGTCAGGTTTGAGTTCTTTCGCAAATTCAATTGTCTTCGCAACTGTTTCAGGGGTTTCCCAGGGTAAACCAAATAAGAAAAAGGCTTGAGACTTAATGCCCACTTTTCTGGTTGCCCTGAAAGCTTTTCTCACCGCTTCTAAGGTGATGCCTTTCTTCATACGATTAAGAAGCTCTTGCGAGCCTGACTCAACACCATATTTAATGTAATGACAGCCAGCTTTTTTCATCGCCTCAAGAACCTCTTGAGTCATATTGTCGACTCTGGCTTGGCACATCCACTTTACATTTATACCGCGTTTGACGATTTCACTGCATATTTCTAGTAGCCTTTTCCTATCCAACGTAAAACAATCGTCATCAAAGTATATTTCATCAACTCCATATTCATCCACAACGTGTTGAATCTCGTCAACAACGTTTCCGGGGCTTCTTTGTCTGAACTTGTGCCCATACATAGTTTTGGGCCATATGCAGAAGATACATTTGTGTGGGCAGCCTCTGGAACTCACAATTGTTGTGCATCTTTGACCTGTAAAAACAGCTTCTCTGTAACTGCTGGATTTGACTATGTGCCTTGCTGGAAAAGGAAGAGCATCCAAGTCTTGGATCAACGGGCGATCCTCATTTACTTGCACGCTTTCGCCATTCCTGTATGTGATTCCTGCAACGTCTTGAAGTTGTTGTCCATGCTGAAGGGCTAAAGCCAGATCTCTTATCGTTAACTCGAACTCGCCTCTAGCAATTGCGCCAACAAATTCGTTTTCTTTGATAATCTCCTTATGGAAATAGGTAGGATGTGAACCAACCAAAAGTATGAAGGTGTTCTTCAATTCTTCTTTCAATCTCTTAGCAATATGTAGGTCATTTATTATTGAAGGAGTAGAACATTCGATGACGACTAAATCCGGATTGATTTTCTTTGTCTCTTCTACGAAGGCTTCTATAGAAAGATCGTCTGCAACTCCGTCTATAAAATGCGTTTCTATTCCCGCTTCTTCAAGTACAGCAACAGTATACGCCAAATATACTGGATATTCAAGATATTTGTCGCTTCGTCGATGTGGCCATCTGACATCGGATCTGGCTCCGTATCCTGGTCCAGGCCATGGCGGGTTTGTAACAAGAACTTTCAAGTTGACATTACCTCAAATTTTTCGGATAATTATTAAAAACAGAAAAGTGAAGTGTCTTTTTTTCCGGCTCCTTAATTCACGCAACTATTATGCATCTATCTTCTAATTGAAGACTCATCTATCCCCAGTTCATGACCGTATTTAAGCATTATTTCTTCAAAAGAATTACGAGACTTTGCGTAAAGTTGTGTTTCTGCTCGAGAAGGGTTTAGTGTTTTGTTGCTTTTAATAAGCGCGCGTATACAACAGAATGTGAAATCTCAACAATCTCCGTTTTTTTAATGCGTATAAGTGATTTGTTAGCCAGTTTCATTCAGCAAATTTTGCAAGAAGTTCATATATAATCCATAATCGTCAGATTCTTGTGCATGAGTGTGTCTAACTCCGGAGAATATCACTGTTCCTTCCAAAAAGGGTTTGGCGAATATCGTAGTAGCTTCGTCTTCAACTCTGTTTGCGTATATTGTAACATCAGATTCAATGCCGGTACAGCCGGTGGGAGAAGAATAAAGACTTTGAGAATATAGAACGTAGCTCCTGTCTAAGTTAATTTGAGGCAGAACAGTTAAGGCATTTTCTGTGAATGTTATGTTCATTTTCGCGTCTGTGGGAGCCTCTGAAAATCTCTCTGCGCCTAGCCAGTAACTATTTTCGTTTAAATTCATGAATGCTGGTGCGATACCATTAATTATCAACACTGTTCCTTTTTCCACCCTTTCTCTCAATATTTCTAGTTCATCATCTTCTAAATGCCGTTGAATTTCAGTTATGACAATTACGTCGTAATCAGTAGTGAGAAAGTCTGTCAGATCTTTCTCATCATCGACAGTTGTAACAATGTACGGAGAAGACATATTTGAGAGAAAATTCAGCCAAGGTGCACCTGTGCTTGCGGTGCCTTGAACAACAAGAGCCATCCTTTCTGGTATAGAGATCTTGAAGACCTGCGCCATGTGCCAATGAGAGTATGATCTTACCAATTCATAGTACCCAAGAGGTTGAGCTTCAAATCTCGGTTCCCGATCGTTAATGCCTGCTCGATACAATTCATATTGTGCATCAGAATATGTACCCCATGCATCTGAAATAATGTATTCCACGTTGTCTTTACGGGCTTGGTTTACGATGTCTATGAGGCTTTCATTTCCGTTCAGCAGTATTACTTTATCTTCTCCATATTGTTTCTTGAACATGGAATTAAAACTATAAACTACGGGGGACCCTTGGTCATGAAGCCAATCAATGAGAGATAGACTTTCCCCTCCCTCACGATACCACCACGGTGGTTCAACATTTGCAGGTAATCTAGGATTTTGGTAAGAGTCATGAGAATCGGCTCTAGCAAATAAATCAGCCTGAGCATAGGAATATGCGAAAATAATAATGAAAACCATGATAGAAACTAGTGCCTTTTTAACCAATTGATTCTGGGCTATCTTGTTCTTTCTTGGCCGTTCATTCTTTTGTGTGGTTGGTTCGCTAGTTGGAGTTTCACAAGATTTGCCTAGCAACCTGTCGCAAATGAAAAATATGCCGAAACTCGCAAAAATTGAAAACAGAGGATAGAAAGGAAGAGGATACCTAAAGATAACCTGAAAAGGCCAAGTTACCTGCTGTAGTCCTCCACTCCACGTAAGCAGATCAATCACGCCATAGTTTCCCCAAAAACTATAATTTGTGGAAAGCACGATAGCCCGAACAGCATAAGAGAATAGGAATGTGGTCAAACAGAAAATAGTGAGGGCACGTATATCACGCGATTTCAATCCGTACACTATAGCTACAAGAGAAAAAAGAGACAGAAACAGCCCCAGAGCTTCTGGAAAAGCCATATACTCTACAAACTTCACAAAACCTGTAAACGATTGAGCAAACAAAAGCTCCAAGGTTCCCGAGAATAGACCAGAGAAATAACCCACGACAAGTACGGCGGCGAGTGAAAATACTCCAACTAAAGAGATTTTGATAACATTTGAAAAACGATCAAACGATGGAAATTTGGGTTGATGAAACAATACTCTAGTTAATAGTACGTAAGGCACACTAAGACCAATAAGACTTATGTACATTACAATGGGAGTGTTATAGTATTCAAATATTGTCCAAGAGAAGAAGAAGTCGGCATTCACTAGATAATCTCTTATGAACAAAGGAAGCAATGTTAGAAACGCACTGCAAAAGAATACGTCTAGATTCTTTAATTCACCCAGTCTACCCTTATTCTTCAACGTCTTTTGAACAACGAAGTATACGATAAATCCTATTCCTGTAAATATACCTATCTCTACTGTCATTGATGCGAGAGCGAAGAAAAATCCGGCCAATATAGAATAAAAAGTGTTACCTTTGAAGCCACGCAAAGCAAAGTAGATACAACACATCCAAGTAAAAGAAAAAAGCATTTCTCTGAATACAAGACAGGAATATAAGATTAGCAGAGGATTTATAGAAACAATAAAAGCGCTCAGAAGACCAGTTTTCTTATTGAAGAGTTCTTTTCCCAAGAAAAAAGTGATGATGGGTAAAAGTCCTCCAAACAATAATGACACTAGCTGCCCAGCTAGAAGTGTGGGACCAAGGCTTTGGTAGAATTGAGCCATTATCGAAACTAGAAGAAAGCCTTTTGGCGTGGCATTTGGTGATAACCACTCTCCGCGAGAATGCAATAGAGCAGCGTAACTATATCCCACAGAGTCCGTACTATTGGCAGATAAATAGAAGGAAAGAAAGTAAAGGCGTAGAACAAAACCCAGAACTACAATCAATGATAGGATCAAAAATTCGTAGGATTTGATCCCCTCTGTTTTGAATTTACCTTTCATGCTCAATTCTTCCATTTAATTCACCATCAGCAATAAGATTATTTAAGTTCATCCTCTTTAGTGCACGATTGGCACGGATATCTGAATTGTATCATGCTTTCGCAAATAGTCACAAAATATTCTTCGGTCAATTTATTCCCATTCTCGCGTAATCTATGCATCACTTCGCTGGGAGGTTCTTTTGTTATGGGTAATAATCTGGTGCCAAGCCGCGTATTGAATATAATTCCGTGGCCAATTGAATTAACCGAGTTTCTCATGAAAATTCAGTTTTCATTTTTCTTGAAAAAATTGGTGGATTTTAGCAGTTACGTATTCAACGCTTTCTGTGGCTATTTGTGGATGCAAAGGTAAGGAAAGGACTGTTTCGGCTGCAATTTCAGTATTTCTCAAGATAGGTTGTTCTCCGATAACTTCTGTAATAGCAGGTTGCCTGTGTATGGGAACAGGGTAATGAATCCCGGTTGAAATTCCATTATCTTTCAAGAATTCACGCAATTCATCACGTTTTTGAAGTCTAATCACGTACATATGATACACAGACTTTGCCCAAGAGGCTTCTTTTGGAACAATCACAAAGTCTTTGAGCGATTCGGTGTATTCTTTAGCAAATCTACGTCGAGTTAAATTCCACTTGGGCAATTTTTCTAATTGTTTTATCCCAATTGCAGCTTGGATTTCATTGAATCTTAAGTTATAACCTAAAGTATTGTGGACATACTTTTCAGTTCTCCCATGATTGCGTAACATCTTAAGTTTTTCGGCCAGTTCTTCATCATTTGTTGTGATAATACCCCCGTCACCACAAACAGTCATGTTTTTTGACGGATAAAAACTGAAGCACCCAAGGTGACCAATTCCACCCGCTTTTCTTCTCTTATACTCTGCTCCATGAGCCTGGCAAGCATCTTCAATCACGAACAAATTGTTTTCTTCTGCAAGCTCCATAATCGGATCCATATCCGCTGGATGTCCATACAAATGAACTGGAATGATGGCTTTTGTTCGCTTCGACAAGTTTCGCTTGATCTCAGAGGGGGCTACAGTGTAAGTGTCCAGATCAACGTCAAGAAACACTGGTTTTGCCCCTCTCTGTAGGATCGGCGAAGCCGTAGCAAAGAATGAAAAAGAGGGGGCTATTACTTCGTCTCCTGGACCGATGTCAAGAGCCATTAAAGAGAGAAAAATTGCTGCAGTTCCAGAACTGGCACAAATAGCATGATTGGTATCACAGAAATCAGCAAAGTTCTGCTCAAACTTTCTAACTCTATCACCTAGAATGTACCATTCGCTGTCTAAAACTTCTGAGACGACTTCTTTTATGTCGTCATCCACATAGACCTTGGAAAGTGGAACGTTCATTTTTTTCTCCATGAATAAACCTCTCCTGTTTTGTAAAATCCTGCTGGACAATTCAGATCCTCAATTTTTTTGACAACTTTCGCGGGATTACCTATTGCAACACATCCATTTGGAATATCAGAAGTAACAACTGCCCCAGCTCCTACAAGTGCATCCTCGCCAATCACTATTCCGGGCAGAATGACTGTCCCTGCACCGACCACTGCTCTTTTCTTTATAATTGGCCCATAACAGCATTTTTCTTCTTTTTTAAGTGGAGCATATTTCTTGAATGCTGGACATGGAGGGTGTAGAACGTTTGTCATTGTTGTTCCTGGACCAATCCATGCGTCTTCACTTATTGATGTGTATTCAGGTATGAAGCAATTAGAATGAATTCTAGCACGGTCTTTTATTTCACATTCACATTCAACAATGGTACAAGTTCCGATGCTGACATCATTACCTATCCGGTTGTTCTCTCTTATTCGTGTGTGATCTCCTGATCTAAAATTATCACCGATTATGTTTCCTGAATATATTATAGTTCCAGATCGGAATACTGGAAAATCTCCTATGACTAGTTCTGATTGATCAATTTTGATTCGTTGTGAAGGCTTGCCCAGAATTACAAAGTCTTCGATTATTGGTTTTCTCCCAATCTTCACATTATTGTATATTACAGTATTTTTGTTCATCATTGTTTTAGCCTCACGGTTCTTCCGAGTTTAGCCGATTTTAATGCATTCTCTATTATGTTAATTGAAGCTAACGCAGCTTGCCCATCAGACAAAGGTTTTCGTCCAGTTTTAATGCTCTTCATAAACTCTAAGAGTTCTAACTTCAGTGGCTCTTTGAATTCTACTTTAAGCTCTTTTGAGCCTTGATCTATGGCCTTGAATTGGTTACCATGTTTTTCGATATAAGAGTCATAGAGGCATAGTGTTTGCTTGAGAAGGTCTGAGGTAACACTTTTTTTGCTGCCGACAACCGTTAGATCTCTCTGTTTACCGGGGGGCAACCAACTGCCTTCGATGAATCCCAGTGTACCAGTGGGATATTTCAATGTAAGGATGGCTACATCTTCGAGTTCCTTTCTTTCTAAGAAGTGACCGCTGCAACATGTAACTTCTTCGGGTAGTTTTTCAAGTAAATAGTTGTAAATATCTATATGATGGATAGTGTAAGTATATATGGCACCGCTATCTGTTCGTGGATTTTTCAGGCCAGCGAAATGCCCGAACATATAGTAAATTTGTCCAAGTTCTCCCTTTTCTATTAACTCCTTAACTTTCTGCACTGCAGAGTTATACCTGAAAATGTGCCCCACCATCAAGGTTTTTCCTTGATCAAGGGCTAAGCCAACAACTTCTTTAGCTTCTGCATAACTTGTGGTTAATGGTTTTTCCACAAGGACATGTTTTCCAGCAGCCAAGAATTTTTTGCACAAATCAAAGTGAGTGTTAGAAGGGGTAACTATATCCACTGCATCTACATCGTTAATGAAGTCATCAGGATTTGTAGAAGTATTAATAGCGTATTTCTTAGCAATTTGTTCTAGGACTTCAACTTTGGAGTCAACAACTCCAACAAGTGTACATCTTTTTTCTTTCTCCAGTTCCATCAAAACACGTAAATGGTTACCGCCAAATCTACCAGCACCTACTAGAGCTAATTTTGGTTTCATATGAAAACTCTCCGAGTTTGTGACACTAAAACATATCCGCTTATATAGTTTATTTCCCAAACGTGTAGCTTCAAAAGCCTGCCTTGCCCAGAAATGTTATCAGCATCAAAGACAGCCAAAAATTCCCCAAAGTTTTTGGTTGCGAGTCCAAGTATACTTGTTTGAATTACAGCATAGCTTCACAAATAGTCACAAATTCGTCAGCTAATTTATTCCAACTATAGTTTTTTTCAACAAGTTCTCGGCCTGCTCTGCCCATGGTTTTTATCAAACGTTTCTCATCGAGTAACAAGCGTATTTTACCCGCCAGATCTTCAGGGTCTCCAGGTTTGTAGAATAGACCTGTCTTTCCTTCCTTAACGATTTCTTTCAGGGCAGGGAGCTCAGCAACTATGATTGGTTTTTCGCAGGCCCAATATTCAAAGCTTTTCAGAGTAACGCGAATTCTAGCAGAAAGTGTATCTGGCAAAATGACCAAGCCCACGTCGCAGGCTGATATATAATTCGACATGTCCTCATAAGGGACCCATCCCGAAAAGAAAAAATGTTTTTCAATATTAGCTGCTCGAGCTTTTTCTCTTAAATTTGGAATTGCAGCGCCGCTACCGATGATCCAAAACATAGTATGTGGCTGGTCTTCCAGAACTATTTTTGCTGCGTCCACTATAATTTCAGGTTGATCTTGAGGATCAACTACTCCATGAAACATTACTACATGTTCAGCTTCAGCTGCGTGTTTTTGCCTCACTATTTTTGCTTCATGTTTACGATAATTGAAAACATCTACATTGACGCCATCATATACAACGTCAATATTTTCCTGTTTTGCCCCTCGCTGAATCAAAATATTTTTCATGGCGTTACTAATGGTTATTATTTTGTCTGCTTCTTTTATAACACTATTCTCAAGTTGCTCACCGAGTGTTTGAAGGCGAAGTAACCCAGATATTTCCTCATAAGATGGAAGGTATTCAAAAAGCAGGTCGGTCATATCTACTACATTAAGACAGCCTGTGACTTTCTTGGTCAGTGACCCGCTCCATCCTGCAATAGAATTGTGATTGATAATAATGTCTGGCTTCATCTTTGTCGCTTCATATACGACCTTAGAAATGTTAAGGGGGTGAAAAAAGAGGTATTTGGTCATTTTGTTTTTGTCAAGCCTACTTACGTGCTTGAGTGGCAACACTTTATTACATTTCAAGACTTCAAGGGCATCTTTTGCATCTACATCGAAGGATGCTGCAACAGAAACCTCATGTCCTCTATTAACTAAAGCGTTGACTATGCTGCTAATCCTAGGAGTCCCACCACCGCTTATGGGCACCAGCTGTTCAAATATATTAACTAGGACGCGCATGGAATCACCAAAAGCATATATGTAAAAACAATAGTCTTACAGGCAGCTAAATTGGAGAAATGAATCGCCGAAATCTTTAATTATATCGGAAATAATAAGATATACTATTGAGAGCAGGGTCAAAACATGTGGAAAAAGGCAATACCGCCAATGCTATTGCTCTTTCTCGTATTAGCACCTATCGCATGCAGTGCAGCTTCAGAAGCATCTTTGAACATCTCTAATACAGGAATGATTGAGTATACTTCTTCTTCCAATCCCACTTGGGTTCCGTCAGATGCTCAAGTCTGGTTTAGCACAGATTTCAGCACTACACAGAAAGTTATTAGTGGTGGCAGTTTTGATCTTACTGGTTTTCCAGATATGTATAGTAACGTGGAAACTGCGTTTGCGATATCATTTGACACAGCAACCTATAACTCGCCATCTAGGAGTCTGGAAATCACTTGGGGAGACTCTATGATAGTTGATGGTGAAAATCCTAGACCATTTATAACTGTGTATGACGTTCCAGATGAATATTGGGCTCAAGAGTTCATTTATATTCCCAACGATTTTAGGCTTAGTGATTGGCAGCTATTATGTGAACCATATACTGGAACGTGGGTTGACCTTACAGATAGTGCGAACGCCGGAAAGCAACGCACACTTTGTGTATTATTCCTTGATGGTGTTCATGGAGATGGAACTGCCAACGGGCTGGTAACAATCAGAGCAGAACTAACTCAGGGAGTATATAATCCAAGCACAGACTGGGAGTCTTGGACTCAGCTATTTAAAAGTCAAGATTTGTCGCTGATTAAACGTGGAGAATGGCATGAGATCAGGTATCATGTGAAGATTGCTGAGGCGGGAATGTGTGAAGTGTGGTTTAAAGCTGAATCTGATGAATCGTTTACTAAAATCTGCGATTATAGCGGTGACATAAGAAGTACAACTGGCGGAAACGATTTTGTGCCTATTGACCACTACAAGCGAGTTGATGAAGCAACAACCTCAATCTATATTGACGACTTGAGTGTGTGGTACAGGTAAGACTGACGTAGTGGCAGCTATGAGCAAAGATTATGAACGCTTTCTCAGCATCCAAGATAGTGATTTAAGTTTCGAGATGATATTTTGCAACCAAGGCTGTTGATAATAGTAATAATGAAATCCTCTATACATCTTGAAGTAACAGATAATTTTTCCCCATTTTGATAAAGGAATGTAGTACCTTGGGACATTCATCTTTATTAATCCGTTGTTTTGCTTAAACTTACCGAGAGACGTTACAGTCATTCTCCCATAGATTAAATATTTGATTCCCTTCCCGCAGCAAATTTTAACAGCTTTATCGATAAGAAGGTTGTTCGGAGCTCTATTCCAGTGACTCTTTTTAGACAAAATCTGATTTATATGTGCTGAGTCTTTAGCGTAGACCAATTGGATGAAGCCAATGATTTCTCGTCCGTAATACGCTACGAGAAAGTCAAGACCATAACGATGAGATGTGTGCTCAATCCAACCCAAATAATCTTCTTTTATATGTTCGAAGGTCTGTCCATAATGAGTGAAATGTCTACCTTGTCTTTCTGATGTTTCATTGTATATCTTCTCCATTCCATGAACCAACTCATCAGTCAAACCCTCAATCTTAACTTCAACACCGTTCTTTGAAGCTTTTCTCACCATATTTCGAGTTTTTTTTCCAATCTGATGATTCCACCAATAGTCATAATCAACTAGAGGAATAGCAGCAATGCCAACTTTTTCTCGGTTTTTCAATTCTGGGTTGGGCTTACGTGGTAAACGTTCCCAAAACGTTAGAACATCAGCCCTTCCTTTTGCTAGTTTACAAAGGCTTTCTGGATCAGGAACATCATCCATCCATTCAGAGGCTATTCTAGCAAGTTTAAAGAAAGTTCTGCGTTCAATATGGATGTTTTCATTTTTTAATAAATCAGGCGTTGTTGGAACCCCAGATGCACGCGCAACATCAATTTCCTGTTGAAGCGCACAATTGGCTAAACCTGTGTTTCTAAACTTGAACAACTTGCCATATGCAGCAGTTAAACGGTTGAAATATTCTATGATAGTACGTGAAAGGCCCCTTAGAATCCAGCTTTGTGTAGAGGAACTTCGTCTCTTAGATTGCATCTTTTACTTTTCGCCTTCTTTCTTAACATCAGTCATGTTATTCAGTGATTAAATCTGTGTCCTCATCAAACACAAACTGCTTCGTGGTTAGGATACGCGCCCATTTTGCGGCTGCTCTGATTCCTTTCTTATACT
>JASFHP010000001.1:0-353993 GCA_050123155.1 Candidatus Bathyarchaeota archaeon | reverse complement strand
TCATTTAGATTCATATCCAATAATTCTTTTGAATTATCCAACATCATAATCTCACTTAGATGCGATGAGGCATGTATCGAATGATAATTGCTTATAGCTTCTCTTGGATCGTACTTTGTATCATGTGCTGTTCTAGTCATTTTCTCTTTCATTTTTCTGAGAAAATGGTTGCTAGAAACAATTTCACTAATTCGTGGCAACAGGTAATATGATAAGGAACCTAATAAATAACCCTGCCGTGGCCAATTGGCATATCTTACTTTTAAACAATTTTTGTCCAATCTTTCCAAAAACATTCGTCTTAAATTTTGATACTTTGCATAATTGTAAGGGATTTTCATTGCGTAGTCAAAGAATATGGGGGACCAATACGGACTAGTTGACCAAAAATAAAATCTGTTCCGATCCTCTCCTTCAAATATCCATTTGTATCCTCTTTCAAAGACAATAAAATGATAATACTTTTGCTTTAGATCATTTTCAGGATAATTCAAAAGAACATCCATAATTTCTGTTCTTATTTGTTCTGCACTTATGTTCACAAGTTTTGTAACTTCGCTTATTTCAAAACTACCAACACGTAATACTAGTTCGTCAATTATCGCACCAATTAATTCATCCATTGAATTTGTTTCCTTGAGACCGAAGTCATACAAGGAGTAATTGCCTCCATCTCCCGTGTAATATACAACTTTATCGCCGAATTTGCGTTTGATATCAACAAAGAAATCTAAAATGAACCCCATGGCCGCGTAGTTGAGGCCGTCTTTCAGTTCTATGAGATGCTCCAAATCTTCAAATCTTCTTTTCTCCAACCTAACTAAATTCCAATCTATGTGAAATTTCTGAGCCACCTTTTGTGCCACATCTACATCGGCTAAGCTTTTTCTTTCATAATCAAGAAAGGTAACTGCGCTCATTTCCGGGTCTACTTCCTTAAGAACTGCCGCGATTGCTCGTGAATCCAATCCGCCACTTAAGGAAACAAGATTCTTAAACCCTTTCAGCGATTCAACCCTACATTTAACTGCATTCCGAAAAAGTTTTGCTAAAGCATCTGCATGCTCTTGGATTGGAGCGACTTGAGAAAAACTATTCTCAAAATTCCACACATGCGCTTTATCTACGTTTAATCGACCAGAACTCACATGATATCTTAATAAAACAGCCGGGTCTAACCTATTAACATTCTCAACCAGCGTCCTTTCTCCCAGAGGATACCCAAAAAGAAGATACTCGGCTACACCTAATCTATCAAAATTGACATGCGGCATGAATTTGGTGATAAATTTGACTTCTCTAGAAAGAATAAATTGTCGATCATCCTCAAAGTAGTACAGTGGAAGTCTCCCTAACAGATCATTAAGAATGATTAAATCCTTGCTTAACTTATCATATATTAGAATAACAAATTCTCCATCGGAATTAAGCAAAAAATCCTTCACATCATCAATTGATATCGAGGACCGCCTGTTTTGTGAAACAAGATTGAGTACGAAAGAATCTACTTCGTTTTTTGAACGGTTATAAATCATTCCCTCTTGCACTACAACACAATCACTAGATTCCCAAGACCTCATCGGATACTCGTCATAGCCAGTGCACCCGATCATAACGCAATCGCTTTCAACAAATATTCTGCTCTTATAGGTATGATCGTGTTTCATACTTAGTTGCGCATTAGCAAACTTAATTGCCAAATCACTATTACAACTTTTCACAGAAATCAGATTAATTCCAGGCATGTTACTTCACACATTTCTCTAATTTTGATTTCGCTAGTAATGAGATCAAGACTGACATTCCGGATACATACATCCGTTTTCTACTGGCATCCTCAACGTAAAGGCGCAAATTCAGTCAATTATCCCTCTTGAAAAAATATACTCAAGCTCTGCAAAATCTTGTACGCACAACTTCATTCAATATTTCCCTTTGCGGGATAAAATTGTACCTTTTCAACACTTCCTCGAATGATCTTAAAAGCTTCTTATCTCTTACTAATCTGACTGGATGAGCCAACAAAGTTTTTTCCGCAAAATCAGTTTTCGGAAATTTGTCAAACGTCAAATGGCGAGGAAAAATAATGAGACCATCCAACTTTGAGAAAAATTTCGTCTTCGGTATACCTGTGTAATGTCCCGTACCTTCATATTTATACCCCAGCTTAACACAATATTCAAAATATCTGTTGTGAAAACCTTCACCGCTAGGCGATAAAAAGGGTAAGCCATGCCCATGAATGGTTATACCTAATGTATTACCACATTTAGATTCCAATGTTAGCTTTTCCCTTTGCATCTCTTTGATGTTAACTGTATGATCGACATGGTGACCAATTTCATGTCCGTCTCTAATGAGCGACCTAATCAAGGAGGGGGAAGGCATTGTATAATCTGGTCTGAAAAAGAATGTACCCTTCTGATTGTAGTCTCTTAATAAATCAAGGATTTGTGTGAGATATGAAAGATCAGAGAATTTAGGAAATTTAAATGAAAGGTAAGATTTAGGTATCGATTTGCATGGATTATCGATATCAAATCTAAGGAATTTTGTTTCCATATTCCATTCTTCCAAATTTTTCAGATTTGCCTTCGACTGTCTTTCTCTTTGTTTGGGAAAAAGCTACGCACTTGACAATTCATCAGACAAGTTCATACAATGCTTCTCAAGTAATCATACATTCTTTGTCCTATGATTCGCATATCATATTTCTTCGCTTTTTCTCTGTTTTCGTTTGAGATTCTTTTTCTGAGATTAGCGTCTTTTAGGAGGTTTTCTATTGCTTCGGCTAAAGCATCTTCATCTTGAGGGGGGACAAGAAATCCATTTACATCATTTGTTATAACTTCTGGAACTCCTCCCACTTTGGTGGCAACTATAGGTAAACCACAGGCCATTGCTTCAATAATGGCGCGAGGCGTTCCTTCGCTTACTGAGGGAAGAACAAAAACCTTAGCTCTCTGGAGAAAATCCCAGACCATGCTATGGTCAACTTGACCCAGAAAAAAAACACGACTGTTTAATCCTAAATTCAGTGATAACGCTTCCAAGTTTTCTCTTTCAGGTCCATCGCCGATAATAGCAAGTTTATTATCGTTTAATCTTTTCATGGCCCTTATCAAATATGGCAAAGCTTTAACTTGCTCAAGAGCTGCAACAGAGATTACCTCCCAGTCTTCACGGAAAACTTTTTCATCAAAATCTGGAAAGTCAATCGGTGGGGGGATGGCTATTGTATTTTTGGCCCCAAGCATTTTGGCAATATTTTCTAAATCTTTACTTACGCAAATAGTTCCGGAAGAGTTCCTTAATTCCCATGAGACCAAGTTCACACCTAATAGCGATTCCGGGTCTTTTTTCAGGTCACTTCCTACAGAATAGATGACGCATTTTTTTCTTGACATCGTTGCAGCTATTGTCCCAATTAATCCAGTAGTATAGCCATATTCTGCAATTATGAGGTCAGCATGAAATTTACGTATCTCTTTGAAGATTCGAAGAGTCCAATAAATACATTCAAATGGCCTATAAACAATTCGCAGAAAGGTGTAACGTGCTTTACCGGGTATTTGCTTATATTTCCAATCGACTATTTTAACACTCACAAACGGCGATAACGCTTTTACAATAGCTGTACTCATGAGATGCATTCCACTACTTCCAAACACCAACACGCGTAACTGCTTTTTTTCCATATCCAAATCTATCCTGTCTACGCCGAATGCGCATCTTATAATAAATCAGAATTTTTTTGAACCTAAGCAAGTGTCATTGAATGTACAGGGAAGAGTGGAATTAGTACCTATAGGCTATCATAAGCTTCAAACAAGATTTTTTCGCTGTGGTCTTCCCAATAATGTGGAATCGGAGGGGGAACATTCCCTGATAGCGCCTCCTCTATTCCCTTGGACAGTTCTTCTGGTTTAACTAAGAGATATTGCGATGAGGGAGCAACTCCTGAGGCTACTATAGGCTTGCGTAATGCAGCCAACTCTCCCACTTTCAGCAAGTCTTGGTCATTGGATATAGGTGATTTAAGAACGGGTTTGATGGGCACTATTCCTACATCACAGGCATTTATGTAATCTGGAATCTCTTCATGAGGAATGAAACCAAGAAATTTAACGTTTGGACTTGCATGTTGTTCTGCCCAGCCTCTAAATGGTCCATCGCCTATTAGCCAAAACTCGCATTCCTTCATCTTTTTAGCGCATTTCAGCAGATTCTCAAAATCGATAACATGACTGAAACGAGCATGAAACAAGACTAAAGGTTTGGTCATGTCGTCTCGTATTTCCCGCTTGTTTCTTGTGGAAACAAAACTTTTCAAAGGATAGTTTGGCACCACAAGTGGCTTTTCTTTGTAGCGATTTCTAAGTATATCAGCCAATATGTCATTCACTGTCAGTATTACGTCTGCTCTCTTCACAAGTTTACCTTCAACCCAATATGCAGCATTCACTAATGGAGGAAAATCTGTCCCTAACTTTTCACTAAAAAATGTTCGATAATCAAATACAAATTTGCATTTTTTGTGAATCATTGGAATTGCAACAAAATTTGGTGAGTCAAAAAAGTGTAAAATGTCTGAGTTGGTTAGAAGAATTTGTAGACTATATAAGGGCCACCTTAAAGCCGCTGAAATGACTTTTCCAAATAGCTTGCTTTTCTGCGCTTTAAGCATTGGATCTAGAACCGACGCATCGTATTTTTTTTGTAGACTATTTAAAACTCGAAAAAGTCTAGTTGCCGGTTCGGTTGATGCTAATTTTACTCGTTTCATTATGTTCTTCACACAAGTTACCATGAATCACTTAATTTTATAGCAGAGAAAAGAGTTCGTATGCTTAAGGATTATACCCTTTTCGATATAAGGTTATAACTCTGTTATCGTATATTCGGTTGGAGTCTCCATTAAGATAATCAATAGTGCTGTCATCCACCTTTCTTCCATCGCCATCAGGAAGCTCAACATTCCAATGGTTAACAACATAATATAGGCTAAAACCCCACCATGCTCCATTCATTTCACTTTCTATTGACGAGACATCAAAGATTTCGTTAGCCCATTTTTCTTGAAGGCCATAACCTATCACATATCTATGAGCACTAGAGCTTCCTGCAAAGACGTCTTTTTCGGATGTGTTTGAATATGCAAGCACCCAACGACCTAGAGCATATTGCGTCTCAGGGGCAACAGTGAACTCTGTACTTATTACGGGGGAGTAAGTTTGATCATAGTTATATCGTGGGAAAGCATTGAATATCGTTGAAGGCACAAAGATAACAACTAATATTAAAACAACAAGTAAAGTAATCACTTTTTTTTGTATCAATCGTCTTCTCAAGCTTTTATTGTTCAAATTCGCAATTTTTCTTAATATTTTAATTGTTCCCAGAGCAAAAAATATGGCTATTGGATAAAACAAAAATTCTATGAAGCGAGTCCGAGGAACCGAACCGACTTGAGACCAATCCACTAAAAACATCGAAACAAAAGTAATGGCTGAACCGAAAAGAAGAAGCGCCCCGAAATATGTGTATGTCTTTTCTTTGTGCCGAATGTACCATAGAAAACCCAAAAAAGTCACTGCAACCAGCAGGAGGTTCCTTAATGAGGTTATTTGCATAGATAATGCCGATGGATAATATGCAATCGAAGTGTCCAAGGATGTAACCGAATAACCAACACCTAGATGTAACTCCGTCAGATTGCTTATCATTTTCGTAAATGTCGTTATATGACTTGAAAATAGATTGACTGAAACAAATGCTAACCAAGATAAAGGTAATATCAGAGCTAGAATGCTAAACTCGGTTCGCATAAGAGTTTTTTTACAAATGAAGTAGAGTAGAATTGGAACAGCTACCAATGCAAGAGCGGTCATGTAAGAAGTAAAGTGATGTGACATAGTAACTATTGCTAAAAAAAATAGTGCAATTGCTTGATTTTTCACCGAAAATTTCGGTTGACTCTGCCTCAGAGCATACAGTAATATTAAAGGATAAAAGATTATAGCAAAAGATTCAGCGTGGGCATAACTGTTAAAATAATGAAACATAGGATTCAGATTGAACACACATAAAATGAGATTTTTAGACCTGGAGTCCAATTTAAGAAGGCTGAGCAACGCATAAAATCCTAGCAAACTGGCAAGATTCAAAATCGCCATAGAATACTTGACAATAATCATTGGAGACAAAGACGTAATTGATGACAAGGATGACAGAAAGATGTGAAATATCGGATAATATGTGTACGTGGGTGCCATTCCTGTGCCAGAACCAAAAGTGAACTGGCCAGTTTTGAAGATGTTTTCAACCACTTGGTAGACGTAGATGGAATCCGCGCTCCAAATCATGCCAGCAGGTTGCCTAACAAACTGAAGCATATGTAAAGTAAAAGCAAAAACCATTATCAGAACTAATGGATATTTTGAATCAAAGGTAAATGCGGCGTAAAACATTAAAAGACCTAAAACCGTGATAGGCAACCAAAACATAAGAAAGGAATCTGAAGGCGTCCCTAATCTTAGAATATATCCATTAAACAAAATAGCAATAGAACATACAACGCTAATTGCGAGCATAAGAACCATGGAAAATTTTGAGTGAGGACTATCAAGGTTAGTCATTGTACATCACAAATAAGAAGTTGAATCTCTTTCTGCTTTCAAGTTTTAAACGTCTTCATTCACTAATTCTCTTAGAACCATTCTGTATTTTGCTGCAATTGATCTCCAACCATAATCTTTTGCGATCTCAAAAGCGGTCTTCTGCATTGAAAGTCTCAAAGTTTGATCCTGCAAAAGTGTTGTCAAAACATTTGATAGAGTGGACTCATCCTCATATATTTTGACTGCATCTCCTCCAACCCTTAGAATTTCAGGAGCACCGGTAGAAACTACAGGTTTACCACAGGCAAAATACTCAAAGAGCTTATCAGGCAACATAACATATTGAAAATCGGATACCATTGGATTCAAGCAAACATCCATCATGTTGATATAATACGGTACATCTTCATGTGGCACAGTGTCTGTAAAGAAAACTCTATCTTGAAGACCAGATGTTTTTGCCAATGCCTTTATGCTTTCGAAGTAGTCCGTTCTAATTTTTCCACCAACAACAAGTAACTTCGCATCATTAACAACTGATGAAACATGCTTCATGGATTTCAACACTGTCTCTAGATCAAACCAGTTTTCAATTGTACCGACAAAACCAATGACGTTTTTGTTTCCCTCGAAATTTTTCACTAAATCTGGGTGTAGAACTGCTGGTTTTGTATTCTTTCTAAATAGCTCTAGGTCCACGCCATTACTTATGAAGGCGACGTTCTGAATTCCCATTCTATTTAGATAGTTAACTAGAGGCAAAGAAACTGTTACAACTAAATCTGAATTTTTTAGTAAACGGATAAGCAACCACTCTAGGAAACCCTTCATCATTGACGACAAGAAAGCACTCTTATAATAAGCAGATGGAATGTACTGAAATAAGTCTTTATAATCATAAACTATCTTCACTTTTGACAGCTTGCTCAGAAGTGCTGGTAAACCGGGCAAAAGATTGGAAACTACCACAACATCTATTGATTCAGATTTTATTATTTTGAGTATTTCTGCTGAATAGGAAGGGAAATTCATTAGATAATACATTGACATATCTTTTAATGGGATTGCAGCAGGTCTGTGGAGAATTACATTAGTTTCCATTTCCTTATTTTCTGGATAAAAGTCAAACTGAAGAACATGTACATTTTCTGTTTCGGCCATTATCTCGAAAATGTGATGGAGTCTTGAGGGAACCGGATGCCGCAACCAGTCAGTTGCAGGTATCAGAAGAATATTCATCTTATCTGAAATCTTTCTCACAACCTTCGAATATAACAAAGCAACAAAAGCCGAGTGGTTAACATTGCAGTAATAGCATAAGTGCTAACTTCGATTATCTCCTTGCCCCAAGTTTCAGATATATTAAGGGACTTACTATGTCCCACCAATCTTTTAATGGTGATATTTTTGAATATCCTCCCTTATTTCCGTAAGGATACATCTTTGAAACTGGCACTTCTTTGACTTTGTAACCTAATGTTGTAACTTTGTAATGTAAATAATACTCTAGTCCGTAATGGTCTAACCAGCTCTGCCAAATATTTATGCGCTTGTCACTGAAGAGAGATGACTTATAAGCCCTAAATCCATTCGTGATTTCAGTGCATCGGCTCTTAGTTAATAAATTCCACACATGAGGGTACATCCGGCTGAAGAATTTCCGAAATATGGGAGTTCTTTTATGCCTACCGCCATACATGAACCTTGAGCCCTGCACATAATCACAATCTTCTTTGACAATCGGAGCCAAAAGCCTAGGAATTTCTCTAGGATCATCCTTGTTGTTGCCCGCCATCACCACGATTATGTCAAATCCGTTTTCAAGTGCATATATGATTCCTTCACGAATAGCGTAACCGACCCCTTTTATTACACCATTTTTGATCATATGAATCGGAACGCTAGTTTGGCGCCCATAGATTTCTATTTCATCCAAATCGGCCTCTGTTGGAGCGTCCAAAACCAAACAAATTTCGTCAACTGTAGAATTGGTGAATTTAGAAAGAACCTTTCCTATCTTGCCAATCTCACTGTGTACTGGAATTATCACCAGTTTACGGAAATTTTTTTCTTTGTGTATCATAGATTGTTCTTTTCCTTTAAACTCTAACTAACAAGAATACTGCTTTTCTTTCATGGCCTGATGTTGGGTGTGACCTCGAATCTGTGCTGGGTTTCCAACTACAATGGCGTTGTCGGGTACATCCTCTGTAACCACAGATCCTGCACCAACCAAAGCTTTTTTTCCAATACTTACTCCTGGCAAAATTACGCTGTTTCCCCCTATCGAAGCCCCGGTCTTAACTTTTGTTGGGAGTAATTTCCATTCTCCCTTTACTCTTGGGTATTTGTCATTCGTAAAGGTCACATTTGGTCCAATGAACACGTCATCTTCGATTGTAACACCAGTTGGAAGGAAGGAGAAGGGTCTTATTTTGCAGTTATCTCCTATCTTCACGCCTTCCTCGATGTAAACAAACGCGTCTATCTTACAGTTTTTCCCTATCTTACACTTGTAAATGTTAACTTGGTCATGGATTTTGGTACCTTCCCCAATTTCAGCATCCTTAATAATCGAAAACTTGGGGTGTTTAGACAATGTTTTCACCGAATTTTTACCCGTTCAGTATTTCCCGTCTTAATCGATTGCCTTGCCGTCTCAAGAAGTCGTACAACATTGGCACCAAGCAAACCACCATTCCTATTTCTACATATAGGCTTTCTAGATTTTCCATTGCCAATACAGTCAACAAAATGTTCTAATTCATCTTTTATCGTATTGTTTCTTTCGACAGGAACATCATAAGAATCCCCATTTTCAAAAACTTCAATGGACTGATTCAGACAATCTATTTTCGCGAACCTCTTTGATCCAATAACATTAAATTCTCTAATTTTCCTCGGCAATAACCAGCTCAATTCAATGTGAGCCATCACATCATTGTCAAATTCAGCTATACAATAGGCAACTTCTTCAAGTTCCTTTCTTCGATAAGTCTTTGCCTTGCATGATAATTTTGAGGGCCAATCATGTAAGAGATAATTCATTATATCAAAAGGATGTGGAGCTAAATCTGTTATTATGTCCCTTCCTTCAGGTGAGGGACAAAGTGTTGTCCACTGGAACTTGAGATAATATATATCACCAAAGAATCCTTCCTCAATCAGGTGGCGGATTTTTTTTATCGCATTATTAAATCTGTATATGTGACCAACCGAAAGGACCAGACCTTTTGACTTAGCTAAATCATATAGTTCATAAGACTCGGCAGAATTCAGACTCATTGGCTTCTCAACCAATACATGTTTCCCTGCTTCTAGCGCCACCTTGGAAATTTTGTAATGTGTTTCGCTTGGAGTGCATATATTAACTGCATCAATTTCTCGAGAATATAGGACATCTTCAAGTGAGGAGCATATGTGCGGTATTTCATATTTCTCGTTGCAGAACTTGAGGTTCTTCTTGGATAAATCACAAATAGAATGGAGGTTAACTTTAGAGTTTCTTTTAGCCAACTCGGAGTATTCACAAACTATTTTTTTACCCCAATATCCTGCTCCAATGACGGCCACATTCGTCTTCTTCATTTTACAACACCACCTACATTCTAACCTCTCTTTTCGAAAAACTGATGGATTTTTTCGCAGATGTACTCGATCTCCTGTTTTTTGAGTTCAGGAAACATTGGCAAGCTTAACGTCGTCTTAGAAAGAAGCTCGCTCTGGGGAAAATCACCCTTTTTATAACCAAACAACTGTCTATAAATTGGCTGAAGATGTATTGGAATGGAATAATGAACACCACACTGAACGCCACAGTCTCCCAACCAACTCTTCAGTTCATCCCTTAAACCAGTTCTAATTACATACAGATGATAAACAGGCTTAATATCGCTCCCTCCCTGTGGAGGTAAAACCATCTCATCCAAATCAGACAGCAAACGTCCGTACAGCTTCGCAACATCACGTCTCTTCTCGTTCCATGAGTCAAGCTTTCTAAGCTGAACCCGTCCAACCGCAGCGTTTACCGTGTTCAGCCTCGAAGTGAAACCAATAACATCATGCTCGTAATGTGAGACCCTTCCACAATCTCTTAATTTCCTGGCTGCCTTCGCTACTTTCTCAGTATTAGTAACGATCATTCCGCCGTCTCCGCAAACCGTCATGTTTTTGGATGGATAAAATGAAAAGCAACCCACATCTCCTATTCCCCCAACTCTCTGACCAAAATACTCAGCTCCATGAGCCTGACAAGCGTCTTCAACAACTGCAAGACCAAACTTCTGCGAAATCTCCAAAATCGAATTCATGTCTGCTGGAAAACCATAAAGATGAACGGGAATCACAGCCTTCACTCTTTTCGTGATCTTCTTTTCAACCAGTTTAGGATCAACATTGTAATTTCCAGTATCTATGTCCGCAAACATGGGAACAGCATTGGCATGCAAAACAGAATTTGCAGTTGCAATAAATGAAAACGGTGAAGTGATAACATGATCCCCTTGGCTAACACCTAAAGCAAGAAGCGAAATCTGCAAAGCCGATGTCCCAGAACTCGTTGAAACAGCATACTTAGCGCCACAGAACCGCGCAAATTCCTCCTCAAACTTTAAGACGCTCTCGCCTAAAACGAAGTGCTCATTTTGAAGAGCCTCCGTTGCCGCATGTTGCATCTCTTCATCGAAGATTGGTTTTGCTAATGGAATTTTCACTTCAAAAACCTACACATAAATTTTTTCATCTATTAGTTAGTGCCCTCCGACCCCTCTGCAGCCAGTTCCTCTCTCTTCTTTTCGTTAGATTCCAACAAAATATCAATAAATTTTGAGGGAAATGCTTGTTGGAATAATAAAGCGTTTGGAATAACGCAGTGGCCTTCTATAAATCCCCCATAGTAAACTGGGCGGGGAACCTTCCCTCCACTATCATCTCCAGTTGATTTAATGAATTGCTTAACAGCAGAGACATCCAAGTTGTACTTTTTACATATCCGATCAATCTCTTGGAACCATGCTATGCACAGACCATAATAGCTAGTATTGATTATTTTCATGAACTCGGTCTCAAGGGGACTGCCGCATATTCTAGTTTTGAAACCCAAAGATTGATAATGTTCTTCGGCCATTTTCGCAGCCACCGCTGTTGTTCCTCCAATGAATTTTGTAAAGGCAAAAAGGCCCCACTTGAATCCAGTTGCAATTCTCCCACGCACAGGACTGTGACAGATGTTCCCCCCAACTTGCTCGTAGATTTTGGAGGTGGTAAAAGGTAAGACCGTGCTTTCGATAATCGTTAAACTGGGCTGATAACGATTAATGTATCCGACAACATCCGATACGAAATGTTCAGAATATGGGAAACATATATGCATCACGTCTATTTTCCCAGAGACTTCTTTAGTTTCAATGTCCAACCATTGGACATCTGGATAAATTCCTCTCACTATTTCAAAGAGTGGTTGCCCTACCTCTCCCATCCCAACTATCAAGGGTTTTTTGGTATCCAATATATCACACCTCTAAATCAATCATCATTTTCTAAGCTGACACTAGAGTTCATTACCAATTTTGCCACGGTATGATGTTATAAAAGAAAAGCTAATTTATTAGAAGTCTTCTTGAATTGGGAATATTCCGTTTTTGGATTTACTTAAATCTGTCAAAGGCGCTCTCTATAACTCGCAACACTTCAAGCCCATCTTGACCACTGCATAATGGATCTAAAACCTCTCCCTTTCTAACAGATTCAACAAAGCAGTTCAACTCAAGCTCTAATGGTTCTGCCGATGGGACTGAAACTTCTTCTGAAACATTTCTGGATAGCCACAGGATGTCCTCCCAATTTCCATATTTTATCTCAATTTTCGGCGGAGCCCTATAGCAATTTATTTTTTGTTGCGCGAAATTCACTGAGTAAAACTTTTTGTTTCCATACAGATTGGCGCATCTCAATTTATAGTTCGGCAACCAACTCGTTTCTATGTGGCTGTGGAGTTGACCATATTTCAAAGAGATGTATGCATAGTTTTCAAATTTGCTTTCTGAATTATTTGAGACAAAGGAATAGAGAACTTCTGGCTCAGCTTTTGTAAGATATCTCAATAAATCTATTTCATGAGATCCTAAATCCAAAAGCACACCTACGTCTCTTATTCTTTTTGAACCTGGTCCAAATCTCATGGAAACTGTTGAATAAACATCATCAAAATCTACGGTTTCTTTTAGCTTTGCAACCACTGGATTGAATCTCTCAATGAAACCAACTGCTAGTAAACCACCAGATTTTTTCGCCCTCTTTATTAGTTGATCAGCATCCTTTACATTGGCAGCTAATGGCTTTTCTACGAGAATGTCTTTGTTCTTTTCAAGGGCTTTCAAGGCTGTTTCTTTATGTGTGGAAGTTGGAGTGCAGATGCTTATAGCGTCCAAATCCTCGTTAAGAAGATCAGAAAAGCTTTCAAAAAATTTACATCCATATTTTTCCGCCAAATCTTTCTTGCTGACGGCACTGTCACAAATACCGACTAATTCACATCCTTCCAATCGGCTATAGACTCTGACGTGGGCAGAACCCATGATTCCAAGTCCAATAACGCCTACTTTCACCTTCTTCATTTTTCATCAAGACCTAAAAATGTTCAATTGTGTGTGTAATTGCTGAAACTTCTTTTTCAACGCATCAAAAAGATCCTTAGCGACTTACTATGATGCTCTAACTTCTGTGATCGTTGAACCAGATACTTGTTCTTTTGAGGCCATGCTCTAAACTGGATTTTGGTTCCCAGCCTAAGAGGTTTCTTGCCTTACTTATATTCGGGCATCTTCTCCTCGGATCGTCAATTGGTAAAGGATGAAACTCAATATCAGAAGCTGAATCAGTGAGATCCAACACCATTTTTGCCAAGTCAATAATTTGGGTCTCAACACTACTTCCAATGTTTAAAACCTCTCCAGAAGCTTCATCCATCCATGTTGTTTTTATAATTCCCTCCACTGTGTCAGACACATAACTGAAGGACCTGGTCTGTGTTCCATCTCCAAAAACCGTCAGCGGACTACCGGTAAGAGCCTGATCAATAAACCGAGGAATGACTCTACCATAAAGGTCACCTGGACGCATCTTAGGACCAAAGGTGTTAAAAATCCTCAGCACTCTGACGTCCAATCCATGCTCAATCCTGTAAGCGTTGGTGAATGCTTCCCCAGCCCTCTTAGCTTCATCATAACAGGATCTTGGCCCCACTGGATTGACATTACCCCAATATGTTTCCGGCGTCGGTATATACGCTGGATCAGGATCCCCATAAATTTCTGATGACGATGCATAAACCAATTTAGCCTTATGTGCCGTTGCGATCCCCAATGCAACCCATGTGCCCAGAGTGTTAGCCTTCATAATCTGGATTGGAAACCTTGCAAACTCGAATGGTGAAGCCCTGCTAGCAAGATGCATGACAACATTAAGTTTCTCATCAAACATTATGGGCTGAGAAATATCATGTTCAATTACTCTGAAGTTATCCAGTCCGATAAGATGACGAATATTATCTCTTGCACCACTACTGAAGTTGTCGAGACAAATTACCTGAGCTCCGAGCTTAACTAGCACATCACATAGATAGGAGCCAAGAAACCCAGCTCCGCCTGTAACAAGAATGGACTGATTTCCAAAATCCACCCCTTGCTCAACAAGACGTTTTGTAAGGGACTGCACATCTTCTTCCACAACATTGACTTGCATCACTTCATCCTCCTACGCGACAATAAAATCAACTCACTTTCAAAGCAACGACTAATTGAAGAGTTTACCACCCAAATATCAAATCATGTTTTTATGGGTTTAGGAAAACCAATTGCATGATATGTGAAACCAGTAGGAAGCAACCCGGGGTCCACCACTCGCCTTCCATCGATTATTATCTTACTTTGCATCTTGGAGTATAATCTAGGGTCTGCGAATTCAGGCCACTCCGTTACTATGACACAAGCATCAGCTGAGATTATGGCTTGCTCAGCAGTGGAAACATAAACTATCTTGTCCCCGAAAATCTTCTTTGCCTTATCTGAAGCTTTAGGGTCATAAGCAAAAATCTCAGCCCCCTCAAGTAGGAAACTATTTATTATTTTAATCGAGGGCGCTTCACGTAAGTCGTCGGTGCCTGGTTTGAAAGCCAAACCCAGAACTCCAATTTTTTTGCCCCTAAACTGCCCTATAACTTGCTTAGTCAACTTGATTATCCGGGAAGGCTGAGAGTCATTCACATCTAAAGTGGCTTCAAGCATTTTCGGTTTTAATCCGGTTTCCTTAGCTTTGGCTACAAGGGCTTTAACATCCTTGGGGAAGCAAGACCCACCGAACCCTACTCCTGCACTAAGAAATCCGCAAGTTCCAATTCTGGAATCCATCTCCATTCCCCGTTTTACGTCAAGATAGTCAACACCAATTTCTTGACAAAAATTAGCGACCTCGTTGGCAAAGGAAATATCCTTGGCCAGATACGAGTTCCGGGCATACTTAATCAATTCAGCTGCACTAAGGTCGGTGCGAAGTATTTCTGCACCAAAATCTTTGTAAATTTCATAGAGAATGTCTCCTGATTTCTTGTCGAATTCGCCGATGACTATGCCCTGGTCCTTCGGAGAGATAAAGTCATTCATAGCACGCCCCTCCCTCAAGAACTCGGGATTCATGCAAACCCCAAAATCTTTTCCAGCAATCTTTTTTGAGAATTTTTCCAGATTTGGTATTACCAACTCTTCTGTTGTACCGGGAATAACTGTACTTTTAACTGTCACCACAGAGTATTCCTTTCTTCCGATTAACGCATTCCCTATCTCTTTGGCGGCTTCTTCAACTTGAGTTAAATCTATGCTGCCGTCCTGTCGGCTGGGTGTGCCAACGCATATAAAGGAAACGTCCGATTTCTGGACTGATCCAGCTAAATCTGTTGTAGGTATCAATTTCTTCTTTTCCAAGGCAGCTTTCAACAGTTCATCTAATCCGCTTTCATAAATTATTGGGATACCCTTGGAAATCTTTTCCACCTTTTCTTTGGCTATATCAACAGCAAACACCAGATGACCTTTCGAGGCCAAGCCCACAGCAACAGTTAGCCCCACATATCCAGTGCCGCCCACAACTGTAATTATCATCAGTAACACCTCAAAGCAAGTTGGTCCAGATTTATGTCAGATAGCTGCTTGTTTGCTTCTTTGTATGCTTCAGGAATCCCAACATCCCAATATTCGCATGGAGAAACCTTGCCATTCTTGTTCTTCCCATGCACTACTCCGTAAATCTTTTCTCCATTTTCCAATGCCATCTGGATGGAGTCAGTTATCTGCACTTCGTTTTTCACCCCAGGCTTGGTCTTTTCGATGTAAGAGAAAATCTTTGGTTTAAAAGCGTAATAACCGGCTACCACGTAGTTGTAACCATTAGTTTTGTAGGTCTTAGCGACCTCTAAACTGGGCTTTTCAACTAAGGATTCTAGTCTTCCAGACCAAACATCATTTTCACATGTTAAACGCTTAAACTTAGCCACACCAAATCGGCTAACATCAGAGTTCATTGGATATAGAAGCACTGTAGCCAAGGCATCATTAGAAAGATGAACATTCACAAGAGACTTGAGACAATCAAAGGGAAGTTTGGAAGAAAGATTGCAGAGGATAGTGTCTCCACAAGCAACGACAAAATCTTTGCCCGCATTCACCCACTTTCTCGCTGATAAAATGGCCTGACCCAACCCGGTTAATCCATTCTTTCCGCGCTCTTGAACAACATAAGAAATATTAACGCCAAACCTTTGTCCGCTTTGAAGACCGTCTATTATACCATGCTTTGTATTTGGCGCTATCACTATCGACATATCCTTGATACCCGCAAATCTTAGCGCTTCTATTGGAAAACGAATCGTAGGAACATTCCCTATTGGAAGCAACTCCTTTGGAAATGCTCCATAAGTTACACTTCTTATTCTGGAGCCTTCACCAGCAGCGACAATAACACCTTTCATTATTTTTCAACTCACAATAAAACATCAATCTAGTTCGTTTATTGCCCTTAATTCACGGGTCACTTCACTGCCTCAACATGGAAATAATCTTGATAATCCCGCAAAACAGAAGTTGTTTCATGAAGAAACCGCAAATTCATGATAATGGTACTGATTCCTGATTCACAAAATCTTTAACTCTTTTCCCAAATTGTAGACAGGAATTACAAGAGGAAAGCATATGCAGATGTTGGACCCAGAAACATTGCAATTAAAGGATGAAACCAACCAAAAATGGGTAAAAGACTGGAAAAAAGCAGTTTCAAAACTATCATCAAAAAAGTAACTGTGATCTTTACATCATTCTAGATAATCGAAGTCATGTTCAACCATAATCCAACAAACTGGTCATCAAACCTGAACATGCCAGATTCAACATCATAACTCCACAACTCAAAAAACAACTCAAAAAAATATCCCTGCTTCTCAGGATTCCAAACTGTAGACGCGTCAACAGGAACAGTGATACCATTAATCGTAACATCCCTCACAACCAAAACATCATCTTCTACAACCACATTATCAAACCAAAAAGTCACAGCCGATTCCCAAAGCGCGCCATCAGCAATAAAAAACCTAAACTCATAAAGTGGAGACAAAGAACTGGCTACACCAGCATCAGTATCCGGAAGAAACTCTGTGCCATTACTAAGCTTCACATAGATCCGGTAATACTCGGAATCGTCCATATGATTATCCACTCCCACAAAAATGCCATATTCCTTCCCACCCTCAACATCAGAGGGGTAACTATCAGTCATGTGATTAGGACCCAAAAGCCACAACCCAGAAAACTTCTCAGTACTATCCCCAGAAGGCACCATCATCCCCAGCGCAGGAAAAGCAACCACCAAAGCGCACCCTAAAGTAGCCACCATAAACACTGTACGAGCCTCCTCAAGCTTCACCTGAAATCACCTCTGGCTTCGAATCCAAAACTTTCGCGTAATAACGTCGCTTAAAAATCTCCCACAACACAAACCCGCTCACCACTACAATAAAAACGCCAACAGCGGAGCCAAACACATTCACCAAAAAATCCTCCTTCTCCAACCTCACAGTCTCATCTCGCAACAAAACAGCTTCAGCCTCCACATCATCCACAGCTTCAACACAGAGACCAGCCAAGCGACCAGCATTCTCAGAGTCGCCTAAACGGAAATAATTATACGCCTCAGCCAAGTACTCCCCACCCACACTCAACCTATCTAACAAACTGGAAACATTTGCCCCTGCATCCTCTGCCTCCAAAACAGCATCATAAGCCGAAACCAAAGTCTCTTCAGCCTCAACAATCCCTGAAGGAACCGCATCTCCATTCGTGGCGGTAACCCAAGGAACCGAAAACTGAATCAACATAAACAGAAAAACAGAAACCGCCAGAAACTTTAACCATGAACCCATAATATCTCATCCCTATTCAAGTCTACGCTTTCTCCACAGGTTTCTGAACAACATTCTCTACTTCACTATTAGGGCACATTTCTTCCAACATCGTCTTTTGATCTTCAACATGATTCACCTGTTCATCAACATTCTCCCTAAATTTAGAGTAATTGTTAAACTTAGCCAAAAACATCTCGCCCTTATAGGTAAGCCTATAACAATCATCATCTCCACAAACCACTAACCCTGCGTCCATCACATCCTTCAAGTACCGAGCCAACAACTTATAACTCAAATAAGCTTGATACATGATCTGAGTCTTCCGGGCACCATTGTTCTCACTAACCACAGAAAGAACACTCGCCAAAATCGTTAGTCTACTCCTATGCCTACCCATCATTCACACCAAGAACTAAATAGAAATTACATGATTTTCGATAAAACGACTAAAATAGTTCCCCTTTACACGGAAACCCGTCCACTATTAAATCCCTCCTGATTGGAGCGGATAAGAATCACCTAGTGGAACCGAGTTTCAAGCGCTCGTGTATAATAATCCGCCATTATATAAACTATGAAGGTAGCATTTTCTAGATGTCATATATAGAGGTTAAATATAGAAAATATAACCATAAAATCTAGAACAAAGCATCATATCTGAATCCTAACAACAGCAAAATGTTGAAAACTAGAGAGGCATGCCCATACAGACTGAAACAAGACAAATGCAACAACAAAAAGCATCCCCTCCCCCGCAGGCAAATACCTCTTCAAAACAGCACTTTACAGTCACTCTTCATTAGCTAAACAATGTACACATATTCAAAAATCTCTCCGCTCAGACATACCGTCTCATCTAAATAAAAACACGAACAACCTCAGATCGGTCTCTAAACCCTCCAACAGCCCACAACCAATCATGCAAATGTCAACTTGAAAGGTCGTTTTTTATACCCACTAACCCAGCTAACTGTGTTTTGCTAAAGTTTTAGTTAAAACCCAAAATTTTCGTCTTGTATCAAGATATGTTATATTGTTCTACATGGAAGTTTGCTTTTAGATATATGCCGTTTAATAACCGATAACATGATACACCTATTGATATTCATAGCTCTAACTTTTCTTCTAATCCTGCGTCCGGTTATTTCTAAATTTGAGAATGAAATCTCATCTGTCTTAACCAATTTTCAATCGCCAATAAAAGTCAGTTCTTTAAAGCTCCACAAACTACTTTCAAAACTGCTTTCAAGTGTAATATTTCTAATGAATCTATTCGAGTATATGTACCAAAACAATTTTGGGGTCCATTTCTTTTGGACAACAGGATTTGTTTTTTGGATTGTAAGTTGTTGCTCTTGGCTCCTACAAGCAGATCTAGTCTCTTTGCTTTTTATTTGTGCATCAATCATTTTTTGTTTACTAGCAATTTATGACATATCTGATCTTAAATCATGTGAAATTTCTGCTTCGAAAAAGAGTGAGTTTAGCGTTGCACCTTACATTTTGATTGTCGCAATTGCTGTTCTAACAATGGTTGCTTTCAATTCTTTCGCTATTGGATTAACTGCAAATATAGTTTTGCTGCTCTTTGTATACGATTGGAAAGCGATTAAAAAACTCAAGCAAAAACAAGACGTAATATCATAGAGGACAACCCATTTAGGGAGCCTGGTAAGAACGAAAATCTTACCCGAAACACCAAATTTAACATCGAATACAGAGTTTCTTGGAATATAGAAAACGGCTAAAGGGGATAAACAGGAAAACAGAAAACATGAAACAACTAGAAGGTACCAAATCCAAAAATCAACATACTGCCTGCGACAAGACAATTATCGGCCAACCACCTTCCCAGCTCCAGCCTCTGCAACAATCTCCCCCTCATCCATAACCAAACGCCCATTAACAAAAGTCTTCATCGCCTTACCTTTAACGCGCATCCCGTCAAAAGGAGAATACTTAGCCTTCGACAAGAAAACTGAAGAGTCAATCTCATACTCTCGTTTCATATCCACCACCACAAGATCAGCCCAATTTCCCTCCTCTAAAAATCCCCTCTTGCTTAGATGGAATGTCCTTGCTGGCTCTTCAGCGGTCCGTCTCACAAGCTCCGCTAATGACAAGCGCCCCTCATTCACTTGAGTTAAAAGGAGAGAAAGAGTTGTTTCAAGTCCGGGTACACCAGGTTTCGCTTTCCAAACAGAGCCAACCTTCTTCTCCTCAAAGGCGTGGGGAGCATGATCCGAAGCTATCACATCGATGAAACCGCGCTTAAAGGCACCCCACAGAGCGGAAACATCCTCTCGTGTTCGCAAGGGAGGGTCAGTTAGAGCAAAAAATCCAGAGCGCCTATACTGTTCAGAAGACAGGAGCAGATTGTGTGGAGTAACCTCACAGGTCACGGGTAGACCTGCCTTCTTTGCCATTAGAACGGCATTCAATCCCAACGCTGAGCTTAGGTGACAGATGTGAACTTGAACGCCAGATTTCTTTGCGAGTCGGATAATGCGCGGTATTGACTGTGCCTCGGCTTCTGGAGGATGAGCCTTCACATAAGCTTCCGTATCATTCCGCTTTGCCGTTTCCATTTCTCTTTTTTGTTCCTCAATGATTTTGCGGTCTTCAGCGTGCACCGCAACAGGAACACTCTTCGCCGCAGCCTCCCGAAATGCCGCAACCAGCAATTCGTCATCGTCAACGTCGATTCCACCGATCCTGCTTGACAGATAAACCTTGAATCCCACCGCCCCCGCTTCAACTACTTCAGCTATTTCTTCCACTCTCTTGGGAAAAGCCGAGTTGAAAGCAGCATTAACTAGCACTTGTTTTTCGGCTAGCTTCATCCGTTCTTTAAGGGAGAAAGAGTCCATGGTGACAGGTTTGTTGTTAGGCATATCAACAACCAAGGTTACACCACCAGATGCTGCGGCAGACGTTCCTGTAAAGAAATCCTCCTTGTAAGCCAACTGCTGGTCCCGCAGATGTACATGAGGATCAATGAGCCCTGGAAGCATTATTTGACCCTTCAAATTGATTTTTGTGGAGGCTGGGGGGAGGTTTGTATCCTTGGCTATTTTAACTATTTTTTCTTTATCGATGGCGATGCCTGCTTCAACAATTTTTCCTCGAGTGAAGATTTTGGCATTATTGAGGACTGTGTCTACTGGCAAGCATCCACCTTCAGGAATGTAAGTTCATCAGCCTCTTAAGCATTCGTAATACAACGAGCGAATGGATTAATATATTCTCTAACACGAAATGGAGATATGTGTACACAACTTTTGTCCATTATATCTGTTTGAGCGGAAGATATAACTTCAATAGCCAGTTTTAGAGTTCCATCTGGCACTCTTCACAGAGATAACTTCCTTCAACTTCAGCTAGGTTGTCGGACCAGCTTCCGCACTGTTCACAGTATCCTGCTAAAGGAGCGGACTCTGAACTCTCTTCCTCCACTTCAGTTTCTCGCTCTATGCGGGCTTTCTCTTGCATGTTTTCGAGAAGCTCAGGGGTTACAGCTAAAATGTCCCTGCTAGAGATTATCCCCACGAGATTCCCTTTGTAAATGACGCCAAACCTTCGGACACCAAGTTTACTCATCCGTCTCGCCGTTTCAGTCAGCTTCTCATCTGGATCCACAGTGATCAGTGGAGTTGTCATGACTTCCTTGGCGGTTAATTTGCTTGGTTTTATGTTCTTAGCTAAAACGCGTCTCACAAGATCGCTTTCAGTTATGATGCCAAGAGCTTTTCCATTTTTGCTAGTTACAATTATGCAACCAATTTTATCATTGCTCATGAGTTGAGCCGTTTTGTCAATGGGCGTAGTCTGTGGGACGGAGAGTGCGGGACTGGACATAACATCCTTAACAAGCATTCGAGGCCTTAATTCTATTTCAGCCATGATCCACCAACCTCAATATGACATAATTTGAAAGCACTATTAAATCCTTGCTGAGTTTTACGAATGAAATATTCCTCGCAAAACCCCTTTTATCCAACATTTTTAAACCTTTTCCCTCTTCCAGAAATTTGTTCCATCGTAAAAAATGCCTTACAATTTTTGTTACATCGGTAATTTGAATTCACAAGATAATTTTGGGCACTTCGTTTTAGATGCCAATTCCGACTATTGTGATGTCAAAGAAGAAATATGCTATTTCTTGTATGTTTTCAGAGATCGTCAGGGTTAAGGTTACAGGAATTACTTCGTCAATATTTACTGTTTCTTCATGATAGTCCCAAGTTAAAGTTATGTAAGTAGCGGCTTCTGGAGGATTCCAGTTATCTGTCCCCAATGTTAGTACTGTGGCAGTATTGCCTGTGTTATGTATGTAACAGTCTATTGTCTTGTTTACCCCTGGCTGTAAATTTCCCCAATCGATAGAAGAGAGAGGATCATTAATACTGCTGTCTGAATAGATTGCTACCCCAATAGCCCTCACCTCTCCGACCTCAAAATCTGGGGGAGATTCAAATCCTGTTGGCAGTTGTGATTCTTCATTTTCTGCGGTCTCGTTTGGATCTTCAAATTCAGATTCTTTATTTTCTATAGTTTCGTTTGGATCTTCAAGTTCAGACCCTTCATTTTCTATAGTCTCGTTTGAATCTTGAAGTTCAGATTCTTCATTTAATTTCAACGGCTCAACATATGTAGCAACAGTTTGTGTTTCATTCTCTCTTTGTTGTAAATGTGGCCACTGTGTTGCAATCGCAAATGAGACTGAACTGAAAACAAAAAGCATAACAATTGACCAAGTCATGAATTTCCTTAGAGCTACTAGCACACAACTGTTTACCGCAAACAGGTTTCCTGTCTCTCCACATTAAGGGTAATAATAAGATTATATAAAATTAGCAGTAAGTGGGATGATCATGACATCTAGTCGCTCGCAAATAAAGGGTTGAACGCACATTTACCATTCAAGTGGTCCTCTATAATAGCTCAAAGCTGGGCATCCAACACACTTTTCGGTCTGAAATGATGGGCAGTCTTTACACTGGACACCGCATGGGGTGATGTCACCTTTCTCTTTTAAGGTGTCTGCTTTCAACGGTAAGAAGGGGTAGTGGTGGACTCTTCCTATGAGATAAAACTCGGATCTACGTATTCCTTCACCGCTCCTCAATGCGCACTTTTCCATGGATTCGCTTTCAAGAGTGGTTTGATCTTCAGCCATCACTAAGGCGATGAGGTTGTAACCGCCCATAGTTGTGAAGAAGTTGATTACGCGGGGACATTTACTGTATCGTTCGGTGATGTTTCTCATGGTTTCTGCACTTTCAATCTCAAGCAGGATCAATGCCAAGTGCAGGTTCAGGGCATCCGTGTTCACGAAGGCTGAGATGTGGATAAGATTTTTGTTAAGCAGTTTCTCAATTCTTTTCTTTGCGCCCAGACTGGTGAAGCCGATTGCCGTCCCTAATTCCTTGTATGTTTTTCTTCCATTTGATCGGAGTTGCTTGATTAGTTTCCAGTCGATCTTATCCATTTTTAGTCATTAGTTATTTTACTAAACGAAAAGTTTATTAAATGTTTTGATTTGTAAACAGAACAAGCCACAACAATTTAAAGAGAGATAACTATGGAGAAACACGTCGCCACCGAGGAAAGAATTGCGGGGTTCACGGAAAAGGAGCAGAAGCTCAAAAGTAACATGAGCCACATCAAACACAAGATTGCCGTAATCAGCGGAAAAGGAGGCGTGGGCAAAAGCACAGTAGCAGCAAATCTGGCAATGGCTTTTTCATTGCACGGATACAGGAACCGGGTTGGAATTCTAGACATTGACATACATGGACCCTGTATACCCAAACTGCTTGGCGTGAAGGGAAAGGAATGTCAGGTTTCGCCTCTGGGCGCTTTACCCGTAACTGGTCCAGAGGGAATCAAGGTGCTATCCATGGACTTCCTTGTGAAAAGTCAAGAAACTCCAGTTATCTGGCGTGGACCCTTAAAGATGCAGGTGATTAGGCAATTCCTGTCGGACTTCATGTGGGGTGAACTTGATTTTCTTTTCATCGACGCTCCTCCGGGCACTGGCGACGAGCCTCTAAGCATAATGCAACTCATCCCTGAAATGGACGGCACGATCATAGTCACCATACCCTCAGAGGTTTCTGGGGATGTAGTGAAGAAGGCAGTAAGTTTCTCCAGAAAAATGGGAATCCCCGTGATAGGCATAATCGAGAACATGAGCGGCTTCACCTGTCCAAAGTGTGGCGAAAAAATAGACATCCTTGGGGCTGGAGGAGGAAAAAGACTAGCGGAAGACTTAGATGTCCCATTTCTGGGGCAAATTCCGATCGACCCCAAGATTTGCGAAGAGGCGGATAAGGGTGTGCCCTTCGTAACTGGGCATGTGGACTCGCCAGCCGCAGAAGCCTTCAAAGAGATTGTGGAGAAGGTGGAGAATTTTTTGGAGACAAAAAAGACGGCTCAAAATTTAACCAAAGAGAAATCGGAATGAAAAGAGGAGAAAAATGATTAAAATGAAAATATGTGTGTCAGCATCTTCGGGAAGTCTGGATGCAGATGTGGATTCGAGATTCGGTAGATGTCCCTACTTTGTGATAGTTGATTCTGAGACCATGGAGTTTAATGCAATTTCAAATGATTCGGTTAATGCAGCGCATGGAGCTGGAATTCAAGCCGCTCAGACAGCAGCAAACATGGGCGTCAACGTAGTTATAACAGGCAACGTTGGACCCAACGCCTTCAATGTCCTCTCAGCAGCGGGAATAAAGATTGTTACAGGCGCTTCTGGCAACATCAGAGAGGCTGTTGAGAAGTACAAGAAGGGGCAACTCAAAGAGGTAGGCAATCCGACTGTTGGTGGACATTTCGGAATGGGAAGAGGACGATAAAACCTTGTACACTAAATATTTAGGATTGGAACTAGAAGGTAGCATAAGAAAATTCTAAGGATTTGAAAGCAAAAGGAGGTGGAAAGGAAGTGAATACAAGAATTGTGGTTCCGGTCTCGGATGACCGAGGCATCGACGCGCAGCTTTCTCAGCATTTTGGGAGGGCACCTTTCTACGCCATCATCGATTTAGATGGAGAAGGTCATGTGATAGGGCAAGGGACAATAGCTAACACAAGTGAACATTTTGGCGGTGTCGGTCATCCACCTGACCGAATTCTACAATTAAAACCAAAAGCACTAATCACTTACGGGTTAGGCCCAAGAGCCCTGAGAATCTTCCAAGATGCTGGAGTTGCCGTGCTGAGAACCGAAGCAAACACTGTCAAAGAAGCCGTCACAGCATACAACAACAATGAACTCCAAGAGCTAACACAGGGCTGCCAGCATGCTCAGCACCAATAGAAAACAGGTAACCCCGAAAAGAAGAGGAAACAAATGATCATAACGGTTGCCAGCGGAAAAGGCGGCACAGGAAAGACAACTGTTGCAGTCAACATGGCGCTGTCCCTAGAAAACGTGCAGCTGCTTGACTGCGATGTTGAGGAGCCGAACTCCCACATTTTACTGCAACCTAAAATCCATGAAACAGAACCAGTATACACGAAGGTTCCTGTGGTTTCAGAGGAGTTATGTGATTACTGCGGAAAATGCTCCAAGTTCTGTGCTTACAACGCCCTGTTTGTGGCGCCAAAAACGGTTATGGTCTTTCCCGAACTATGTCACAGCTGCGGCGGCTGCGCACTTGTCTGCCCCAAGAATGCAATAACCGAAAAGAAGAGGCAGATAGGCGTCATCAAAAAAGGAGAAGCCAAGGGCGTTGAGATAGTTTACGGGGAACTCAACGTGGGAGAAGCAATGGCTGTCCCGCTGATAAGGGCAGTCAAGAACCAGATGAAAATCAACAAAAACGTTGTGATAGACGCTCCACCTGGAACAGCCTGTTCTTTGGTTGCCTCAGTCCACAAAACTGACTACTGTATTCTTGTGACAGAGCCAACGCCCTTTGGTTTGCACGATCTGAAAATAACGGTTCAGGTCTTGAAGGACCTTGGAGTTCCAATGGGCGTCGTAGTAAACCGTGCAGGACTTGGCGACAGAAAAGTCTACGAATACTGCGAAAAAGAGAACATTCCTGTGCTATTGGAGATTCCGTTTAGCAAGAAAATCGCGGAACTGTATTCCCGTGGAGTCCCATTCGTGGCTGAGATGCCTGAGTGGAAAGAGAAGTTTCTGGAAATCTGGGCTGATATGAAGAGGTGAAAACTTTGGTGAAAGAGATTACAGTGTTGAGTGGAAAGGGCGGAACCGGAAAAACAAGTGTGACCGCTTCTTTCGCAGTTTTAGCCCAAAGGACTGTGTTAACTGACTGTGATGTGGATGCGCCAGACCTTCACATTTTGTTGAAGCCTGAGGTGCTGGAGAAACAGGAATTCAGAGCCTCCAGAGTTGCCGTTATAGATGAAGAAGGGTGTGTCCAATGCGGAAAATGTGAAGAGCATTGCCGATTCGGCGCCATAGAGAAACTCGTTGTCGACCCTGTTCTATGTGAGGGCTGCGGCGTCTGTGCGTACATTTGCCCAGTAGCCGCAATAGAGCTTGAAAAAAGAATTTCTGGTTACGCATTCATCTCAAAGACGAAGCATGGTCCCATGTCTCATGCTCTGTTGAATCCGGGAGAGGAAAACTCGGGTAAACTTGTGACGCGGGTAAGGCAGAATGCAAAAAAGGTCGCTGAAAAAGAAAACTGCGAACTGATCATTAATGATGGACCGCCTGGAATCGGCTGTCCTGTGATAGCTTCTGTGGGTGGAGTTGACATGGGCTTAATAGTTGTGGAGCCAACGTTGTCGGGCATCCATGATATGGAGCGTGCCTTGGGTTTGCTCAGTCACTTCAAGATTTCTGCCCTTGTTTGCGTGAACAAGTATGATTTGAACGAAGAAAACACGTCCAGAATAGTCGAGTTTTGTGCTTCAATCGGCGTGGAGGTTGTTGGAAAAATACCTTTTGACCCCATTGTTACGGAAGCTATGGTTGCAGGAAAACCCATAGTAGAATATTCGCCAGAAAGCAGAGTTTCGAAGGCTATTGCAGAGCTGTGGAAACAGACCTTAAAACAATTGTAGAGACAATTTGTTGCAAAAACAGCACTGTACTAATTTAGCGTCTACACTGCGTCTAGCTCGTAGCGTCCAGAGTTTCTTGGAAAAGCATCTTCACAGGAACTATAATCTATTTTTGTGTTTTTGTTGGAGACAGAACAAGCTGTTCTTTGGTTATGTTGACCTCTGTGATTGTGTGATTCTTGAACTCCATTGACTTGCCCAGGATGTCTTTGACAACCACTTTGTTTTCAATCGCTTTTGCGTAAATTACATTTTCAAACGCTACTTCGTTTTCTACAATTGCCTTAAGCTCACACATTTCTTCTCAACCTGAAAATCCTAGGTGCATATGGTCATATTTATTGGTTTATAGATGTCAGAAAAATTTTCTCTCCAGATGCTACAACGCTGAGCTACACATATCGAAAAGTCGTGGGCATACTTGCTTAATTGATGTTTTAGTTGGTGACTGTTAATGGTCTCCCTTCGGTGAGGGCTTGGGCAACTTTTTTTCTTGCGCTTTGGAGAAGTCTCCAGATTGTTCCTCTTGAGACGCCCATTTTTGTGCCTGCCTGTTCCTGAGATAAGCCTTCAAGGTCCACCAGTCTTAGGGCTTCGACTTCTGCGGGTTCGATCAGAATGGGGTTGGAGCTTGTTTTTGGTTGTGGAATGAATTTTTCTACTTTTGAGGGGTTCGGTATGAAGACTGGCTTGGGGAATCTTCCTCTTCCTCCTCGTCTGCACCGTCTTCGTGACATTGTAATCAGCTAATTTTTTGTGTTTTAGTTATTATATGTTAATTTAGTGGCTCCGTAACTCTTATATATTTCTGTGCATAATCTAATAAATATAAATTGTGCATAAACACAAAAATAGAGGTGAAAGAACCATGCCAAGAGGAGATAGAACAGGACCCCGAGGCGCCGGACCCATGACAGGAAGAGCAGCCGGATACTGCGCAGGCTACCCCGTTCCCGGATTCATGAACCCAACAGGCGGATACGGAAGAGGATGGGGCAGAGGACGCGGCAGAGGCTGGAGAAGAGGCTTTGGCAGAGGACTGCACACATACCCACCACCAGTAGTAGGTCAACCCGTTTACCCACAGGCAATTCCGCCAGCAGCACAACCGCAGTCTCCAGAGCAGGAAGCTGCAGCCTTAGAAAACTATCAGAAACAGCTGGAAGCAGAGAAAGCAGACCTTGAACAAGAGATGGGTGGCGTCAAAGCTAGAATCGAAGAATTAAAAGAAAAACTTGAGAAATAGAGAAATGGCAAACAGGGTCGTGAATGCGGTACCCATTAAGGAATTTGGAAGACAGGGGGAGGTGAACTTTTTTTGGGAAAGCTCAGGATAGCCGTTGCAACGAATGAAAAAAATGGTTTAGGAGACGTTGTGTCAAACGTTTTTGGTAGAGCTAGAACGTTTACTATAGTGGACGCTGAAGATGAAAAGATAACAGGTGTAACCATACTGGAGAACCCTGCAGTATCCTATCACCATGGAGCGGGACCCATCGCAGTTAAAACGCTGATAGATGAAGGCGCTGAAGTAGTAATTGCTAACGAACTGGGTATTGGCGCGTCTGGACTGTTAAAACAGCATAGCATAACCATTATACCAGCCAAACCAGGCACGAACGTTGCAGAGGCTATTAAAAAAGCACTGCGTACACACAAAGAGAAAACAATGGCAGAATGAAAACAGAGAAAATGTGCACCGAGTTAATTGATTCATTAATACTGCACACATGTTTATAAGCGACCCCCAGAAAAGTTTGCGTAGCTGAGGGTGTATGATGGAAAGATCGGAGATCCTCGGTGCCACGGAACGTATTCTGGAAAAAGCCGGATTCCGCTTGTCACAAAGATGTTACTCCAGACCATGCTGCTTTGACATAGCGGCTCAGGGAGAAAAAAAGCTCGTTTTCCTGAAGATTCACGCCAACATTGGAAATACGTACCTCAATGATGTGGCGGAGCTTCAGAAGATTTCAGGATGCTTTTCTGCTTTACCTCTTATTGTCGGTGAAAAGAGGCGAAGAAAACCTCTCGAGGATGATACGGTCTACACCAGGTATGATGTGTGTGCCATAAATGCCAAAACTCTGGAGGATATGTTCCTCCGGGGAGTGGATCCTTTGGTTGAGGCTGGACCTGGAGGCTACTACATAAAACTTGATGGGACCCTTATCAGGAAGCGGAGACAAGAGCTGGGGCTTTCTGTTGGAGAGTTAGCTGAGATGGTTGGAATCTCTAGGCGAACTCTTTACGGTTATGAGAATGAAATGGCTAAAGCTTCAGTCTCCGCAGCCTACAAGCTTGAATGGATTCTTGGAGCCGCGGTGGTGCAAACCAAAGATGTGTTTCAAGGTCCCGAAAGGGTGTGTTTCTTAGCTAAAGCCCGACACATAATCGCTAAACATCGTCGTTTGAAGGCAGTTTTTAGGAAGTTTTCACAATTCGATTTTAAGGTTACTTTCACAGGAAGAGCGCCCTTTGATTTTATTGCTAGATGCCCAGAAAAGGGGTTGAAAATAATTGGGGGCGTTGCTGATTACGGGGAGAGGAACTTGGGTCAGCGGATAAGAGAGGTGAAAAGCCTTGGCGAGGTTATCGGCGCTCATGCGGTTTTCATAAGCTATGAAGGAAGTCAAGATGAAGGAGTTCCTTTGATATGTCACAAGGTTTTCAACAAGATGGAATGTGCAGAAGAACTCTTCACGCAGCTTGATTAGTGTTGATTCTCACAGAACAGGTTGAAAAAGGTTTTACTGCAGCTTTTTCTGTCTTGAGTCTGCTTTGTTTTTGACTCTTTTTGCTGTTTTCCACGATTTTCTTACGAAATCTGGGTAGTCGCCAAATTTTCTGATCCAGTCTTCCAGGAATTTTATTGTGTTTGGGTCGCTTGGGTAGCCGCAGCCTATGTTGCCGTGTTTCTTCTGTAGCTTTGAAATTGCTCTGTCCCGTTCCACCTTGGCTATGATAGATGCTGCGGATACGATGGGGTAGGTTGCGTCTGCCTTGTGTTCGCATATTATTTCTGGGCTAAACGAGAGGCTTTCTGCGATGTGTTCTGCAAATCGGTCTGGCAGAATATCCGATGCGTCCACATAGGCTACGTCTGGCATAAGAACAGCTATCACTCTAGCCATTGCCACGGCTTCGAGGCGGTTCAGTTTGTGAAGTTTTCTTTTGCTTTCAACGACGCGATCAATCTCAGCTGGAGACAGCCATACGATGTTGCAGTTCAGAGCCACATCTCTTATTTGTGAGGCAAGTGTTTCGCGTTTTTGCGGAGAAAGGAGTTTAGAGTCTTTCACGCCAAGCTCCACCAGTTTGGGTAAATCGTTCTCGTCGATAGAGACGCCTGCTATAACCAGAGGACCAATGACAGGCCCGCGACCGGCTTCGTCAACTCCAGCAATCAGCATACCAGAAACCTTCGTTTTTGATTTATTTAAAATAGCACTACTCCATAGTCTTTGTGGGAGAATCCATGTCATACCTGATTGTTCTTATGACCGCCAGCAACAGGGAAGAAGCCGTGAAGATAGTTCGCACACTGCTGGAGGAGCGACTGATCGCCTGCGGCAACCTCGTTGACTCTGTTTCTTCCTTTTTCTGGTGGAAAGGAGAGGCAGAGGAGGAAAAGGAGGTTCTGGTGTTCATGAAGTCGAGTGAAAAGCTGTTCAAGAAGCTGTTGAAGAGAGTGGGGGAGCTTCACAGCTACGATGTGCCGGAGATTCTGGCGCTTCCCATAGTGGATGGCTCATCATCTTATTTGGAGTGGCTGAAGAGTTGCCTTGAACTGGTGAAGTAAAGATGGCTAAGAAGCCGATGAAACGGGCTGAACGAGTAGAGGTCGTCTACGATAAGAGACACTGGAAACTTTTGAAGCAACTGAGGACAAAAACAATTCAGCTGATGGAGACGCTGGACAAGTGCCATCTGCGTTCTATCGTTCACGGAAGCATCGCCCGTGGAGACGTTTCAGAAACAAGCGACATCGACGTGTTCCTGCCTTCTCCACCGTCTTCCTTTGTTATAGAGACTTCTCTTGAGCGGTCGGGTTTTCCTGTTTATCAGCGAACAATTGTTCAGGCTACACCCGCCTATGCCCTGAAAGGATACATCGAATTGGATCCGCAGATTAGTCTGTCGTTTCCTTTGGTTAAGCTCCGTCCCGTCGAGAAGGACTTTTACAGGTTTAGTGGTGAAGCAACTCTTTCAGCACTCAAAGAAGACAGACGTGTTTTGGGTGTGGATAAGCGGCTTATGCTCATAGAACCCACAAAAGAAGGGCACATAGAAAGTGCGGTTGTTGGTCGAGAAGAAGAGGTTGCCAACCTTTTAGGCGTCTCCCTCAACACAGTGTTGGACCGGGTACACGCTCTACTACGCCGCGATGAGGTGGGAAGAACAGGAGTCTTCATCGAAAAAGAACTGGCACCCGACGAAACATTTGAGCAAGCCATGAAAAAACTTGCAGACCAAAACCCAGCCGTACGCAGACGCACAAAAACCCACAAAAAATAACCCCAAACCCAAAAAAACAGATTTTACAGAACTGCAAATATTCTTCAAGACTTTGAGTTTTTTTCAGAAAAAAGAGGAGTGACTGTTAACTATCAGCTTTATATTCGCGGGGATGTATTCTCTTGCCCATCTTTAAGCCTCATCATAAAATCCGGTTGTTTCTTGTTGAAAAACTGTGTTTCACACTTTTTTGTTAACACCGAATCATGCAGGTGGTCCCTATTAGGCTCCTAATAGAGGTACATTGTTGAAAACAGTCTTTTTTCTGAAATTCAACAGCATAACACAGGATTTCTGTCGGATGTTCACACATTCGTTAGTAGTTTCTGTCAAGATGGCAGTGGGAACCGTAGTAGGGCGGCGACTCCGCCTAGGGAGAGCAGCTTTGTTCCTGCTTCATGCTCGGTGCTGATGACCATGATTGCTCCACGTGCCTCTTCAACCTGTTTCATGAGTTTCTCCAGTTGCCGTCTTTTCTCTTCTGTGGTTTCTCTCAGGGCTGAGTCTGCAACCAGCAGCTTCTCAACCGCGCCATACATGCCTGCTTTTTCTACGTCAACTAATCCGTAGGTTACGTCCTGTTTGCCTTTTCCGAGCCTCGCCAAGAACTCCTCCATAGCCCTCATTTCGTCAGCCACCCGAAGATTCTGCAGTATGTTAACGAGGATTCCTGAGCGAAGCGATTCCTGTATCCCAGATAAACCAGCGCTGTTCACCCCTTTCACGGCAACAACTGACCCGGCAACATCTCTAGCCTCCCTTTTCAGGTAATCAACAAAACCGTCCTTGATGAATCCGGGTCCAAGGACAACTATCGCACTGTGAAGAGGAGCCCACGCTTCCCGCAGAGACTTAAGTGCATCCTTGAAGAAGAGCTGCTTTGCTTTCTCCCTTTTTTCTGCCTCCAACTTCCCCGGAAGCTTGGTTCGCCCACCCATCTTCGTTTCTAACCCGTATTGACGCAGAACCGCCACACAATACTCCTCGTCATCCATCGAAATTATGGTGAGAGGCGCAGCCGTGATCCTGCTTGCCCGCTTCAGCCTGTCCAGCTCATGTTTCAACCATTTCTTTTTGATGATAGATACGGGCTTATTGACTGTGACATCTAGTGTGTGCCGAGAACCTCTTATGCTCAACTTTTCTGGTGCATCACACACGATGCCGTTTATTCGCAGGCGGTTGAGCACTCTGTCCCAATACAGTTTTTCAACTTGCACACCCAGATTGACGGGAACCCTTTTTGCCTTTGTTGGTCGCGCATACTGATCGTCGGGTTTTACTTGTCTGGTGGTGCGGGCGTAGACCTCATCTCTTTTGAGAATTATGTTGTAGAGGTGCCACAGATCGTCTAAACTCTCTGGCATAACCTTCGCGAAGCCCTTCTTGCGGTCTATTCTGAAAATCTTCAAGCAGACTCTATCCTCTCTTACCAATATGTGATTAACCTGAAACAGCTAAAAAAGGTAATGATGATTTCGTAAAAAAGGAAAATGGAGGCAATTTTACCTCCGTAACGTCGTTTGCTAAGCTTGGATTTCCTCGAAGGTTATCAGTTTCACTTTTAGTGGCTGTTTCATTGCTTTCGAAATTCGGGCAGCTACAAGATAGTTGACATTCTGTTTTTCAGCGATATCTATGAGCCTCTGAGTTATCACGCCGTCAAAGACCACCGTGTCTACATCTTTTGTTTGCTGAAGTTTCTCAGCAATTTCTCTTACCGGCAGCCGATCCACCTTCTTCATCTCTTTGTCAAGTAGCACAGCCTCCAACGTTCCAGTCAGCTCTTTTGCGGTGTCAACGATTTGCTTGGGAAGCAACTTTTTCCGTCGCTCCTTCTGCCTTGGCTTCGTCACTTTGACCTTTTCAACAGGAACCTTGTTTTTCAGGGCTTTTTCGATCTCGTTGAAAGTTAGGTCTTCCACTTCTTTGCCTCGGGGTGCTCTCGCAACATACTTGAGGGTGGTTACTTGCTGAAGCTCTTTGAGAATAAGGTCTCCGCCTCGGTCGCCATCCAGAAATGCGGTGGCTTCTCTTTCTTTGCATATTTTGATTATGCTTTGCGGGATTTTGGCGCCTTCGACAGCGATGGTGTTCTGTATTCCAGCTCTTAACAGGTTGATTACATCTGCCCGCCCCTCAACAACGATTATTTCCTTTGCACTATTGATTTCTGGTCCAGCAGTCAATCCTTCAGGTCCATACTTTTCAACCCTTGCCAGCCGCAACATCTCTGAGACTTCCCTGAAAATTTCGTCTGTGCCGGGCATGGTTTCGACAGTCCATTTCCGAAGAACGTCTTTGGCTCGGTTTATGATTATTCGCCGTCTAGCGTCCCGTATGTCCTCTATTTTGTTCAGAATAACTTTTGCTTTGCATGGTCCTACGCGGTTTATGCTTTCGATGCTGGCTGCAATAATGGCTGTGGACACTCTGTCCAGACTTGTTGGTATGTTGATTTTTCCAGTTGTTTTGTCCTGTTTTGAGTCTAAACTTATTTCTATTCTTCCAATTCTACCCGATTTTTGGAGTTCTCGGAGGTCAAGTTCGGGTCCAAACAATCCTTCAGTTTGTCCAAAAAGTGCCCCGATCACATCCGGTTTTTCAACTACTCCCTCCACTTCGAATCGGGCGCGAATAACATACTTTATCGTAAAAGTTTGTGCTGATTTCGTTTCTATTCACCTCAATCATGATATTGTGTCCCCATTAAAACTGAGACGACTCTGTTTAAACACTTCAGTGTCTATTATACTTTACGACTTGACGCTCCTATTCCTCAAAGTTCCAAGATAAGCCGCCAAACCCTCAATGTCCTTAACATCCCGCCCAACCAAACCTAAAAGCATCCTCCAGAACAGAAGATTAGGAACTATTTTCATCCCCTCTAGGCGACGGGCCATGCGGCGAGTCCACTCTTTGCCGCGCCGGTCAAAGTCGAACAGAAGGATGACCTCACTTCTTTCTCTTCGCTCTATTTCGCCGAGAACATCCAAGAATGATTTTCCTGAAGTTTTCGCCAAAATCATGTCGCCAGTTATCCCCAACCTGTGGAGACACAGGATGTCATTTTTTCCCTCTACAACGATCGGAGTGCCTTTTGCGGCTTGCTTTGCGAGTCTCTCCAAGAGTTGCTGGATTTTCTCTAGTCTTTTCTCTGTTTTCGTTGACAACTCTTCTACCTAGTTATCTCTATCTTCAACATCTTTTCCAGCGTCTCTGGATGTCTCCTGAAATGTTCGCGGACAGGCTTCAGGATTTCAACTAGAGCTTCTGTGACGCCATTCTTCAGGTCTAGAGGATGCATTTTGCCTTCGCTGTAGACGTTTGCGAGACTCTCGAAGCTTTCAAAGGTTTCAGGACCCCCGTATTTGGCTGGACGAGGAATCGTTAAAACGTCCTTTTCGGGAAAAATTATGAGTCTAGCCAATTCGAGCATAGGATTATTTTTCACTACTTTCGGGGGACAGTAGGCGTTCTTTATTTTTGCTGCAATTTCTTCGGAACTGTCATGAACGAGTATGCTGCTCTGCGGGACGCTTTTGGACATTTTGGAGCTGATCTCCACGTTCAATTCTGCGTTTTCGTCAAACGTTTTTTCTGTGGTTTCGGGTCCTTGGAGCCCAATAAGTAGGGGAGTGTGGATGCATGAAGGCTTTTTCCACTTGAGCTTCTCCGCTGCGTCCCTCGCCAGCATATGAGCCTTCCTTTGGTCTATGCCCGAACAGGCTACGTCCAGATCCATCTCGAATATGTCTGCCGCTTGCATGCACGGATAGAACACCCAAGCTGTTTCGATGTCGGTCATGCTTGTTTCGCGTCCCATAACTGGCAGGGCGCGCCATGTTCTTTTCACCGAGACGCTTTTGGCTATGCGGATGACCTTTTCCCAATATTCCACTTCTTCGGTTATGTCTGATGCCCAACGGAACTCCACCTTATCAGGTGTTAACCCTAGGGCTGTGAAGATTTGTTTCAGGTATTCTCCGCATGTGCGGATGTTTTCCATGTCTCCGCCTAGTTTGTTGTTTATCCATGAGTGCCAGTCGGCTAGGAATATGGTGAAATCGAAGCCAGCGTTTACCATGTCTTTGATTTTTGCTGAACAGACTAGCCCTATGCCTATGTGTAGTAGTCCAGAGCACTCGAAGCCCCAGTAGGCTCGGGGGCGGTCATTTGTTTCGAGTAGTGTGCGGGTTTCTTCGGGAGTTACTACCTCTGCCGTGTTTCTCATGACAAGGTCGATTCTTTTTTGTAGGTCCAAGTGAGTTGCCTCTTATCTTCTCATTTTGTTCTATTAACTTAAAAGTTCTTGTTGCTCAAAGCATCTGTTCAAAGAAAAAGGAACCCTGTTAGCTGTCTTCATCATCGAAAATGAACAGGTCGTCTATTGTGGTCTTCAACACTTTGGCAACATCGTGCGCCAGCTTCAGGGACGGGTTATACTTCCCCTTCTCCATATAGAGTATAGTTTCTCTTCTGACTCCAACCTTCTTTGCCAAGTCCTCTTGTGTAAGGTCGTGTCTCGCCCTCAGCTCTTTGATTCTTGTCCGCATCACAGGTCGCCTTTTCTGCTGTAATACCAGCTTAACAAAGCATTTGAGATGCCATTGACGAGCATTACTGCAATTATGGCCCATCCAGCGTCAAGTTCTGGCAAAAGTTGCCCTAGAAACTCTGTTCCGAATATTATGAACAGCAATAGTGATATCATGAAAGCGAGGCTGATATAGTAAGTCCCAATAGCTGCTCTTCCGCTGATCCTTAGTGTGCGTTCATCTTGAGTAGGATAACCCGCTTTCTTGTCTCTATGAATTTTCCACAAAACAAACACGCCAACCAGCAACACGAGGAGTGCGTTCACGATTAGAATTATTGGCCATGCAAATTCTGTCATTGATTACATTTCCTCCTTTTTCCTTGTTGCCAGCAGTGTGGTGTTTGCTGTGCTTATTATGCCGATTCCAGTTATGCCTACAACTGTTGCAATGCCTGTGTGGTCTGGACCCACGATTGGTTCTCCGAAGGCCATGATGTATGCGCCGATTAAGCATGTTGCTATTCCTAGGGCGAGGATAATGTAGCTTAGGTTTTTCATCATGTTTTTCCCCGTTGTTTATTTATCATATTTTGTTGAGTATTTCTAACTCCATGTTAGATATAGTTAACATCAGATATTTAAGATTAACGGTAAATCACATCCAACAAAAACGGCACCCCACAAAATTTCAACAAAACCAAACAAAAAAGCAGCCAAAAAAATCAAATCAAGATTGACGTATGAGTTCCTGCAAACTGCTTAAAGTTGCTCGATAACTCGTATAGCATATCAAAACACATGCAATCGCAGATAGAACAGGAGCTGCAAGAAGAGGGAACACTAAGAGGTGAAAGCTGTACAGGAAAGGAGGCAAGAATGTGACTCCTACACACGCAGCGACGATAAGCATCCCTAACAATATACCCTTCTGGTCAATGAAGCGTGCTCTTGGAACTTCGTTGAAGTCTGGAAAGCGGCTGCCTACAGCCAAACCAACAAAAGCGCACTCAAAAAGCCCTGCAAACAACGTCACGATTACGGCGATTAGGGCTTCCAATCGAAGAGGCACAATTGCCTGTATGAAAGCTGTGACAGCAACCAGAGCACAAAATGAAGGAAAAAGTGCTACTGCAAGCTTTGATTTAGTTACTTCTTTCTCTTTCAGGGGGGTAATAAGCAGGTTCAAGAAGGCACTTCCTTCCTGTCCTACTCCAGTTAATGTCAAGTAGAAAGCAAACATGAACACGCCCATCAGGGGACCCCAGAATATGGCTAATTTTTCAATCGTAGTGGATGCAGTCGCCCAAGAAGATTGAAAAGAGAAAAGAGATATTAGGCTCATCGCCACCGGCAGGGCAATCCACACGATCATCTCCTTACGTCTAGTTAAGCCACGCAAATCCTTCCGTATCAAAGCAGCCTCAGCAGCGGTGAAGCCTAGGCTCCCAAGAAAGCCTCGTTTAGGCGTATATGCTTTGGAAGTCTTCAGTTTAATCGAGAATGGAGCGGGAACCCAGTATCTTTCTCTAAGCTTCACACTTACCCAGAGAAGCACTACCGCAAGCCCCATACTAGATACGGTGTAAATGAGCGCTTGCAAGCTTTCTGCAGTTAGATAACTCATTATCGCTAGAGAAGGCCAAAGTATCGGTATGAACCATGCGTTTCCTATTCCACCCATAAACTGTTGAAGAATCGCGAACAGAAAGTTGGCGTTAAAAACAAGGATGTACACCACCATGAAAGTTAGCAATAGCACCATTCTTATGGCTACGGTTGTTCTGCCGCTGCGCTTGTAGAATGACGCTGATACACGATTTGTTATTGCCCGGATAATCTCCATTAAGAAAGCGCCCACAAACATTCCTAAGACGCCGAAAACTATGCTGAGCAAGCCCACGTCCAGCATGTTGACGGACACGGCTATTCCGAAGGCTGCGCCAAAAAACATTGCAAGTAATGGGGCTAAGAAGTAGATCATGGAAAGCACTGAGGCGAAAACGAATTCTATGACTTTTATGGGAAGCCAGTTGATGATGTCTGCTGAACCAACAGAGGATGACTGGCTGAATTCGAAGAGCAAACCGTACATCACTGAAGCCAGAGTCATCAGGGATGGAATAAAAACCGCTACCTGCAAGAAAAACAGGCCTAAATCCATGTCTCCGAGGAATGCGCCGATGAAAGTGTTGGCAAGTAAGGCTGCAGCTGGAAAGGCAATTAAAGAGATAATTATGTTTATTTTCGGAGATTTTGCGAATCCTGTTGGAACCGAAGTTTGTGCTCTTCTAGCCCTTACAGAAGAGAGCGCCAAGATTTTAGCCATATGCAATATGAGTTTGAAATTCAATGGTTTCTTCCTCATTTTCCGAGAGCTTCAACAATCGCTTTGATGTCGCTTGTTCCGGTCAGTTTCAGAAAGATTTCTTCAAGCGTCGAATCTGGCATCTGAGCTTCCTTACGCAATTCTGCTGGTTTGCCTTCCGCAAGCTTGCTTCCCTGATACATGATGGCTATCCTGTCGCAAACGGCATCCGCAATCTCTAAAACGTGAGTGCTCATGATGGTTGTTACGCCGTCACTTGCCAACTTGTGAATTAAATCTTTTACAATTCTGGCAGATTTAGGGTCTAATCCGCTTAGGGGTTCATCGAGAATCAACAGTTTCGGCTTGTGCAGCAGAGCAGCGATGATTGCTATTTTCTGTTTCATACCATGAGAGTAGCCGCTGATCATTTCGTTTTCACGGTTTTCCAAGTCAAAAGCGTCGAGGTACTCTTCTATTCGAGCCTTTTTGGTTGCTGCATCTAAACCGTAAACGTCGGCTATGAAGTCCAGATATTCGAGCCCGGTGAGAAACTCGTATAGTCTTGGGCTTTCGGGAACATAGCCCACAAGCTTCTTGACTTCCCAAGGATTACTTGAAACGTCAATTCCATAAACGTTCAATTCTCCAGAGTCCGCCTTCAGGAGACCCATTATCATCTTCATTGTAGTTGATTTGCCTGAACCGTTCGGACCCAGAAAACCGAAAACAGTTCCAGCGTCAATTTGCAGGTCCAAACTTTTGACAGCCTGAATGGTTCCAAAGCTTTTACTCACTTTTTCTAATTTAACCGCTGATTGTGTTTCACTCAATTTTCAATGACCTCCATGTGTGGTTTTTTCTCGTCTTGATCATAAAAGAAAACATCCTCAATTTTAACTTTAAAATAGCGCGCTATCTTGAAAGCAAGTTGCAAAGAAGGGTTATATTTTCCTTTTTCCATAGCTATAACTGTTTGTCTAGTTACGCCAATCGCGTTAGCAAGGTCTTCTTGGGTTATGTTATGCATGGCTCGATACACCTTGAGTTTGGTTCGCACGTACGGCTAGCCTCCATATCTGTGACGGTAATATAGCGAGAAAACTACGTTCAAAACCATTAGAGCACAAGCAGAGTACAAAAGAGTGAAACCTGATGAAGAAAGCCCATTGTAACCGCTGTTATCAAGTGCCAACAGAGCGACTCCAACAAAAGCTATGCCCAAAACATAGGTGCTTAGGGTTGCGGTGGCAGATTTTTCGTTTATTAGTTGGATTCGTTCATCGACACGGGCTCTTTCGTCTTTGCGTAACAGAATGATTGAGAGCGCTAATCCAGTTATGATTGCCACTACGACCAGTATCGGATTGCCAAAGTGAATGGACCAAAGAACTACGATTGATAGAATGATTGAAAGGATTGCTCGGCAAATGGCTAGTTTTCTACCTTTCATTAGCGCACCTCATGTAAACATAACATTACAAAATGTAATATAAACTTTACTTTAAGTAATGTCTGTTTTACATAAACCAGTGAGTGAATATAACCTATTCAGACCCCCACGAAAACAAAAACATGCAAAAACAATAGGGACAATAGCAAAATCTTTTCAGTTCCCCTTTACAGTAAGAACATGCGTCTGAAAGAGGAGAGAAAAATGACCAGCGAAAAAGTTGTGATGGGAAAAAGAAAGAAGATTGCTTTGGTTGCGCATGACCACAGAAAAGAGGATTTGCTGGAGTGGGTAAAATTCAACCAGTATCTTTTGAGCCTGCATGAACTTTACGCAACCGGAACAACAGGAAAGGTCATCGAAAAGACAGGCTTGGAGGTGACCAGGCTTAAGAGTGGCCCTTTGGGCGGTGACATGCAGATTGGAGCTAAGATTGCAAACGGCGAAATCGATTTTCTGATTTTTTTCTGGGACCCGCTTGAGTCTCTTCCTCATGACCCCGACGTGAAGGCTCTTCTGCGTATGGCTGTGGTGTGGAATATACCTGTTGCATGTAACCGCTCCACCGCAGACTTTCTGGTCTCGTCAACGCTGATGGATAAGGAATACAATCGAACCATACCAGACTACGAGAATTACCGACAACGCCAAACAGTCGGCTCAGGCAATTAACAACTAATGCTTCTTCATGGAAAATTACGAAAAGCTGTTTTTCACCAATCTTCTGTTATTAGGAACACAGAAGAAAAAATTGTCTTTTTTAGTGAGTTAACCGAATATTAAGGATAGATAATACATGAACCCAACCACAATAAGGGAATACATTAACCAGCGAATAAGTGAAAGTAAATATCTTGGCGAACCTACAGCTAATTGGTTAAGTGAGTATTCGAGCAGAGACACGGTTTATTCACACTGCAACCGCTTTGAGCAGTTCCTTCAGGCAATAGACAAAACAGACGTTCAGATAGTGACAGAGTATAAACAAGCAACCGATAAAGACCAGTTCGCTAAAGAGTACGGAAAAGTGGTTTTGAAGTACTATCACGACTATATCACAAAAGGATACAGTTCCAACACAGCAAGAAGCGCAACCAGCAGCATAAGAGCATTCTTTACGTCACAGACAACAAGCCTAAGAATCAAACGCAGAAGCATACGTAAAACTCGGAGAGCGCAGAACCAGCACACTTTCACACAAGCAGAACTAAAGAAAATGTTCTATGTTGCAGATATCAGAGATAAAGCGATTCTAAGCACTGGTGTAAGTCTAGGCTATGCGTCAAAAGATTTTCTAGGTCTGAAACGTCAATTCATCGAAAGCCTAGTTAGAAAAGCGGAAAAGAACAAAACCGAGTTTATAGCCTTCGAGTATTCACGGGGAAAAACAAACGAACCAGCGTTTTCATTTCTGACACCTGAAGCGGTCAGTTCACTGAGTGCCTACCTAGAAATATCCAACAAAAACTCAGAATGGCTTTGGCACAACCACATGGCAGAGAATCACATAACGAACCGAGCCTTAAACGACATAATCCAAAAGTTAGCACGAAAAGCCAACATAACCACAACTGGTAAAATCAGCTTTCACCTGTTAAGAAAGTTCCTTATGTCCAGTTCTGTAGAATCGGGATTCAACACTTTCGAAGCTCAGTATTTAATCGGTCACTCGATACCAACGAGTGACTCCACTTATCTAATGACACTGAACAAAAGCATAACCGAAAAACTACCAGAACTATACAAAAGAATAACCCTGACAGGCTACGTTAACGGGTCTAAAAACAACAAGATAGAACAGCTAGAGGCACAAGTTGAAACACAGCAACAAGCCTTAACGGGATTCGTTGACCTGCTAACAAAATACATGAAAAACCAAATATCCAAAAAGGACACAGCTACGGAAATCGCCAAAATAAAGGCACTAGAGAAAATGACCAAAGGCTACGACAAACTAATGAAAGAAGAACAGGAAAGAGAAGACAACCAAGAAGACTGACCACTTCCCCCTCTCCCTTTTTTCTGAACACGGACACAAGCCAAAACACCTTTTAAATATTCTGTTTGTTGTTTGAATGATGTTTTGGGTCTAATTTTTTAGCCTAAACCTTAAGTCATGTCATTTTTTGGTTATCCAGCTAGAAAAGTGTACATAAGCGAAATTTTGCGGTAAACGGTTTTTGAGGTAAAAGGTTAGTTGGTGGGAAGATACAGGTTGCTATGCTACAAACTTCAGGGAAGATTCCCAAAAGGTAACCCTGTATCTCCCATCTCATTGTTTGACGTTTGACGAACTTAAACATTACTTATGGAATACTCAATTATTCTCTGGTTTTCTATTCTTTTTTGAGTATCCTCTACATATAACTGCTAGGGGATAGGGGAGTGTATTTACAAAAAGATTTTTAATGAATCAGGATTAAACGTATTATGGGGAGATTGAATGCGTAAAAAGAAAAAGGAAGACCCTTTTGGTCTTAATAGACGAAAAAAGGCATTTACTTTGAAAGTTAACAAGATGCGGGGAGAAAGCGGAGAAATTGCATTCAAGGTTGACACGCGGCTACAGGGGCATGACGTAAAAAGGACACCTAGAGGTCGAGATTTTGAAGTTCAGGAGAGAGATTTTTGGGGAAGAAAGAAAGGAAAGCCGTATTCTGTTGAAGTTAAAAAGGGGGATAATGCAAAGGTATCTAAATTACAGAAAAAGCGGAAGAAAAAAGAAAAGGGACGCTATAAAGTCGTTAGATATTAGCTTTAATTGTTGTTATGGTTTTGAAATGCGGAAAAGAATTATTTGGTACACTTTCTCTTTTAGGCGATTCTTTGGTGGTGTTGAACGTTACCGTGTACCAATTTTACGCATAAAAAAGGAACATGGTTACTTATACATCTGTAGAAGCAATCAATGTAGTAAGACCCTGAAATCTTATTCTCTGGAAGGGATAAAGTGTAAGATATTTGAAGATATTAGAATGCGAAGTGGTGACTGAGAAATAACGGAAAGAAGTATTGAGGTAGCTTTTCCGCCTTTTTCACCTTTAGATTTGCATACACAGTTTTAATAAGAAGCGTAAGACATATTAAATTGAAACAAATTGAGCGATTTAACTCTATTATTTAGTTCAGTCGCAATAATTCTTTCTATTGCATCAGTTGTTTTTGTAATAATCAAAATTGGGTTAGGTCTGGGACTGGAATTTGTTGAGAGACCAGAAATAAGGGCAATGAAAAAAGAAATTGAAGACAATCTTAACAAAGAATGGATTTCTAATATTGAAGATTTTCTAGGAGGTTATTCCAAAAAAATTGAACCAGCAAAGCAAGAAATAGTTCGTGAAGAAATAGTGGGTTTAGGTGAAAAAACACGACATGCTCAAATTGCTTCTACATTGTTGAAAGTTCTGTCCAAAATAGGGTTTGACATTGTTAAGCTAGTTTGTGGAATTATTGCCACATCCATAATAACAGTAGGAACTATTTGGGCTATTCTTTCATATTCTCTCCCGCTCAATACTACGCTTGGTGTTGTGATATGCGAAGTGTTTTTCGTAATGTTTTTCGGTCTTTTGACACGAAAATCTGTCAGAGACTACATGTTTGTTCGGTCAAGTTTTTACGAGTTATCAGAAAAATCTACCTTAGAAAAAGCTGGAAGCATCATGAATGAGCTTGAAAAAAGAGCCATAATCTACGCCTAAAACTGATAATTAACCTAGAGACACGGAAAAACCAACATTCTTAAGTCTCATAGCCGTTTCAATCGTCTAAGCACAGCACAAAACTAAATTGCGTTTAGTTTTTTTATTCAATTATATCTCTCCTTTATTGTAATCATTTGTTAACTTAAAATTTTATCGTGTGAATCTAAGTTAAATAACATTAAGAACCTCTTCTTGACGTATTTTCTCTCTGAAAGGTGCAATCATTGGTCTCAACATATTTCTAATGTCTTCAATATCCTCTTCACACAAGACGATTTTTGTGTAGTTTACCCCATTATCATTTGATTCGTCAGTTCCCATTTTGTATTCAAAAAATTTTTCCAGTCCTTCTTCCTTCCCATAGATTTCTTCCAGACTTTTCTTATACCGCTTCTCAAGAATTTCCCATTTTTTCAAATCTCTTGCTGTATTGTTAGAGATATTCATTAAAGAACCAATGAAATAGCCCAGAGCTAAATCTTCTCTTGAAACAATGTCATCATCTGTTTCAATAATCCAGTTAATAGTTTCTAGAACGTTTTGATTCTCGAAGACGTTGTTTATTATTGCTGAAATTGTGCCTCGTGATTTTATATCCAATTTAGTGACCTCAATGGTGTTATAAAATCAACCTCTGATGTTCTGAAATGCTTTTAATCGTGGGCATAAACTGAACTTTTCAGAATTACGGCAAAATTCTTTTAATTCGCTTTCGGTTGGTTTGTAGTAAAGGACACCTGTTTCTCTAGGTCTTATTGGTTGTGCATGACAATAGCTTTCCGATTTGATAGTGTTTAGGCATATGCAATCCATGTCTTTCACCTCTATTGTCTCTTCTCGATGATTTGTTTTAAACTATGTGGCACAACGTATGACTACATAGAGGGGAGAGGCGAGTGAAAGTAATATCTTCTACTTAATCGCAGTTAGAACGGTAGTGATATCTCTTTCTTTGAGGTCTAAAACAACAATTTGAGTTTTTACACATATAAGCTAAGTCATTGAAGGAAAAATAGAATCCCAGAGAGATGAATGAAACTAAAAAGCCTAGTTTTTAGGTCTTCCAGTAAACGATAAATTTATGTGCAAAAAAAGCTTAACCTATTTTGTGAAGTCATACATTTAGCATAACCAAAATAATTTTTCAGGAGATTAATATGCCTTCAAGATTGAAAAGAGCATTGAAGGAATTAGCGATAAATATTATCGCAGATTTTGTTGCGGCAGTTATTCTTTATTTGATTTTGGAAGAATATATTTCTGAGCCTCTTTCGCAGATTTTCCCTTTCTTGCCTACTCTGCTCGTAGTATCTCTAGTTCTTGCTACAATAGGCGGTTTGTTTTATCGGTTATATCATTCGGTGAAGTTTCACCGTTTCGTTGAAAAAACAGCAAACAATATCCATTCTTTTACAAGTCAATGGATGAGACTTAATGAAGCCTTTCGTGAAGCTGTTAATTCTTATGGTCAACCAAATTATAATAAAAGGGTTCAAGAATTTGAAGAAGTTCGGCTGAGGCTCGTTTATGAATACCCAAGAATTAATTCTTTATTGAGAGGGCGATTCGGATTTATTGACAACATAAGAGGTGTAATAGTAAGGGATTACGATGTGATTGCTAATCTATTAATGGTCTGTCCATTTAACAATCTTGACCCAATGAATAGGCGATTCATAGTAAGAGACTTCAACCAATCATGGGACACGGGAAGAACGGCTTTAGTAAACACGCTTGGAGCTTTTAACGAAACAAGAGTCGAATTTATCCATCAGGTTTATTGGCGTTTGAGGCTCGTTCCTCGTTCTTCATCTTTGGATTCACAGAATAATCAGAATGAGAATTGATTCAAATCACTCCTGAGTAAAAGCCTAGTATCCTCTAATTTATCTCCAAATAGTCAATAAAAGCCGATTTGTCAGAGTCTTCTTGCTTGATTCTCTAGACTATTTTTTGTGGCTACACCTTAAAGTAGTCAAAATACACTCGACAATTTTTGTTTAAAAGAGGTTTTATCTTAGTTTGTATTATGTTTCATAACATAAAGGGGAATAAAGGAATGGTTAAAACGTCTGAAGCGACATGTGTAAGAATCAGCAATCGAGCCAAAAAAATCATTGAAAGATACGCATGCATGAAAGGCTGGTCGTTAGCAGAATTCAACGAACAGCTAGCTTTCACTCTAAGTTCTGGTCTGGATTTACTAAACGAAGAATCCGTCAATGTTGAAACTTTACGGAAGTTCTACCCAAGAGCGTCTTTAGTGGTTTTTGAGGATGTCGCAACAATCTTCGAACCTGTAAAAAATAGGTGATTAAATTGAACGAGGGAGAGAGCAAAACACCCGAAAAAAACGGAAAAGAGATAACCGTCAACATTCAAGACGGAAAAGATAGAGAACAAGCCAAAAAATACCGAAAAAAGGTTGAACAGCTTCAAAACAAACTATACGAAAAATTTCAGGACGACAACATTTTTCTGATTGACGACTTAGATGAGCTAACTTCGGAATATCTAGCCCCTGAAAAAGAGCCGAATAGAAAACCGCCGAAAGGCGTCGTTGGCATAAAGCCAAGCGGTAGCGGTTCTAAACTTCTAAAACGTGAATTTACCACTCAGAAAGGCATGATTGAAACTCTAGCTGAACGTGCATGTCGGGGGGATAAAGAGGCACTACAAACACTAGACGAATTATGGTCAAAACCATCGAACCTGAAAGGGTTATCGAACATGAAGATGATTATCAATCCGCCGCCACCTGAACTGAAGACTAATCATTCATGGTACGACCATGTGAAATACATGCAACAAAAAGGAAGGGAGAGTAAAAACAATGAGTGAAGACGATAGGCTCTGTTTCTTCTGTAACGACTGCAACAAGTATTTAACTCGAAAAAATGCGCTTAACCATCTTCACGAATATGGTCACTCGATACGACCTAAATTACATCCAAAATATAACTTGAAAGTCTTCACAGATGGAAGTTTCGGAATAGCGGTATTTGTAGATAAAATACTCTACAACGTAATCCCGAATATCGTAATTTACAGAGCACCAGACAAAACCAAGCTCAAAAACCCACGACTAAGCACAATGCATCTGACAAAAGCATGGTATCCAGTAGGAAAAGTTAGACGAAGCGGTGACCTAAAGAATCTCTCCAGAAAACTGAGCCTAAGTTGCGGTGCTCAAACAAGAAAAATTTCGGAAAAGGAGCTAGAAGAACTTTTTGTAAACGCAATAAAAAATGGTCGTGCAAAAGCCACCAGCAACCCTAATGTTGTAGAGGTCTATTTAGCACTCAACACCGACCTTCAAAACATACCGAAAAACGAAACGTCACGCTGGATTGTAGCAACGGAAGCGGATATAAAAAACTCAGAGCAAGACCCCGTTGAGGTCGAGAAGGTTGTGGCTGAACGTGCAAAATTATTGCGCAACATAAAACCAGCGGTAGGAATGTGAAAAAATGAACTGTAACTATTGCTCTGCTGTAATGGACGAAGACAAGTTTTCTGAATTTCAAGTGAACAAATATTACAAATGTCCTGAGTGTGGCTGTGTAACTGTAGTTCCCTTAAAGCCACAAAACCCAAAAATTGACCACATCGAGCTTAACATAATCGAAAAGCACATTCTAAAACCTGAGAACTCGAAGGAGGAAAATTAGTCAGAATTATTGGGGTGTGCGTAGACAATGAAAGGAATGAACCATAATACTTTGAAGTTGTTAGCGACTAATGGAAATGACACTTTCATTGTCTACATGCTTATACAGATTTTTGTAGAATTTAAGTGTTTCGGTAGCCAATTTTTAAATGAATGTGTCAAGGGGGAGTGGCAAAAATTTTAACCTCTAATACATCATCCATGCCACTTCCCTTCTTTGAGAACTGGCAATATGAAACCCTGTATAAAGTTCGAACAAGAGTAGACGAAAACCTACAGACAGATTCTAACTTCAGCAAGGGGGCTTCAGGTAGCGAATTTCCGATACTCTACGGATTAGAGAATATGATAGACCAGCTAGACTTAACTGAAGTTTTGGAAGTGAAAGGCAATTCGCCGAAATACCGAAAGTATGTAAGAGCGAGGGGTTGTGGTTTTGACATAGGGTTATACCTGAAAAAGCATTCAAGAACGGGAATAATGAAAGTTCCGTTAGAACTTTTTGAAGTCAAGAACTGGTCAAACGACAAGTGGATAACACCGAAACAGGCACAGGACAGAGTAATAGACCGCTTCCCAAAAACCACACATGCGCAGAAAACCCTCATACAATACAACCGAACACCGCTACACATGAAGAACACAGTAAAGCGAAAACTGAAGCTACACCAGATAAGCAACATTCACCTACCAGACGTAAAGCAACTGTTCCTTTTCGCCTTCAAAAACATAATCAAACACCTAACAGAAAACAACCTCAAACACAAACTAAAACCCACAATAAGCAATAACAACAATGTGAATATCACATGTGCAAATAACATTGTATATGCAGTAAGCCACCTAGACCGTGACAGAATACAGGACTGTAAAAAATGTAGGGGGGGATACAGTTTTGGATAAACACAGATACCCAAAAAGCAAGTTTTTCGTGTGTCGTGGCAGAGAAAGCGAAAAACAATGCTTAGAACGGTTCAAAGAATGGAAGATGAAATTTTACCCAGAAGATAAAATACAAATCATAGACATTAAGCCATGCCTCAGCATACGATACAGCATCATAAATGATAAGCATAAAGGTGAAATTGATTAACACACTTCAACAATGAGGGAGAAACACATAATGTTAATTGAAACAAAGACGGCTGACCCAATACGGCGATGCAAGCATAAAGGCTGTAACAAAAGCATGGGAGGCAAAGGAATAACCAAAGAATACTGTAGCAAACACCAGTTTGAACACGGCAAAGTGTTCGTTTTAGACATGAGTTTACCGATGGAAGAGTGGCATTGGGAACTAGATAACAGGGGGGATTAGTATGGTAGAATATTGGGATAATCCAGAGTTCCGCAAAATATACAACCGTGTGCAGAGACAGCAACACAGATTGAAGAGCAGACAAGCTGAGGATATAATTCTAACATCTTCGGAGTTAGAGTTTCTAGCTAAGTCACCTGTAGCAATAGCACGGTCAAAGTATGACGAATTACTCACACAGAGAGAAAACGAAAAGAAGAATGAAGCTTTACATGTGGAATACTACAGAAAACGGTGTAGCTTAAAATTTGGTCGATTCGCGAACCCAGATAAAGTTGTAGTGTGTGATGCGATTAAGGTAGGCAGAGACTACATACCGATACCTAGACCAAAGAAGGATAAGCAAGCACCTTCAGGTTGGGAAGGCTACAACATGTAATAAGACAGCCATAACCAAAATAGAGACTAAAAAGCGCACAATTAAGACAGGTAAATACACCAAACAGGCAGTATATACACACCAGTAACTTCCCGCAACATACAATATTACACACTCACGCTATTCCCTACACTATGAAAGTGTCTGTTTTTTATTGGGGGTGGGGGTATCTACATTAAAAATACGTTATTTTGACGTTAGTTAAGGCTGTAAAATGTAAGTTTCTCTTATCTGTTCTCAGTAACTTGGTATATCCCACAATAACACAATAACTTCCCATAACACCGTGTGCCTCAAACACGTAGCCTAAGTTTTCTGTCTTAGAAAGGGTGTTACAAGAATCTTACTATGAAGCCGTAACTAATGATTAACAAACCAATAATCAATACCACGGTTGCCATAGGTTCGGAAGTTGACACTTGCATAATCTCCCACCAGCTTCTAGCCGATTGAAGATTACCGTAAATTGTCGTTTCAGTTGGAGTTAATGTGGTTTGAGACTCAAGGCTGATTATATGGGCTTCGATGCTTCCCATCAAAATTTTAGGAGTAGCCCAGATGAAAAGCGCAATCACAATTACTACAGCTCCAGCAACAAAACAACTACGAAGTTTCTGTGTCCTTAGACTAACACCACTCAAGAAGAATTACCCCACTTCTGCTTTAGTGCGATTAAACTATAAGATTTTCGCTAGTTCTAATGTTTACTGTCTGTTTGTGTATGTTTGTGCACTTGTACACAAGTCTTTTAAGCAAAACAGCCCTCCTTATTACATGCTATGCTACGAGGAACGGGGAACGAAAGAGAACTAACACAGTTTTGAGTGTAGTCTCTAAGCGTGAGCGTGACGCACAGTCACTAAACCTTCTCTGGAACAGCATAGACAAACAACAATGGAGTGGATAGAATGGAAGACAGAGAATTGAGAATAAGACAACAAATTGGGGAAGTGGTGAAGGTGGGTTAAACTTGTCGCAGTATCAGCTTATTCCCTTTGACTTTGAAGAGGCACAGAAAAGCAACGTCTTAATCACAGGCACAAACAGCACGGGGAAAACACGGTTAGCGTGTAACATAGCTTCATTATTGCGGTTGGCTGGATGGAAGGTCATTGTCTTTGACAATTCGGGAGTGTGGAGAGACATAAGCGATATTCCCTATTACATTGAGGTAGAGCCTAGACAATACTACTACATGGTTCAAACTCTGGGAGTATCCGCTATCTACGACATCTCAAACCTGATACCAAAAGACCAACAGAGATTTACCGACATGTTCCTTCAACACGTATGGGATAATCGCTTAAGCTACGGCTTCGAGTGGTTAATGGTTATCTTGGAAGAGGCACAGCTCTATGCAAGAAACATACGAGGAAAAGTGGCACAGAATCTTCTAAGAATCGGCAGTGCAGGACGAAACAGACAGGTAAGAGTAGTTGCCATAACTCCCGATTTAGCATTGATTGACGCTTCACTCATTAGACTTTGCGGTCAAAGATACCATGCTAGACTTGGAATAGAAGAGAACGCTAAACGCAAATTCAGAGCCTACTACGGAAAAGAGATAACCAAAACTGCAACCGAATTACAGACGGGAGAGTTCCTATACCTTAACAATAATCAGCTAACCAAGATACAGGCACCACTCTTTGAGCCACTATCACAACCACAACCATACCAAGAACCGCAACCACCGAAGAAAACACTGCTAGAGCGAATATTCGGTTAAAATAATGCAAATATCTAACCAAAACTTACCTGTTATTAGGTTCCTAATATGCTTGTAGACACATTAAAGGACAAATCTTTATCCTGCTTGGTTTAGCAAGTTAAGTGATGAACAGATTACATTTGCCGAAAAGCATCCTGCAGAATCGTTAACTCGATAGTTTTGGCATCTATTCGGTGAGGCATTAATTCTAATCTTATATCGTAAGCCATAAGATTTAAATCCTTTTTGTGGCAAGTTATATTGCACACTGAAATGAGGTAAGTGGTGAAAATGAAAAAACTTCTGAAGAGTAGGAAGGGACTCAGTCCGGTAGTTGCAGCAATTATACTCATCGCCGTAACAGTCGCAGTGTCCATCGCAGTCGCAGCATGGATGGGATCGCTAACAATCGGATTCATGGAAACCAGCGAACTGACAATCACAGAAGTAAGGTTCACTCCTGGCACTCCGGGAAGCATAGTTGTATATGTTACTAATACAGGGACAAGCAGTTTTACTGTCAGAAACATAAGAGTTAACGGCGAAATAATGGATTTAGCTGATTGGTCATCAGGAAGTTCCGATACTGTAGCTCCAGGTGATTCCGAAACATTTACAATAACACATGATGTAGACGCAGGAAGCAAATACGCTGTAAGCTTGTATGATGTAGACGGAACATTAGTAGGGGCTTACACAGCCACGGCCTAGAACCACAGAATAAAACTAGGACTAACTGAAAAAGAAATAGTGCCAAAAAACACCCTTAAAGCAGCAGGACTTAGGCTTGTGTTAGCCATTTGAGGGGTATGTCTTGGTATGTTCCGTTTGGCAGCGTTCTTCTGATTGTAATGGGAAGTATCCCTGACTCCAGCTCCAAAAGCGCGATGTCAATAGGACCCCCACGAGCCTCCGGAACCTCAATAATGATGGGCGCGCCCATCGCAATCTGCAGAGCCCTAGCTCCCACTATCCGAGCCTTCTCAAATCGGGTCAGTTTTGCTGGCCCAACGAAAATTTCGTTTTCTTTTGTCGTTTTTCTAGTACGCTCCTACATGCCTGGGGGCATTCCCATGCCGCCCATGCCTCCCATTCCGCCCATTCCACCACCGCCTGGAGGCATTGGGGGAGTCTTCATTTTTCCTGAGCCGATCACATCGTCAATCTTCAGGATTAGAGATGCGGCTTCTGAACAGGATTTGATGATTTGCTTTTTAACTACTATAGGTTCGAGGACACCAGCTTTTTTCATGTCTCCGGCTTTGCCTGAGTTGACGTCTACGCCTGCCCACACTTTTCCTTTCTCATGCTCTGCGCGTAATTCAGATATTATGTCGATGGGGTCGAGTCCGGCGTTCTCAGCTAAGGTGGTTGGTATTGCTTCAAGAGCCTCAGCGAACTGCATAACTGCAAGCTGTTCTCTTCCAGGAAGCGACTCGGCATACTCTTTGAGTGCCTTGGCCATCTCCATTTCGGGGGCGCCGCCTCCAGCCAAAAGTTTTGGTTCTTCAACCACGTCGCCTACAACGCAAAGGGCATCATGCAGTGACCGGTCTGCCTCGTCAACTATCCTCTCGGTTCCTCCGCGTATGAGGATGGTAACCGCCATCGGATTCTTGCATCCTTCAATGAAGGTCATTTTGTCGTCGCCGATCTTCCGCTCTTCAACAAGCTGAGCAAAACCGAGGTCTTTCTTGCTGAAGTCGTTTATGTTGGTGACAACTTTTCCTCCAGTTGCCTTAGCCAGTGCCTCCATGTCCGATTTCTTCACTCGGCGAACCGCAAGAACACCTTTTCTGGCCAGGAAGTGCTGAGCCAGATCGTCGATGCCTTTCTGGCAGAGAATAACAGTGGCGTCTTTGGCGACAAGTTTATCCACCATACCTTTTATCATGTTCTCTTCCTGTTTAAGGAAAGCGTCCATCTGCTCTGGACTTTCTATATTGATTTTTGCGTCGAACTCGGTTTTCTCTATCTCAAGTGCAGTATCGATTAGAGCAATTTTGGCTTTCTCCACTCTCTTCGGCATCCCAGAGTGAACAACCTCTTTGTCAAGAACTATGCCATTAATGAGTGTGGTATCGGTAAGTGACTCGCCAGGCTTCTTCTCCACCTTTATGTTGTCAAGGTCTACTTTGTATCCGTCCCCAGTCTTGACGGCAACCTGCAAAACTGCTGAAGTAGCAATATCCCCCAAATAGTCCCTGCTTCCTGCCACCAGCTTGCTAGCCATAGAGGTCATGGCAGCTTTCTTTATGGCATTCTTGTCAGTTGAAGTGACTTTTATCGCGATTTTCTCCAGAGTCTCAAGGGCTTTCTCAGCGGCTTTTCTGTATCCGTCAATGATGACTGTGGGGTGAACATTCTTCTCTATGAGAGTTTCAGCTTTTGCAAGCAATTCTCCGGCTATAATCACAGAAGTTGTTGTGCCGTCTCCCACTTCATCGTCTTGGGTTTTGGCAACCTCCACCATCATCTTGGCGGCGGGGTGCTGAATGTCCATTTCATCTAAAACTGTGCGTCCGTCGCTGGTTATGGTTACGTCCCCGAAACTGTCCACCAGCATTTTATCCATTCCTTTTGGTCCAAGAGCGCTTTTCACTGACTCAGCCACTATCTGCGCAGCCATGATGTTGGCGTGCTGGGCTTCTTGCCCTCTTGACCGTGATGCTCCCTCACGGAGTATAAGAACAGGTGTTCCTGTTAATCCAGAAGACAAACAATCATTTCTCCTTATTTTGTTTCGGAACACTAGAAAATGCCTCCAAATATAAAGATTTCTCTGCACTAAACTAAACTTTCATAAATGACAAAGAAAAGCCCATTTTCTAAAATGAAACCGCCAACAGTTTATTTAAGAGACTAAATTCTGTAGGCCCCAAAAGAGATGATTAAAAAAATTACTTCGAAAGTGGAAACGTAAAGTTTTTCACTAAACGAACAGAGAGCTCCTGTTGGGTCTGTTTTGGAAAAAAGGGAGCTTGGAATTTTATTTCTCTAGCACTTTTCTTGCCGCTATCTCAATGTCTTCTGCCTTGACGGTTTTTCTTCCAGCGTGCATGGCATAGTCGATGGCTTCTTTGGCTATTTTGATGCCGATGTCGTCCAGTTCCTTTGCCAGCGCTTTCGCAGCTGCCTCGCTTACTCTGCTCGCTCCCGCTTTCTTGCATATTCTGTGCATTGGAGCGATAGATAATTCTGGATTTCTCATAATATACCCCTTCGCAGCGTCTTTTTTATTTAAAGACGTATTTAAGTTTTTCATTCGTTTCTAAGCCTTTAATGTTCTTCTTTTCCCGTTTAATGCTCTATTTTCTGTTTGCAAAGAATTTAATGGAAAATATATGAAAGTTAATTACGAAGTTCAGTTTGTATTTGTTAATGAAGCCACTAGCCAAAAAGGGGGTCTGAATTGTGACGTTGAGCGAAGGAAATTTTGACCCAAAAGAATATGAGAAGTTGGTGAGGCTACGGGACGGCAGAACCGTTCTCTTGAGGCTCATAAAGCCTGAAGATGAACCCCTGTGGCTTGAAATGTTCCAAAACTTTTCAGAAGAGTCAGTGCGCTACAGGTTCTTCTACATGATAAAGGATACGCCCCACAAAGTGCGGGCACGATACTGCGACATCGACTACGGCAAAGAAGTAGGCATTGTAGCAGAACTAGAAGAAAAAGGACGAAAGAAAATCTTGGGTGTCGTGCGGCTAGAAATCGAGGCAGACAAAAAAGAGGGCGAAATGGCATTCATAGTGGCAGACCCTTGGCAGGGACTAGGCTTGGGGTCACAGATGATTGACCACATGATTGACATCTGTAGAATGAGAGGACTGGAAACAGTGTACTCTCTAACGTTACCAAACAATCACAAAGCAATCAGGCTTCTGAAGAAACGGGGATTCACGATTCAATACAGAAACGACGAAGCAAAAGCCACCCTCAAACTGAAGGACTGACAAAACTGCTGTTCAGCGTTTCTGTGTCATAGATTGCAGGGCATGCTCAAAAATTTCCAGAGTTTTCTTGTCATAAAGGCAGTAAACTACCTTCTCCAGTTTTGTTGGTCCTTCCAGATACGCTATTGTGGTTGAAAGCATTATGGTGGAGCACCGGTCTTTTGGGAACCCAAATATTCCTGTGCTTATGGCGGGGAAGGCTATGCTCCTCAGATTCTTTTGGTCAGCTAACTTCAAGGAGTTCAGGGTTGCGTCTTTCAGCTTTGCATCCTCATGCTCGTCCCCATGTCTCGGACCCACAGCGTGAATCACGTGTTTAGCCGCCAACTTTCCACCAGTCGTTATTACCGCTCCACCCACATAGGTTCCTCCGATCCTGTTGCATTCTTCCTGAATTGCCGGTCCACCCCTTCTTCTGATGGCTCCTGCAACCCCGCCGCCCATCTGTAAGGCAACGTTTGCAGCATTAACTATAGCAGCTGTAGTCTGCTCGGTTATGTCTCCCTGAACCAGCTTCAGGATGGTATTGTTGATTTTGGCTTCCATGCTTCAACCTCTGAAATAATAAGAACTATACGACGAATATATTTCAGTTCTTGCTGTTATTGCAAATTCAAAAATTGTAAGTCAGAATCGCTAACTAGCATTAGACGTATGTACACACGATCTGAGATACGTAAAAATTGAGGTGTCTTGGATGGCAGATTCAAAGTTTGCTGGCGGACTAGCTACTGGACTGCCTGTACTTTGGTTACTTCGGGTATTCGTTTCTTGAGGAAGTTTTCGACGCCCCACTGTAAGGTCATGGTTGACATTGGACAGCCGTTGCATGCGCCTTTCAGTTTCACTTTCACTACACCGTCATCGAATCCCACGTATTCTATGTCTCCGCCGTCAGCCTGCAATTGTGGCCTAACCTGTTCAAGAGCCTTCTTCACCCGATCATCTATTGTTTCACTCATCTCATCCACCTTAAATTTCCATGTGATAGGGCAGATATAAACCTTCACAAAACCAGTTTTGGCAGTACATATTTTCGAAGATGATCGATGAACCAAAAAGGAGAATTGAATCGAGCAAAACTTAAGACTTACAGACATGAGAGGAATATGGGATGCAGTCATGGATGCGAAGCTGATAGAAAAATTTTTGGAAAAAAGCAACGTGTTTGCAGTTGTGGGTGCCAGCAGAGACCCCAGCAAGTATGGTCACCAAATTTACAAAGACCTTCGAGCCGCCGGATACAAAGTTTATCCTGTGAATCCGAATGCAGACGAAATCTTAGGCGACAAGTGTTACCCGAGTCTCGAGTCCCTGCCTGAGACGCCGCAGGTTGTGGATTTGGTTGTTCCCCCAAAGGTGACAAACCAGATTGTGAAGACCTGCAAGAAGCTTGGAATCAGAAAGGTGTGGATGCAGCCCGGCTCCGAGTCTGAAACCGCACTTAACTTCTGTAAGGAAAACAGCATGGAAGTTGTTCATGGAGCCTGCGTTATGGTTGAAAGACGAAACAAGAAGAGCTAGTTAGCAGTTTTTGCCTGATCAGACTATATCTTGTACGCTAATCCCGAGAACAAAGCCACCGTCTTGTTTTCTTTCCTCACAGTTATATTACACAGGATGAAGGTCTTTCCCTCCGAGACGGTTACGGCTTCAGCGGTCAAAACATCCCCTTCTGAACTGGGTCTCAGATAGTTTATGCTAACCTGAACCGCAACAGCCTTCCTATCACCGAAATTCACTGCCTCAGCAAATGCACAGTCCGCCAGAGCAAATACAACACCGCCATGTGTGAAGCCCACAAAATTTGTGTGCTCTTTGGAGATTTTCAACGACATTTTTGAGTAGCCATCCTTCACTTCTAGAACTTTGACTCCCAAGAGTTCTCTGAAATAATCAGTTCCCTTCATGGTTTCTCACTTTTGCTTAGTTCTGTGTGCATGTATTGATACATCTTACGCAGCAACGAGGATATTCCCTTTGGCAAGAGAATAACAATTATGACAAGGAAGATGCCTAAGCCAACTAACCGTATGAGGGGGCCAACATTGCTTACTGCGGGAAACAGTGGACTTAGAGCAGAATTCAGAAACGGGTCTATGTTTACCAGAAAATGGTCAATGAAAACCATCACGATTGAGCCTATGATTGGTCCTTCAATTGTGCCCAGACCTCCGATTACGGACATCATCAGCGGCTTAAACGAGTTGTCTGCAGCAAATATTGAAATGTGTATGTATCTTTGAAAGTGAACATAGATGGCTCCAGCTAAACCAGCAAAAAATGTGCTGAGCACAAAGGCATAAAGCTTGTATTTGGCGGTGTTTATGCCAATCATGCTTGCTTCAGATGTATTTTGGTGTATAGCTCTGAAAGCCAACCCCATCTTTGACTTCATTATGAAATATATTATAGCAACGGATATTATGCTGATTAAAACTGCAAAGTAGTAAAAGGGTAATCTTGAAGAAAACAGTAGAGGAGGGGTTCGGAAGCCGAGAATGGCATGTGTGACATCATCGAATTCGCTGAATAGAGTTTCTGCAATAACCGAAAAGCCGAAAGTTACCATGGCGAGGAACCATGCTTTCAGTCTCACACAGGTGATGCCTATCAAGAAGCCGATTGCTGCTGATAAGGCGCCTGCTATGAAGATTCCGATTATTGGGGGTATGCCTAGATTCATTGCAAGCAGTGATGAAGTAAATCCTCCTATTCCCAAGAATGCTGCATGCCCAAGTGAACCCTGTCCTGAGCTGGCTAGTAGATTCCAGCTTGATGCATATATTGTGAAGATTACAACGAGTGTTAGAATCTGAAGCATGTAGTTATCTCTTAACACAAGCGGGATAACCAAAGAAACCGCGATTGACACTAGGGCGATTCTGCCTTTTGTGGATTGCAAAAGTTTAAGAAAGTTTTCTTTCGTAAACATTCAGTCGCCCCTCTCTCCAAAAAGCCCTTTTGGTCTAAGAATTAGAACAATTATTAGAAGTGCAAATGCAACAGCGTCTCCCCAGATGCCGCCGAGGGTTGCCTTTGCAGATTGTTCTGCGATTCCATATAAAAGCCCACCGATTATGGCTCCGGGTATGCTTCCTAGTCCACCTAAGATTATGATTGCAAATGCCTTGATGGTTGGTAGTGCCCCCATGGTCGGGTGGAAAGGAATGATTATTCCAAATAGTGAACCTGCGGCTCCAGCTAACGCAGCGCCTAACACAAACGTGAAGATGTAAACGTGTTCAATGTTTATTCCCATCAGCATTGCGGCTTGACTTTTTTGGCTGGTTGCTCTCATAGCCATGCCTATCTTGGTTTTCTTAATCAAAAATAATAAACCAACAAGTATAGCAACCACAAAAGCAAAAGCAATTAACTTATCATAACTGATGAACACTTCACCCAAACTAACACTCATTCCCTCGAATGGGCTGGTGAGCCATTTAGAGTTTTCACCCCATATCAAAGCAGCAACATTGTCAAAAATTAGAATCAATCCAAGGCTTACAAAAATTTCGTTGAGTTTGTCTGCGCCCAAAACCCTACGAAAAGCTAACCGTTCAACAGCTAACCCAACTAACGCAACTACTCCCATCGACACGAACACTGATAGATAGACATCTAACCCAAATGCAGTAGTAACTGAGTAGCTCACATAAGCACCCACCATCAAAAGTTCGCCGTGGGCAAAATTCACCAGTTTCATTACACCAAAAATTAGATTCAATCCGGTAGCTAGCAAAACGTAAATGCATCCTATAGTAACGCCCCAAATCAGAGTTGTGACATCGATCATTTGTGTTTCAACCGCGTTTTTAGCAATAGTCTACAGCAAACATCGGTTATAAGGGTAATTCAAGAGGAAAACAGAAAAAGAAAAAAGGATGGTTGGGAAGTTCCATTTGACCGTAGAAGTCATTCTCATGGACTTCCTATCTCATAGTTGTCTGGAAGCACAAAGTCTGTTTGCTTTATGTTGCCCACTATCGGAGCGGTCTCAGGCCAGATTACCAGTGGTCTGCATTCCCCAAGAGTTTCATCGTAGAATAGCTGTTCCACAAAAGTGAACGGCGCAATTTCATGGTAGTTATCTTCGCCTGTGCCGAATTCGATTTTGCCTGTATCAGTTATGATTAGCATCTGGTCCAAGCTGCATGATTCTATGGCGTCTCTAACTGCGCTCTTTTCTAGAGTCCCTGCTCGTTCAATAGCATCTTTTACGATGTAGAATGCGTCGTAGGTGTCTGCGCCCATCATTCCTGGAACCTGACCATATTCTGCCTCGTAGTCTGCAACGTAGGTGTCCATCATTGGCAAGTAGAATTCACCATCTACATCAGCATAAGAAGCAAATTTGGATTCTAGCAGTTGGTAATCGCCCCATTGTCCTAGTGCAGTGTAGAATTCTGGTTCTTCACAGCATTCAACTGCTATGTAAATGCTGTTTAATCCAACATCGGTTTGTCCTTGGTTGTAAATGATGGCAGTGTTTGTTGTGAAATCTACGACATATACAGCGTCAGGCTCAGCATCTTTAATATTTCCTAGATATGTTTGGAAGGTTGTTTCAGTTGTTGGGTATTTTTCTACGGCAACAATATCTATTGGAAGGTTGTCCTCTTCTATATAGTGCTCTGTTGCGTCCCAGACTCCCTGTCCGTAAGCGTCGTCACGATGCAAGACTGCAAGCCTAAGATTCCTCGTAACGCCATATTCGCTCTCAAGCAACGGTTTCATGGCTTCAGCAAAGAAGTATGCAACTGTCTTTGAGTAGTGATATGTTGTAGTGCAATAGTGGAACATGTAACTCATTCCTTCTGGATCGTCTATCTTCAGAGAGTGGTCATCTGGAAGAAAGCCTCTTCTTGTAACAAGATGAGTTGAAGCACCCGTAATAACGAACGGAACTTGTTGTTCTATAGCATATACTTGACCTGCGAGAGTAGCGCTACTTCCGAATCCTCCGATAAGGAGGTCAACGCCCTGGTCTATAACTCGTGTGACCTCAGTTGGCGAAACTTCTGGGTTAGCATTTTCTGTGTTGGCAATCACTATTTCTATAGTAAGGTTTTTGCCCAAAGATTCAACGTAAATTCCGCCAGCAGAGTTAATTTCTTCAGCAGCCATTTTGGCGGCACGGTCCATGTCTTGTCCAACAGGTATTTCGAGAGGGGCAACAAGACCTATTTTGATGGAGGTTTTTTCTTCTTCAGATGCTGGCATCAACTGCCAAGCAGCAACAGCTCCAGCGACAACAATGATCACAATAACGACGGCGGCAACTAGTTTAGTATTTACCATCTTGGTTTCCTCTAAATCCGTAAGTATTGTAATTGAAGTGTTAATAAAATTAACCCAAATTAACCTGTTTTCTGCCCTTTTTGAAGGCTTTTAGGTTAAGTTCCACGTATTTCTGCTTGAGTCTGCCGCTGATAGCCTTCTCTAAAGACTCGGGTTTAACCAAGTTCTTTGGAATAGCTGAGAGTGCGCCAAGAAGGATTGTGTTGACTACAAGAATGTTTCCAAGTTTTGTGGCGATGCCAAGTCCATCAATTTCATACACTTTATGCGCCCTGCTTCTTATCAGGTCTAAAATCTTTTCATCAGTCAAACCGGATGATGCAGCAGCAGATGTGCTAGGTGGAATATATTTGGTGTTCACTATAACCGTTCCATCTTCATTCAGCATCGGGAGAACTCTTGCAGCTTCAAGCAGCTCAAAACCCAGTATCACGTCAGCTGTCCCCGTCTCTATAAGCGGAGCCTGAACCTTTTCGCCGACCCTAACATGCGCAACAATTGAGCCGCCTCGTTGAGCCATCCCATGAACTTCCGCCTTTGCCACGTCCCATCCATCAATAAGAGCAGCCTCACAAAAGATGTCACTAGCAACCACAATGCCTTGCCCGCCTACACCAGAAAAAACAATATTCAGCACCATTCTATTCCAGTCTCCTTATCGCATCAAAAGGGCAAATCTCCTCGCAGACTCCGCAACCATAACAGAGGGTCGGATCGATCTCAGCGCGTTCGGAAGTGAGGGAAATCGCTGGACAGCCAAACTGTTCAACGCACAAGCCACAGGCGTTGCATTCCTCCAAAACCTCTCTTGCTACACCCCGTTTAACCAGAAGAGGGCAGGGTCTCCGAGATATGATAACCGAGGGACCATGATAATCCAAAACTTTTCTTATGGCTTCCCTGGTTCCTTCCACATCGTAGGGGTCAACAACTTCTACTGTTTCGATTCCCAAACTTCGGGCAACATCCGCAAGTTCTATTATCTTTGTTTGTTCGCCTAAAGCATTCTTTCCTGAGCCGGGTGTCGGCTGATGCCCAGTCATTGCCACACTACTATTATCTAATATGACCACGCAGACGTTTGATTTGTTGTAGGCTAAGTTGAGTAAACCCGGCATTCCGCCATGAAAAAATGTTGAATCGCCAATAACCGCAAAAACTTTGTCCTTGACTCCAGCGTGGACCATGCCCGCAGCTTGCGAAATTCCAGCTCCCATACAGAGGCACGTTTGAACCGTACTTACGGGCGGCATAAATCCTAGGGTGTAGCAGCCTATGTCTCCTGTGACGATTTTGTCTGTTGTCTTGCCTTTAAGGCTCAATGCACTTTCTGGGCACCATTGAACGCACACAGGCTCACCGTCACATGTGTCACACACAATAGCTTTCATGGTGACAGGGTGCAGAGTTATTGCCCCATATTTACAAGCTGGGATGCACCAACCGCAGCCGTCACATTTTTCTTCATAGACTGTTATGGTTCCATCTACGGTTGACTGGCTTAACGCATCTTTTGGGCAAGCTGGAACGCAGGGCGCGTCCTCGCAGGTTCTGCAGGTCATTGCCATATTTGACAGCGGATCAAGTCTCACGGCTCTTATTCTGGACTTGAGGGGATTGAAGATTTTTTCCTTCTCCATAGAGCAAACATACTCACATACAACGCAGCCATTACATTTTTTGGGATTACAATCAACAAATTGATTAACCGTATTCAGAGCATAATAGAAAGCTCTATGTGGACATCCTGGACAGAGAACTGGGGGACGGCTGGGCAAATTCAAGCTTTCTTGCAGTTCAGTCTTCTCGCATAACCCCAAACCCACAAAAGCGTCCTTAATGACATCCGGACTAAACTCGCCGATTTCCTCCAAAGCTGTCTTGGTTTTTCCCAATATTTCCGGATGCAGACATTTGATGTTGGTCTCAATAAAGGGTCTTAATTCTTCTACTACAATGATCTTTTTCACTTTAGACGCAAAACTCTTGAATAATTCTGTAGGAAATGGATATACGAAGCCCAATTTCAGCCAAGAGAACTGGCTCGTGTCCAACACAGACCTTGCATAGTAATAGCCTATCCCGCTGCCTACAATCCCAATTTCTTTTCCATTATCCTCAATCACATTGAACCTTGAACTGTTCACAAGTTCCGTTGCCTTTTGCAGCTTTTCCTTAAGGACCCTGTGCCTCCTAATGGCGTTAGAGGGGACCATAACCCATCTTGAAGCATCCTTATCAAACTCGGCTTTTCGGGAAAGCTTGGCAATCTCGTTAATCTTCACTCTTGCTTTCCCATGCGCCACCCGAGTGGTTAAACGAATAATCACGGGCAACTGCAGTCGCTCGCTTATTTTGAACGCCTCCCGGGTCATATCTAACGCTTCTTGAGGATTAGCTGCATCCAGAAGAGGAATATCAGAGTGCACAGCAAAATATCGGGTGTCCTGTTCGTTCTGGCTGCTGTACATGGCCGGATCGTCGCAGACAGCAATGACCAAACCGCCAACAACACCCGTATAAGCCAGCGTCATCGCAGCGTCAGAGGCTACATTCAACCCCACATGCTTCATGGAAACGATTGATCGTTCCCCTGCCATTGACGCACCTGCAGCAACCCCCAAGGCTACTATTTCGTTTATGCTCCATTCAGCGTATATCCCAAAATTCTTGGCTGCCTCAGCTATGGTTTCCAGAATCTCTGTGGAGGGGGTTCCAGGATATGAAGATGCTACCTTCACTCCGGCTTCTACTGCCCCTCTTGCAACGGCTTCGTCTCCGTTGAGCAACAGGAAACTGCCAGGTTTGTCAACTGCAATTTTTGCATTCATGCTGAGGAAGCCTTCAAATCTTGCCTGAACGCATGTCCAAGACCCTTTTTGCTTTTCCCACGCTTCTGGGAATTTCGCCAGGCTTCACTAGCTCGATAATCGGTGAAATTCCAGTTATGTTGTTTACCTTCTGTCTGATTCTGAGCTTTAATGCATTCAGCTCCTCTGGGGTGCTCTTTGAGGTTTGCTCTGTTAATTCTGCTTTTATGGTGAATACGTCCAGTGCCCCTGGTCTGTCAAGAACGATTTGGTATTGTGCGGCTAATTCTGGGAAGCCCATTATGACGTATTCGATCTGTGAGGGAAACACGTTAACGCCTCTTACGATCAGCATGTCGTCGGATCTTCCTCTTATTCGCATCATTCTGGAGTGGGTTCTGCCGCAACTGCACTTTTCGGTTTCGATGACTGATATGTCTCTTGTTCTGAATCTCAGAATGGGTAAGCCTGTTTTTGTGAGAGTCGTAAAGACCAGTTCGCCCTCTTCTCCAGCGGGTAATACGTCTCCAGTTTTCGGGTCAATGGTTTCAACGAGAAAGTGGTCCTCCCAAATGTGCAGTCCGTTATGTTCAGGGCATTCCACCGAAACTCCTGGACCACACAGTTCAGTTAATCCATAGATGTCAAAAGCTTCAACTCCCAGTTCCTTCTCGACCCTTTCCCTTATTCGCTCTGACCACGGCTCTGCCCCAAAATGTCCTATTCTCAGTTTGAGGTCCTTTCGAGGATCAACGCCCTCTTTATTCATTGCTTCAGCGAGGTAAATTGCATAGCTGGGTGTGCAACACAGAACGGTGGAACCTAAATCTTTCATCAGCTTTATTTGTCGCTGGGTCATTCCGCCGCTGACTGGAATGATTGTTGATCCGATTTTCTGGGCGCCATAATGAAATCCGAGACCTCCTGTGAATAGGCCATAGCCGTAAGCGTTGTGGATTACATCCTGTTTTCTGACTCCTGTGGCGTAGAGTGAACGTGCCATCAATTCCGCCCAAACATCCATGTCGTTTTGGGTGTACGCTCCCACTACAGGGTTTCCAGTTGTTCCGCTTGACGCATGTATTTCCACAATGTCGTCAAGATTGGCTGCGACCATTCCGAATGGATAATTGTCTCTTAGATCGTTCTTTACTGTGAAAGGAATTTTTTGGGCGTCTTCAAGCGTCTTTATGTCGCTGGGTGATATTCCTGCATTTTTGAATTTGTTTCTGTAAAATTCGGTGTTTTCGTAACAGAATTTTACTTTTTCTTTGAGCAGCCGCAGTTGATGGCTCCGGATTTCGTCTCTTGTTGCGGTTTCGAATTTTTTGTTCCAGTACATGTCTGACATTAAAAATTCTCCATCAAATGCCTAAATACACTTCTTTTATATGGTCGTTGGATAGCAGTTCTCTGCCTTTGCCTTCTATAATAATTTTGCCTTTCTCAAGAACGTAGCCTCTGTCGGCGATATTCAAGGAGTCGCGGATGTTCTGCTCAACCAGAAGCACGGTGACCCCTTCCTCGTTTATTTTGCGCAGGGTATCCAGCACCTTTCCCACGATTATTGGTGCCAGACCTAACGACGGTTCATCCAGTATCAGAAGTTCAGGGTTGGACATTAGACTTCTGCATATGACCAGCATCTGCTGTTCTCCTCCGCTCAAGGTCTGGGCTAGAGCCTTTTCCTTCTTTTTCAGAACAGGAAATATCTGGTAGATTCTTTCCTTTGATTCCTTGACTGCGTTTTTGTCCTTTATTGTGTAAGCTCCTAGAAGCATGTTTTCTTCAACGGTCATTTTGGGGAAAATTTCTCTGCCTTCCGGAATCAAGGTTACGCCTTTCTTAACGATGTCGTATGGGTGTAGTTTTTCGATGTTTTCGCCTTTAAAGCGGATGGTTCCAGTTTTTGCAGGCAGCAACCCCATAACGGTTTTCACTAATGTGGTTTTGCCTGCGCCGTTAGGACCGATTATGCTTACTATCTCTTTTTCTTTAATCTTGAAGGATATGTTCCAGAGTATTTGGACCAGACCGTAGGCTGCAGAAACGTTTTCAACTTCCAGCATCGTTACTCCTCTTCATAGAATGAAAATTTCTTGCCCAGATACACTTTCACCACGTTCTCGTCATCGCATACTTCTTCAGGTGTTCCTTCACAGATTTTTTCGCCATGATGCAGGACAGTCACCCGATCACATAGACCCATGATAACTTTCATGACGTGTTCGACCATGAGTATGGTTACTCCATGTTTTCTAATCAGTTTTACCAAGGCAATAGCTTCGTCGCTTTCTTTCGGCGTCAAACCGGTGAGAATCTCGTCTAAGAGAAGCAGTTTAGGATTTGTTGCCAAGGCTCTTGCCAGCTGAACGCGCCTCAATTCTACCACATTCAAATTCTTTGCGGGAACATTGAATTTTTGCTGATCTAAGCCCACAAACTCCAAGAGTTCCTCAGCTTGGCGTAGGGGGTCATGCTCTTTTTCTTCTTCTCGTCCAAAAAGCACGCCTGTCAGCACGTTTTCTAGGGTGGTCATATCTGGGAAGGATTGCACAGATTGGGAAGTTTTTGTTATTCCTTTAGAACAGACTAGGTGAGACGAAAGTTTGGAGATGTCCTCGTTCATGAACAGGACTTTGCCTGAGTCAGGTTTGTAGACTCCGCTGATGACGTTTAGCAGTGTTGATTTTCCAGAGCCGTTAGGACCGACAAGCCCAGCGATTTCGTTTTCGTTGACTGTGAAATCTACTTTTTTTAGTGCTTCTAGTCCTCCGAATTTTTTTGAGACGCCGATACAGTTGAGCAATTCTATGGTCTCCGATTGGGGAATGAAATGTTAGGTATGTGAAGATATAAATATTGTTTGAGTCTACTTGAGTTTGGGGTAAAAGTTATGCCTGTACAGCAAGTGGGTGTCTTCTTAGATAATAAGCCTGGCACTCTGTCCGAGTTGATTGATCATCTTGACAGGTTTAAAATTAGGATATTTGCTTTGTCCATTGCTGATGCTGGCGATTTTGGGTTAATCAGGATGATAACCGAGGATGCTGAGAGAGCCACAGAAATTTTGGAAGATGCAAATTTTAATCTTGCAAAGTCAAAAAATAATGTTGAAGTAACTGTTATCTTGACAACAGATAAGGATAAGATTTCCAGAGTGTCAAAAATTTTGGGAGACCACGGTTTAAACATCGAGTATGCTTATTCGTCCGCTGTGCATATAGACGGAAAGTTTGCTTTGGTTCTAAGAGCCAACGATTTAGAGAAAGCTGAAAGAATTCTGAAAGAAAACGATGTGGCTATTCTTTCCTTGGATGAAATAAAAAAGTATTTCTAATTTTCGCAGTCTCTTCTAGGCGCTGTTTTCGAAGTGTTATAGATTTGTTTAGGTAAACTCTATTAAGGCTATAGCTGCATATTAGGTAAATAACATGCCATGTGCTAAGGTGAAACGTGAATGAAGCTTGTAACTGTTCTTCTTCCAGAAGCCTATTTGACGGGACTTGACGAGTTAGTAAGGTCAGGAATGTACCCGAGCCGAAGCGCCGCCATCCGGGCAGCGGTTAGGGATATGCTGAAGAAAGAATTATGGGCTAAGCGTGAATAGAAAAAAGCTGTTTTTCAACAATCTTCTGTTATTAGGCTCCTAATATGCTCGGGAATTTGGACAGAAAATAATTGTTTTGCTTGGTTTTTCAGAAAAAACACTGTTTTCAACAATGTACCTCTATTAGGAGACTAATAGCGTTTTTAGGCAAAAACAGAATCCGTCAACGAGAACAGTTAAGCAGAACGCCCTTCGACCCTCTGCACGCAGCAAACTTTCCAAGGGCAGCCCTCGGTCGGATGTCGTCTGGGAACAGTCCTCGAACAATCTGGGGAAGAACGCCGTCAAATTTGACCTCCAAAATTACGCCTGGCTCCTCACAAACTGTGACAGTAGAGGTGTTGCGGTCAAAAAAGGAGATTGGTCCCAAAGCAGTGCGCACTCCAATATCGAAGGTAATTCTCACATCGCCAATAGGGTGAACGTACGCTTCACGGAGATAATCCACCAATACCACAGGACGTAAAAGATTGCGGCGGCACTCCAGATAAAAGCGCCTCAGAAGCTGATTGTCAGAAGTAGCCAGAAAAGAAACATCCCCATTTATGATGCGGTCAGCTTCCTCTCTGCTGAGCACTGTGGTCTCCTTAAACACGTACTCGTCAAACTTGTTCTTCTGCTCAAACTTGATGAAATCGTCACAAACATTGTAGATGCGCATCCGATACTTTTGGCGGGTAGGAACGCCAGCCATCTTATCAAAAAAGGCGGTGTTCCTGAAGTCATCGAAATATAGGCTTCGAATATGGTAACGTCCATCAGGTCCAGCATGGGAATCCAGATTAAGAACTGCCCCCAACTTCCGCCTAAGAATCCTGTACTGCATAAAAGTAAGATGATACTTCAGTTCGTGCCTTAGACGACGCCCTTCACGATCAATCATGAAATCACCTGCGCTTTTCGCTGTATCTGGTTATGGCAACAAAGAGCACAGCTACAACTCCAAATATACCAACAAGTATCAGAATTGTCAGAACCGAAGACTCAGAGTCATACTGCTGCTTCTTGTTATTTCCCCAGCTAGGAGTCGCCGACAACATATGTTCCCAAGTTTCTGCTCCATCGGACACTCTACCATATGAAACATCCTGAAGCTGCTTAGTGTAGGTTATCGAATCTATCAAAGTTGTGCCGTCAGAAGCGAAAAGAGCAATGTCCTCTCCATTTGCGCGAAGACCAAAACCGCAATGAAGCCCAGCTGAATCAGAAGCGTCAGCCCAGATCAGCAAATAACCGCCTGCCTCGATTACAGTGTCGTTTGGAAACTGCCATTTCATAGGGTTGTTGAGATCGTCAGTCAAATACATGCCCGCCAGATTAACAGATTCGTTGCCGCCGTTGTAGAGTTCAATCCAGTCAGGACTGTTGCCGTCAGGTCCCGCAATGGTGGCGGCGTTATCGGCCATAAATTCGTTGATAACCAAACCCTCTGGAACTTCATCGACTGGTTCGGTAGGTCCGCCATTCGACTCCCTCTCTTCGTTCTGCAAGCCGGGAGTAGGCGTCAAATAGGTCCAGTTTGCAGTTCCGTCAGGCAGCCTACCATACGCAACATCACTAAGCTGCGCGTCGAACACTACAGAATCAATCTCACTATCCCCATCTGCTGCAAAAAGACCAACGGCTTCGCCGCTAGCATTAAGACCGAAACTGGCGTGAAGCCCATCTGAACTAGATGCATTGTCAGCCCAAATCAGCAAAAAGCCTCCAGCCTCGATTACAGTGTTGTCTGGAAACTGCCACTTAGTGGGGTTCCCCAAGGTATCAGTCAAGTATATACCGCTGAGGTCAACCGACTCTGTGCCACTGTTGTAGAGTTCAATCCAATCAGGATAATCATCATTGGGACCCGCAACAGCAGCATCATTATTAGCCATAAACTCGTTAATGTAAAGATGTTCTGGAACTTCAACAACAGGTTGACTAGGGTCTACAGGTTCACCTAAAGCATTTGATGAGCCGGCAGTTGCCGTCAAATAGCTCCAGCTTGCACTTCCATCAGGCAGCCTACCATACGCAACATCATCAAACTGCGCACCAAACACTACAGAATCAATCTCAGTCTCCCCATCACTAGCAAAAAGACCAATAGCTTCACCGCTAGCACTAAGGCTGAAGCTGGCATGCATTGGCCCCTTTTCGGGATGGTTGTCAGCCCAAACAACAAGAAAGCCACCAGCATCGATAACAGTACCCTCGGGAAACGACCAAGCATCAGGGTTTCCAAGGTTGCCAGTCAAGTACATGCCGCCAACATCAATTGACTCGGTGCCGCCGTTGTAGAGTTCAATCCAGTCGGGATAATCGTTGTAAGGACCGGCAACAGCAGCGTCGTTGTTGGCCATAAACTCGTTAATGTAAAGATTCTCTGGAACATCAACATGAACAGGGGCATTAGGATCCACAATTTCGCCCAACCCATTCGAAGAACCAGAAGTAGGCGTCAAATAGCTCCAACTTGCAGACCCATCAGGCAACCTACCATACGCAACATCATCAAATTGCTCATCAAAAACAATCCAATCAATCAGAGTTTCACCATCGCTGGCATAAAATCCAATAGAATCACCGCTAGCGTTAAGACCAAAGCTGGCATGCATCAAGCCTCTGTCGGGAAGGTTATCAGCCCAAATGACCAAATAACCGCCAGCGTCGATAACGGTACCAGATGGAAACTGCCAATCGTCTGGGTTACTTAAGTCGCCAGTCAGATACATTCCGCCTAGGTCAAATGCTTCAGTGCCGCCGTTGTAGAGTTCAATCCAGTCGGGATAATCGTTGTAAGGACCGGCAACAGCAGCGTCGTTGTTGGCCATAAACTCGTTAATGTAAAGATGTTCTGGAATGGCATCGAACTCGTTGGACAATGCAGGCGTTACAACCTCATCGAGCACATGCCATAAGCCTTCACCATCAGGAAAACGTCCAAAAGAAACGTCAGCATCAAGCAAGGGGTAAGAAATGCTGTCGACGAGCACATAATCTGAGCCAATCTTCAAGTATAGATACAGGTCGCCGCTGTCTGAGTTAAGGCTAAACGGCGCATGATAGGCTCCTTCGCTGGCTTCACCGTCAAGCCAAAGCAAAAGGAATTCCCCGTCGTCAAGATTCTGGGTCGGCAACTCCCACTTGTTTGGAACTCCCGAATCATCTGTCAAGAATAACCCTCCAGTGTTTACCGAGCTGGGTCCCAGATTGTAGATTTCCACCCATGGGTCATAGTCGCCCATATCATCGGCTATTGTGCCATGGTTCACGGTCATCAAATCGTTTAACTGTAAATCGGTTTTTTTCGCATACACGTTAAGCTGAGTGTTAACGTAGGATGCTCGTTTTTCCACAAAATCGACGATTGCTTCAAGTTCAGGCTCGAAATCTTCTGAGTTTGTCCATAGGTTAGGGTCGTTGTATACTTCGTCGCGGATAAGGTCTGCCAACTCTTGAATTCTGCCATTTATAGAATCTGCATCGAAGCCTTCTCTGAGCATTTGTGCGAGTGCACGAAGATATGTTCTATTGTAAGATTCAACCGCCATAACCCTCCCTATTAACATTAGAGTGTTACTCAACTCTTGATCTTCATCAGGTGGTCCGAAGAAGAATCCGCCTCCACCCCCAAATCCAAACCCACTAATTGTTGATGGTGGAAACACAGAATATTCTGTCGAGTCTGTACTCTGCCCCATACCCATTCCGAACCCGAAATTTCCGAACGCTAAGTTGGCATCCCACAGCAGATGAGTAAATTGTCCAGTGTCGCTTCGATGGTAGAGATAATAATTGCGTGCGTTTCCGATGTATGAGTCGCCGCTGACGAAGAGGTCGAGAAGCGCTATGGAATACATTGCTGATTCAACATCCAAGATGGGTTCAAGTCTGTCAGGCAATTCGGGTATTGGAGTATTTGTCAGGACATCTGTTAACTGGATCAGGTCTGACAAATCGTTTATCTCTTCGTTGTTTTTGAGCTCATATGATGCGTAATATGATTGTGGGTCTGGACCAAAATATGCAAGAGTGCCCTGCTGCTCAACCTTGTAGAGGTTGCCATCCTCATCATCGCCAAAACGGCTTTCAACAAAAGTATTGTCAATGTGTTCCATCGCCAAGTAAAGGCCATAGTATTCGTCGTTAACATACAGTCGTGTGTACACGGAACGGGGCGCAGGCACATAATTGCTGGCAAAGTCCATGAACAGTTTCTCACGAATCAGAGAGGGGTCAAGCGCTTCATTGTTTAGATTCAGTTTTTTGAGACCGAAAAAGGTTGTTTCTTCGCCATCTCCCTCGTCATACATGTTAAAGTCAATCCGGAAAGGCTTCTTGATGTCCTCATCTTCAACTTCCTCGCCTCCCCAACCGCCAAAAAAGCCGCCACCGCCAAAATTGAAGCCAAAGGTAGACAGACCTTTGAAACGTACCCCAACAGGGTCTATTTCGATACCATGAGAAACGAAACGAGCTGGAAAATAGGGATCCGACGTGGTGCGATTACTATCATGCCCAGCATATAAAGTGTCATACCAGTCAAGGTCATCAAAATACAGGCGAATCTCATGGATGTAACTGTCATCAAAAAAAACACTTGCCTCATTAACTGTATTGTCCTCACCATCCCAAGAACTCGCATCCGCAGCACTAGTATGAGCAACATCAAACACCATACCAGCCAACAAAAGCGCAGAAAACAGAACAGCTAACGCTAATTTAGACTTTCTTGGACGCAGACCATTACCATCCAGTTTGTTCATCACCTAACTTACCGTCCACACTCGACTGAAGGAACAGCGTCAGTTAAGCAACGTCAGCGTTGTAGCTGACAAGCGCTGCGTCACTTACACCTTTAATCTTCAGCAGTTCGTCCACTTTTGATGCATCTTTTGTTTTCATCCGAACTTCAAGCATCAGCTCCACCCCAGCAGAGGTTACGGTTCGAGACCTGAGTTTGTTTTCTGGAAGCGCCTCCTGGACGGCAGCTTCAGCGTCAGTTGAATAGTGAATTACCAGAAGGTATGGGTCGTTGCTACGCAAGTTCACTCGGCTCATCACGAACAAAAATAACCCAATTATTGGGGACCCAACTATGGCTATCATGTATAAGCCTGCGCCACTGATGATTCCCACTGCGATAGCCCAGAACGTGAACACGATATCGGCGGGGTCTTTGATGGCTGTTCGGAAGCGTACTATGCTTAGGGCGCCTACCATTCCTAGGGAGAGGGCGATGTTGGAGCTGATCGGTAGGGTAACGAGTGTTACCACAAGTCCGGTTAGCACCAGCCCGACGTTGAAGTTTCGTGTGTATATGACACCCTTGAAGGTTTTGCGGTACATGTAGAAAATAAACAGGGTCACCACAAAGGTGATAATTAGGCTCAACAAAACACGGTCGACTGTAAGTAACGGGTATGTGTTGGGTGGATTCAAGAAGTCAGACAGCAAATCCTCTATGTTCATTTTTTCATCCAGCAGTCTATATAGTTCTATTTATTAAATGTTTTTCACAATTGAACATATGTTTTGTGTTTAGCCAGTTCATGAAGTGCATTATTCAAAAGGCGGTTTAAACACTGCCCGCTAAGCACATTTCAAGAGTTATCCAAGAGTGGAAAGGTTACTTTTGTGTATTCGTCACGTTTTTTCACCTTTTTCAGGTTTCAACCATGATATGTCTGGTTTCGTGTGACATAATATTTAATACTTTGTTCATAGATAAACATTGTAAAGAAGAACGGTTAAGCGTATGCTTTCACCATCCAGACAGCAGAAGATACTCATCGCCTCTCTCTGCATGCTACTACTAACTCTTCTATCCAGCACCTGCCTAGCCGCCACCCACAAATACAGCTACGAACTTGTAGAAGCACCAAACGGCTCCACAACTTATCGCCTAACAATCTCAGTAACTGACACTCTCTACGAGTATTACAGAAGCCAAGACCACAACCTTTACAATCTTGATTTCTCCAAATTTGTGACTCCGGACGCTCTGAAGCCAGTTGCAGATGATCTGTGGAGCATCTACAGCAACGAGGAGGACTTTGCCAATGGTGTCCTCATGATAGTGCATCAGATTCCATACGTGGAGAGTGACCCACAAAAATATCCAGTGGAAACAATTGTTGAAAACGAGGGCGACTGCGATCTTTTATCTATAATAGCAGCCTCTGTAATGAATGCGGGCGGGCTCGACGTGGTCCTGCTTCTCCTCAGACAGAATGACCACATGATGGTGGGGGTTCATCTACCAGAAGACCCGAAGGACGCCCGATCTCAGGTTTACTTTTACGAACATGAAGAGAAAAAATACTACGTAGCCGAGTCTACTGGAGGCAATTGGGAAACGGGATGGCGCGTCGGCGAGTGCCATGAAAGTCTCCAAAGTGCACCAGCACAAATAATACCCCTAGAAAATTATGAAAGGTCAGCTCCAGGGCAGGTTTCATCCAGCTGCAGAATCCCTGATTCCGCGTCAATTTACATGTCGCTTTCCACGAGTTTCGCTGTTTTCCAAAACAACGTGGAGATAAGAGGGGTGCTTTCGCCTTCCTTGGCAGGAGAAAACGTCACGTTGTATGTCAGTTCTTTTGGCTCCTCCTTAGCTATGCTGGCAACTGTGGTAACCGACAACAATGGACAATACCGTTACACATGGCATTCTCCACCCGGCGGCGTACATTCTGTCAGAGCCAACTGGTCGGGAGACGATGAGTACAGCGGTGCAGACAGCGACACATTCAGACTGGTAGTTGTACCCGCCGAATATGCGATGGTAGGCGTCACTCTGATCATCTTTTTGGCGATTCTCCTCATAGTGATGTTGGCAACGCGCGGAGGAACATCGGAAAACTTAGAATGGAATTTAGCAGATTAACCCCAAGATTTTAAAAACCTCCTCTAACAGAACAAAAGCATGAAACACTCAGCTACGGAGACAACGTTGCCATGAGCCTGAAAATTGACTCTAAACTTAAAACCCGTTTTCCAGACCTGAATGTTCTCACTCTCCACATCGAAGGGGTACATGTTCAGAAGAGAGACAGTGAACTGGAAAAGTTCAAGGCGGAAGTGATGAGGCAGGTTAGAAACGATTACAGCTTAGACTCGGTAAAGGATCATCCCACCTTCAGGGCTTACAGAGACTTTTTCTGGAGCATAAAGATAGACCCGACAAAAATTCGTCCAGCAGCAGAAGCATTGATCCGGCGAATTCTGGCAGGAAAAACTCTTCCATGCATAAACACGCTTGTTGACGTCTACAATCTAGCCTCCATCAAGAGCAGAATCGCCTTAGCAACCTTTGACATGGATAAGCTGGAGGGCGATCTTCTGATGAGGTTTGCAGAGGAGGGCGAGCGATTCTATGGGATTGGAATGGAGAAACCGTTGATTCTGAAAGGTGGAGAAATAGTTGTCTCCGACGAAGAGAAGCTTGTGGCCATCTATCCTTATCGGGACGCTGACAGCACGAAGGTAACTGATAGAACAGAAAACGTTACAATAGTAGTTTGTGGAGTTCCCGGCATACCAAAACGGGACTTGGAGAACGCCTTTCAGGTGACAGTGGAGTACATAAATCGTTTCTGCGGTGGAGAAAAGGGAATCTAGTCTTGCCGCCGCAGGAGATGCTGTTTCGGGGATGTTTAGGTAAAACATTTATAGTGTTGTTGTGTGTAGTATCTCCATCCAGTTACAGGTTAGAGATTAATGACTGAAGAAACGAAGACCCAAAATGAAGAACCCCAAACCGAAGAAGTAACAAAACTGTTAATTGACAAACCATCTGATTTTAAATTCCATGCGGCGTATATGGCTTATTCTGAGACATGGGATAAAATAAATTCGCCAGACATCAGAACCGAATTGAACGACCTCATAAAAGCCCTATCTAAAGAAGAGATGGACTACTCAAGATTCTACAGAACATTAGATGAGCATAGAAGGCACGGCTCTAAGCATTACGAATTCTCGAGGCAACGCATAGAAACGCAGAGAAAGAGAGACTGGAGACAGAAACGAAACAGACAAGAACGAAACTCAAGACACAAAGGAAGACACTAAGGTTCCAGCGTTACTGAGCTAAAGATTAGTTGCTGTTTTTAATGTTCCATTACAAATGAGACATAAATGTGAAAACTGACTTGTCACGATTATTCTGCAATTTACAGCGATTTTATTATTGCGTCTGTGACCTGCTTGGTTGACGAAGAGCCTCCGAGGTCAGGAGTCAAAACTTTTCCTTCCTCCAGCACAGTTACAACCGCCTTTTCGATGCGTTCAGCCCACCCAGTTTCGCCGAGATAATCCAGCATCATCTTGGAAGCCATGATTGCCGCCATGGGGTTCGCTATATCTTTTCCTGCAAGTCGGGGAGCAGAACCGTGAACAGGTTCAAACAAACCGTAATCTGTTCCTATGTTGGCGCTGGGAGCCAAACCCAGTCCTCCAACCAGACCTGCTGCCTCGTCAGAGAGAATGTCCCCGAAAAGGTTGGAGGTTACGATTACGTCGAAGATGTGGGGCTTAAGGATGAGCCTCATGGCTGTAACGTCAACAAAAGCCTCTTCCACTTCCACTTCAGGATAATCTTCCGCAACCTTCCGCGCAACCTTGAGAAAGAGACCGTCTGACATGCGCAGCACATTCGCCTTGGTAACCACAGTCACCTTCTTGCGTCGCTTCATCGCCAAGTCAAATGCAAACCGTGTAATCTGCTCTGTAGCCTTTCGTGTGATCACCCTGATGGAATACGCCGAATCCGCAAGCTCAAACTCCATGCCGCTGTACAAGCCTTCAGTGTTCTCCCGCACAATCACTAAATCAACATCCTTCATGCTTTTCTGGATGGGAAGGCTCTTGGCGGGACGGATATTAGCATACAGCCCCAAGGCACGCCTCAAAGTTATAATCGCGCTTTTGTAGCCGGGTACACCCACAGGAGTGGTCGTAGCCCCAAACAAGCATGTCTGAGTCTTTCTTATTCCCGCTAAGACATCATCTGGCACTGGGGTGCCCGTTTTTTGGAAAACCTCGTAGCCAACTTCAAAGTAGCGGCAATCAAAAGTTAAGTCTATGCTCTCCAGTACCCTTACAGCCTCAGGAACAACCTCGCCGCCTATCCCAGGACCGGGAATAACAGCTATTTTATATGTTGTCATATCCGTCGCTTCGGAGAAAGTTAACTAAGCCGCCCTTCTCCACAATCCTCTGCATGAACTCTGGCAAGGGCTTCGCCTTGATGACAATACCTTTGGTTTTGTCGTGAACCTCGCCTGTTTTTGTGTTAACTTCAACAGTGTCGCCGTCATCAATCTTGTCAGCGTCTTCGCAAACAAAGAGTGGAAGCCCAATGTTTATGGAGTTTCTGAAGAATATGCGGGCAAACGATTTAGCGATTACAGCACTGATTCCAGCAGCCTTTATCGCCACTGGAGAATGCTCCCTGGATGAGCCACAACCGAAATTGTTTCCCGCAACAATCACGTCTCCCTCCTGAACTTCCTTGGCGAACTCTGGCCGGTACTCTATGAACGCTATTTCGCCTAACCGTTTCCTGTCGGTTGTCACAGTGTATCTTCCGGGCGTGATAACGTCTGTGTTTATGTCGTCTCCAAATTTCCATGCTTTCATATATAATCCCTCGGATCAACAATCTTTCCAGCTAACGCTGACGCCGCAACTGTTGCCGGAGAAGCTAAAATAATGTCCGCTTCTGGCGATCCCATTCTTCCACTGAAGTTCCGGTTCTGGCTGGAAAGACAAACCTCCCCCTCACACAGCACACCCTCATGTCTGCCTACGCAGGCACCGCAGCTGGGGTTGCATATTGTTGCACCCGCCTTAACCAACTCCTGCAGGTAACCCTTCTCGAAGGCTGCGAAGTAGATGTCCTCAGAGGCGGGAGATACGATGAATCTGACGTTTCGGGCAATCTTCTTTCCTTTCACGATTCCTGTAGCAACTTCAATATCTTCTAGTCGCCCATTAGTGCATGTGCCCAGAAACGCTTGATCTATCTGTTTTCCTTCGACCGCAGAAACAGTCTCCACATTGTCTACTACTGGGGGAAGAGCAACCTGCGGCTCAATATCCTTAACATCTATTTCGTATTCGTCCTCGTATTCTGCGTCAGGGTCGCTCCTGAATATCTTTCCAGTTCGCCCATTCAGAAAATCAAGCGTTTTTTGGTCAGCCTCAACTATTCCGTTTTTGCCTCCCATCTCAATAGCCATATTGCACAAAGTCAACCGAGAAGCGACAGAAGCGTTCTTCACGTAGTCTCCAGTGAACTCGCAGGCTTTGTACAGGGCACCGGCGGCTCCAACATCTCCGACAATACTGAGGATAACGTCCTTAGCGTAGACGCCCTTCCGTGTTGAACCAGTTAAATTGAATTTCAGGCTTTCAGGAACACGGAACCAACACTTTCCAGTAGCCATGGCGCCCCCAATGTCGGTTGATCCCAAACCAGTGGTGAAGGCTCCCAAGGCGCCTTCGGTGCAGGTGTGAGAGTCAGCTCCAACCAGAACGTCCCCGGGGGAGATGTACTTTTCAACCAGAAGCTGGTGGCAGACGCCATTTGTGTAGAAGCCTGAAAGCTTCTGATCCATAACGAATTTTCTTGATTTTGTGTGCATGGTTGCGCCTGCAACGGTTGGTGCAGGGAAGAAGTGGTCAAACACGATTATGACGCGGTCTTTGTCGAAGACTTTGTCCGTGATTTTGTAGAAGCTTTCGATGGCTAAGGGTCCCGTGGAGTCGTGAGCCATAGCATAGCTTACGTCAGCGACTACGTAGTCTCCGGGAGACACTTCTTTCTGGTGTGAAGCGTTGGCTAAGATTTTTTCTGTTATTGTTGATGCCATATTTTTCAACTCTTTTCGATTTCATTTATTATTTCTTTGATTTCATTGGGCGTGTATGAGCTTCGCCTTCCCTCGCGTGAAAAGGCTGTCTTTACTCTCTCAAGAACCTTCTTTGCTGTTTCCTCAGAGATTTTGAGACCAAGCTCCTTCGCCACATACATGATTCCATGTCTACCGCCCAGCTCGTCAATGTAAATTTTTCGTTTTTGCCCCATTATTCTGGACGGATAAAACTCGTATGTTTTCGGGTTAACGAGAACTCCATGCTGGTGTATCCCTGAACTGTGGGCAGTCACGTTTTCTCCAGTTAACGGCTTGTGAGGAGGCATTTTCACTCCCGAAATTTTCTGAACAAGCTCGGATAAGGAGGTCAGTTGGTTCATCTCGAAGATGCTTGTTCCATACAATATGTGCAGTGCGGGAATGATTTCTTCTGTCATCGTTATTCCAGCTCTTTCTCCTAAACCGTTCACGGATGTTGATACTGTTGATGCGCCAGCTTCTATGGATGCCAAAGAATTTGCCAGAGACAAACCGAGGTCGTTGTGGCAGTGCACCTCGATGGGGATGTCCAGTTCTTTTCCGATTTCTCTGACCAGAAACGCCATTCCGCTGGGGCTTACGCATCCCAGAGTGTCAACAACTCGCGCCCTGTCTGCCCCCGCCTCCTCCGCTACCTTGTATGCTTTCTTTAGGAAGTCGAGGTCGTTTTCTCTTGTTGTATCCTCTGCGCTGTAGATGACATAGAGACCGTAACTTTCTGCGTAGCTGATCATTTCAGCAAGTTTTGTCAGATACGTTTCTTTGCTCATGCCCTTGAATTTGTATTTCCTGTGGTAAGGAGAAATAGATAGAGACACCACGATGCCGTCCGCTCCACTGTTCGCTACAGCATCTATGTCCTCCTTTTTTGCCCGAGCAAAGGCTGACAACTGAGCATCCAAGTTCATGTCAACTAGGGCTTCGACGCATTTTCTCTGCTTTTCTGAGGCGGCTGGGAAGCCGGATTCTATCTGGGGGACGCCCACCTCGTCCAGTTTCTTGGCTATTTTCAGTTTGTCTTCTATGCTGAAGATTACGCCGGGGGTCTGTTCTCCCTCTCGTAGAGTGCTGTCGTGAACGATATACTCATCCAAGGAGGGAGCATGGTAGTTAGCAAAGTTGTAGGGACTTGGAAGAATCCCTTCTCTTCCTAACTTTTTTAGCAGTTTTTGCCCCTGTTCATCAATGTATTCTTCTTCCAATCTGGTGAGCCGCCTTTTTCACACTTTTTGCTGAGTTGAGTTTCCGAAGAATACAAAACGCACAAATATATATACTTTATGTAAAATTGCCTTGACTAAAATACGAAAAGCTTACCCCAAATTCTGAAACCGTAATTGCCCACGGAGGCTTTACCAACTGCGCAAGATAATCATGGTGTTTGTGTCGGAGACGCCATTTAATCGCCGTATCTTCTCGAGGCACTCGTTAACCTCTGTTATGTTGAAGCCCGATATGATCGCTGCGATATCGTATTGTCCAGTAATCTCGTAGACTGATTCAACGTTAGAGAGTTTCTTCAGTGCCTTGGAAACATCAGAAGTCGGCAAAGACGGGTCTACCGAAAGCAGAGCTATTGCCTCTGCTCCTTCTGCGAGTCCCACCTTGACAGTGAATCGCCGTATTGCCCCGGAATCAACAAGGGTTTTGATTCGCTTCCGAACAGCCCCCTCAGACAAGTCAACTCTCTTTCCGATGTTGCTGTAGGTGGCTCGACCATCATGTTTCAGAATTTCGATTATCGCCTTGTCAGTGTCATCCATTTTCTTCACTTCTGCTACAGTAAAGTATATGCGGAAAAATTTAACGATTTCTGAACAATTCACAGCTAATTTATAACGATTTCCGCATCTTAGCTCCCCTTTTCTCACCACGGTTTCGGCTGTTTGTTGGCTGAGTTCTTGACTGACACAGAGCCAATCCTACGAAATTCGTATAATAAGTTGGAAAAAACGTAAAACATACAGTCATAAATCCGAAATTCTTATAAATAGCAACATTTTCTATAATGGCTCACTTTAAACCAGAGAGGTGTAAGTTATGAAGAAGGCCAACTGTCCCGACTGTGACGCGGAAATCGAGGTCCCAGACGATGTCATGAAAGGGGAGATTCTCAGCTGTCCCAGCTGCGGTCTCGAACTGGAAGTGACTGATAACACGGGGGATTGCGTGGAACTCAAAGAACTGGGAATCGAAGGGGAAGATTGGGGAGAATAACTTTCCCTCATTATTTCTTTTTAGTGTTCACATGCGAAACAGAAAAGTAGACCAAGAAACACTTATGAATCATAAAATGTTTGAAGCGGGGATGTAAGAACAGTCATGAGCATCGGAATTTTGTTTGAGAGCTCCGAAACCGACGAAAAAGGCATCAAAATGACAGCGGAGCAGATGGGAATAGACGTGGTTTACATCCCCTTCCGCAAAGTCGCTGTCCGCCTAGACGGAAACGGCTACAACATCCGAACCAAAGCGAGAGACTACACCAAAATCCTCCAAGACATCAAAGTGGTGCTGAATAGGGCACAAAGCAAGAATCGCAGACTCTTCGCAGCCAACGTTCTGGAGGCTTTCGGTAAACATGTTATAAACCCTCAGTGCGTGGAGTATGCCTGCTTCAGTAAGCTGAGGACGCTGCTCCATTTCTGGCAGGCAGGAATCAAGACTCCTGAAACAGTCTATGTTCCAGTTGACACCAACGAAAAAACCCTAGACGGAAGGGAAGTCCATAACGAGGGAGATATAGCAGACCTGCTGCAACTGGAACTGGATCCTGAGAACATTGTAATAAAGCCAGACGCTGGGACACATGGAAAAGATGTCCAGCTAGCCAAAGAACGGGATGACTTGATAACGATTCTGCGAGAAACTCAGCCGTCGATAATCAATCCTGTGGGAGTTCTCGCTCAAAAGCTCGTCCAGAAATGGTTCTACGACCTGAGAATAATAGTCACCAAGGAGGATGGAAAACCTCCATACTGCTATCCCACAGCATTGGCAAGAGCAGGATTCAAAGACTTCAGAACAAACACGTTCTTGGGCAACATGGTAATTGGCGTGAACTTGCCAGCACACATCAGAGAGGTTTCAGCCAAATGCGGCAAAGCCATGGGAGGGGATAGCAAAGCATACCTCCTAGCATTCGACGCCATGATTGGCGTGAACCAGAACAGGGACGTTGACGACGAGTATCTCATGGAAGAGTTTGAAAAACTGGAGCCATCTTTCGATGCTGTGAAGAATGTGAAGAAGGATAAGACCAAAAGAACAGACTTCCCAGAGTGGAACAAGAAACTGGAGGCGGCTTTTGAACACTACAAGAGCCAAGAATCTTACTTGTACATAAAGGACGTTATTGAGGACAGCATGGAAAAGAACAAGCATAACGTAATGTTCCATGAGGCTAATGCCTGCCCCGAATTCTGGGAGCAAACCCGGTTGGCTGCTGGAATAAATTTGGCAGAGCCGCTGCTGAAGGGAGCCCAGAGCATAATAGATTCTGAATAGAGGAGAAAGAAAATGAGGGTTGGAGTAATTGGCGGATCAGGATACGTAGGTGGAGAACTGGTAAGGCTGCTACTTCCCCATCCAGAAGTAGAATTAACCACGGTAACATCCCGCCAAAACGCCGGCGAATACGTTTTCACAGTTCATCCAAACCTCAGAGGAGCAACCCAGCTAAAATTCACTCCCCCAAACATCTCCCAAGTAGCAGAAAACTGTGACTTGGTGTTTGCCGCGATGCCCCACGGCAAGTCAGTGGATCTTGTTCCTCAGCTGCTGGAAACAGGGATAAAAGTCATTGACATGAGTGCAGATTATCGCCTCAAAAACCCAGCTGATTACGACAGATGGTATGGGTGGAAGCATACGCATCCAGAACTGCTGAAGGAAGCCGTTTACGGTTGTCCCGAGCTTCACCGCCAAGAAATCAAGGACGCCCAGCTAGTAGCGTGCCCGGGATGCATGTCCACAGCTACGATTCTGGGTTTGGCGCCTCTTGTGAAGGCGGGGGTGATCGAAAAGAACAGAATAGTGGCTGACGTGAAGATCGGTTCGTCCGGTGCAGGACAGAGACCAACTGTTGCTTCTCATCATCCTGAAAGGGCTGGAGGCGTGCGACCATACAAGGTAGCTGATCACAGACACGTCGCAGAGGTTGAACAGGAACTGAACCTGCTAACAGACGAGAAGGTGACGGTTGCTTTTACGCCTCACGCGGTAAACATGATCCGCGGCATACTGTCAACAATTCACGCTTTCCTCAAAAAGCCAGTGACTACAAGGGACGTCTGGAAGCTTTACCGCTCCATGTATCAAGACGAGCGTTTCATCCGTTTTGTCAAGTTCAAGAAGGGACCTTACCAGCTGCCGAACCCCAAGGTTACGATGGGAACAAACTATGTTGACATAGGCTTCGAGCTGGACCCGCGAACACGAAGAATCATAGTTTTTTCTGCGATTGACAACCTTATGAGGGGCGCGTCTGGTCAAGGAGTCCAGTGCATGAATCTCATGATTGGCGTAGACGAAGAAACTGGGATAGACTGTCAAGGTTTTCATCCGATGTGATAAACGATGCTGATTGTGGTTAAGGTTGGCGGAAGCATCCTCGAAGAGGTCCCAGCTGAACTGGTCTCCGACATAAAGAACGTTCTCTCCGACCACCAGCTTGTTCTGGTTCATGGTGGAGGAAAGGGGGTCACAGAGATAGCTTCCAAGCTGGGTAAGGAGCAGAAGTTTGTTTTTTCGCCAACAGGTTTTCGCAGCAGATACACTGACAAGGAGACCATGGAAATCTTCACAATGGTTATGGCTGGAAGAATTAACAAGAAGCTGGTTTCGGCTCTTCAGAAGCAGAAGATACCTGCTTTGGGTCTTTCAGGCTTGGACGGTTTTCTTGTGCAGGCGAAACGGAAGAAGCGTCTGGTTATCGTTGATGAGAGGGGAAGGAAGCGGGTGATAGACGGCGGCTACACTGGAAAGATTAGCCAAATCAATGTTTCTTTGCTGCAGCTCTTGCTGGAGAACGGTTATGTTCCGTTGGTTTCTCCAGTTGCGGTTAGCGAGGAGTTTGAGCCCCTTAACGTGGATGCTGACCGCACCGCAGCAAACATCGCCGGAGCATTGAAGGCGGACAGGCTAGTTCTTTTGACTGATGTTGAAGGGTTAAAGTTGGATGGCAGATTGGTGTCTGGGTTGTCTATTTCTGAGGTTGAGGAGGCTCTTCCGAAGATTGGGGGTGGCATGATAACTAAGGTGTATGCTGCTCAGGAAGCTTTGAGTCAGGACGTCGGTGAAGTGATTATCTGTTCTGGAGTCGTGGAGAATCCGATTTCCTCTGGTTTGAATCATGAGGGTGGTACGGTGATAAGCCGTGAATGAAAAGGAAATAGTTGATGCTGAAGAGAAGATCATGGCGAACACCTTCGCCAAGAGAGACCTTGTGTTAACAAGGGGCAAAGGTGCATTAGTTTGGGACATAAACGGCAAAGAGTACATAGACTGCACAGGCAGCTACGGAGTAGCCGTTGTTGGTCACTGCCACCCAAAGGTTGTGGAGGCGGTTCAGAGGCAGGTGGAAACTCTTGTTGCCTGTCACGCATCCTTCTACAATGATGTCCGATCAGAGCTTCTGCAAAAGATTGTGCAGTTAGCGCCTGAGGGGTTAGGCAAGGTTTATCTTTCTAACAGCGGCGCCGAGTCGGTTGAATGTGCCATCAAGTTGGCGCGACGGTATTCGGGTAAGCCTGAGATTGTTGCGTTGATGGGGGCGTTTCACGGCAAAACTATGGGCGCTCTTTCTGCAACTTGGAAGAAGAAGTATCGTGCGCCTTTCATGCCTTTGGTTCCGGGGTTCAAGCATGTTCCCCCAGACAATCTTGAGGAGATGAGGGCAGCTATTACTGACAAGACTGCAGCGGTTCTGGTGGAGCCTGTCAGAGGGGAGGGCGGAATTCTGGTTCCTTCGGACGATTTTCTTCCTGGACTGCGGGAAATCTGTGACGAAAAAGACGTATTATTAATCTTTGATGAGGTGCAGACTGGTTTCGGTCGCACCGGAAAGATTTTCGCCTGTGAACACTGGAACGTGACGCCTGACATTCTGTGTGTTGCAAAGTCCATTGCTGGCGGTATTCCCATGGGTGCAACGTTTGCGAGGGAGGAGGTTATGTCGGCTTTCAAGCGGGGCGAACATTCCAGCACTTTCAGCGGTAATCCTCTGGTTTGCGCTGCGGCTAGCGCGGCTATAGATGTGCTGGATGAGGAGAAGCTTCCGGAGCGGGCGGCGACTCTTGGAGGCTACTTTAAGGGTAAGCTGGAGGCTTTGGCGGAGAAATACAGGATTATCCGGGAGGTTCGCGGTTTGGGTCTTATGTTGGGGATGGAGATGCGGTTCGACGTTTACAACATGCTGGTTGGGTGCATGGCTCGGGGCGTTCTTGTTTTGGATGCGGGAAGGAATGTATTGCGGTTTCTGCCGCCCTTGGTCATCGAGAAGGAGCAGATTGACAGGGTAGCTGAGGTGCTGGATGAGGTGTTGGCGGGGGAGAACAGATGAGCGGCGACTATGCAGTTGATTTGTTGACGCGTATGGTGAAGATTTACAGTCCGTCGGGCAGCGAGGAGGAGATTTCCCTGTTTCTGGCGGCGGAGATGGAGAAGCTTGGTTTCCGCGTTCGCAGGGACGAGGTTGGAAACGTTATCGGGGAGATTGGTGAGGGGTCTCCGGTTGTTTTGTTGTGTGGGCACATGGACACCGTGGAGGGGATTGTTCCTGTCAGGTTTGAGGATGGCCAGTTGTATGGGCGGGGTTCTGTGGATGCGAAGGGTCCCTTGGCTGCCATGATTGTGGCTGCTTCCAAGTTTGTCGAAGATGGCGGTTTTCCGGGTAAGATTCTTGTTGTTGGAGTGGTGGATGAAGAGAAGGGAGGCACCGGGATTCAGCACTTTGTTGAATCTGGGATTCAGCCTGATTACGCCATTTTTGGTGAGCCGAGCGGCTTGGAGAAGGTTGTTTTTGGGTATAAGGGCATCGTGACTGTGAAGATTACTGTGGAGACTCCTTCGGGTCATTCTGCTGCTCCTTGGCTGTTTGATAATGCGATTGAGAAGGCTATGGAGTTTTGGAGACAGATTCGTAAGCTTCATTTGCGGGAGGAGAAGCTGAAGAGCCGCTTCTACTCTATTACTTCCTGTTTGACTAAGATTAAGGGAGGCAACACCTCTGCTTCGTTTATTCCTTCGCACTGCGAGATTTTTGTTCAGTTGCGGATTCCGCCTCAGCTTACTCCGGAGCAAGTGTTTGAGGAGGTTAAGCGGAAGATTGACAGGTACAAGGCGACTAACCCGAAGGTTACGGTTGGCGTGGAGATGGTGGATGTTGCCAAGGCGTTTGAGGCTGACCGCAGATCGGTTATTGTCCGGGCTTTGGCTTGGGGCATAAGAAAGACCACGTTAAATTATGCTTCTTTTTCACGGAAGACGGGCACAGGAGACATGAACGTTCTCGGTAACGCACTGAAGATTCCGGTGGTCACGTATGGACCCGGAGACTCGAAGCTGGACCACACACCCAACGAGCACATAGACCTCCAAGAATACCTCAAAAGCATAGAAGTACTAAAAAAGGCACTAACAAAACTGCCCCACTTCGCAAAAAAACACAAACCAAGACAATAAACAGCCAAACAAAACTAGACATTATTTGTCGTTTCTCTTGTCGAGAAAGCTTGCTGAGGCGATACAAGTCTTCTGTTCCTTTTGCGGAACAAAAGTGTTCCCCAAGGAGAGCTAAATACGAGTCTGAGCTAGAGTAGATTGATGTCCATATTAAAGAATGGAGTATTAGCACCAATACTCATCATGGCACTCCTCTTCTCAGCATTGATTGTAATCCAGTTCACAAATTCGGTGACTGCTCAAGCTGATTTAACCATTACAATCAAACCTGACGGAAGCATCGAAGGAACAGAAAAGATTCAACGCAATGGAAACGTCTACACACTCACAGACGATGTCATCAATTCCACTATTACTGTTACATGCAATAACGTTGTTCTTGACGGTTCAGGTTTCACTCTTCATGGACCAACTGGGTGGGTGAGTGGAATCAGCGCAATAAATCTCACGTGCAGCAACGTGACAGTTAAGAACTTCAACATAGTCGGGTTTTGGGAAGCAGGAATTCTAGGCGTATACAACGGCAACACCATCATCAGCAACAATGTCACAAAAACGGATAGAGCGATTTCAATATACGCTGACAACTACCACATTGAAAGCAATTACTTGGCGGACAACCACATAGGCATCCGAATTGTTGGAAAAAACAACAACGTAACGCAAAACCACATCGTTAACAACTATGTAGGTTTTCGCATAACCAATAGCTCCAACAACAATATCGTAACCAACACAATCGAAGAAAACATGGAAGCCATAACCACCGACTACGGTGGCTTCCAAGTCTACCACAACAACTTCATAAACCAAACGATAGGGTCAGGAGGAGGCTGGGAGGCAACGGTTCTGTCAACAAATTATTTCTATTCAGGCGTGAATGTAACCTTGGAACCTGAATGGGATAACGGATACCCCTCAGGAGGCAACTACTGGAGCGATTACACCATTAAGTATCCCAACGCAACTGAAATTGACTATTCAGGAATTGGAGACACAGCGTACCTTATTGGTATTCCATGCGCAATCAACAGCACTTATGCAAACACTTACATCGTTGAAGCGGTCGACAGATACCCCCTTATGACTCCATTCAAAATCTCCGAACCAGTCATTCCGATTTCATCTCCAAACCCATCACCCTCTCCAGAGCCCCAACCCGCGCCTTTCCCAGCACTTGTCACAATCATAGGCGTGACTATTGCAGTGTTAGCATTCGGTGCTGGTTTGGGTCTGTTAATCTACCGCATTCAAAGAAAATAACACAAGAATGTTTTCTCGCATTCTATTTGTTTAAGGAGTGGAACGCGTTTGTGTGTGAGTTTTAGTCGAAATCGAAGATTGTTCTTCCTTTTGAGAAGCTTAAAATGAACCGGCAATTTTTGCATATCATCAAAGTTATTTTGTGGGCGGTAATGCCCCATTTACTGTCCATCTTTCCTTCTTGTTTCTCAAAATCTGTGCCTTTACACAAGGGACAAACTAGTTTCTTCTTTTCTGCCATAATGACCACAAAATTAAGTCATCTCAGGTTTACTTAACGTTTGGGTTTGGGGGTTAAATTTTACCCTTTGATTCTTAAAAAAGGGGGAGTTTTTGTTAGAAAGCAATTGGAGATGAATTGGTGGAATATAGTGTAATTTCAGAAATTATTTATGTTGATGCGATATAAAACGATGCCGTATGACATATTTAATGTTGGATATTCTTAAGTTCTTAAGTAAGGTTTCAATAGGAATCGGATTAACCTACTCCTCAATGATATTTATCACAATATTGGGATCGTTTTTTACTTTGAATAACGTGACAGGTCCCATTATGTGCATAGATTTAATTTTTTTTGCGCTGGGTATTGCCGTTATTTATGCTTATAAAAAATCTATCAAGTTTAATTCTTTAATGCTAATAAAGACATGTTCAGGTTTCTTTCTTAGCGTAATTTGTCCTTTTGCTTTTCTATACTATGTTTTTCCAATTGGAGGTTTCGTGCCATTGTTATTTGCTGCCTCTAGTTTCTTTGCAATAGGTCTTGTAGGGGTTTATGGAGATAGAAAATATAGGAAACTTGGTTTTTGCTATTTGACTACAAGTTTGCTGTTTCTTATCGGTGCACCTTTCGTCAATTTCTATAAAATTAATGTTATTGATAAATTAAGAGAAATTAATTCTGTCACTGCAGTTTATAGAGAGTATACACTACCCTTTATTCTCGTAAGTATTGCTTTTTTCATTTTAGGCTGCACACTAATTCTCTATAGAAAGTTCCAAACAACAACGAAACAGAATTTGGACGATGTCAAGATAGCTGAACAAGAAAAAATCAAACGTGACTCAACCTGCAATAATCAAAGGGAAACAAATGGAGTAAAGAGATCAACTATTAATTTCAAAAGTCTTGGATTTTCATTTATGGTTTTCAGTCCCCTAATTCTTATTTGGGCAGCTATTATATATCGGTCCGCGGGGGTTTGGAGAGGAACTGTTCCTGTTGTCGGGAACTTGGTAGATTGTGCATTACCAGTTGGCCTTATTGGTGTCGCTTTGTTTGCTTTGGGCTTTGGATTAATGCTTTATAAAAAATCTGCGAGATTGAGGTTTTTCTTGGTAGCTTCAGGGTCAGTCGTCCTTATCATTGCTGGCTTTGCATATATACATGAAATTGAATTTACTGAGTTAGTATTTGGTTATGTTCCGCTACGCCACCACATAAATCCTTATAGAGATTTTACGTTACCACTTATTCTTGCAAGTCTTGTTCCTTTAATTTTGGGCTATATATCAATGCTCAACAAGTCTCTGAAGAAGAACACGCTGAGATTATTTAGATAACAGCATTTTTTCAAAACATAGATTTATGGGAGCCGTCACCACTGTTGACTGCTTTGGCAGTTCTAAACTAGTTTCAAACAAAGAGTCAAATGGTGTTTTACGCAATGGCTCACCATGGAGGAACAAAGTAAAGATGAAAAACGTTCAGGGAACAAGAAGAAAAGTCCTGTTTCTGGCAGCGCTGATTGGCATCGGCATCATCATGGGCTCAGTTGTTCTGTATGCAATAAACGGAAAGGATGAAACAGGTTCTTGGGAATTAGAGCTGGAGAATGGCAAAATAGTTCTAGACGCTCAAGACAGGACTGAGCTGAAAGAAAAGTCGTTAGACGTAGCCTTGGAAGATGAAGGAATCAAAGAATTGATTGCTGGAAAAGACTACACGACACAAGTGACCTTAACTGGCAACGTAACGGTTGAGGGCATTATCGAAGAAATCAGAAATCAAACAAAACGTGGGATAGTAGCGGAAGGGGACGTGAACCTGATAGTTGTAGTTACCGTGACTTTCGAGGATGGCTCCGGATACAACATTCCAGTCGACTGGCAGAATTGGACAGTGGGAGAGCCAGAGTTTGCTCAGCAAGTAACTCCACCAGCAAACGCAGACGAATTCCGAATAACTGGATTTGACACAACAAGACGAACTGCACCAACAGAACGGACTACATATTTCCCATAGCTGGCTAGTTGATTTATTTTGCTGAAAGACTACCGTTATCTGGTGAGCCCAATGATTAATATTCTCTGTCAGCCCTTTTCCTGTTAAGGGGTTTCCCGATGAGGACTGGAAAAATCCTTGCCATTTTTGGCTTAATAGCGTCTACTTTCGCGATCTTCCTCAAGGTGATGACGCCAACTACTGTTCAGTTTATCGTGGATGGAAGTGTCATTGAGTTCAGCAATATTCCAGAAATCTACGGTTCTTCTGACATGATTTTGGTAAGCATTTCAGCTTTCGTTATGGGTTCAAGCTTAGTATACCTGTGGCTAATTGACAAAAATGAGCCGGTCATCACTGAGAGTTCCTCGTTGAAAAGCAGGTGGAACGGGCTTTTGGAGAAAATAACGAACCCTGACGAGAAAAGAGTCGTCAGCCTAATCATTGATGAAGGAGGCACCATCTTCCAAAGTCAGCTGGTGGATAGGAGCGGCTACTCAAAAAGCAAGGTCAGCCTAATCCTTGACAGACTTGAGGCAAAGAAAATCTTGGAACGCAAAAGGCACGGCATGAGCAACGCAATCGTACTAAAATAACGAAGGCCCCCATGCAAGTTTTTGAGGTAAAGCACTCTATTCTGGCTTCCCAGTCAACTAATAGATTGGATTTTCAGAAAGAAATCCAAAAAAACCACCCTGTTTATGCACTTCATTTCAATAATTTTCTAATATAGCTAATAAGTAGAATCCCGAAGGAAAATTAAAAAGTAGGAACTAGAAACACTGTATGCAATGAACAGATTTCCAAAAATCGGCAAGAAGTTTATGGTATATTTACTTATTTCAATTATAGTCATAGGTTCAACTGCGTTTGTGATCATGACATATTGGCAAAATGGACAAGAAAGAACAAATGAATTATCAACAATAATTACTGACACAAATTCTTCGGAATTCAAAGAACCTGAATTTGAAGAGCCCTCAGAGAACAATGATCAAAACACTGAATTACAAACAGAACCTGCTGAAACTGTGATACCTCACAATTCAACAGAGCCCACAGAAAACAATCACGAAGCACCAACAGAATTTGAACTACCAAGATGGCCATCATTTCCCTTCTTAAATGTAAATCCTATAGAAAATATTCCAGAAATGAATTTGGAATCCCAGTTGATTGAGTCAGATATACTCCAAAGTTATTTGAAACCAAATCTATATCTAAACGGTAAACTCTATGTTGTTTGGATGGAAGAATCTGAGGAAAATTACTACGCTAAAATAAAAGCATACAACTATACCACTGAAACTTGGAGTCCAGAATATACAATAAGCACATTGCAAGATAATGATGACCACAAAGTTCCATCAATAGGTTATACTTCTGACAAACATCTGTTAGTGTGTTACGGAACACATATGAGTGAAGACTTTTGGTATCGATATTCAATAAACATCGAAGATGAATCCAGTTGGAGTGAAGAAAAAACAGTAGATATAGGTTCAGGAGGATACTCTTTCACTTACCCTAATCCCTGCAGTTTTGATGACAAAATCATGATCTTCCATAGATCTTATATTGACAGTCCTAATGCTACCGAACATCAGTGGATTGTAATTTCAACCACAGAAAACACACCTGAACCTGATGATTGGTCAATAACACAAGTCATAAACAATGATGAAGAAGGTGTTCCATACATGTCATTTCAAAGAATCGAAGATTATATCATAATGGTAGGTGCTGTTCACGATCGGACAACAGATACGAGGAAAAACCTGTATTTCATGTACTCACCTGATGAAGGAACAACATGGAAACTCGCAAATGGAACAATAAAAAGCCTACCTGTAAACTTGTCAGACACTAAAGTAATAACAGATACTACATCTGATTTACCATATATCATCTATGGATGTTTAGACGAAAACAACAAACCAATAATTGTTACTCAAATCGATGGTGATGATGTTAAAATTGCACACTACAGTGAACCTTTGGGTGAACCTGACGGTAGTTGGATTTTTGAAACATGCATAGATGAATCAGGAGATGTGATAACTAATCGCAGACATTGGGTGGATGTGATGTTAAGCCCAGTCTATGAACGTCCCATCATTTGGGTGGTAGATGAAGAAGATTACTATCTAAAGTGCTATGTTAGGAAAGCTGATGAAACGGGTGTTTGGGAGTTAGTGTATGAAGAAACAAGTAGAGACAGATATGATTTTGCAGGTCCTAATTTCATCAAAGAGTCTGATCGACCTCCAGGTCCTTGGAGTTTCACCCAAGAAGAAAACGACGGTCTATCAAACTTATGGGTTTATGGATTTAGTACAGTAGAGTAGTGATGAACAAATACCTCGCGGGTTAATAATTAATCAAGGAAGAAGATGGGAAACCTGAAGCAGGATTACCGTGGATATATATAACACCTAAAATTGATTCTGGAAAAATATTTTCTTTGGAGAAACTTGGCGGTTATCATTAGTTAGAGGCCAATAAAATAATAATTCTAGTTTTTGGAAATCTGGCTTTTCTGGTTTTTGTTGGTAAAGTGTTTTATTTTGGGGTTCATGTCAGATATTAGAATAGATTGGTGTGTTTGTGTTGAGGGTTGCTTTCCAGGGTGAGCTTGGCGCGTATAGTGAGATGGCGGTTTACAGTTTTTTTGGTTCGTCTGTTGATGTGAAACCGTGCAAAATCTTTGATGATGTCTTCGAGAGCGTAAAAACTGGGGATGTGGACTATGGGGTTGTTCCCATCGAAAACTCTATCGAGGGCAGCGTGAACCGCACCTACGACCTGTTCCTAGAATACGACCTCAAGGTCTGCGGCGAGATAATCATCAGAATCAGCCACTGCCTCATAGCACACAAGGGCATCAAACTGGACCAAATCAAAACCGTGTACAGTCACCCCCAAGCCTTAGCTCAATGCAGAAAATTCCTAGAACAACACAAACTGAAAGCAATCAGCACCTTCGACACTGCAGGCAGCGTAAAGATGATCAAAGAAGAAAAACTGGTGGACGCCGCAGCCATAGCCAGTGAAAGAGCCGCCCAAATCTACGACATGACCATACTTGAAAAGGAGATAGAGGACATCAAAAACAACTCCACCCGATTCTTCGTCCTAAACAAAAAAGACTCCCCATACTCTGGACAGGACAAAACATCAATAATATTTGCCGCAAAGTCTGTGCCCGGAGCATTATACAAGATTCTCAAAGAGTTTGCAGACAGAAACATCAACCTAACAAAAATAGAGTCTAGACCTACGAAAAGCACGCCGTGGGAATACCACTTCTACCTAGACTTTGAGGGGCACAGAACCGAAACGAAATGTCAGCAGGCGCTGGAAGGCATTAAAGACAAGACACTGTTCGTGAAAATTCTTGGCTCCTACAAGGCAGCCAACAAACCCAACTTCAAGCTTTAGGATTTGCCCAAAATTCTATACATCAAGCTATAATACCGCTCATAGTCGGGGTCAGTTTCCCGAAACCGCTTCTTAATCTCATTCATCTTACTCGCGAAATCCTCACAATCCTTCGCCTTAACCAGCTTGAGCCACTCCTCAACCTTACTCAAGAACAAGCCCTCAATCTTCTCCATCTCAGGCAAGCTCATGTGCAGATTAGAGTAGAAAACGGGTTCCTCAGCGGCAACAGCTCCAGCCAAAGTCAACAACATCTTATACGTGGCTCCGCCCACCTTCTTTGCCTCAACATAATCTGGATTACTCATCAAAGCGTCGCCCGCAACCAAACCAACAAAATGGGGAAAACCCAAAACCAGCGACATCAACTCGTCATGCTTCCGTGGCTCCAAAACAGTTACTTTCGCGCCCCGTTTCTCCAGCCAGCCCCTAAACTCCGCAGCAAAACGCTTCTCCTCCTCGTCAACGGGAGTCAAAACAAAATTATGTCCCTCCAAACTTTTGGCTCCAGGACCAAAAACAGGATGAGTGCCCAACGTAACCCCATTCTCAACGTATTTGTGCAGCAACTGCACGGGAATCTCTTTGATGGAGCCGATGTCCATGACAGCCTGACCCGCCTGAATGTGAGAGCCAATCTGCTTCAGCACAGGCTCCAAGCCGTCCAAGGACACGCACAACAGAACCCAGTCAGCACCTTGAACAGCCTCCACATAATTGCCGGTAGCCTCAACGCCGAACTCGTTCCCTAACGCTTCTGCTTTGCTTCGGGTTCTGCTGGAAACAACTACAGAGCAGCCTTCACTCTTGAAGAATCGTGTGAACCATCGACCCATCTTTCCCGCGCCAATAACTGCAACCCTCAAGGTAGAGCCTCACACAGCGTCTCCAAACCTTCCCTAACCTTCTCCTCACCCACAGTTAAAGCTATTCTGAAATATTCACGGTAATCTCCGAAGGCGGTTCCCGGAGCCACAGCAACCCCTTTATCCAACAGATTCAGGGCGAAACGTTCAGAATCCAGACCATCAACCTTAGGAAACAGATAGAACGGCGCATCAGGACTAGCAAACTCCATCCCCGCTTTCCTGAGAACCTTAATCGCCACATCCGCTCTCAACCGAAACTGCTCTCTGATGTCATCCGCAATCTTCCGCCTAGACTCCAGCCCCTTCAGGGCACCGTACTGAATAAAGGCGGGAACACAAGTGGTGGTTATCTGGTTCAGTTTAATCATTCTCTGAGCCAACTCTTTCTCAACAACAACGTAGCCGATTCTCCAGCCCGTCATCAAAAAGGTTTTAGAAAAACTGTTCACCAGTATATGTTCTGTACCAAAATCCAAGATGCTCTTAGCCTTAACGAAGCCTATGTCAGAGTAAACCTCATCAGACAGAACAGTAACTCCCCTGCTTTCTGCAATCTGAACAATCTCACCGAAAGTTTTCTCATCAACAACCTTGCTCGTCGGATTACTCGGACTATTCAATATTATCATCCGCGTCTTCTCATCAATCAAGTCTCTCAGTTTTTCAACATCAATCTTCCAGTCAGACTCAAGGCTTCTCTTCAAAAAGCGGGGTTCAGCCCCAACCTTCTTCGCGGCTAACTCATAACTGGTCCAGTGAGGAGACGGAATAACAACATTCTCTCCTCGCTTCAGCAACAGAAGCATTGAAGAGAAGATCGCCCACTTTGAGCCAGAGGTTATCACCACATTATTCGCCGAAACACCATGAATACTCGCCAACTCTTCCCGCAGCTTCTTCTCGCCAGCAGCTGAAGAATACTTTGTCTTTCCCTGCTTCATAGCATCATAAGCTGCCTCCACTATTTCAGGCGGTGTGGGCATATCTGGGTCTCCCAGATTGAACTTGATAATCTTTTTTCCTTGGTTCTCAAGTTGTATTGCTTTTTCGCTTATTTCGTACAGCATCTTTCTCAACTCCGAAGGAACGCTGAACTGACAGGTTTCTCATCATGAATTGTGCGGTAATGCTTTAAGTTTTCTCATTCGGCGCCTTGAACAGAGATGCCCAAAGCAACTATTTGTTTGAAGATGGCTTCAACTTTTTGGGGATCAAGCCCCAACTCCAACGCCTTACTCATGATGTGCAGGTAAACCTCATCTTCTCTCCGAAGGTCCTTGACGGCAAGCCCGTTTTCTTCTTTGATTTTGCCGATGCCTTTACAGAGCTCTATTCTGTCCTTCAACAGGTGAACTAAATTTTCATCGATTGCGTCAATCTTCTTCCTTAATGTCGTAATATTCTCCAATAGCCTCAACTCCTAAAACCTTAGGTATAAAGCCTCCCCGAATCAGCTGATCAACCAAAACAGTGGCAACCGAAGCCTCAACAACAGGAACAGCTTTGGGCACAATACACGGATCATGCCTGCCCTGCACCTGAATCGTAGCATCCTCCATCTTCGATAAATCCACAGTTTTTTGCTCTTTCGTAATCGATGACGTAGGCTTCACCGCCACCCTAACCACCAGAGGCATCCCAGACGATAAACCGCCTAAGACGCCACCAGCGTTGTTGCTTAGTAACTCAACTTCATCATCGCACATCCCGTAAGGGTCATTGTTTTCTGAACCCCTCATCTTCGTAGCCTCAAAGCCCACCCCAAACTCAACACCTTTAACGGCAGGCACACCAAACAGCATCTTACCAATCTCTGCATCCAAAGAGTCAAAGATGGGTTCCCCGACCCCAACAGGAAGGTTAAAGGCTACGCATTCGACGATTCCGCCCACGCTGTCGCCCTCCTTCTTCGCCCTCAAAATCGTTTCCTTCATCTCCTCCGCAACATCAGGGTCTGGGCATCTCACCGAGTTCGCGTAAGTGTTCTCCCTCACATCATCAAGAGACAGAGTTGCCTGCAGTTCCACGTCTCCAATAGCGGTTGTGTATGCCAAAACTTCGACGCTAAAGACGTCTAACAGCTTTTTGGCTACGGCGCCAGCTATGACCAAAGCCACAGTGATTCTGCCAGAGAATCTTCCTCCGCCCCGATAATCATTGAATCCCATATACTTAATTCTGGCAGGATAGTCAGCGTGCCCAGGTCTGGGCTTATACTTCATGGAGTCGTAATCGCCCGAAACTGCCTGCTTATTCCACACCAACGCGCAGATCGGAGCACCAGTAGTGAAACCCTCAAAAATTCCCGACAGAACCTCAACACTGTCCTTTTCTCTTCGGGCAGAAACGATTTCCTTGTTAGGCGGCAACCTTTTGTCCAGTTCGTTCTGGATGTCCTCTTCTGTGAGGGGAAGACCTGCCGGACACCCATCTATGACTGCTCCGACGCATCTGCCGTGGCTCTCGCCGAAGCAGGTTACAACGAATTCTTTTCCTATCGAGTTAGCTCCCAACTACATCAGCTCCTAACAGACGCAGATCACTGAAGAACTGCGGATACGACTTATTTATACATTCAACGTTTTGAATTTTTGTTTTCCCCTCGGCTCCCAGAGCAGCTACGGCACACGCCATGGCTATCCTGTGGTCATTGTGGGGATTAACTGTTGTCCCCTGTAACTTGCTTCCACCGTTTATGGCTAAGCCGTCCTCGTTCACCGTGATGTCTGCCCCCATCTTCTTCAGTTCAGCGCTTATCGAGCCGAGACGGTCTGATTCCTTGTATCTTAGCCTCTTCGCATTATATATCAGTGAATGCCCCTCAGCGTAACACCCAAGAACCGCACAGACAGGAACCAAATCAGGGATATGCTTGGCGTCGATGTCAACGCCAACAAGCTGCCTTCCCTCAATCTCCACGGAATCGTTTCCTATCTTAACAGTTGCACCCATCTCCGCCAGTATTTCTACTATTGCGCTGTCGCCCTGACATGTTCGGTAATCAAGATTCTTCACTGTTACATGCGATGAAGTAGCCGCCGCGGCTGCCAAAAGAAAGGCTGCAGACGAAAAATCTCCCGGAACAGTATGGTCGCATGGAATGTAGCTTTGATCTGAGGGAATCCAAAGGCATGTAAGATCATCGTTTACGGCGCCTTCCAGTCCATGCTTAACCAGCACTTCAAGGGTCATTTCAACGTAGCCCCTAGACTCCAACTTGGTTGTAACAAAGATTTCCGTGTCTTCCTTCGCCCTTGGAGAAGCGAATAACAGCCCAGAAATGAACTGGGAGCTTACGTCCCCCCGTATCGAAGTTTTTCCTCCCCTGATTCCCCCTCCACAAACCATAACAGATGAACCGTTTCCTTGAACCTCAGATTCGACCCCCAGTTCCCTGAGACTCTCAAGAAGGGGCACAACAGGTCTCCGCTCAAACGGCACCCCAAAAAGGAACTTTGAAGGCCCGGGTGCAAGAGCTGCAACTGGAATCATGAAACGAAGAGTCGACCCCGACTCTCTGCAGTCTATGGGCTGGCTAGGCGTCCTGAGTTGTTTCGATCCATGAATCGTCCAGCAGTTTTCATGTAATTGTGTTTCTGCTCCAAGCGCCTTTACTGCCTCCAGAGTCGCTTGGGTGTCATCCGAGACTAGAGGATTAGAGATTTTTGAGGCTCCATCTGACAGTGATGCGGCTATGAGCATCCGGTGAGTGTAAGCTTTGGACGGAGGAGCCGAAACCACGCCTTCAAGATGTTCTGTGTTCTCGACTGTAACATCCATCTTTTCAGCCCACCACCTTGGCTTTCTCTTGGTTTATTCGAGTCTCCAGAATTTCTCCCTCATGCCTCTGCCAAGCCTCTTTCACGGCGTCTATCTTGTCTTCGGGAACGATGGCTGTAACCGCGGGTCCAGTTCCCGACAACCCAGAAGCAAAAGCTCCTGCTGTAAGTGCGTCTACGGCGGGGGATATTTCGTAGCCCAGCGCTAAAGAGTAGATTAAGCCGTTCATGGTTAGGGCTGCCCAGTAGTTACCGTTCAAGGCTTCTCTGTGCGCTATCTTGACGAGGGGAGCCATGTCCTTCATTCGCTTCACGTCTGAATCTGCCGTGTATGTTTTTTCTGCTGGAACATGAAACAGGACAGCCGGGGCTTCAGCCAGTTCGAAGCGTTTAACGATTCTTCGTTCCATGTTGTCAGTGATTACGATTCCCCCAAAATATGAGGCGCAGGCATCGTCGAAGGCTCCGGTTACAGTAACCTTTGCGTCCACTGCCCCGTCAACACCCAGCTTCACCACATCAACATCATCTAAACTACGTTCCAATGCTGCAGTGGTTGCCAATGCTATGGCGTTTGCCGCTGCACTGCTGCTCTTCAGTCCCCGTGCCACTGGAATGTTTGAACTTGTTTCAACTTTGGCGCCACACTCTTTTTCTAACCCGAAATTTTCGAGAACACGTTCAACCGTTTTTTGTGCCAGAACAGGATTCTCTGAGGAATCTGACAGAATTTCAACCTTTATTGTTCCGGGTTCGTCGGTGAGTTTGACGGCGGCTTTTGTCCACAGGTCTACTCCTACGGCTGCTCCCTTGCCTGTTGCTATGGCATTAACTATCGTGGCTGCCCCGTGACTTATCGCCTCAGCTTTTCCCCTCAACTGTGGCACCCTGTTCAGCTAGTTTGTTTAAGGCGGCCTTCTTCATGACATCAACTGGAGCCGGACAGTTAGTCCAGATTTCGAAGGAGACAGCTCCCTGATAAAGCAGCATCTCAAGACCCAAAACAACCTTAGCTCCAACCGCCTTTGCATCCTCTACAAGCTTGGTTTCAAACGGATTATAGACTATATCCATCACGCACAAGTCATGTCTCAGCAAATCTGACGGAACTGGACTCACGTTAACGTCTGGATGCATGCCAACAGAGGTGGCGTTAACCAGAATATCCGTGGTCTTCATTTCTTCCTTCAGAACCTCAGCTGAGAGCGCTCCGCCCCTTACTTTTTTGCCAAATTTCTTGCACAGCAACTCAGCTAGCTGTCCTGCCTTCTCTGAGGTTCTGTTGAGGATAACCAGTTCCTCTACCTCTTGCGCTGCCTGAAAGGCTATGGCTTTTGCTGCGCCGCCTGCTCCGAAGAGAAGCATCTTCTTTTCTTCTGGGCATATGCCGTTTTCTTGGAGGGCGATCATGGCGCCTTTGCCGTCTGTGTTATATCCGATTAGCTTTCCTTGGTTGTTGAGAATAGTGTTCACTGCGCCGATGACTTCTGCCGTCGAATCAGTCTCATCCAAGTAACTCATAACAGCTTTTTTGTGGGGCATAGTAACGTTTAATCCTCTCAGATCCAAGCTTCTTGCGCCTGAAATTGCGTCTTTCAAGCCGTTTCTTGTTACCTTGAAAGCCACGTAAACAAGGTTTAATCCCAACTTTTGGAAGGCGGCGTTATGCATTACCGGACTTAGAGAGTGCTCTACTGGATCGCCGATGACGGCGCAAATCCTAGTTTTTCCGTTGATTGACATTTATTTCAGCCCCAGAAGCTCGTATGCTTGCCTCATCTCCTGAATAGTAAGTTGCCCTTTCGCCGTTTTTCTTTTTTTATCAATGGAAGCGAACGTGAAGAAAGCGCCGAAGACCGGAGACAACAAACGGGAGGGTTTGCCAAGTTCTCCCATTGCAAAACAAACGATTTTAGTTTTTTTGGAAGCTTCAGAAACGAAATTTAAGGTTGTTAAGTTGTCTTCGACGCTTTTGGCTGTGGTAACGATTTTGCAGATGTCAGCGCCCAAAGCAAGTTCCTCTTCAAGAATAAGATTCAAGCGTGACAACTCGGTTGTATCGAAGTCATGAAATGAAACTATTGGCTTAGCCCCTGCTTCACGCAGGTCATCAATTAATTCCCTTATGTTAGGGATGAACAAGTCCACATCCACGTATTCGAAGCCGTTTCTCGCAGCGTCAACCAAAATTTTTTGGCGCCTATCTTCGCTTCCAGAGAATTTGCCGTGATTTTCCATTGATTTGTTTGTTGCGATCAGGGGCGTATTGCTGCATTGTGGAATCTCTGCGATGCGGACATGGCTTGTGAGGCTGTCGAGCCGTACTTCAATCAAATCTGCATGTTGAGCCTCAGCTTTCTCTATCAAACGAAAAGCTTCTTCAACTGTTTTGGGAGGAATTGGAATGCAGATTTGGACGGTCAACGCTCTATCACAGCTTCTTCTTTAACCAATGTTCCGAAGTGCCTGCCGCCCTCTTCCACGCGAGCCAAAATCTTGTCTCCCTTCTTCAGGTCCGTCACTGCCTTGGAGCCTTCGGGAGTCACAAGCCGTATGGTTTCGGCGTTCTGGGCAATCAACTTCAAAGTTTTGCCGCCATAATCCGCTTCGATAAGCAGCATGGGACGCCACTCGATCTTCGACCGCGCAACATTAGTTAACCTCACCTTTCCTTCGCGGTCAACCACCAGAACTTCTTCTCCCGCCTTCAGCTCCGATAGGTATCTGGTTCGGGTTGGGGAAGTAAGGGCGTACAGTGAAAGCGGTCCAGCGTTTACACGGAAGGGTCTGGTTTCCACGTATGGGCTTTCATGAACCTCAGCCTGAACCAGAAACAGACCAGACGACTGGCAACCCAAAAGCATGCCCTCTCCCGGCTTCATAAGCTCACACGTATCAATGCAGGATCGGGCGCCAGTTCCAATCTCCTTCACACAGGTAACATCAACAGCTACCAGCTCAAGCGCAAGAGACCCCTTCTTGGCAAACTCTGCGGTCTGCTTGAGTTCTTCGAGGCTAGCAGTCTTCAGAACTACACCGTCTGATCCAAGCTCCAACGTTTCCAAGGCGACCTTCGCCTCTTTTGCGCTGGAGACTTCTGCGAGTAGTTTGGTTTTTCCTCGGGTCTTGGCGATTAGGTTCTCTAAAGGAATGATTTTCCAGTCTGGAGTGCCGACAATAACGTAGTCGGAGTTTAGCTCCGCCGCCTCTATGGCTGTCTTCTCATCCTCTTTTCCCATGATAGTTATCTTCACAGCAACGGTTGTGCCCTTAGCCTTCAACACCTTAAGTTTCTCAGGATCAAACACTGAAAGAACAGTGACATCTGCTTCTTCTGATGTTGAAGCTGTCTTAATTCCAGCCTTCTTAGCTTTCTCAACATCTTTCGCATCAACCAGCACAGCATCACAGAGCTGAGACGCAGACTTCAGCAGCTTGCTTTTCTGGTTCTCGGGAAGCGATTCATCTAATTCGACCCACAGTTCTTTCATTCTATTCACCAAGAATCTTCACGGCAGTGCTGACTGATGCGCTTCGGTGGACAAGGGCTGAAAGAGCCTTAACCATCTTTGCGGGGTTTTCGTGCTGAAACACGTTTCTGCCAATCGAGACACCCGCCCCTCCAGCCTTCAGCGAGTCACTCACCATCTGCAGAACATCCCGTGGGGTCTCCGCTTTTGGTCCACCCGCTATGATGACGGGAACAGGACAACTGTCTACAACCATTTTGAATGTTTCTGGGTCGCCAGTGTAGTTTGTTTTGATGATGTCGGCTCCTAGTTCTGCGCCTAAACGGGCTGCATGAGCCACCACATCCACTGCATGAGGGTCTTTGATGTTTGGTCCTCTGGGGTACATCATAGCCAGCAGTGGCATGCCGAAGTCGTCGCATTCGCAGGCTACTTTTCCCATTGTTGAAAGCATCTGGGCTTCCTGTTTAGCGCCTACGTTGACATGAACTGAAACAGCGTCAGCTCCCAATCGAACAGCGTCGGCTACAGAGCCGATTTGCACTTTGTTGTTTGGGTCAGGACAGTGCACCGTGATGCCGGACAGGTGAACGATTAATCCAGCGTTTCCGGTGTCAACACTTTTTGCGATGCCCCTGTTGATAACAACCGCGTCAACACCCCCAAGCAATAACTTGTCAACGATGCCCTGCATGTTCACCAGTCCCTCAACTGGACCGATTGTGACGCCGTGGTCCATGGGAACAATAACGGTTCGGTTGTCATCTCGAAGAATTCTTTTTAGTCGCCTTTTTTTTCCTGATTCCAAAGTTTTTCTCTCCTTTAGATGAATTTTTTTGCTTTCAAGTATTCTGCATTGAGCACGCCACATCCAGCGGCTCCCCTTATGGTGTTGTGACCCAGAGCCAAAAACTTCACCCCATTCAACACAGGGTCCTTTCGGATTCTGCCCACTACAGTGCTCATGCCCTTCCCTTCCATTCTGTCCAGTCTGGTTTGCGGTCGATCAACTTCTTTCATAACAACAACAGGCTTTGGGGGGGCTGATGGAAGCTTGAGTTTTTGCGGTTCCCCAACAAAATTCTCCATAGCCTCAGCTACGGCGTCGGGTTCCGCATCCCTTTTTGTCTCCACGAAGGCTGCTTCCATGTGACCGTCAATTGTCGGAACCCTGTGGCAACTGGCTGAAACCTTGAAATCGGCTGGTTCCGAGGGAGAACCCAACATCTTCTGCATTTCAGTCTCCATCTTATCCTCCTCGCCCCCAATGTATGGGACAACGTTATCCACTATGTCCATGGCGGCTACCCCAGGGTATCCGGCACCCGAGATCGCCTGCATCGTGGAGACGATGACGCTTTTGATTCCGAAGCTGTCGTAGATCGGTTTCAGGGCGAGTGACAGAACTGTTGTGCTGCAGTTGGGGTTTGTGACGATGGCGCCGTCCCACTTTCTTTTTCTGCGTTGCTCCTCGATTAGGCTGACGTGGCTGCAATTTATTTCCGGATTCAACAGGGGAACATCAGGATCCATTCGATGTGCAGAGGCGTTACTAACTATTACATATCCAGCTTTGGCGAAGTCTTCCTCTACTTTTCTGGCTACATTGGAGGGCAAGGCTGAGAAGACTATGTCAACGTCCTTAACGGCTTTCGGCGTTATGTCTACAACGTTCATTTGAGAGGCAGATTCTGGAATGGGCGTCGATTGTCTCCATCTTGATGCTTCACCGTATGTTCTTCCTTTGCTTCTTTCAGAGGCTGCCACAACTGACGTCTCGAACCATGGGTGCCCCTCTAGCAGTTGAACGAATATCTGTCCGACATTGCCTGTTGCTCCTAAAACAGCTGCTTTCAACATTTTTAATCACCTTTTAAAGCGTTCCTAACCAATTTTATGACTTTCCCTTTTTCACTCCAGTTTACAAACAGCAATATGCTGGATGTGATGGTCATCAAACCGAAGATGTTGACGGCATTAACTCTCAGAGCTTCGGCTATTCTTCCTGTGAGACCCGGCGTCTTTTCCAGATCGACACCTTTGATTTTGAGGAAGGCAAGTTGTTTTCTGACAGACATAGCCAAGGTTTCCTCGTGTTTCAGGATTACTTCATGAACTTTTTCGAGAAGCATACTGGAATTAGAGTTTCCTGAAGCGTAGAGTATCATGGAGTCATAGTTCACGGATAACCCTAGCAGTTCTGTGTGGTTCTTCACTGTTTCAGTCAACTCCTTTATTACTTGAGGCTGCTCAGAAACACGTTTGCCAACAACTGTGATTGAGATAGCCGGAGACGGGTTTGCAAGAGCTACATCCAGCTCGGTTGAGAGCGCTCCCTTGATCAATGTGCCCTCTGCATTTAGGTCACCGTGGGCGTGTTTGATTACCTTAACTTTTACTGACGAATCTTTGTATCGTAATGCCTTCCTGTGAATGAATTTGGTGCCCGAATCAGCTAACCCGACCAAAGTGTTCACATCAATTTCTGGAAGCCTTTGGGAGTTACCTATTAGTTTGGGGTCGGCAGACATGATTCCTTCAGCGTCTGTAACCATGATGAGTTCATCAACTTCCAAAGCCTTCGCTAAGATGAAGGCGGTTGTATCGCTTCCACCCCTCCCAAGTGTAGTCAGTTTGTTGTCTTCTGTTCTTCCCACGAAGCCTGCAATCACGGGTACGACGCCCTTCTCCACAAGGGGAAGCACATTCTGCCTAGCTCTATCGTAGCATCTATCCAAAATTGGGTTGGCATCTGAGAAAACGTCGTCTGTTATGATGGGCCATTCCGGGTCATGGGGATCAACGTAACGGGAGTTCACGCCTTGTGCCTTCAAGGCTGCGGCGATGATTCGGATGCTGGTTCTTTCCCCCATGGCCAGAATCTCATCTAAATCCTTCTTATGTAACCTGCCGTTAGAGCTGTTTTTGGCGGCGTGAAAGAGCGTGTCAGTTGTTTTTCCCATAGCTGAAACGATCACGGCAATTTGGGTACCCTTTCGGGCTTCTTCAGCAACTGCCGTAACTGCCCTCAATATTCGCTCGTGATCTGCGAGGCTGGAGCCTCCATATTTGACCACTATTCTTTTGAAATTTTTTTCATGATTTTGTTTCATAACAACTAAACCCTCCATGAAGCCCAGAAAGCTAAAGACGTTAAATTTCAGCTAGCTGGGCTTAGTTATAAAAGAAATAGCCAAAGCTATAGAAACGCCAAGAAGTGCTTGAAGTCGTCGAATGGCTATTCATATGCCCAGTTTCCTTTGCTTGAAAAGAGAGAATGTCTTCTGGTATAAAAGATTATCGTAGGAAAAAACTGGAGTCAAAAGATGATTTATGTAATATATATAATTGATTTTAAGTGCCTAAACATATCTTCTGAGGTAGTCTTTGGCTTCGTTGATGCTTTGGAAACAGTATTTGATATCCGTGAAGCTCTGCCTCAATTTGATGACGTCCTTTTTCACTTCAACGGGTTTCCTTTTGTCCTTCATGACATCCAACATCAAGGAACATATGTATTCTATGTCGTCTTCCTTGAAGCCTCGTCGGGTTACATCCTGAAACCCTATCCTCAGACCTGACGGATCGCCGCGGTTGTGCTGATTATCGTAGGGCAGAAGATTCTTGTTCAAGATTATGTTGGCTTTCTCAAGATTAGAGGCAATTTTTTTTCCGCCACCGTAATTTCGAACGTCAACAACAATCTGATGGGATCGTGTGAATCCATTCTTCTTTCCCAATACTTTCACGCCTTTCTCGAACAGACACCTGCCAGCAGTCTGAGCGTTCTTGATCGTCTGCTTAGCAAGTTCCTTACCATAAAGTTTCAGCTCCAACGCTGCCAAACCCAAGGCAGGAAGCCTCCCAAGATGAGTGTTTGAGGTAGTCAACGGAAAGACGGCGTGCTGCACCTTCTTAATCGCCTTTTTCATCCGTTCATCTTCACAATTGGCAAGGATAACCCCGCCTTGAGGTCCTGGAAAGGTCTTGTGGGTCGATGCGGTTATGAAGTCTACTCCTTCCCTGAAGGGGTCCTGAAATTCTCTGCCGGCAATCAACCCTAAAACGTGGGCTGCATCGTAAACAGTGTAGGCGCCCGTCTCCTTAGCAATCTTTGCCAGCTCTTTAACGGGATGAGGAAACTGGAAGACGCTGCCTCCGAAAGTCACTACTCCGGGTCTAGATGCGTCGATTATAGCCGCAGACTCTTTCGAGTTAATGTTCAGTTCGTCTGTATCGTAGGCGTGGTTGATGGTTTCCAATCCTAAGACTCTGCCTGCTAGACCAGAATAGTCATGGGTTATATGAGCCCCAGCGCTGAGAGGCAGAACCACCATGCGGTTGTTTTTTGTCGTTAACGAGATGCCTTTAAAGGTGGCGAGGTTCGCATGGGTGCCTGAAACCAGCCTCACGTCAGCCCAGTTGCAGCCGAACAGGTCTTTCATCAGGTCCGCTGTGTAATTCTCGATTTGGGTCATGTATTTCTGTCCCTGATAGTGCCGCGCTTTAACGTGTCCCTTAAGGTCGTTTTCTCCTTCAGCGTATCTGGACTCCAAGTCCTGTGACAAGCACATCATCTGCTCTACTGCCGGAGACTTGAGTCCCTCGCTTGCAATCAGGTTTATGCACTCTTTTCCACGGTATCGTTCATGGACTTCGCTGGCCTCAATTAACCTAAGAGCCGAATCAAAAAATTCATCTTTCACCATTGGTCTTCCTCCCAGAATCTTTAGGGTATCTCGCTGGTTTTTGAGCATTACGTCACTTATTTATATTTCTTCACGAAAAAACGGTGACAACTGTATGATTTTGAAAAGGCTTCTTTTTAGCGCTTTTCCATTAAAGACTGCAACATATTGGCAGTCAATATTTTGATTTCATAAAGCTTTTCTTTATTTTTAGTCTAGATTAAATGGGGTAATCAATGAGTGAAAAGAAGCTTCATTATGGTGTACGCCTTCGAACAGACCAATTGAAGTACTTGAAGACTGTCGGTAAGCCCTCAGAGTGGATACGGGAAGCAGTGGATGAAAAGAAGAGACGCGAAGAACATAATCGAAGAACAAAATAAAAGCTTACAAAGAATCAGTAATTGGTTAATTCTCGACGCGAACTTCAGTAGACCACACAATTTAATAAACGAAAATGTACATCAATAATTCTGTGAACCAAAAAAGACAAAAGCGGTTCGATTTCTGATTTTACCTACCACAAACAGATTCATGAGAATTGGCGAGTGATGAAAGTCAAAAGAAATCTGTCGGAAAGATTTTTTTTGAAAAAGATTTGCCTCAATAAAGTGTCGGATTCATTAAAGAACACTGATTTTAGCCCGACATATTTTTATAGGCGGTTGGCGAAATCCTCTCATCGGGTGTGATATTGTGTCGGGTTATGACGGTAGAAAACCGGAAACAAAAGAGGAATTCGTCAAGTTGCTGGCGACAGCAAAAAAAGAGGAAAGGAAAGTAAGGAGAGCTCAGGGGAGCAGGTCGACAAAACCGACAATTAAGGGTACAGCAGAGGTTTTGGGGATTCACCGTGACACGCTGTATCAGTGGATGAGAGAGTTCGATGTTGACTTTTCGGATGTGAATGAGAAAAAACTGCTCTTCGAAGAAGCCGTGAAGCGCAGAGAACACACTTACCTGATCGGCGAGGCTTTGATGGGCGAAGGAACAGAGGTTGCCCACGTGGATTTGCTGATTGGAGACAAGAGCGGTCCCATCGGGGAGGCTTTCGCCAACAGCTTATCAAACCTGTCTGCAGGTCACACTCCGCTTCTGGCAGTTATCAGACCGAATCTTCCACCTAAGCCTCACACTCTTCTTGTGCCCAAGGTCACTGTGAAAAACATGGAGCAGACAGGAAAAATTTTTGGTCCTGCTCAGGCAGCCGTTGCAAAGGCTGTTGCCGACGCGGTTGAGGAGGGCATTATTCCGGAGGATAAGGTTGACGAGTGGGTGATCATATGCAGCGTCTTCATTCATCCGCAGGCTAAGAATTACCGCAGCATCTACCATTACAATTATGGAGCCACAAAATTGGCGTTGAAGAGAGCGTTAGAGAACTATCCTTCGCTGAAGAAAATCATGTATGACAAGGACAGGGCGAAGCATCCGATAATGGGCTTCAAGGTGCCAAGGCTGTGGAGACCGCCCTACCTGCAGATAGCCCTCGACGTTCCCAACTTAGAAAGGGTGAAAAAGATCATAAGCGAACTGCCAGAAAGCGACAGAATCATACTTGAAGTTGGCACACCCCTGCTGAAAAAATACGGTGTAAACGTCATCCGCGACCTGAGGAACGTAGCTAAAGACATGTTCATCGTGGCGGACCTGAAGACGCTGGATGTCGGAAAAGTCGAAGTTGACCTGGCCTTCGAGGAAACAGCCGACGCGGTTGTAGTCGCGGGTTTAGCAACCCCAGAAACAATCGACAAATTCATCAAGGAAGCAAAAAGGCTGGGAATCTATGCAGTAATGGACCTGATGAACGTCGACGACCCTGTCGGTAAGCTTCAGTCACTAAAACAATTACCCGATGTTGCGATTCTGCATCGAGCCATAGATGCGGAGAAAACAGGCAAAACGCGCTGGGAACTAATCAAAGATATGCGGAAGACGTTCCAAGGCAAGAAGTTTCTGGTAGCCGTTGCAGGTGGAATAACTCCTGAAACAGCGCCTGAAGCGTTGGCGAACGGGGCAGACATCATCATTGTCGGACGATACATAACGCAATCCAAGGATGTGGAGCGGGCAACCAGAGAGTTCTTGAAGAGCACAAGAGAGATGGCGGAAGACATAGACCTCTTCAGAGTACACGTAGAATAAGGGGATATCCCTTCATTCTCTTTTTTTCCATGAACCATCTTGTAATGAAATCGAATTTTTTCATGTTTAATCTTAGAGAAGGCGAATTTAGGTTAGCCAACCTTTGGCGGTTACAGTTTATTTAATTAACAACAGATATTTAAACCCAGAAACCAGAATACTACCAATATTGGTGAAAAAATGTGCCCACAATTAAAGCAACCGCAAAATTGATTGAAAATGTCCAGACAATCTCAGATAATACAAGAGGTCACAGCGTAGTTTTGGACCTAGGAGCCGCAAAAGGAGGAGACAACACAGGACCATCAGCACTAGAGTTGGCGATAATGTCTCTGGCTGACTGCGCAGTAACCATATTTGCTGACGTTTGCAAGAAGAGCAACATTGAAATCAGCAAAATGGAGGTTGCAGCAGAGGCGGATAAGCCCGCTGACTCGCCTAAACTAAATGGTGTAAACCTAAAAATCAAAGTAACCTCGAAAGCAAGGGAACAAAAACTTAACGCTGTGTGGAGAAGAACAGAAGCAAACTGCCCGGTTGTATCCATCTTCAAGGACAACATACCGGTAAACATCGAGTTTGAGACAACCGCTGAATAACTCCTATCATTCAGCGAATCTTCATCCAAATTTTCTTAGCGACCTTTTCGGTCGAGTTACTGTAGAGAATCTAGTTTGCTACTTTTACTTTCACTGGAGTCTGTTACGGACACAGTTGTTCGTTGCATCGCTTGGCTTTTAAGCTTCTTCAGCAGAACCGAGAGAATCGGTGAGTGCTTGGAGAGATTTAGTTGCCGAAGAGCCTTCCAGAATGTTCTGAAGCAGTGCCAAGAAACAACTAGGAATTTTGAGGGCTCAGAGGAAACCTTGAAGCATATCCTACAAGTAGAGGCAACTTTGAAGAGACTAGTGGCTGAACTGAACTAGCAGAAAAGTTTTTAGCTCCAGTGAAACCTGTCAATGACTGAAAGAACAGGGTTCACCATGAGATTCGTTGATGCTCACATTCACCTTGCAGACAGCAAGTACGCACAGAACGTTGAAGAAATTGTGGAAGACGCTAAGCGATTGAACGTTTTTGCTTTGGTTGCCAATTCTATGGACCTAGAATCAAGTCGCCGAAGCCTTCGTTTAGCTGAGGAGTATCCGGATCATGTGTGTGCTGCTCTGGGGATTCATCCGTGGAATACCAAGCAGCTAAATCCAAACGAAGTTGAAGACACAATTAATTTGATTTTCGAGAACAGAGAAAACAGGCAAAGAGTGGTGGCTGTTGGGGAGATAGGGTTAGATTCCAGTTACTCGGGAAACGGAGAACCCACAGAAGCCCAGATGCAAGTCTTCCATAAGATGCTTTCCGCGGCTGAAGAAACATCTTTACCTGTGATAATCCATTCTCGAGGAACCACCAGCCAAATCGTGAGCTTGCTTCCGTCCTACAAGATCGAAAAAGTTCTTCTGCACTGGTTCAGCCAGCCTCACAGCCTCATACCTCAAATCGTAGACCGCGGGTACTACATCACCGAGGGACCGCCAACAGTATTTTCGGGCGGCATCCGAGAAGTCATCAGGCGCATACCCTTAACCAATCTTATGACAGAAACCGATGGACCTGTCAGCTTCAGGGGTCCGTTTAAAGGTAAGCTGACTACGCCTTCCTTCATCCCTACCGTAGTTGAAGCCATAGCGCAGCTTAAAGGGAAAGAAAAAAGGGAGGTTGCTGATCAGATTTTCCAGAATTTCGTTGACTTTTTTGGAGTAGAAGGCGTAAGGGATAAAAGGCATGATGAGGGGACAATTGAGGACTAGAAAGGATGAAGTAACTGCTTACAGGGAGGGCGTGGTGAAAGTTTGGGAAAAGTGCGCACCGAACAGGTGAAGAGGATAGCTCGCCAGTTGCTGGACAGATATCCAAATAAATTTTCAACGGATTTTGAAAAGAATAAACAATTTGTGACTGAACTCACAAACATTACTTCAACAAAACTAAGAAACAGGGTAGCAGGTTACGCTGCTCGATTGGCAAGCACAATGTATGGTTCTGAAATCCCTGAATCTGAAGAAGAATAGAGAAACTTGCGAAGCTAAAAGAGAGCAATGTTTTTCTTTTTCATCAAGTTCTGTCGAAGATTTTTATAACCACTTACGTATCTCATAAATAAACGGAGCAAACAGAAAAGAGGGAAAACCTGATTGCCAAAGATGGATGGTTACCGAAAAGGATGGGCTACCCGTTATCTCAGAGAGGCAAGGGCAGAGTTGACCGCAGCTAAAAAAACGCCTTACATGGCAGGAGGTTTCATCATTGAAGCCCTCACCAAAGCCCAAGCAGCCATCTATTATAGCTTGGGGGACCCCTCTTTTATTGTGCCCATAGTCCATGAGACACTCAGAAACAGACAGAATGTTGAAGAACCGATCTTGAACTTTCTCGTCGAAATCGAAAAAACCCTCCAACAATTGGCACACAACCCCCAAACAGACAACGAAAAGACAATGGAGCACGTGAACGACATAATCGAGTTCACATCGGAGATTGTGGGGCTTTTCGAAGGCGAAAGCCAATAGTTTACGAGAGAATCAAATATGGTTATCAGCGTAGAAGTAACATTTTTGGGAGCATTCCAACGGCTTTCCGGAAAAAAGCGTCTCCAGATGAAGTTGGAGGAACCTGCAACAGTCAAAAAAGTTGTAATGAATCTCACGGAAACTTTTTCATCCGAGTTCAAACAGGTTCTAGTTGACTCCCAGCTTAACGACCCCAGACCAAACGCTCTGATTCTTGTTGGAGGAAAGGAAATCAGTGTGCTACAGGGGCTTGAAACTGAGGTCAAAGACTCCGAGAAAATTGTTCTGCTTCCGGTGGTTCATGGCGGTTGACCGCTTCTCCAAGGAACAGTGGTTTACGGGTTTTCTAGTTTAGTCAATTCTGCACTACGCTAACCTGTTTAATTCTCTACGTGAAAACTAGCAATGAAATTGATGGAAAATGCGTGTTGGCAGCCTATTCTCTTTATATGTTTAATATAACTTTAAGTATTCACCAAAAATAATATTAGTGCATATCAAAAAGCCTGTCAAAAACCGCCCGCCCAATTTTAGATTATATCAACCCTCGTTTTAACAATCTATATACACTACAACCCCTCATATAGCCGAGTGCCCGAGTTGGGGAGCACGCTTGGATAGGTTGACTAGGCACCGCCTGGTTGCCCAGTAGTCGGCTACAGCAGGTCTCACGCGACCACATCAACTGAGGCGGTTGTGGCTGGAGACTGGATGGCTGGCTATGCTTCGTTGATCTGCCTGGGCTTTGACCTAACTCGGGCGTTTCCATTTTAGGCTAAACAAACATTCACTGTAATTTGCTGCACTAGAATGCAGGATGGGAGTAACGGCTTCAATCAGAGAGAGGACAGTCGCTTTGCCATTAGGAATGCGTTCTCTCCGTCCGCATAGTAGTCTTTGATTGTCCGCGCGATTTCGAACCCCAATTTTTTGTAAAGTTGCACAGCAGGCAGATTGCTTTCCCTAACCTCCAGGTAACACTCCTTTGCTTTGTAGTTCATCATGGCTTGTGTCGCCTCTCGCATCAGTGCATACCCGATTCCCTTCTGTTGATGCCTAGGCAGGACGGCAATGGAGATCACATGACCCTTCCTTGTTATTCCCAGCAGTTTAAAACTTGGAATCCCAGTTTCGATGCGGCACATGATGTAGCCTACTATCTCTTTGTTGACCTCAGCGACGACGAATGTTTCTGGGTAGCGCTTGTATAGGTTCATGAAGAAATAGGGCGTGTAATTTTCTGGAAGACACTCTCGGTTTATTTGCATTACTCCCTCCAGATCAGAGGGCTTAAACCGCCTAAACTTGTAGCTAACTTCCAAAACCATGCTCAACCACGCATTCTCTCTGCCTTTCCACTCAACTATGGTTGGAACTGTTCTAAGTAAACAAAACTAAATATGTCTTACTCTCCGAAAGAAACAAGCCTTTGCTTCAGCATTTGTACACTCAGCCGCTTTTGTATGTTTACTCCACTTCAGTTATCGGAAGCAACTATTAAATCGCAAAAATGAAGATTACTTTCACTTGTCTCTCCCCTCTATGTAGTCATACTTTGTGCCACATAGTTTAAAACAACTCATCGAGAACTCCATACCAAACATCAACAAAACAATTTAACATCAAAAAAGGTGAAATTAGAAATGGAAGATAACGACCTGAAAAACCTCCCCGGCGTAGGACCGGCCACAGCCAGCAAACTCAAATCATCTGGATTCACAACCGCAGAAGCAATAGCCGTGAGTCCACCCAAAGACATAGCAGAGAAAACAGGAATAGGATTCAACACAGTCCTCAACATCGTGACCGCAGCAAGAGAAAAAATGGGCTTAGACTTCATAACAGCAGAAGATCTGTGGAAGAAGAGGCAGGACATGCTCAGGTGCACCACAGGCTCCAACAACCTAAACCAGCTTATGGGAGGCGGAATCGAAACCCAAGCCATGACCGAACTCATAGGCGAGTATGGAGTAGGCAAAACCCAGATATGCCTGTCGCTCTGCGTTAGAGTCCAGCGTCCAGTGGAGCAGGGGGGGCTAAACGGAAACGCTGTCTACATCGACACTGAGGGAACATTCATTCCTGAACGGGTTTTCCAGATAGCTGAATCGCTGGGGCTTGACCCCCACGAAACCCTTGGAAAAATTTTTCTGGCAAGGGCATACAACAGCAGCCATCAAGAATTGCTGACCGAGCACCTCTTCAAGTTTTGTCCAGAAAACAACGTGAAACTCGTTATAGTAGACTCTATGATCGGGCACTTCAGAGGCGAATACGTTGGCAGAGAAAACCTCTCCGAACGCCAACAGAAACTAAACAGCCAACTCCACAAGCTGATAAGACTGACAGAAGCATACAACATATCAGTTGTTATTACCAATCAAGTTCAGGCTAACCCCACAGCATTCTTCGGAGACCCCAACAGACCAGCAGGCGGAAACGTGATGGCGCATGCATCCACGCACCGAGTCTACCTGAGGAAAGGAGGAAAAGGAACCAGACTCGCCACAGTCATAGACTCTCCATATCTACCCGAAGAGAAGACCCGATTCAAAATCACAGAGAAAGGCGTTGAGGACGCAGAAGAGTAACACTATTCGATTCGCAAGGGCGCCTCTTTGACTGCATCCTCCATTAAGTGGTATGCGGCTAGGTTGCCATCAATCGAAGACAAGATCAGCCAGAGAGCATCCCCCCACAATTTCATGTATTTGAGGTCAATCGGCGAAGGGGCAGCCGGTGCTGGATGAGAATGGAACAAACCAACAAAATCTAACCCCTCTTTTTCTGCTTCAGTTATGGCTGCGGCAACCTTTGTGGGATCTATCTCAAACTTCACTGTAGACTGTAACTTGTTTGGGGCAATCTCGACTTTTTCGACAACAGCCTCGTTCTGGGACAATTTTCCGAAGAGCAAAGCACAAGCTTCAACTGGATGCACCTTCTCTGCTTCTTGCTTCAGCAAATCAACGTGTCTACGCTGTAACCGCAGAATCAACGGACGACCCCCATAAGGTTCAATAGAAGAGTGGTTTTGCCCTGATTTTAGGTTTTCAGTTTTCGGCACACCTGCAATGGTGCACTGAAAGGTAGAAATTAGGTTTCTAGGTCGCTTGAGCAGTTTTCTATGTTTGGCAAAAGCTGATGTTTGTTATGTTTTTGGTTTGGGCTTCACTATTTTTTTGGTCTTTTTTGCGGGAGTGGAAACCTTGTCTGCGGCAGTTTTCGCAGGTTTTCTGGTGGTTTCTTTCTTCTGCGGGGCAGGAGTATGCGGCACAGTAGACATGGTCCTTCCGGTGATTGCGTCAATCATCACTGAAATCTCCTTTTGTGTCTTAATGTTCCGGACAATAATGTTGTACATCGGCTTGTAAATCACAGCATGCTCCGAAACCTTGAACAATTCATTGTGGATACATAAAATCTCGGAGGGACGCTGGACGATTTTTGATTTAACAATCTCCACCCCCTTTTCGGTGGATATCTTACTATCAGGTTCATGATCAGTACTGCTCAGAACTTTTTCAGGCTGCTCCTCAAAAGGTACATGTGGAAGCTGTTCAGGTCCAACCTCACGCCACTGCTTGTCAAAGATGGTGTCAGCCTTCGTCTCGCGTTTGAAACGGCCCTTTCCGTTTAGTTGTAGTATTTTGCATGGTATCCCGAAACGGCCCTCCAAAGTTTTGGGTTTCATCTTCTCGCCGAAAAATGTGAGTTCCTGCATTGTCGCATCAACTTGAATGTTGTGTGTCCAGTTCGTGGAGTAGTCAATACTGTATTCTCCGTCAACAACGACGTATGGCTCGAAGTACTTGTTGATAGAAACAACCTCTACTTCCTCGGGTTTGGGCTTCATAAAAACAAACTTTCGGAACAGCTGGGTCTTCATCTTTTCGGCAGTCACTCTTACTGCCTCAATGTCGAGGCGGGGCTTGTATACAACAATTTTTTGTTTAGCTATTTCCTCGGGAATTGCAATTTTTTTAGTCAATGGAGACGCCCTTACTTCATTTCGTAGCAAATTAGTTATCATTTATGAATACATAGTCAATATTTACCATCAACTCAGAAAGAGGCTTAACTTGCCGCAAAGCAACCATCATTTCCTCATCGCACCATTCAACAGCCGCCATTTCGCTTATGGAACAATTGATCAGATTCCACCCACACTTCAAAAAATAGAGAAAATCAGGGATAACCGACCAGAAGCTAATACTTGATGTGGGTTGGTCCAAAAGATTTGACTTTCAAACTATTTTTCGCAGGCATGCTTCAATATGTGTCCTGTTTCTGGCAGAATCAGCTTTTCCATGACAAGTTTGACTGCCTGCGGCGAGCCGGGGATACAAAAGAGCACCTTTCCTTGGTCTGTGACTCCAGCTAGGGCTCGGGTCATTATTGCTGCTGAACCAATCTCGTCGTAGCTGAGCTTCCTGAATAATTCTCCGAAACCAGGCAACGTCTTGATCATCAAGGGTCTCAATGTCTCGATAGTCACGTCCGTTATGCTTACTCCGGTTCCGCCACACACTATGATGGCATCCACCTCTTCTGACCCTATGGCATTGCCCACATATTTCGCGAGCAGAACCCGATCATCAGGCAAGATTTCATGGGAAACCACACTGTGACCAGCCTTCTTCACAAGCTCGACAATCAAGTCTCCTGACGGATCAGAGAATGGTTCTCTCGTCTTGAGTTTCTGGTAGCGAGATGAACTGGAAACTATGACTACAAAACTGATTTTTTTGGGCGCCTCATCTTTGTGTTTGCGGCTGGATTCGCTCATGCCAGTTTCTCCTTCACTTTGCGGACTACATGCAAGTTTTGGATGCTGGTGCTTGGATACTGCCCATCTGCATCCTTCTCGTACTGTTTGGTCATGTCCCAAACCGTTAACAGCGCCGTTGCCGCTGCGGCGAGAGCCTCCATCTCCACTCCTGTCTGCGCTCGGGTCTTAACGGTTGCCTCAGCCTCCACTTCGGAGTCGCCAACAATCTGCAATTTAACCTCTACGCTGGTTAGGGGCAGGGTGTGACAGAGGGGAATCAATGAACTTGTGCTCTTTGCCGCCAAGACTCCGGCGACCTTAGCCACCTCAAAAGGGTCACCCTTCTCAACCTTTCCCTCTCTGATTAGCAGTAATGTCTCAGATTTCAGCTTGATTGACCCCTTCGCCTTGGCTTCCCTGTAAACCTCAGGCTTTGCGGATACATCAACCATCGACATACAAACTTCACCTAACTACTCCATTGTTTGATGGGGCTTATTTTGTTTGTTCCCAGAGTTCGATGAGCTGTTTAATCATTCTTGCCCGAGGATTTTCTTCGTTGTAACGGAAGATGCGGATTCTCCCAAACGTCTTGTGGCGAACAAGCTTATGATCCTCCAGAACTTGCAGGTGCTGATTTGTGGTGGCATAATTTAATCCCGCTCGCCTCGCAATCTCTGAAATGTTCAGCTCTCGGATTTCAGCTAGAATTCTGAGAATTTTCACGCGCCCTTTGGAAGAGAAAACCTCCTCTATCGCCACCGATTCTCACCGCCTTGCTGTGATAGAAGTTTGACAAGTTCCTGTTCCAGATCAGAGGCTGGAACCCGGGACAGACTAATCAATGTGGTCTTTCCCCGCTGCCCAACCCCAGAAACCAATGTTTCGATTATCCCAGCGGCAGAAAGCGCTTTAACGTACTTCCAGATTTGAGTGTGACCCCGACTTTTTTCACCATACTCTTCGCATACCAGAGCATAGGCTTCCTCTGCTTCTCCCATGGACATGTAAGCTGAATCACACTGCTTGAAATGCCGTGCCACACCGAGAAGAAACAGTTTCTCGTGAACACTGAATGCGGGAATCATATCCCTCCGCACAACCGGATAGACGCTGACAACCGCTTTCCGAACACACTCAGGCGAAACCTGCCGCATCTCCAGAGCGTCAGCATACTTGCCGGCTCGCCACAAAAGCTCAATGGCGTAGCGGGCGTTTCCCCCTTCCGAGTTTCCCAGCTCAGCGATGAGCCCCAATGTTTGGGGTGGCACTGTTCCCTCTTTGAAGGCAAGGTGTACCCTGTCATGGAGGATGTCTTCAAGCTGTGACTCTGAGTACTCCTTCAGATGTATTATGTTGCGTTGGAGGGTGCTTCTTGTGCTTGGGTCCAGTTTGTCCAAGTGTTCGGGTTGGCGGAGGATGCAGATGAGGGAGAGCCGTTTTGGGGCATCGAGACGATCTTCTTGGATTCGGGAGAGGTTGTAGAGGGGGTCGGAGCCCTCGTTTTGGACAAGAGATTCCAGCTCGTCCAAGGTTAAGATCAGGTAGGCTTCTTTCTCGTCGAGAACCTGCATGAGCGCCTGCAGCAGTTCCTCTGCTGAGTAGCCGCGTTTAGGATAAGTGGGATAGAACTTCATCATGGTTCGCTGAAGAATCATGAATAGGCTTCCTTTGCATTCGCGGCAGTTAACGTGGACGTAGTTGAGGTTGATGTTGCGCTGCTTTGCCTCTTTTACGATGTTCAAGCCGAAGTGCTGGGAGAGAACGGTTTTGCCTGTTCCGATTTCTCCTATAATGAGGGCGCGTTGGGTCATTTTTCCGGGGCTCTCAACAACGAAACGGAAGAACTGATTCAGGAGATTGAGTTGAAGTTTTCTGTGGAGTAGATGGTGTGGAACATAGTTGATGTCAAGTTTGCTTTCATCCTTGAAAACGCTGGAATACCGTGGCATAGGTCAGCCCTTCAGACTTCTAAACAACGAATTAGTGGTTTGTGTCTCTTAAAAAGAATGCTGAGGTCCCAGAAAAGTGAAGTATGCGGTGCTCTGCGCATGCGAAATGTTATAAGAAAATGTCAATAATCTGTAATCGGAGATAACACTTTGTCAAACATTGGAGAATTGCTAAATGAATTGTTGTCAGACATTATGACTGCTTTGCCTGCGATTATTGCTGCCATAATTGTTGTAGTCATCGGATATTTTGTCGGGAAATTTGTGGGACGTGCTGTGAATAAACTAATCGAGAAAATGGGTATCGAGAAAAGCTTTGACGAAACGGATACAGGAAAAAGCTTCAAATCAGCAGGCTTGGACTTGTCCTCTTTTGTCGGCGGACTTATCGCAGCTTTTGTTGTGGTCATATCTGTGATCATAGCGATTCAGATTCTGGATATCGGAGGTTCTGTTGGCGCGTTCTTGGTTGACCTTGCATCCTATCTGCCTAGACTTCTGGGAGGAATAGTGATAATAGTTGTTGGCAGTGTTTTGGTGGGATTTCTGGCATCTCTTGTGGGAAACACGTTGAAGCCGATCTTTCCTAAAGCTAAAGCAGAGATAGCGGACATGCTGAAGAATCTTCTACAGATAGGTTTGATAGCGGTCATACTAATGATAGCTCTAGACCTCATGCTTCTAGCCGGCGAACTCGTCTATCCCTTAATCTTAGGTTTCGTAATAATCGGCGCAGGAATAGCGTTGACCGACGGATTAATCAAATCAATCACCGACGACCACAAAGAGTTCAGGGATGTAGCAGGATACGCAAAATTCGTGCTCTACAGCATCTTCCTCATAATCGGTGCAGGAGCAATCTTTTCCACCTTTGAGGGAGTCACAAATATTGTTGCAAACGTGTCCTGGGCGTTCGCAATAGCAATGGGCATAATGCTGATTCCAGTAATCTACAGCCTAGCCAAAAAAATGTCCAAAGAAACATCTTAAAACTGGATGCCTACAACTTCCCCTTTCTTTTTTTGTTAGCACATTAGCATGAAGGTGGTTGGTTTTCCTGAGGATGGGTGTACACAAAGAATTGAGTGTTTACGGTTATAACGGGGAACACCTATTGTAAGAGTGAAATCGATAGTTTGAGAGGAAGTGGAAAAAGCTGAAACGTAGTATGCTCCTGTTCTGTTTTGTGCTCATCGCGATTATAGTTTTTCCTCTTTTTTTGGTAGCTTTGAATGTTGGCATCGATGAACAGCATTCGGTTCCTGAATTTTTTGTAGGCGTAGAATATGCTATTGACAACTACAGTATTGAAGACTGCAAAAAATTGGTTGACGAAGTGAAGGACTACACAAATCTTTTTGTTATTGACACTGTTGGAATAACGTTTGACTTAAACAACCTTAACGAGACCTGCGAATACGTCTACAACTCGGGACTATATTTCATGGTGTTCTTCATTTCTATACATTACCAACAGGAAGACGGCGATATAGTCTTCCGATACAACTATTATCCTCATCTATGGATTGCAGAGGCTAAAGAGAAATATGGCGACAAGTTCTTGGGAGCCTACGCCATGGATGAGCCGGGAGGAAACCAGCTAGACGCGGGCAGTTTCCAGTTGGTTAAAGAGGCGGAAAACCAAACGGACGCCGCTGAGACATATTTGGAGTGGCTTTACCTGCACACAGAGTATTACCTTTATGCTCGAGAATGTGAAGACATTACGGTGTTAACTTCAGATTATGGTCTCTACTGGTTCGACTACAAGTCGGGATACGACACAGTGTTAGCTGAGTTTGCGTGGAATCACAGCAGACCGTTACACGTTGCCCTTTGCAGAGGCGCCGCCAACGTCCAGAACAAAGAGTGGGGCGTCATGGTCACATGGACCTACAATGATGAACCATATATTGTGTCAGGCATTGAACTTTACGATGATCTGATTAAGGCTTACCATAATGGAGCAAAGTATGCGGTGATTTTTGATCATCCCGACCTCTATCCAGATTACGGGATATTAACAGAAGAACACTTTGGTAACTTAACGGATTTCTGGAACTACGTGAACAGCAACCCTGACAAGCATGGAACCATAAAAGCGGAGGTGGCTTATGTTCTCCCCGAAAACTTTGGCTTCGGATTCCGCAACCCCAACGATACTATTTGGGGGCTGTGGAGTGGCAACACAGACGAAAGGACAGCAAAGATTTGGAACGACGTTAACCAGCTAATAGATGAGTACGGTTTCAGTTTAGATATTGTTTACAGTGACCCAGAATTCGATGATGGTCTGCAACGGCGTTACGATAAAATCTTTTTCTGGAACGAGACAATAAACTAAAGCTGGTTCGGTGGCTGGCGGCTGCTTATGATGAAGGTAGATGTGAATCCTGTTTTAGAGCTTTCAGCAAGCGGAGTCTACGTTCTGCTGTTGTCTGTGCCAAGGGACATTGCATTGGCTATAGGAAAGTTGGGGAAACAGAATTTTCCAAGAGGATGCTACACTTACACTGGCTCAGCTTTGGGCAAAGGAGCTACAAGCCTCAAGCATCGAATCGCTAGGCACCTGAGGAAGGAAAAACCTAGGTTCTGGCACATAGATTATCTTTTGGCAGACGAAAACGTGTCCGTGGAAGCGGTATTAGCCGCTGAGACCAACAAAAAGATGGAATGCACCATAAACAGCCGCATCAAGGGAATAGAGGGGGCAGAAGTTCCGGTTAAGGGATTTGGTGCTTCTGATTGCAGGAAAAACTGTGGAAGCCACCTACTGTATTTTTCAGAGATTGAAAATGTGGATTGTTTGGTTCAGAAACTTGTTAGACATCTCCGGTCAGAGTCTGGTGTTCTTTCGGTGTGTGTAGTTCACTGACGGTTTTCGGTGGGTCATTCTTTTTCTCTTCGTTTTTTGGGTACAAACAGCAGAGTCAGGAAGACTCCGGCTAGGAAGCCTCCCACGTGAGCGGTGTGGGCGACGTTTTCTACGATTCCGGAGGATACGTAGGCGGTTTCGGTTAAGATTGTTATGAAGACGAATATGATGGCTGGCATGGGGATGGGGATGAAGCCGAAGAGTTTGAGGAGCCAGCGGAAAGGGAAGAGAATGGCTAAGGCAGCTAGAACGCCGAAGATTGCGCCTGAAGCGCCTATGGTGGGGATGGTGGATGCGGTGGTTAGGTAGGAGTGGAAGAGTCCTGCGATGATGCCGCAGGCTAGATATAAGGCCAAAAAGCGGAGATTGCCTAATTCGCGTTCAACCATGTCGCCGCTCATCAGCAGAAAGAACATGTTCAGTCCGATGTGGAGGATGTTTGCGTGCAGGAACATGGAGGTGACGAGGGATATGAGGTTCTCTCCTCTCATGATCTCCGCGGGGACTAAGCCGTAATTTTGGATGAGCTGGTTGTAGGAGTCAGGGTTTGTTATGCTCTGGATGAAAACTAGGATGTTCGCTGCGATAATCAGGTATGAAAACACTGCAATTTTAGAGCCCACAGCTGATTCGCCCCTAAACAGTTAGACGCTCATTATTTTCCAACCAACATAAATCCTTTGGTTCGATCTAGATAATCCTTTCATGGTTGATAACCTATAATTAGGTATAACCACAAAATAGGTCTCATTAGCGGAGGAAGCAAAACCGTTTTTCGGTTGGGAAGTGAAGAAGATTACAGGGACAGCCGTAGTGTACTCGCCTAAGTATTTGCGCCACAGAACTGAACCCCGCCATCCTGAATCCCCTTCCCGCCTCAGGGTAATCATGAGAGAGCTGAACAAAAGCGGCATTCTCAAAAATGAAAGGTGCTCCCTGATTGAACCTGAAACCGCACATATCAACGACCTGCAACGGGTCCACGACGCCGACTATATTCAGCAGATTAAACAGTTTTGTAGCTGCGGCGGCGGGCTGCTGGATCAGAAAGACACTGTGGTTTCTGGCGGAAGCTATGAGGTAGCCGGTTTGGCTGTGGGAGGAGCAGTGAAAGCTGCTGACGTGGTTATGGCGGGGAAGTATAGGAATGCCTTCGCTTTTGTTAGGCCTCCGGGGCATCATGCTGGACTTGATTATCCTATGGGCTTCTGTGTCTTCAATAATGTGGCTGTAGCCGCAGCTCATCTCCTGGAAGAGTGGGGCATTGACCGAGTGCTGGTTTTGGATATAGATGCCCATCATGGAAATGGGACGCAGGAAGCATTCTACGGAAACAGCAGGGTTCTCTACGTCAGCCTCCATGAGGACCCAGTTGAGTTTCCTTTAACAGGATTTGCTGATGAGGTCGGAGAGGGGGAGGGGCGGGGATACTCGGTGAATGTTCCGTTGCCCTATGGAACAGGTGACAAAATTTATCTCAGAGCTTTCAACGAGGTTGCTGTTCCCATCATCAGCCAATACAAGCCGCAGTTCATTCTGGTCTCCACGGGATTCGACAACCATCACGCAGACCCGGTGGGAAACCTGTCCCTATCAACCTTCAGCTACGCCAAAATCTTTGATGCCGTTTTAGGGTTAGCAGCGAAGTTTTGTCAAGGAAGAGTGGTGGCGGTTCTGGAGGGCGGATATAGTCTAAGGTTTCTTGGAGGGATGGCGTGCGCGGTTACTGCAAAGATGGCTGAAATCCCCTATTCCATCAGAGATAGGCATCATGGCTCAGGCATTAAGGTGCGGAGAAAGGGAGAAAAAACGATAAAACAAGTAAAGAAGATTCAGTCGCCCTTCTGGAACACAAACTGAGAAATAATTAATTATTGGTATAGAAGTAATGGAAAATGATTGACATAACTTTTGATTTTCACGCAGACTCTTATGGGAAAGACCCCGATGTATATAGCCCGACTCTCAAAAAATATCACAAAATTCTTTGGAGCAAAACATTGCCGAATGGTAAAAAATTCAATTTACGAGACGACAAAGCTGGCGCATATCTATATCACAAATCTGAACTTGGTGAATTCTTTTTAGGGAGCGATGCAATAACGCACTCTTACAAACACCATAAACGCAAAAAATGGTTGACTCGACAAATCCCCGAAGCAGTTAACCAAGTTTTTTCTGCTGGAAGCACAATTGGAGCGTATATCATTTTTCCTAATAATGAAATTGACAACAAACAGACTATCAACGGTGCACGTGGGTGTAACAGCAAAATTGACGACAGATTTGATTTAACCTTAGAGTGCATCAGACGATTTTATCTTGGATTACCCAGTCCACTACACGATGTGTTCGTGAGATACCAAGACTTTTTTGGTTTGTTTGGGGATTTTCATGGCTATATCAACTTCTTTTTGTTACAAGATTTAGTGACAGAAAATTACGCACAGATTAAGTTCTACCTCCCATTCGATAATTTTGTGAACGCTCCAAATTTTCATTGCGTAAATGATTATTTAATTTATCAAGAAAGGGTTATTGATTTTATAACAAAAAGAAATAACAGAATTGATGAAGTGTATAATAGCGCACGCATCTAAGTATAGGAAAAACCAAGTTTCTAACTTTTTTATACTTGTAAACTTATTATTAGAAAACCAATTCCTTACATTGATTTCGGTATTCACAGACTCGACACTTGTTACGATTTGAGGTTAAGATCGCTTCCCGTTCTCCTTTCCAAAACTGTATTGCCCAATCTAGACTTGTTTCAGCTTCGTGCTCATCAAACTCATTTAGATAAACAATAGCATTTTCGATTGGAAGGACTGCTTTCTTTAAACCATTTTCGATTATGGCATCAACCGCGTTGTCTTTGAGGTTGGGATCATCTCTTGCTCTTCGATCTGCAACAACTATAGCATAATGCAGTTTTTCAGTATTAAATCCAAGGTTATTAAGTATGACTCCGTAAAATCCGGCTTGAACATGGTGACTTGGATAAGCTCGCTTGCTTCTTGAGAATTTGTACTCGAAGATCACTAATGGAACTCCTTTCTTAAATAGAACAGCATCAGGTTTACCAACTAAGAGAATGTCTTTATATTCAGCTGTAAGCAGCCACTCAAGAGCAAGAACTGGTTTTTCACTATAGACTGATTTCCAAAGCTCCTCCTGATCAACTGCTTCACTTCCCTCAAGCAAATTCTCGTGACCTGCAGTACCCTGATTCTTTGTTTCAGTTTCCACCTCACCATAAAGATAAGCCATTTCAATTTTCTTTTCACAATAATACTGCCCCGCAACATCACTAGCTCTAATTGTACATCGGTTAAATCTTAGATCGTTTTCATTCTTCTCGTTGGTTTGTGCAATTTGTTCTAGAAGAGATAAATACTTCTCAAATTGATGCTTCCAAACACTCATGGCAGTTTATTCTCCTTATGAATGTCTTTTTTATCAATGGGAATTAAACCACAGAGATGGGCGATGTATTCGCCAGAATTTGTAAGTTCATACTCCTTTTCTCTTCCAATCTTATTTTTTCTAACATAACCTGAATTCTCAAGTTTCTCCATTACTCTTCGATTAAGTTTCATCAATAGTTTGCTTTTTTGTTTTCTTGTTCTGACAGCGTAATAGTTTTCAAAGCCTTCCTCTTTGGTTCTAACTAGAAATTGTATTATGTCTATTGACTTCATCTTACGATTTTTGTGTATTTCTACGATGACCTTTAATCCCAATTCATCTGGAATCAGAATCTCAAAGTTTTCAAGAAAAATGATGTCTCTACCTTCAACAATTGTGATTCCATGCTTTTCTCGTTCTTCTGGACTTTTCGAATATCCGTTAGGTTTGACATAATATGTTTTGACATTATGAAACATTCCAGCAAATGCAGCTGCAATTGAAGTGAGTCTTCCCGCAGAAGACAAATTCACATAGACAATATTCCCAGATTTTCTTTCTTCACGTATTATGTTGCTTATTTTCTTCATTACATCTAGAATATTGATCAGATCTGTTTCGACGACGATAACTTCAACTTTTTGTTTTTTTAGAAAGGCCTTAACCTTCTCGGCTTTTTCACAATGTTGCTCAACAATCGTAAAAGGTGCCTTACTTGATTTTGGTATAGTCAATATATAGACTCTATTCGGCTTAAATCTGCTACTTCCCTTAAAGGGAGTTACAGCTCGGTCATATTCGATTCCTAAAGGAACTACGTGAACGATCTCTTCCATAAACGCCACATCTTTTGTTCACAATGTTAACTATGATAACGTGAACATGTTTATTAAGTTAATTGTAAGCTATAGTTGTACAGAGAATATAATAGGAAGAGATGAAAAATGCCTCTGAGCTTGTCAAATCCAAAAACATTCCTTCCATTGCTCCTTTTCATAGGTTTCGTCTTTGCACTTATGGGAAAAGGTTGGGAAGGAATGACCAACGACTCAACTATGTTTGTATGGGGCATGCTATTCATACTACTAGCAGTAATTCTCTGGGTTTTAAGTAGTCGATCAAATGGGAGATTGTAAAATATGAATGGGAAACAGCACCTGTTACTTGGGGGCGCAATAGGGTTTTGTGGGTATATTGCTTACCGATTGGTTGAGGAAAAGCCAATTGACCTATTGGAGTTAATCCTTTTTTCAATAGGTGGAGCAATAGTGGGCATTTTGCCGGATATACTAGAACCTGCGACAAATCCTAACCATAGAAGCTTCTTTCATAGCATAATTAGTCTCTTATTACTTTTATGTGGGGATTACATACTTCTGCAAAATGAGGGTGTGTCTGAAGAACTGAAGGCATTAATAACCACATTGTCTATGGCTTATGGCAGTCATCTTTTAGCAGATAGCAGTACCCCGAAAGGCTTACCTTTCTTTCGCTAGGACTTGTATGATTTGGAACTTGAACACAAAAAAATTCTGATCGGTGTCTACCTTCTTGTGTTCATGATATCCCTTATTGTAACCTCGATAATTACCTATTTTTCAAATGTTGATACTGTATTGATTAGAGCTCTTGTCTATATTGGAAGTTCAGGAGGGCTTGGGGGGATTGTATATTGTATTAGAGGTTTTTATAAGAACATTGTTTCCAAAGAATTCGATACCATTTGGGCATGGTGGTATCTTTTCAGACCATTCATCAGTATTGTAATAGGAATTTTTGTATATTTCTTGATTGTTGGAGGATTACTTAGTCTAGGGGCAGCATCAACAATTGACTATTCGAGAAGTATAATGTTTTACTGTGCAGTTGCATTTTTGGCCGGATTTGCATTTACCCAATTTGCAGATAAATTGGATGAATTAGCTTCAACTTTGTTCGCTAAGAAAGAAGAGGTTACCGAAAAATGACACTAGAAATCGTATTTTGGGATGTTCAACATGGAAGTGCAACTTACATTAAAACTCCTAATGGAAAACATATAGTACAGGATCTTGGGACAGGTTCATATGAGTATGGAGAGACATTTAGTCCACTACTTCATTTAAGGAAAAAATATGGAGTCTCTGAACTTGATTGGGTAATTATTACTCATCCTCATAAAGACCACATTGACGATATAATGAATTTTGACAAAATGTCTCCAAAGGTATTATCGCGTCCCAATCATTTATTGAAAGAATCCATTATGGAAAATGTAAGGGACCAAGATGAAGAAATCTTTGATAAGTATTTTGAAATTGATGGTCGTTACAATTGTCCAGTTAGTAGTTCAAACAATCTGAGAGATCCAAATAACGCAGGGGGATTGAGGTTTCAAGCATTTTTTCCTCGATCATGTGATGTTGCAAATATGAATAATCAGAGCATTGTATCTGTTCTCTCTTATGCTAGTCAAAAGGTAATATTACCTGGCGACAACGAACCTCCCTCTTGGAAGGAATTATTAAACAATTCTAATTTTGTGAATGCAATTAGAGGTAAAGGCATTCTTCTTGCGCCACATCATGGTAGAGAATCCGGATTTTATGAAGAACTTTTTGAGTGTTTTACACCATACTTAACCGTTGTTTCAGATGGGAAATGGTGTGATACAAGTGCAACTCCTCGATATAGCAGTGTATCTGAAGGTTGGAAAGTTTTTTACCGAACGGGTCAAAATGAAAAGAGATATTGCTTAACAACCAGAAAAGATGGATACGTTGCCGTAAAGATAGGATATTACGATGGAACACCATTCATTCGGGTAACTGCCAAAGGAAGTTAGATTTTTAAAACTAATGCTTGCAAAAAAATGTTTTGTGTCTGCATGGTAGTGTGAACTTTTTTGGTGTGTCTGCCGTATGAAGTGGGTCTATTAGGCTCCTAATAGAGGTATATTGTTGAAAACAGTCTTTTTTCTGAAATTCAGCAGCACAGCAGAAGATTCCTGTCTAAGGTTCACACGTTCATTAGTAGTCTTTTAAATATGGAAGGGCATGTTACTGTTCCATGACTTAACTGGAGAACAGTCTGAAGGGCGGACACTAAGATATGGTGACGTTGGTTGAAGTGTTTATTCTCGCCGTGGTTCAGGGCTTAACCGAGTGGCTGCCCATATCCAGTTCAGGTCATCTGGTAATCACCCAGAAAGCCCTCGGACTGAACCTCCCCCTCATCTACAGCGTCATGCTGCACCTCGGCACCCTAATTGTCGTTCTCACAGTCTTCCGCAAAGACATCGTAGACATAATCAAGGCAGTGGCTAAGCGCGACTTCGAAACAGAGGAAGGAAAACTTGCCCTCTTCATAGTCGTCGGCAGCGTACCCACAGCAATCATCGGCTTCACCTTCCACGACTTCTTCGAATCCCTCTTCTCCAACCTCCCCGCCGTAGGCTCAGCCCTCCTAATCACAGGCGCCATACTCTTCATCTCCGAAAAGCGAACAGGCAACAAAAAACTAGACACCACAGACTCGCTGCTGATAGGGCTGGCACAGGCAATCGCCATAATCCCAGGCATCTCCAGAAGCGGCGCAACCATATCCACAGGACTGCTAAGAAAAATCGACAAAAAAACCGCCTTCAAATACTCATTTCTCCTATCCGCACCCGCCATAGCGGGAGCAACAATCATGGAATCAAACCAACTAGCCCAAGCCAACATAGACCCAGCTCCCCTCCTCATAGGCACCATAGTCTCCATGATAGTAGGCTACGCATCCCTGAAACTTCTACAGAAAATAGTCATGAACGAAAAAATCCACCTATTCGCCTACTACTGCTGGCTAGCCGGAGCAACCATAATCCTCTTCACCATCCTCCAAAGCTGAGAACCCGTTTCTCCAAAACAACAAAAGCCGAACCTATTTAAGCCATGTAAACATTATTGAAAAGACAACGCAGAAGTGATATCATGGGCAAGAGGAAGGTCAAAAGAGAAGACCACAACGCCATCAAACTGCCAGCAGGCAACGACATAATAGGCATAGCCAAAAAAATGCTCGGCTTCGACCGCGTAATGGTAAGCTGCCAAGACGGACATGAACGCCTCTGCCGGATACGCGGAAAAATGAAGCGGAGAATGTGGATAAGGGTAAACGACATCGTTCTGGTCTCCCCATGGGACTTCCAATCCGACAAACGCGGCGACATCATATGGCGATACAAGAGAAATCAAGCAGACTGGCTACGCAGAAAGGGCTACCTGAAGGCTGGATACTAATAATCAGGTAATCGTTACATCTTTTTCTTCTAATAGGAGGATTTAAAAGCAAGTCCATCCAACAATAACAGCACAAACTACGGAGAATCGCAAAATGAGCAAAAAAACTAGCGACTCAAACATAATATACGTAGGAAGAAAACCCCCCATGAATTATGTGTTAGGCATCGTAACCGCCTTCAGCGGAACCGAAGTAAAAGAGGTCACAGTGAAGGCGAGAGGACAAGCAATAACAACAGCAGTCGACGCCGTTGAAATAGCCAGGCGCAGATTCGTGAAAGAAATGAAAGTAGCCAAAATCGACATCGGAACCGAAGAGATGCCGCCAAGAGAAGGGGAAAGCAACTCAAGGATGATTTCAACCATCGAGATCACCTTGAAACGAAGCTAGACACAAACTAGCACATTTTCCACGTATTCAGACAACAGGCAGTGTCTTCGCTAAAGATCACAAGGTTGCGAGCCTTCGCAAGAGGGCTCCTAGTGGTTCACCGCAGATCTGCTGTTCACTGCTAGTCTGTAATTCCGTACAGAATTTTTTTTCTATTTTTTGCTTGATATCATGTTTACTGTTTTTTACAACTTATTGGTATACCGCAAGGCTTAAGATATAATACAGAGCAATATGGTAATAGGGAAAGCACTTGGGAAAAGTCACCCTACTAACGCCTGTGTACATCTCCATAGCTTGGACCTTGATGACCAGCTACCAGCTTTTCACCGAAACAACGATAACAACAATCACAATATCCATTGGCACATACTTACCTACAATCGGCGCTTGGATGACCTCCAGACTAGACATGATCGTATTCATCCACTCCTTCGCATGGATCTTCCTATTGTCATCCGTAATCCCCTCTTTACTTCTAGGAAAAGAAAGAGGCGTCCTCATCCAATTCGCAGTATGCCTAACATTAGCTTTTTTGGCATTCGTAATACAAGACGCCGTGGCGGCCGGCCTCGGCAACGGAGCCCTAGATCAAATCCTAGGCTTAGCTCCATTGTTCAGCAATCCATTATTGGCTACTGTCTATTTGTTGCTACCATATCTTCTGATGGTGTGGTTCGACATTCGGGGTAAACGGAAAAAGCAAGAATGGATGCAAGTCGAAAAAGTTGAAGGCGAAACTGATGACTTCCCAGAAGACGCCTTCATCGGGGAAGGCGATCTTGAAGAAGAAGAGGAAAAAACACAAGAAGAAGAACGAGAATACCAAAACTAAATGCCCACCCCCAACAGAAACCCAAGCATCGTCTACTGGCTTGACAACAACCTATATCTGAACGTAACCAACAGGTGCCCCAACAACTGCTACTTTTGTTTCAGAAGATACAAGAAGGGCATCCAAGAATTCAACCTAAAGCTGGAAAAGGAACCGACCGCAGAAACGGTAATTGAGGAACTGCAAAAAATTATAAACAGAAAGAACTGGAGCGAAATTGTATTCTGCGGCTTCGGAGAACCCTTAGAAAGGCTGAACCTCATTTTGGAAGTAACCCGATGGATAAAGAAGCACCACTGGAGGACTGTCCGGGTTGACACAAATGGTCAAGGATACCTGCTGAACAAAGGAAGAGACGTGGCGCGGGAGCTAAAAGAGGCAGGTGTAGACAAGGTGAGCGTAAGCTTGAACGCCCACAACAAAGAAACATACAACGAAGTCTGCAAACCTGCGTTCGAGGACGCCTATGAGAGCGTCTTGGAGTTTATCAAAAAGGCTAAAGAAGCAGACTTAGAAACTGAGGCAACAGCCGTAACCATCCCCGAGGTGGAAATTACAAAGGTCAAAGAACTGGCAGAAAAGCTGGGGGTCAAATTCTCGGTAAGAGAATACATCCCATTCTTCTGGTAGAACACCCAGAAGCTTTGGATTCCCCAGCTGTTCTAAAAACTAGTATTATCTATGACCGTTAATTATTGGTTCATGGTGTTTCCCTGAATGGGGTCAAGTCTCAAATGGGTTGTCGTTGTCGGAGTTCTAACTATAATTAGCATTGTGGCTGGATGGCATTTTTATCCTAAAACAGTCGTATACGATGAAGGCTTTGAGGAAGATTTCGGCGGATGGACAGAGGACACTGATGTTCCTCTAGACCCAAACAACCCGGGTTCTCCTGTGGACTGGAACATTTCACGGATAACTTCTCCCGTTAAATCTGGACAACATTCTGTGGAGCTATACATCGACGGCAGACAGGATGACGGCACAGTCTGGATCGAAAAAGCGCTGTCAGTGAGTAAAAACACGCAAATTCAAGTTGAGGTTTCTTTCGATTTTTACAGCGAAAGCGAGAGCTTCAATGTGATAGCAGATGTTGTCGGTTTTGCAGGAACTTCTAACCCCGAAGTCGAAGCAGACTTTACGGTTCTTGGACAAGCCAACGAGGCTTCAGGATGGAAACGTTACACCCACACGGCAACTGTGAATACAGGCTCCAGCGGAGAAGCTTGGGTTGCTGTGGGAATTAGTGTACGTTGGGAAACTGAGATGACATACAACTTGGATGATGTAAAAGCCACAATAAGCTAGAAGCCTAAAAGCAAATTTGAGGCTGAAGAATGTTCCCCTAAATTTCGGAAACAGTGAACCCGACCAATCGGATTTTGCTTTTACAGCGGTTACATTGAATTACCAGTTCTTCCAGCGCGTCACCATTAACTTTGGTGCTGACTATGCAGTAAACGTCCTCTGTTTCGTCTTCAGGAGATATGACGACTCCACAGCCTGGACACGGGAAGTCCCCTTCTCCTTGAAGTTCAGTCAAGTCCACTTTATACACCAGAGGTGGTCCCATACGTTCCATCTTCCTTTTGATTGCTGAATGCTCTCTGTGTCCCTATTTAGTAAATAACGTTTATGAACTCTTCATTCATTCCCATTTTATATATCAGACTTAATGTTGTTTCATCTGGATTCTGATTACAGAAACTCTATCCAACATATCACTGTTGAATTCGGAATACGAAACATATAAAATATGCCTAAGAGCATAGTAAGTATGGCAGGGAGAAGAAGTTTTGTCTCCGAAGGATAGTTCGGTTAAAAGAACCACAATCATTCTGGATGAAGAAGAACGGGAGTATATCGACTCGCTCATAAACGATGGGAGAGAACCGGGAATAAAACCCCTCATATCGAAGATGCTTGACGTTTACCGAAGCATGGGAATGTACGACTGGAAATACCCCGGAGAATACTACATAGGCATCAGCCGCGTAGCCTTCCTAAACGTCGAATTCCTCAACGTTCTTCTCAGTTATATCCCTGAAGAGAAGTGGAGAGAGGTTGGACAAAAGATCGGGGAAATCACAAAAGTTTCTCTGGAAGCCAGCATAGACATAGAAACGGTAAACAAGGAAAGATGGAGCGATGTTTTTAAGAGGCTACGTGTCCAGGGTTTCGGCGACTTCTACATTAAAGACAAATTTGTGATAATTAGAACGCCACTCATCAGCAACTCGGAGTTTTGGCGCGGATTCCTAGAAAGCTTACTTGGAGTCAGCTTGGAAAAGAGAACCCTAACGCCCCCGCTAGTTTTTGAAGTCGTCACTCAGAACGACTCTTCAGATAAGTAATGATCTTCAACGATTGTGACCACTAAAAACGGTGGAAACATTGCAAGTTATGACGTCGTGTAAATATACGATAATGTTTGTTCTGTACGTTTTTTTTAATAAATATTCAACATCACCACATTTTTATTACTTTGAGCCATATTTGGATTCTGAATTGAACGTTTATGGGTAATACGTATTTCTGTTTCATACTTGTTAAATATTGTGACTTCAGAGTTTCTGGGCATAGGAGAAGTCGAATAATGAGAACTGTATTAAAATCGAAAAAGGGAATCTCACCAATCCTTGCCACACTACTCTTAATCGTCATCGCTGTCGCAGCCGTCATAGTCACCTACGCGTGGGTTATGACATTTACAGGATCCACAACAAGCCAAGCAGGAGCTGTGCTAAGTCCTGAAAACATAAGATACTACGACGCCTCAGGACTTAAAGTCGACATTACAATAAGAAATTCTGGAACAGCCGACGCAAAGGTTGTAGAAGTTTATCAAGGTACATCGGATTCAGATCTGCAACCAGTTAGTTCAGTAACCTACGACCCGACGTCACAAATTGTCAGTGAAGGCTCGTCATTGAAAATCACTTTTGACCTTTCGTGGACTAGTGGAACACGATACTACTTCAAAGTGGTCACCGAAGAAGGAATGAACATTCCGTTCAGTGCAGAGGCGTAACTGCCCTCTTTCTTTCCCCTTCTTTCCGAAGAAAACTAACCTAGAATTTTTATATTCTCCATTTTTACAAAGATAGACACGGTGGATGATCTAGAGTGAACCAGATACTTGACGGCGCCCGAATTCTTTTGTGTGTCGGTTTTCTGATTTATGCTTCTTGGAGCGACTGGAAAACCAGAGAGGTAAGCAACAAAGTTTGGGTCATCCTAGGACCCGCAGCTCTTGCCTTGACTGGCGTCCAGTTTTTGTGTTTTTCTTCTCAGCCTCTTCAGCTTTTGCAGTCCTATGTTTTGTCTTTTGCTGTAACCTCGGTTTTGGCTGTGGCAATTTTCTATGCGGGCGGTTTCGGAGGGGCAGACGCTAAGGCGCTGATGTGCATTGCTCTTGCGTTACCCGTTTATCCCAGTTATCTTCTTTCACAGCCCGCAGGATTATTTTCTCCCTTATTTCCGTTAACAATCTTCACTAACAGCGTTCTGTTATGTGCCTTTACCGTGTTTTATGCGCTCCTCCGTAATCTACTGTGGAAGGCTAGAAACATAGGAGGCGTCTTTGATGGTTTAGAGGCTGAATCTTTTGGTCGCAAAATTGTGGCTCTTGTCAGCGGCTACAAGGTTAAATTGTCTAAGTTGAAGACGGGCCACCTGTATCCGCTTGAGGATGTGGATGTGAACGAGGAGGGGGAGACGAAGAGAAAATTGTTGGTGTTTCCGAGGGATGAGGAGCGGGAAGAGATTGTCTCAAGAATAGTAGAGAACGTAGAAGAGGAAAGGCTTGAGGGCGGAGTGTGGGCTACTCCCGGTTTGCCCCTTCTCATCTTCATCACAGCAGGATTAATTGTTGCATTATTCTACGGTGACATTGTGTGGATTCTGCTCAACTCAATCCTTACATAAAAAATTGAACTTGAGAAAATTTCGTATGAAACAAAAACAAAGTTGTTTCATCCCAGAAAGTAGAAACTATGGCGTGACGTTTTCTCCGAGTTCCCTATTCGCTGATTACCGGCTTTTATGACTTTGGGAAGCTAGTTTTTTGTCTAGCAGCTTGGCTCGTAAGAGAGCGGTTACACCTTTAGCAATCACTATGGAGGCAATCCAGCCCATCAACCCTAGGTACAGGACGCGGATGGCGGCTTCTATGAGGGGGGACAAACCTTCTCCAAAAGATGCCATGAGGCTGGGAACCGGCAGGACACTGATGTCCCCGTACAGATGAGTACAGGCAACAACAAAGGTGATTAACAGGAGAACGATGCCTACAAGAAGAATAGTGACCCCTGAAGTTTCAGAGATTTTTATTCTCAACTTCATCATAGCTCTAACTCCAACAGTGTAGCAGTGTGGCATCTATTGTCCAGTAGTCTTGTGTGGTGTCGCCTGTTTCTGTGGCTCCTTTGAATCTGATGGTAAACGTTGAAGAGGTCAAATGTGACGAAACTGTTACATTGTTCCATCCAACATTGAGGCTGGAGAACAGGTTCTGCCACGCTGAGCCAGTCCAAACATCCACTCTAAGATTCTCTCCACCGACCGCGCCCACGTAGATGCACAGTTCCTCGTTTGCTTCATCAAAATCTGCGTGCGTCCACTGAACTTCAAGGTCAAGTTCATAGTTGTCTTCGTTATACACATGGATTAAGGCAGCGTCGATTTGCCACGTGTCTTGAACTGAATCTCCCACTTCAGTTCCATCTCTAAACCTGATTGTGAAAGTCGAGCTGGTCAGCCAAGAACTTATTGACACGTTATTCCATCCTGGAGACAAGTCCGTGAAAACGGTTTGCCAGCCGCTTCCAGTCCAAACATCAACAATTATGTCTTCTGCGCCCATAGTGCCACCATAAATCGAAAGATACTCATTTGCCATCGAATATGGAACACCCGTCCACTGAACTTCTTGATCTAATCTGCATTCTGTGGAAGCAGGTTTGAGTGCGTATTGTTGAGCAGAATTCTCTTCATAGGAGTCTAGGGTCCAATCTCGGTTACCTGTAGCACCAGCTGACGCTTGAACATAATAAGCCGTTGAAATACCAAGACCGTTGCCTGGATTGCCTCTTTCTGTTTGTTCAATTTCCGAGGTGCCGCTTGGTTCACCGCCACCATAAGGAATGACTTGGCCATCGCACAGGTCATAGAGCCAAATCATGCAATTGTCTTCAGTTGTGGTTACGCTTGGACTCGTGGGGTAACGGCTATTCTCTTGATTGACTGCTCCCTCCACATGAATCGGAGAGTTGGTATCTACTCCGCGGAAGGTAGATATCTGAGCAACCCAACCACAAGACTGTGCCCAAGTCCAAGTGTAGCTTGAAGGCTCTGAGGCGCCCGCAATCTTCCAGTAAATGTAGACATGCTGGCCTGACCACGCATCTTGAATGTAATCATGTTCAAGTGTCCAACCTGAAGGTGCATTAGACATAGTGGAACCGTCATTATCGTCGCTTCTTGTTGATACAAGCAAAGCTATCATGAAGTCATTCTCTTGAGTACCAGATGGTTTGTTGACTTGCGCAGATGACCCAGAAGATGTATATTCCGCTTCATTGACAAAGGTTATTCCGCTTGCAGGACTAGTTTCTGTTAGAGTAGCATATGTTGAATCTGTTGCTTGCATGTTGTCGAAATTGGCTAGGTCTCCTAGGTCTGAAGATGAATCCACATTAGATACGTCATTGTCAACATAATCTTCTGTTTCTCCACTTTGCGTAGCTTCTGTGAGTGTATCAAAAGTTGAGTCGGGACCAAACTTTTGTGATACGAAGCTAGAGTGTGAACCTTTATCGGCGCTTGAATCCACATTTGACGTGTCAGTGTCCACGAAATCAACGCCAGGTATAGTTCCATACCCATCCAGCATAACATCTGGAGGATTCTCAACCATAACCCAAAGACCATCATGTCCAGAGTCGGGATGAATTGGTTCAGCAGTGAAGGTCACCACAGCGCCATACCACGTTAGATCACTAGCAGAAAGGAATGACGTTACTTGCTGTAGCTCCACGGGGTTAACTTCAATAAAGTTACTCCAGTCATCTACAACTATGGCTCCAGTTTCAGCTCCTATGACATCGTCGAAAACATAGAGGTCTTCGTTAGAGCTGTCAGTGAACATGACCCCTGATCCCAAACCTAAATAGTTACTGAATTGGCTCCAGTGATGATCCCAACCACTTGGCGAACCGTCAGAAAAGGAAACGCCAGCATCGGAAGTATCAGGGTAGCCTCCACTAGTTCCATCTTCAGTCAGTGGGTCTCCATTAAGACCTGAAAGCTGAATGACGCTAAGATCAGTTATAGTTCTGGGTTGAACTGAATCTACAAAAATTGTCCGGAGAGAATATGTGTAGTATGTTGCGTTTGCAGGCAATGTCAAAACTATTTGTGTGTAAAAGTTGGGGCAACCTGTAGCTCCGCCGCCGTATTCTGGTTCTTGCTGGACTATGTCTCTCACGATGCCATCATAAATGATGTAATCTGTATCAGCCCAGAAAATGGGAAATTCATTGCTGATTCGTAAAAATTCTGCTGTGCTTGTGGATGCCCCCATACTAGATGTTACCACAAATTCAGGGTCACCATAAGGAAAAGGATCAACTACTTCAACATTTAGAGATAGATACCCATTATCTAATACTGCATCATCTGGGTTTGTTACATCATCAGTGAAGTAAACGTTTCGCCAAGCATAAGGTGTCTGGATTGCAGTGTCGTTTCCGTTCCACCACAACGTAATTTCGCTGATTTCATTATAAACCAGAAACACAAACATATTATTGCCACTGAAGATGCTTTCGTTGCTAGATAGCCCAAGGGGAACCATATAGTCTGACGCCCAGTCTTCAACCTGAAAGGGAACTTCTTGATTGACACCATTAATGGTTGCGTTAACATGAAAGGCTTTGATGCAAATTGGCGGAATGGGGGTCGCTTCAGGAAGTATTTCTAGAGGTTGACCAAGCCATTTTAATGTTCCATTTTGGAGAAGTTCTATGGCAAAGGTGTCCGTAGATAAGGCTTCGTATATATCTAACATTCCAGTAGATTCCCAATCAAAAGTGTAGATATAACTGGGAATTTTCGATTCTGAAGCAACAGAGTTTGGGGAATAGAACGCGGGCACCATTAAACCTCGATTGTCTTCAATTTGGACAGAGTATGCGTCAGGGTCGATTCCTGACGGGAGGGTTATGTTGTAAACTCCATTGGAAGAGATTATGATACTTGGTGGATTGATTAGCTCCCAAATTGAGTCATCAGTGTAATTGTAGAACCAGAAGTTACCTTTGCTTAACCCTAGCTCAGGTTCGGAATTATCGCGAGTAACCAAGATTCGGGCTACACCAGAATCCGATTCTAACATTGTGACTTCCAAGGCCGAAGACGTTTCATATTTTACTCCTTCGATTCCGATACTCTCCAGAGAATATGTCACCGAAAGGTTTCCCATGCTGAAGCTTTCCGGCATAAACCAGCTTGTGGAAAAACCACTAGAAGTGAGATCGAATGACGGATTCCATTCCGGATGCGAACGGGCAATGCTGACTAATCCGCCGGAAAGATAAGTAGTTGTAAGATTATTTGCGTACGTCGAGTTACCCGTAACTTGCAGTATTGAACCGTAATATCCAACGGTGAAGTCTAAAATCTGTTTAATATCAGCATTCATTTCTCCGATGGCCGTCAAAATTTCTGGCGAGTCCTGTATTGAAGAGTGCCGAACCATAGTGTATGTGGATATGACTGCAGTCACTAGAATCACGGAAACGAGTAAAGCCGCGATTACGGAAAACTGTCCCTTATTTGCTCTACTTTTTTTCATGATTCTAGGCTCCTCCTTGTTGACCAAGTTGTAGCGTAACGAGCACTGATGTGCTGCTGGCTCTGAAAACGGTCGGGTAGATTGTTGGGTTATAGTAAACCAGAAGCGCTAGAGCAGCAACTCGTATGTCAGGAATCCTTGTTAGTCCTATTGCTGTTAGGGCACCTCTTCCTGTGTGTCGATATGTTGCAGCAGGAATGTAAGTTGACTCATCTATATACATAGTCGCTGGATTATCATGTGGGCGGATAAAAAGCTCATTGGCAACTAGATTGTAATCGTGTATAATGCTCTGAGTAAGTGCACGAGATGATGTCTGATATGGGGCAGGATAAATGCCATAGTAGTTACAGCGCTCACGCACATAAGAAGTGAAATCAACAACACCGACCTCTGCTATAATACTATCTGAACCCGAACCAAAATAAGGGTCTGAGTTTAGGCCTCGGAGGAAAGCAATAGCTCCAGCATTGGCAATGGCACTCATTCCGTAAATTCCGTATCCGTTCTGGGTACCCGTGAAGTAATTTACATTGGTCACATAGTAGAAGGGGTAACCTACAATGCTGACCCAAGTCCAGTTGTAAGTGTTAACCGTTTGACCCAGAAAATGGCAGTATTCAGCATAATCTCCAGAATAGTAATTAGCATAATATGAGGAGATTGGAACAGCTTCCCCAAACGTGTTTACAACAACAGCGTTGTCTACTGTCTCCCCATCTTCAGCTGTGAGTAAGTTACCGTCTAAAAGGCTCTCCAATTCATCAGTACTATTCACAAGAACCGTGTTTGTGAAGTATGGGGAAAGAAGGTCGTAGACGTCTGCGGCGAGGCTTTGCCCGGTGTAACCGGTGATCCACCATCCGTTTGCGTCGTTGCAGTTTAGTATATATAGAGTGATGCTTTGGTTCGTGCTTGCTTCAATTTTTTGTGGGTCTTGGGTGTAATTGATGTCTGGGGACGCAACTAGTAACGATGTGGCACCTGATTCCACTCCGAAACTTGCATCTGAGATCGAATGCTCTAAGTTATAGGTTGCTGCACCACTTGCATTCGCTGAAAGGTTATAGACGTTGAGATTATAGACTATGTTTGGCGGGAGAGAGGCAGACAGAGCCTTCTGCAGGTCTGCCCAAGCAGCGTCATTTTCAGGCTTGAATACTGTTTGACTTAATATTCCTTCTGCATCTAAGGTTTCGAGGGTGGATTGGGACAGTTCCCGCAGATTGGTTCCGAAGGCTTGACTGGATGACGGCAAAACAGCAAAGTAAGTTGTAATAAAGAATGCTGAGAGCAGAATTATAATCACGAAAAGCACTTCAACAGTTCTCATCAAAGCCCATCAACCCTCCTTTTAGTCACCCAAACTCCACGTAGACACTTTCACCTTATACGAAATACCGTCAATCTTCACCTGCCTAAGCTCGGTAGCAACAAAAGCATAATCCGAAGAAGAACCAATACCAGCACTAAAAGAAGCAGGCACCCCAAGAGCGCCAACACCCCAAGGAACAATAAGACTGCCTATCTCAGTTGCAGACTTTTGATATGAAATAACCAAAAACCCAACTTCAGAAGACGGAATCTCCGTTGTTATGTATTCGTGAGAACCATAGTTTAAACTACCAGAACAGTTCAACCCAAATTCTTGTAAGCTAAAATCGGAAGTTAAAATGTAAAACGTAGAATTAAATTTGACTTCAGCGTGGCCACTAGGATGTCCGATTATAGCGTCCCAGCTATGGATTAGATTAAGTGTAACGTATCCGTCACCATCAGTATCGAAATCTTCGATAAGAGGAACGATATACAGGTTATCATCAAGAGTGTCATAAGGGGCATATGATCCAACACCCGTAAGCCCCCCAAGGTTAACATATACAACAAATGTATATACCGAATCGGCAGCTATAGGGAAGTCTATGTCCACGGAACCAGACGAATTAGTCTGATTAACACCAGGATACCAGAGAATATAGGGGCAAGGAGAGCCACTCTCCACATGAAAGAGGTAATAAGTTAGAGTAGCACCACTCACAGGAAGGCCTGACCCACTTACTCCAACATTTAGTGTTAAGTTAGAGGCTCCGACATCAGGTGAAATGGTGACATCCAAAGTGGGCGTAATATCGACGCCAAAACCGTAGGTTCCATTTACTCCTAATAGCTCCGCAGCTGTGGTATAGTTCACACAATCACCGATGGGAGTCAGCATGGCATGCCCAAAGCCTGTACTGACATTATTGTAATATGTCCCATTATATTCAACGAGCGGGTTGATGTCTGAAGCAGTATTCAGCCTCATTACAGAATATGGGCTTAGCGAATATCCTCCAACTTGTGGGTCTTGTAGACCGAAACCTAGTAAAGTATCATTTGTTTGTCCCCAGTCTATTGGGCTTCCTGGGGATAGGCTAATTGTGTTCATTATGTCGATGGCTTTGTTGGCGACTTGGCGGTTGCGGTCGTAGTCAACTGCAGAAGCGAATAGACCATTATATGTCATCATGGCCACTAGCAGCGCCGCTATGAGAATCGTAACTGAAACCATGTGATCTATAGTAGCCCCTGTCACTTAACCAGAGCCTCCAAACGAAAAACCAATTGTGCCGTTAGAAAACTTCTGCACCATAATGTGAGCATCAGAAGAGGTGCTTCGCATAGTGGATTCTGTCCATGTTGCATTGGGACCAAGCACAGCTGCTGCCGTAGCCGTATTGCTCACTTCATCCAAAGTCAAAGTTATCTTGAGAATGTTAGACGATCCGCTTGGTGGATTACATGTGGCATTGTAAGGGTATGAAGCAACGGTTACAGGAACTGGTGAAGCCTTAGTTACAGTGCACTCCAAAATCTCATCCCGATCTAAAGTTAGATAAAGCTGCTGAATTGTACTCGCCAGATGATTCGCGGCATCCTGCAACTCGATGTCTCTCTGTGAGTCCTGCCAGTTGGAGGTGATTGTACTCGCCACATAAGGAAATATTATCACCTGAGTGAACAACAACGGAATCAGTATAACATACTCAATCGTCACATTCGTCAAACATGTACGCCTCCTCGGTTTTCACTAGCTGACTCCAAATGCAACTGACACCTCGCTGACATAAAGCTCCAAAACAACATTATCATATTCAGCGTATTCAGGAAGAGTGAAATCAAAATTTTGGGGATTGTCACCGGGAAACCTGAAGAAAGTAGAATTGAAACCAAAACCCGCACCTGGAAAACTAGCAGTGACATTGATACTATCCACGTTATCTTTGGTGAAAGAGTTTAACGATTCTCCAGTTAAAGTGATGGATTGCGATAATCTGGGAGAATAAGTTAAGTTAAGAATTGGAAGATACATTCTGATGTAACATGTTTTATTCCCAGCAGTTGTAATCGAAGAATTTAGAACTCTAATCGATGGGGCTACAATCACTCTTATGTATTTTCCATCAGGCATAGGGGTACTCTCAACAGCAAACACCCGTGCAATCGGAGCAGAAGTGCCCTTTAAGGTAAGATTTTCATCCGTCTCGGGAAAGATTTTTGCCCAGTAACCATCACTTATCGAATATCGGTATGTTGGAATATTAAACATAAGAATCCCAGTGGTATACAACTCTGACTCCCCATTAACGGTCACATTGTAAGTTAGTACATCCGGCTCGAACTCGATGTCTCCGTACTGGGTCGCGTAACGAATCGTTTCTGTGCGCCCAATAGTCCAAGCCACATCATCAATCTGAAGACCAACAGACTGCATCAACTGCTTTGAAGAGTTAAAGTCGCCCTCCGCAACTCTGGACCATAGAAGATTGTTAGCAAAAACCAAAGCAACGCCCAAGATAACAACCATAGCACCAGTCATGATAACCGTAGAGACAACAGGACTCATTCCCCGCTTCCCTGAACTTTTCTTGCGAAACTTGCCGAACACTCAAATTCTCTCCTCTTTTTTACCATCCTAAGCTATCATAGGAACAACATATGATGCAACAACAGCAATAACCACAAGCAAAGCGGAATGCTTGAACCCAGCAGCCAAAGACTCCTCGCTAATCTTTCCTGCCACCAATCCGATTAAGTAACAGTGAGTGACAACTGACACAGTGAAAATCAACGTAAGCTCGTCCAAGTTACTTGCTGCAGTTGAGGTTTCTACGCCCATGCCAACCGTCTGGGTAGTGAAGAGTAGGGTCATAAGTGTCGTTGCAACTAGCAGTATTGCACCGAAGTAGGGCATAATCATGTAAGGTCGAACGCTCATCTTCTTTTCTTTCTCCACTTCCTGAGTCATATTGTTGAATCTTGCAAGCGACTCAATCATCGATATTGTTCCACCGCCCACATCAACAGCTTCCAAGAGCAAGAACATTACAATCTGGGACATCCAACTCTTGGTTTTCTTCACAAAATCCATGATCACGTTCCGCATGGGGATACCCCAACCGATGTCAGATGACATCTTCTTCAGTTCCTTAGAGAATGCCCCATAATCCCTACTCGAAAGATTCGCAATACACGCCTCTGGAGAAAGCCCAGTCTTTCTTGTCTCCGTCAGATCTCTAAGAAAATTAGAGATACCACGTTCCATGCTCGCTTTTTTACTTGCAATCTTTTGGTGCACAATAGCAGGAGGCACAGCCGAGATTATCAGCGTGATAGCAACCGCGACTGGCAGTTCAACAAGATTTTGGATCGGCGTTTGTACCATTCCGAAGAAACCAGTTACCAACAAAAGAAACACTATACCTATAGCAGAGGAGATAGCGTAGATTTTGTAGGGTCTCATTTCGCTGATCGGGGTTTTTGGTTGCATACCGTGTGCAAGATACAGGAAGACAATGGAGAGCATGGGAGTGAAAACGTATGTATACATGATTACGCTGGTTCCCATGTCCATTCCTGTGCTGTATATGGACTCGACGCTGAAGAGGATGTAGAAACACAGCGACATCAGAACCATTACGATAATGAAAGATTCCAGAAGCATTCCCATACGTTCAGCGGCAGCTTTAACCCTCATGGACCCAGCTTTGAAGATGTCCTGCGCCTTTGCTTCAAGGAAGTGAATAACGTCACCGCCTATAATAACTGTGGAAGCATACCCTGAAATGAAGTCTCTGAAGATGTCCAGCGGATTGTATTTCGCTGATTTTTCTAGTGCACTAAGCGGATCTACCCCAAAAATTTCCACATCTCGGATCAGACTTCTAGCTTCTATACGTGTCGCAGGCAACAATTCAACCTCTGTAAGTCGCTTGAAACTCATGTAGGGCGGTATACCCCCGGATGCCATGACTGTGATATATGTCGCGGCGAACGGCATCTCCCTTTCCAACGCGCTGGATCGTTCACTGGCTTTTGAACTAGGAACAACCATGAAGCCAATCATGACGTAGATCGGCATGGGTACCAAGAAGATCAGGAACAGAATGTGGGTGAAGTAGATGAGAACAAGCGCTACAATAGATACGGGTATAGTCAGTGTGGCAATCAGAAACATCAAGGAAATGTAAGTTTCAGGATAGATCTTGATTCCTGCTTTTGCTAAGTGATCCTTGAATTCGAAGACTCCACTTAAGAACTTTGGAGAAAGACTGCCGAAAAGGCGGTAGGAGACTCCTTCAAGAGTTTTCAGCAGGGGCATCAGGTAAAACCTCCTTCTCGTAGAATTCTTCAGGTTTGGCGTTGTATTCAGTTATGACCCCCGCAACATCTCTGTAACTTCTAATGTTGCGTTGTCGCATCCAGCGCAACACATTTTCTCGGCGTTCCATTTCGTCCATCAATTCTTCCCAAGTCATGCCTCTGTGTTCGGTTATGGAGTGAAGCATTATTCCATTACTGAGGTTTGGATCGTGGATGTCGCCAGCGGCTTTCCATGTGAAAGTGTTTCTATAATCTTCGTAATCTGCGATTTCGTCCACAGAAAGTACTCTCCGGTAAGCGGTCATTTCGCCTGTTTTCGATTGTGGTAGATGCACCCGCTGAATGGATACAATAATATTCATAAGGGGCATGTATGCAGGTGCAATGTCCATGGGCTTCTGGATCAAACGCTTGACAGCTGAATCTACGGAATCGGCGTGCATAGTAGCCATACCGCCGTGACCCGTTGCCAAGGCTTGGAACAGTGTATATGCTTCGCTTCCTCGAATCTCGCCGACCACTATCAAGTCTGGACGGTGCCTCATCGAGGTCTTGACCAGATCGAAGAGACTTACTTCTCCGGTGAGGGTTTCTCCGAGACCATAACTTCGTCTCGCGATCAGCGACACCCAGTTTTCGTGAGGCAGATTAAGTTCCGCGGTTTCCTCAATTGTGATTATTTTGCTGCCGGGCTTGATCAGGCAGGCTACAGCGTTGAGGAATGTTGTTTTTCCTGAGGCTGTTCCGCCCAGCACCATGAGGGAGGCTCTGTTCTCCAGGCAAGTCCAGAAGTAGGCTGCCATCTTCTCGGATAGGGTTCCGAGGTTTATCAGGTCGATAATTGAGTAGGGGTCGTCTCGGAACTTTCTTATGGTGAAAGCTGTTCCGAAGGGCGTTACTTCGCGTCTGTAACAGACAGCGAGTCTGTGCTTTCCGGGTAAAGAGGCGTCAACTATGGGGAAGGCTGAGCTTACGTGCTTTCCAGCCATGTGAACTAGCTTTACCACGGCGTCGTCTACTTCTTGGTCGTCGCGAAAGACCAGGTTTGTTTCAAGGTTCTCGTATTTTCTGTGCCAGATGTAGACGGGTTTCTCGACGCCGTCACATGAGATGTCTTCTATGTTTGGGTCTCGCATCAGGGCGTCGATTCTGCCGAAACCGACAAGGTTTCGTTGGGCATGATAAAGGATTTTGGACCATGAAACATCGGGTAACCAACCTAAGCTGATTCGGTATTTGCCAACAATCTTTTCGGCTTCAGAAACAAAGAATTGTCGGGGGTCCTCGATTTCGTGTTCTGGTGAAGCGATTTCAGCGAGGAGAATCTCTAGTATCCTGTCGTATACGTTTCGTTCTAGTATGTCGAGTTGGAGCTCGTCTAGGATGTATTTGTATTCGCCGCTTAGCGGGTTTCTGGCGATTGCTGCGTGAGCGAAGGGTTCGTAGAGGGGGTATCTTTCAACGATTTTGTAACCTTTAGGCAGTGGTTTTGGGGGAGGTGCTGGAGGTATGGGTCTTAGTTTTTGTTTCCTGAAAATTTTTCCCGTTGACCGTAACGCTGATGATATTTTCTCATTGAATCGCTTGATATGTTGCATTGGAGTTCTCCTATACAGTAAAATCTGCAACTAAGTATTAAATCTTGTGTCTTAATAAAGTATACTATGGATTAACCATCCGCGCAATAAACAATGCAATCTAACAGCACAAAAAAGGCGGGTTCAAAGAATGCGCCTTTATGGAAAATTCAAAGACGGGGCTTGCACACTATCTCCTTTATTTTCAAATCAAAGAAAGCGTGCGTGTTAGTCGGCTTCAAAACTATGGCTGTGTCAACTCCACCCTTGGTGCCCCCAACAGCAACAGCTTCCTCACCTGTTCCAATCAAACCGGCGTCGGCTGCCATACAGGATATTTCGCAGGCAACTTTTACGCCCTGACTGAAAAGGCGGAGAACGTTTGAGACTATTTCGTCAACTTGGATGGTTCCGAATTTGTTTTTGACTGCTCTGCCTAGGGTGCCGAATGCGTGTGCGGTTGTCAGGGTTTTTGCGCCGTTGTTCTGGATGGTGGTGCGGTTTTTGGGGAGGAATTCTTGGAAGTCGGGTTTCCTGAAGCCGGTAACGTGCGAGACTACAATCAGGTTGTAGCCTTTGAAAAGTTTGGAGGCTTTGGCGCCTGTCTCGCCGGTTGATGAAGACACGATGATGTTTCGGATGCCAAGTTCGTCGGCTCGTTCTTTTGCTAGTTTGAGCGTTTCTTCAGTGTTTTCGGGGCCTGGTTTTTCGAAATAGACGGTTTTACAAATGATGTTCGCCACATTAAACAGCTCCAATCGATTTTTCTCGATGCAACAGAGTGTAGTTGATCAAACGGGCTTATATCTGTTACAAAAGGTTACTTTACATCAATTCTTATCTAAGACTTCATTAGCTCAAAGTCTAACCTATTGGTTAGCACAACAGTTTTTGATGTTATTTATACCATTTCCGAATTTCTTTAATCGCATCTTCCGAGTTCTGTGTCGATAGCATACATTCTAAACTCATTTTACATTCGATGCATTCGCTGGGTATAGGCTCACCTTTGTCTCGTTCATTAAGGTACCCAAAATGATGTAAACATCCTGGATTACTCTCTTCCTCTTCTATTCTTGTGGAACAGAAAGGACATGCATGATACTGAACTAACTTTGGTTTATCGAAAGTTCTTTTACACTTGGGATTCCCACAGGTGTACGTTTTTTCTTGACTCTGCAATCTAGTTCACTAACTTGTTTGAAACAATGCTTTTAGATATTGTTAATTCTGGATTCAGGATTTTAGAAATGATTTCAAGCTTGTCTGGGTTCGTGTGTGCTTTTTTTAGAGAGAGGGTTAGTAGGAGAGTGGGAAAGAGTGAAACTTAGATTATAGCCAATTTCTGGATTTGAAGAGTGTTTTTCTTCCCATTTCTAGTTTTAGGCAGCTTTCGTAGGGGCACATTTCAACGCACCGCAAGCATAGTACGCACATTGAAGTGTCTATTTTTCCGCTTTTCTCGTTGTGAACTTCAACGACTTGAGTTGGGCAGACTCGTTTGCAGATTCCGCATTTGGTGCATTTTTCTTCAATCTTGTACAGGTGAAGCAGGGGTGCCCACTTGAAAGTTTTGAATCTGTTAATTGCCGCAATCGATATTCCGGTGGGGCAGAATCTGCACCAGAAGCGCCTCACCTTGAATGAAGCTGCCACCGTCAAGATAACGAATGTAGCCGCCAATGGCACAGCAAAACCTGATTTGTAGGCGAAGGCTGTTATTTCTCCGACATAAGGGAAACTGAGAACCATCCCATGAAATTCGATGATTGCTCCGAAGGGCGGAACAAAGGGTATAACCAATGGCTCTAAAGGCCCCAATAGGAGGAGCCATGCTCTTACTGGAGGATAAAAGTGTAGGTTCCAAAGCAAATCAAAACCTTGTTGGGTGGGCAACACTGGATTCATAAGAAAGATCGGCAACGCTGATGATAAAATAATGAATGCAAGCACGTATCTGATTTTGTGTAAAGCTCTGTTGAGTCTTTCAGGAAGCGCCCAGTACCCGATTTTCAATGACCGACGCAACAAGGTGATTAGGTCCATGTAGAATCCGAGGGGACAAATCCAGCCGCAGAAGAATCTGCCCAAAAAGAGAGTGGCTCCAATGATAGTGAGTATGATTAGAATTTTTCCCACGCCTGTTATGGCGATGTAAAAAATCGTAAACACCGAAATGAGTTGTACAGCGAGCCTCAGATAGCTCACTCTTCTAGTTTTATCCCCCACCCACCTCGGCACAAAAAAACACACCCCATAGCATTATATCTGGGCGCTTTTTGTTGATCGGTCTGCGCGCATCCTTCACCCTTTTTTTAACGTATGCCTTGTTTATTAAAGATTCACTATCTAGCAACACCGTGTGAACCTTAGACAGAAACTTCTGGTGTGCTGCTGAATTTCAGAAAAAAGACTGTTTTCAACAATGTACCTCTATTAGTCTCCTAATATGCGGAACGAATGTGTGAACTTCTTGTGTCTATGTGCTATGGTGTGTGGGTGATTAATTTTCCGCATCTTGGGCAGTGTATGTGACGTAGGCTGGATTGGGAGTTGTAGCCTGAGATGGTGGCGTCTTTTTTGGGTAGGACGTAGCCGCAGCGGGGGCAGGTGCAGCTGTTTTTGGGCATCTTTGTTCATCATCCTTCTTTGTAGATTTCTATGAGGTTTCGCGCTGCCCTCTCTGAGATTCCATGCTTCCTTAGCAGTTTGTAAAGTTTTTCGGATTCCGGGGCTGTGTATTGCTTTATTTTGCGGAGGAGGCGCAACTGTGTTCACCTTTGGGGTGCGGTTTCGCCTATCTCCACCAGTTTGGTTCTGACTGCTTCCGCGACAAACTCGGTTACGCTCCTATAGCCCAGATCGCCCCTGCGCTTAATCAACGCCTTAATCTTCTCATACAAACCCGACGGAACATTCACAGAATCATAACCCCTAACAGGCATCCTTTATCCCCTGTTTTAGTGGGCGGCTCTCGTTTATATTCTTTCCTTTTTTCCTTCTTTCCTTCCAATCCTTCATAACTATGTTTCCTTCAAAATATCGCATGGTGCCTCATCATGTCAAACCAAATAATCCAAGTAAGCAAAATCACATCCAACCGACAAGTCACAATCCCAAAAGAAATCATGAAACGCCTCAAGCTGAAGACTGGAGACAAAATAGTGTGGATACAACAAAACAGCAACATCATAATCAAAAAAGGCAAAATAATCGCCGAAGACTAACTCTACCACATCTACCCATTTCTTCATTAATGGTTATGGATGAAACTCTTGTGCACAAATGTTATTAGCGTTTTGTTCATTCTTTCTGTATGAAATACCCAGAGTTTGTACGTAAAATACAACAAATCAAACAAATGGGTTATGTTCAATCGCATCGAAAAGGACCAACAGGAATCGGAAAAACTTTAGAGGACCTCTTAGAAATAACCGAGAACAACATTGCTGGTCCAGATTTCAGCATTTTTGAACTAAAAACGGGAAGAAAAGACTCCCAGTCTATGCTCACATTATTTACCAAAGCTCCCATGCCCAAGGGAGCTAATAGAAACCTCTTGGAAGTGTTTGGTTATTTGCAGCGGAAGAGACCCAGAGATCATAAGCAGTTGTCCCTGACTGGAGAAGAAATAGACGACTCTAATGTCCCTCTCCAAGAAAAAGAATTGCACTCAACGGTTGATGCTAACAAACCGAATAGCCAAGGTCTCAAACTGGAGATTAAAGACGACAGATTGTACATTGGAAACAATAAAGGCGTTGATGCGTATTACGATAACAATACTTTGAGGGAGTGCTTTGAGAAAAAGTATCACAAGCTGATCTATGTTTTGGCTGACCATAAAAAAGAGCGAGGGAAAGAATGTTTCTGGTTCAATGAGGCTTACCTCCTTGATGGATTCAGCTTTGAGAGATTCTCAGAACTGGTTGAAGAAGGAAAATTGAAAGTTGACATCAGAATAGGTCATTACTCTAACGGTCGTCTCCATGACCATGGAACTGGTTTCAGAATATTACCGAAATACTTGCCCCAATGTTTTGAGACTATCCAAAGAATCATCTAAGTAGCTATTTTGGTGGTTTCCAGAAATCAAGAATATATTCCATTGTGGCGCCTAAAGATATGAAATTGTTTGGCCAGCCAAAAATTCCAACTTTGTTTACGAGATCTCTTTTATCCCAAATGAATGTGTTCCTGAATTCAAATCCTGCCTTCTGCAAAGCCTCTATAACGTAGATGTGGGTGATGTATCTCTTGTTTTTCCACCAAACATCATTAACATTGATTATGCAGTGAGATTTTGGTTTCATAAGCGGCAAAATGCCCGAGTATATCTCTTCCAGTGCCTCAGCATAAGCCTCATGGTCCATTGTTCCCAAATCCCGGGGATCATCTGAATACTGCTGCACTTTGAGGAGATGACCGTTATCTCTAAGGTCGCCTCTGATGCTTTTGTTAAGTCTTGGTCTGTTCAACATATTTGAGTAAGGAGGAGACGTTATGCATAGAGCGACTGAATTCGCTTCTACCAAATATTTAGGTGTGTTATGAGCATCGTCGACAATAGCAAGTTGTTTTGCTTCAGACCCTAATCGCGATTGTGAAAGCCGTTCCTTGGCAAATTCCACATACTCCTCTTTCAAATCGAAGCCTACAGCATTCCGATTAAGGTCCTGAGCCGCAATCAACGTTGTACCAATCCCAACAAAAGGATCCAAAACTAATTCGCCTTCATGAGTAAGCAACTCGATGAAGTGAGCCGGAAGTGATATTGGGAAAACTGCCGGATGGACGTTCTTGTCCCTGATGTCTCTACCCGTATAATAAAACTGTTTGATAGTAACCATTCCCTTGACCCACTCTTTAGCTGTTATACAGCTAATGTGCTTTGGAGAACAATCACAAGTGCGAGTGTAACCTATGTCAAGTACCTTACGAGGTTCAACAGTCTGCGTCATGGCTTTCTCAGCTTTATTTAACCCTTCCGCCCTATAAAAAACTCGGTCTTCCGGTTCACTTTATTTAGTATTTATCTTGATTAAATTTCAGTTGACCAGTTCATCTCTTTCATCAGGAGGACGCGGTGAGAATGTCTTTAGGGAGTACCAGTATATTGTGCTATACGCTAACATTATCGCCCCCAAAATCAGGAAGAAATCTGCTCCAAATAGAACCATGGAAAACACTATTTCTATTGTGCCCATAATTATGATGTAAATCCCAAGAAAGAGAGACACAACAATCGCTAAATGAATTGTTGATAATAACTTAAATTCCTCTCGTCCTGCTTTCGTCACCTTATAGAATCCATTCTTTTCTTCCAATAAACCATGGTCTATGAGGTAATTAAAGTCGTGATAGAGATGCGAATCAGATTTGTATTTGAAAGCTCTTTTTAGTCTTGATTTGATTCCAAGATCGTTTTTGATTTGCCTCTTTCGAGATTTGTATATATAATAAAGCAATCGAGTTCGTCTTGCCTGAAATTGGCTTTTTAGTGTTGACTCTCTTCTTTTAGGCATTGTAACCCTTTCATCTGTATCTTAGAACAAGCCAAAGAACCTGAAGAATAAAACCCAACCCAATTAACACCAGCGCAATATTTCTAATGAACTCGGTGGTTGATACATCAAACGGTCCGGTGAATATCGAAAGTACGATAAGCAGTATACCCCCTCCAATCAAGAATGTGGGCGGATTTTCAGCAACAAATTCAAATATGGCGCTAACCGACATGACATTTCACATCTAAAACATTATGCCTATTTTCTTTATAGCTCTATTTTTTGGAGTATCCTTCTCTATAATATAGAAAAGGTGTCTAATTAATGCGACAAAAAAGGATGCTGCAGGGGATATTGCTATTTCCGCTGAAAGTATTATATTCCGTTCTTTTTCATTTCATTTCATTTATGACTGGTCTGAAAATTTTGCTAAGAATATGGAAAGCTAGGTCAACCAGTTCCCGGTCGTTTGGATCAATTTCACTTTTCTGCCCGTGAAACAGATTGCAGCGTATTTGATAAATTATGTCTAAAAGCTCATCAAAGCTGTTAGTGTTTTCAATAGACTTACTTTCATCTTGATGTCCTGGTCTCATATCCAGAACTGTGTATTCAGATAACCGTCTGACTCTTTGCTGGTATTCTGCGTCATCATTCATCAATCTGTTATGGATTTCGGGCAGACCCGTATTGGTCTTAATCCATCTTAGCATTTGATAATCTTGGTCTTCTCTTGATTTATATGTCCCCCAAGCGTTGAAAGAGAGCCATAGTGAAATGAACTGGTCAAACATTGTGAATTTTCTGGTTTTTTCTTTCTGGGATCTGTTGTACCAACCCACAATTAATTCTTCATGCGTAAATGTAGGATAGCTCATAATAAAAGTTAAATACTGATAAATAAGATAAATTTTTCCTAAGACTCTGATAGATTTGTCATAATTACCTGCACATGATTATGCAAATGGTTGAAACGTAATGTTGCCTTCAATTCCAACTGAAGCATCTTATACCGTTTGGCTAGCAAATTGTATGCAGGACTATTTTGAATCGTTATGCTTCACTTTTTATCATGAGATTCAGTCTCAAAGGCGCGAGAAAAACTATCCTTTTGACATTTATTCACAAGTCTCCAAAGGAAATATTGTCAAACGTATTGGTCTACAGGTCAAACGACCATATATACACAAACTCGGGATATATTGGAATTTGAACTCAGGTCAACACACTCAAATGCAAAAATTTAACTGGATATACTACGCACTACCAGATTTTCTATTGCGACGATATTACAAAGTTGCTTGTCATCATACATTGTTTAAAAGACCTAACTTTCCTTTTGTCCCACATTTGTACAAATCGAAATTCGTTTATTCGCGTCTGGGTCCATTTGCTAATGGAATTGAAACGTGTAAGAATGGACAGATTCTAGATGAGAGTCACGATTGGGTGAAATCAGAAGATATCTTCATGGAATTTCCATTTAATAACCAAATTCATCTGTATCTTGACTTAACAGAAAGAAAATTTCAAATGCTTACAAACATTCAAGAAAAAAATGACGAGTTGAGTTAATTCTTCCATCAATGCACTAAAAAAGGAGGTATTTGCGGGGGATATCACCATTTTCTGCTGAAATTATCTCACCCCGGCCACATTTGATATAATATCGTCCACTTTTGAGACAACATTGCTACCGCTGGTTGTTGCTTATGTTTTCCAGAAAAAAGGCTGTTCAACAATCTTCTGTTATTAAGCTCTTAATATGATTGATGTCTAGAAAGTTCATGTTATAATTGTGGAGCCTCGGGCGGGATTTGATCCCGCGACCAACAGCTTACAAGGCTGCCGCTCTACCGGGCTGAGCCACCGAGGCGCAACCCTGTTTAAAGGGTTAGGATATGTTCTATTGTGGACTAGCCTATAGATTTTCCGTTTCCACCAAAGTGGAACAGAGAAAAAAAGGGGCGATTATTCGGTGAACTTCTCAGGCGAAATATAGCTGCCGTACTTTTCTTTTGCGTTGAGGAGACGCTCATACTGCTGGTTCAGCACCCAAAACACGGCTTCGGGCGTGTAGGTGACGTTCTTCTTGTAGAATCTCCTCACACGCTTAATCTTAGCCATGTTCTCCTGCACTCGGATGGTGAACTGCTTAACGTAATCTTCCCTGCTGTAGTCCTTACCGCGAACCTGCTTGAAGAGCTTCCGCAAATCCTCATACTTGGGAATGCAGCCTGTGGGCGTTTCTATCACGTCCACTTCACCGTGGACACGCAGCTCCATCCACTTCACCCAAACATGCTTATCACTCGGATCGTTGAGATAATTGCCTTCCTTGTCCTTCAAGAAGTAGTTAACTCCAAAGATAAGAGGCGGATTCTCAAGCTTCTTGCCAAAATCCAAGTTATTCCGAACGTTCTTTCCTAACGGAATAGAGATAAAGTCCTGAATGCTCATCATGTTGATTTCAGGCACCCCCTCTTTGCCGACTGTAGCAAAAGTTGTCTCCGTCTCCAAAGATGCCCCGTACGCGATAATTCCATGCTCCCAATCAAAGCTCTGCTGCACCGGAACATACGCCTTAGCATCCCGCCCCCCATACATTATGCCCCTCAACTCAACCCCCTGAGGGTTATCTAACTCCGGGTCACAATTCTCCACATCCTTAAGATTCACCGCATACCGAGCATTCTTGTGGGCAACAGGAATCTCATTACCCGCCTCATCCTTCTTGCCTTTACACCACTCTCCCGAAAAGTTGACCCCCTCTTCAGGAAGCTCACTGCCCATACCCAGCCAGTACGGTTCGCCATCCTTCACCAACACATTAGAAAAAATAATCTCACATGGGCTGTGAAGCACCTTGAATATCAAAGCATCATCAACAGGATTAACGTCCTTTATGATTCCAAAAATACCTGCCTCAACATTCACTGCCCTAGCAACAGAATCAATCTCGCGAATGTACGCAATATCATCGCCCAGAATATTTTCACCGGGCAGCATAGCCGTAGAAGTTTTGCCGCAGGCACTGGGAAACGCGCCAGCAAAATAAGTTTTGCGACCACCAGGACCATGCACCCCCATCAGCATCATGTGCTCAGCTAACCAACCTTCAGTGTTCGCTTTTCTGATGGCCAAACGAAAGGCGAGCTTCTTGAACCCTATCGAGTTGCCTGCGTATTGCGTGTTGACGCTGTAGATGGTGTTATCCATATAATCTATGTAGATACATTTCTTCTTGTGCTCCGCGCTGACCATCCTCTCGGTTAATTTCCCTGACGAATGCACAACCCGCAAAAATTCTGTGTCCGCAGCTGATTGAGTGAAAACCTTGTACCCAGGCCTATACAGGAGGTCTTCTGAGTGGGCGACATACCACGAATCAGTGCATTGCAGCCCAAGAATCGTGAACACCGAATTGGTGGGCCCCAAAGAAAGAAAACGGCAAATCATCGTGCGCCCAGTCATAGAGTCTCTAAGTAAACCCTTTACCTCTGCCAAACCTTCCTGCCTGTCAACCTGGTTAAGAGCCTTGGTTAAATGAACCCTTCTTGGCACAAGATACTTTGTAGCTTTCCGATCTCGCCCCTGATCATAGTAGCCATCAAAGTGGATGGTGTGTCCCGTCATGTTCAATGGGGTTTCTTCTTTGGTGGCGATTGCCTGCTGCCGAATGTAATCTTTGTCCTCTTCAGAATCGCTGCAAATGAATATGTGTTCCGCGTTACACAGGTCTGCAGACTTGGCAATAAATTCGTGGACTTTAGGAATTTTTACTGCACATAATTTCTGGTAATCGGAATCGCTTAGTTTAGGACGCAGTGCGTCAATGTATCGGTTAATCATTTTTTATCCCCTTTACTCCGTGTTGATTATCGGTTAGAAACGTTTAAAAACTGCCAACACTTTTAAACTTTATGTTAACAAAATGTTAACCATCACGGATTTGGAAAAAAAGATTCTGCTCAACCTGCTCGAGAAGGGGCAACGTCCAGTCGTTAAAATAGCAGAAGACTTAGGCGTCACAAGGCAAACCGTCGCAAAAAAGATCGAGCAAATGCACACCTCCGGTTTGATGGACTCGTTTTTCCCGAAAATGGACCCCGAAATTTTGGGGCTGTCTATTCAGGCGTACATACTAATGCGAGAGGACCCGCGAAGTGATCTCAGAAAAGAGACTGAAGAAATTGTGAAAGGCTTCCCTCAGGTGGCCGAATTTCAGAGAATCTTCGGCAAGTATGACAGCATAGCAAAAGTGTTAGTGAAGAACAACAGAGAGTTAACTGAATTGGTTAAAAAAATCCATAACCTGAACGGCGTCAAAGAGACGGAAACTTTCATAGTTCACAGCACCGTCAAAGACAAGCCTGAAGACCCCATCAAAAAAGCACTAACAGAGTAAAACCGCTATTCTGAATCACCAAATTATGCCCATTTTCACTATGACTTTATCTAAATATAGTTGACCGACCGACACATCAACAATTTCATCGGTTTGTGGTTCTATGTAAATCAGTCCGCTGTCAGTGGTGTTGAAACAGGTTATCGCATGGGCTGTTTTAGAAAATTCGATATATACGAAACCGCATCTGTAGCCCATCTGAAATGCGTTGGTGTTGAAGTCGGCTGTGAAATCGTAGCAAACATAATCGTCAGTATACTCGTTTTCGTTTGTTCTATCCGAATTTACGAAAGCAATCGCCTCGGCATACGTTGGGTCCCTAATGTTCCAGCCGCTTCCAGCCCCATCCTCCACACCTTGATCATATCCCGCATCATAGCCGATCTGGTAGCTTTCAATCACCTCATCCTCTAACAACATGATATCAGTCTGGAGACTTGTAATGTTGGCCTGTAACGCTGAAACCTGATTCTCAAGAGCAGACTTTTCGTCGCCTAATGACGCAATTTCAGACTGGAGAGTCACCACTTGATCTTCCAGAGCAGACTTGTCATTGTTCAATGAAACTGTTTCTGATTGGAGATCTGAGATGTTGGCTTGTAAAGCTGAAATTTGCATTTCTAGTGTGCTCTTTTCGTTTTCTAATGACGTGATTTCGGCTTGGAGGCTTGTAATGTTGGCCTGTAACGTTGAAACCTGATTTTCAAGAGCAGACTTTTCGTCGCCTAATGACGCAATTTCAGACTGGAGATCTGCCACTTGAGCCTCTAAACTAATTCTTTCGTTTTCAAGTCCAGAGATTTGATCTGCCTTCATTTGCAATTCATCGTCTTTCTGATTAACTATCACCACAGCGCCAACAACTGCAACACACAGAACAACACAAATCAAACTGAGTGCTACAAGTTTCTTCTCAACCATCACACGTCTCCTCCGAATCATTAGAATAATCGATTCATTACGAAACAATATATACTCTCCGTATCCTGAAGACTTTTTTTATCCTCAAACAGCACCAAAATCTAGCATAAAACAGGCATCCGCCGCAAGAATGGAGCCTCGGGCGGGATTTGATCCCGCGACCAACAGCTTACGAGGCTGCCGCTCTACCGGGCTGAGCCACCGAGGCGTTTCCAGTGAATTGAGTCCATAACACATTTTTAAGATATTCGGGAGCAAGCAACCCCTGCAGAGGCGTCTGTGAGATTCTTTTTGTTATGTTCTTGAAATAAATGGTTGTGGAGCATTCGATGTTTATGTATATGCTGCTGCAGCGCCTACACGCCTATGAAGTCGAGAAGTTGACGTCCCCTATGTGTGGGAATCATTTCCCTGCCTTCATGAAGAAGAAAACAATCAATCCAATTATGACCGCTACTGCTATCACTGCCACAATCAATACTGCTATAGAAAGGTCTGGTTGCGGAGGCTCTGCCCCCTCGGCTATGGTGAAGTAAATTGTTTCAGACGTTCCAGTTTTTCCATCTGTATCCTGTGCGTAAAGTGTTATGCTGTGCTCGCCATAAGCTAGGTCGGATAAAGTTGTGTCTTCAGCGATTGTAACGTTTGCTTGGTCGTCTAGGCTGTATTTGATCCACGAGGTTGTTTCGCTCACGGTGAACTTTAAGGAAACAGAGGTTACCGTGTATGTCTTGTTTTCTGGCGAATCAATGAAAATTGCAGGGGGGCTTCCATAAGGCATGAGCGGATAATTGTCTTGGTTGTGTTGGTCAATGATATAGGGTGTATCCCCCAGTTCGTCGCTACCTGCCTCGGTTTGGTTCTTGCCGCTCATCGCATCAGCACCAGCATAGTCACTCCAATAATTACCGCCTGTAGGATAGCCAACATCCCATATGTTTGTGGAGGCAGTTAAAGAATAGTTTTCCCAACTGACATCGTAAACCTGTATTTTGTTATCGACGAAATGGTTGCTTCTAATCATGTTATATGAGGATTCTTTGAAGCCGATTCCGACATCGTTGTCTGTCACGTTGTTTAGAAGAATAGTATTTTGGATAGAGTTGAAAAGGAAGATGCCGTCTACGCTGTTGGTTATAACGTTCATATGTACGTTGTTAAGGCTTGAAACGTTACTGAACTGGATTCCCCTATCGTTTTCTGTTATGATATTTGTAGTAATGGAGTTGCTGGAAGACGCAAAGAGTCCTATTCCAACGTAATTGTTCATTATCTGATTTTCAAACAGTGTCGAATTTGTTGTGTAAGCCAACAGTATACCATGCCCATTGCCGCTGAGCTCCAAATCGCTGACTAGTATGTTTTGGCAGTTCACGAGAGCGAGATAACCTACGTCTGGATAAGTGTCCGAATTTATAGCCAGATTGCTTTGGCTAACCAGATAGTAGACCTTTTTGCCGTTGATTGTGTTTGAATCATCAATGTCATTATCGAAGTGTGCCCCCTCGCTGCCATCAACCGCGAGATTATAGCTATTGTCCAGTTTGTTGTCTCTAAGTATATTCTTTGAAGATGTAAGGATGTTGATGCCGATGGCGTTGTCTGTTACGTTGTTTCCAGTAATAGTGTTTTGTGAGGCTCCGTAAAGGTAGATGCCATAACTGTTGTGTGCTATGGTGTTTCCGGATATGGTGTTTTTTGAAGCCCCATAAAGATAGATGCCGTAAAAACTAGACCCTATCTGCAGGTTCTTAATTGTTACGTCGCTTCTGGATGACAGGTCTACTCCTCTTTCTCCTTGTCCTGAAAGATAGTAGCCTGCACCATCAACTGTAATGTTATTACGTTGAATGACAAGGAAGTATCCATTAATGTTATCTGTGAAAGTGTAGATGTCTCCATCCTGCTGAATAGGAACTGTGGCATTTGATGAAGTGACAATTCCATCACTTGTGATGTAGATGACCCCAACACTCTGTGAGTTAACGGGCTGAATGTTAACTGCACATAACGAAACTACAATTAAGGCAACTAAAAAAACAACTTTGCTTGCGTTCACCTTTTTCCCTCTTCTGCATTGAACATGATTGCCGTTGCGCCAGAACCTCTACATTCATATAATGTTTTAAGGTTCGCTGCTTCAACGGTAAACTTCGTCATATTAATTTTTGGATATAAAAGTTTTTCAGAATTAAACCCACATTCAAAGCCATTAACATTAAACTTCCCCCTTAACAGGTATTTTTAAGACGTTCAGGAGCAAGTAATACCTGCAGAGGTTCCCAAGTTGGGTTCAGCTAAGGAACTGGGCGAAAGAAAAATCATAGAAATCGTTCTAGAGTGCTTAGAGCAAATGCCGAATATGCCAATTCCATTCGGTGACGACGCCTCAGCAGTAGACCTTGGAAACGACAAACTCGCCGTAATAAACATGGACATGCTTGTCGGAAAGACAGATGTCCCAAAAACCATGAGCCTCTGGCAAGCCGCCCGCAAAGCAGTGATAATGAACATAAGCGACCTAACTGCAAAGGGAGCACAGCCCCTCGCCCTCCTAGCCTCCATCGGAGTGCCTCCAGACCTAACAGAAGCGGACATACAGCAGATCGGCAGGGGCCTAAATGCTGGCGCCCGCGAATACAACGCCTACGTTTTGGGGGGCGACACCAACGAAGCCTCTGACCTAGTAATCAGCTGCATGGCATTAGGAGTATGCAGCAAATATCATCTCATCAAGCGTAGCGGCGCAAAACCTGGAGACTACGTGGCGGTCACGGGCTATTTCGGAAAACCAGCCTCTGGACTAAAAATTCTGATGGACGACCTTTCAGTTTCTGAGGATAGTGGAGAGCTTGTTAACTCTGTGCTCATGCCCAAGGCAAGGGTTCAAGAAGGGATGGCTCTAGCACAATCAAAGGCGGCAACAGCCTCCATAGACTCAAGCGACGGACTGGCATGGAGTCTCCACGAAATCTCTCAAGCAAGCAATGTGGGCTTCCTCATAGAGGACCTTCCGATAGCCTCTGAAACAGAAAGGTTCGCGGAGATTCACGATTTCGATCCTGTGGAACTAGCCTTGTATGGAGGAGAGGAATACGAATTGCTGGTGACAATCAGACCAAGGCTCTGGCAAGAAGCAAAAAAAGCCGTGGAAAATGTGGGAGGAAGCCTCATAAAAGTGGGACGAGTCACTGAAAAAAAGCAGCTTCTGCTACAAACAGGTGAGAAAACTGTTTCTATAGAGACTCGTGGGTGGGAACACTTTAAAACGGCTTAGAGGAGAAATATTCCAAAAGAGGGAGGCGTTTTAATGGTTAGATCCTGTGATGTGGGCAGTTTTCCGCCTGTTGCTGATTCAAGGCAGTTTGTGGAGGGAGCTAACCTTTTCAGCCTCTCCTCAGCAGATGAATCAGCCAAATTTTTTGAGAAAAAGGTGCTTGAAGGCTTAGTGGACAAAATCGGGGCAGGCATTGATGTTCCAAATTTTCCTCAGTTCCGAGATATGAACAAGATGTTTCTGTCTGTGATAGATGGAATAGAGCGGGTTAATGGTGGCTACATAGAAACCCAGATTCCTTCTGTGAAGGCAGACAGAAGCTGCATACCAGAGGTTATGGTGATAGAAAAAAACTCGCAGAGGATTCAGGAGAAGAAGGGTGCAGCCTTCGAAATTAGGATTTGTGTTACCGGACCTTACACGCTGGCTTCCTTTTTCCCTTACAAAAGGGAGGACACATTCAGTAGGCTAGGAAACGTCATTTCTCAGATCGTGGAAAGCAGCATCTTCAACAATAAGCACGGCAGAGTCAGTTTGGTTTCGGTGGATGAGCCAGTCTTCGGGCTGCAAGACGACCCGTTAATCGATTTCGGTTCCGAAGGCAGAAAAAACCTTAGACGGACATGGGAATCCATTTTCCACAAAATCAAGTCCAAGAACGCCCAGTCTATAATTCATCTTCACAGCACAGCAAACCCGCTTTTCTGGGATATACCCTCCTTAGACGTGATTGAATCGCATGTTGATGACCCCCTAATCAAAATGAAAAAAACTGGAGAACTGCTAGAGTCGCGAGACAAGTTTCTGAAGGCTAGCGTAGCAGTTAACGACTTCGATGCGTTGATCAGGAAAAAGATTGATGCAGATTCCCCAGAAAAGCTGGCTGAATCAGACCTAAATGAGAGGATTGCTGACACTTGGACAGGCATCAAACATGGACGAATCAATTCCGAAATCTTTCTTGAAACTGTAGAACTGATGAAGAGTCGGCTGGTTAAGGTGGTTGAGCGGTTTGGTGCTGAGAGGGTGCTGTACGCGGGACCTGAATGCGGATTAAAGGGGTACCCAACATATGAAACTGTACTTGAGTGCTTGAGACGCGTTTCCACTGCCGTAGAAAACTTCTGAAATGACAGATTAGCCTTCTTTTGGCTTTTCTTCCACAATGGATGAGAATAACAAAAGAAGATTTTGCAAGATTTTGTAGGTTAACCCCCAGATAACGTGCTTTCCTATGATGTAGGCTGGGTGTTCTCCGAAACTGAATTTCGCGGTTCCCTTGTGTTTGGCGAGCGCTTTTAGTGGCGTCCAGAAGTACTCCGTTAACTCCTCGTTCAATTCTATAGCCTGTTCCTTCTCTAGGAGGACGACAAAGGGACGAATCTGCATTTCAGGTTTTTGTGTCGACCTCACAGGCTCCATTGCTCCGAGAAAACGGCAGCCCTCAAGAAGTTTTATACTGGTTTCCTCAAAGGTTTCCCTAACCACGGTCTCCTTCAGATTCCGGTCTTCAGGATTACCTTTTCCACCGGGAAACGCTGTCTGCCCTGACCAAGGGTCACCTGATTTCTTAGCCCTCTTCACAAACAACACCTGAAAGTCCTGATTTGTTGCTCTCAGCAGCACAACAACGGCGGCGTTAGCATCTAGACTTTCTGATGTTGGCTTCAGCATCTCGGCTAGTTTTTCGATGTTCCCAACATAACCCACTTTTGCCTTTCCTCCGTTGCTCTTTTAGGCTCATCTACCTTATTTTAAACAAGCTATTATTTCACATATTTTCCTAATAGTCTTCCTGTCAACCTAATTTCAGGTTTTCGATGTTGTTCTCCAGAAATTCTTTTGATGTTTTACTTCCCCACAAAAAAAGGGGGAAGGGAAATTGGGTTATTTCTGTTTTCTGAGTGCCATGTAGGCCAGTAAGCCGATGACCAAAACGACGACAGCGATTATCAGAATGATCAGGTCTATTGTCAGGTATGCGGGTATTTCTGGAATTGTTGGGTACGCTGGCATCTGGTTTACTGTTGTCTGAGCAATCTCTGCTGCGCTAGGAGCCTCTGCTGCTTCATCTACACCAAATGTGATTGTATCCTGTGACGGGTAGTAGGAGTTGGAGCCTTCGAACATCGCAGTGACCTTGTACTCGCCGACAATGGCGGGAGCCCACATGTGGCTGAACTTGCCATTTGAATCGGCTGTAACAGTGGCTGAGTACCAGTCGCCATTAGGATCTTGTATTTTCACGAATACTTCAACGCCTTCAACGTCTTCTGGACGTGGGAACTGCTTGTACACGTATAGCATCCAATCGCTCATGCTCTCATCAGATACAGCGGGAACACCCTTCGAGAATCTCATTTGCAGATCAGTGTTTTGTGTGCCTGGCGACACATCCATCACTGTGCCCTCTATCAGTACACTGCTTCCCTTTTGCACAACATTAGTCGGGATAGAGACTGTGAGTTCGCTTGGTCCCTTGCCTATAGCATATACGCGTTGGTCGTATGTGTCTTGTGTCGCTATTATGCTGTCACCGATAACTGCTGTTCCTCCCCAGTTGCTTTGACGGAACAAACCATCGGCGCTCCATATTAGCGATCCGTCTGTTGCGTCGAGGCAGTAGAATGGTGCACCACGTGGTTTGGGATCAATGGGAGAGTGCTCTGAATGTCCCAAATAGAGTTTTCCATCGGTAACGAACAGTAGTGCAGACCACCAATTGTTACCCCACAAGAATTCTTGGTAGGGATCCTCGGCTACGTATTTCCAATCTATCTCGCCTGTAGTAAGATTATATGCATACACTATTCCAGCGATACCGACTGAATAGAGGTGGTCGTAGACGATAGCGGTGTTCGTTGAAACAAGAAAGTCTAGATAGTACTGCGGTTCGGTTACCCACAGATAATCCCCTGTTTCAGTGCTGAAACCCCAATATCGTATCGCCTCTTTCGACCACACAACGAAAACGCCTTCCTCAATGGAAGTCGCAGCCCAACTCACGCTTTCGCTGCCTTCAGCCCAAGAAGCTGGTGCATCTACAGTCTTTCTGAACAGCTCTGCTCCTATGTTTCCCTTTGACGCGTCTAAGTTTAAGCCCCAAGAAGTGACCTCTGTGAGGCTTACAGTCCCACCGACTACTTTGTCATCAAGAACGGCTGCTTGAACGCTTCCCGGCAGGCCAGTTGGTATGGTCACGTTCCAGCTATATGCACTCGAGGTATCTCCATTGTGTGTGCTTAGATGGGCTGCGCTTCCCCAACTGCCTCCCGTGGAGATGACAGCAGTCATGTTCCACAGAGCCATCCAGCCTCTTTGTTGGTCAATCTCTAGTATGTAGAATTCACCGTTTGGACCAGTTAGCTTGGTGCCTGAAGGCACGTTCTCGATGGTAAACCGCCATTGTCCAGTGTAAGGATCAAACGCATGCCAAGTTTGTGTACCGCCACCACCAAAGAAGAAACCGCCACCGCCCTCACTTACATACAAGTATGGGAAAACGCCGTGATAGTTGTATGAAGTCCAATAGAATGTTTGCGCAAAGGCTAGAGTTTGGTTGTCTAGAAAGGTTTTAGCCCACAGCTCTTCTCCGGTATGTAGGTCTACACAGTGATACTCTACGGGTCGGTCGTAGGCACCGGTTCGGTAGTAAAGTCTTCCACATAGGATTAATGAGCCGCCCCATTTGCCTTCGTATGCATCTCCACATTCCATTCCCTGAACACCAGTTATTCCTCCAGCAAGACCTCCAATCGTAAATGGATGTGTCCATAGTATGTGGGCACTCTCTGGCGCATCGTCGTTGTAAGGAGCGTACCGGTTGGGGATATCAGTTCCGCCAAACGTGCCTGATCCCCATACCCAGCTTCCTGCTATCCTTGACCATTCTCTAAGCTGTGCATCTATTGGGCGAGTCCAGTATTCGTTCGGAAGAGGTTGTCCGGGATAGTACTCTATCGGTTCTTCTTGCACAACAAGCTCGAGTATTTCGCTTTCACTGGCTAACATCACTGTGCCTACGGGGACATTTGACGTGAACATGCTTCCCGCCTGTTTATCGCGGGTTGTCTCCTGTTCAGGGAAGTGTGTCTGAATGTAGTATTTGCCCACTTGGTCAGGTGTGTAGTCTCTGGTTGTTCCGCCTGTCGAGTCGGTTCTGATATTTTCAAGTGTATCGGTGTGACCGTCGGGTCTTTCGATTGTTATCCAAAGGTCATCCCAACCCTGGGCTACGTTATACAAGTTTTCCGTAATTCCAACATGCAGCAGAACTTGTTGGTTAACGCCCACTGGGTTAGGGACAGCACCAATGTAGGCGTAGGTCTTTTTCGTACCCGCTTGTGCGGTAACCGCTGGCAAAGCAACTATGATAGCAGATACAGTTAACACCAGAATTAAAGCAATAGTAGAAATTTTTGTTTTGCAATATGATTTTTTCATTTTTTTAAACCTCGATTAGTGTTGGATAGTTTTTTTTATAAGCTTTGCGTGAGACCTTAATGTGGAAGTGTGGAGACCTCCCCCACATTAGATTAAATTCTTCCTGATTAAGCAGCAGGATGTAGCCTATTAGCGCTCCTGAGCTTGCAAGAAACAGACGCTCGTAAGTTTGGTATCTGCACAGTATGTTTATAAACTCTCGCCAGAATATACAATGTGCTGCTTTAGTTAATCGTTTGTCGACTGTTGTCATGTGCGTAAACTTGCATTATGCCGTCAATAGTTACAGAAGTCGACAAATACCAAAAATTCAGCAGGTTGGAATTAGCAACTGTGAGCACTTTACGACAAGAAATCAGATACAAACTTCCCAAATTACTGGCTAACGTAGCACTTGCTCTGATGTTCTGGACTATGAGCCACATTGCTCTGGTGACTCTCAACAGCATTAGCTCAGAAATCACGTTTTTGTTGCAGATAGGGTTACTGCTTGCAGCTGGAATGTTTTTGGTTCGAACATTGTTTGATGCCTTGTCAATCGCTGATAAATTAACCGGATTATTTTTGAGACTTTTAGGCATAAAAGAGGGGTTGTCTAGACAGCGGGTGTTCAAGGACATCATCTACATAGTTGCCATCCTTTTGGTGGCTGCTGCAATATTTCCTCTATTTCGTAACCTATCAAATTTTGGACCCTTATTGCAGGAAATCACCAAGTATGCTGCCTTGGGGTTGATTATCTTGTTCGTGTATGATATTGGACGAACTTTCTACAGAATTACCGAAGAAAAGGCTAACTCGGTTGCAAACCGAATCTCAAATTCAAGTAATGATGAGGAGAGAATAGATGGAAAATAGTGTCTGTACGATTGAACAACTCAAAGATTACACTGATTTGGCGCCTAAAGAAGAGAGAAAACTGAGACAAATTACACAGCGGCATCCAATGCGTGTTACTGCATATTACATGTCGCTGATAAACTGGGACGATCCTGATGATCCCGTAAGAAAGATGGCGATTCCGTCATTGAACGAATTTAGCCTTCAAGGTTCCTATGACACAAGCGGCGAAGCAGAGAACACCAAACTGGCAGGGCTTCAGCACAAATACTCGGAGACAGCCTTGATTTTAGCCACAAACAAGTGTGCAACCTACTGCAGGCACTGCTTCAGAAAGAGGCTGGTTGGCTTGCAAACAAAGGAGATAATTGAACGCTTCGAAGATGCAGCAGAGTACATAAAACAGCACGAACACATCAACAATGTTTTGATTACTGGCGGCGACCCTCTTGTGCTCAAAAACGAAGTTATCGACAAACTTCTTTCGATTCTGTCAGACTTTCCGCAGTTAAAGTTCATACGCTTTGGCAGCAGAGCACCGGTGACATTTCCGTCACGGTTCGAGGATGATGAGTTACTAAAAATTCTCTCAAAGTATTCGCTTCCGGATAGACGAATATATGTTGTTACCCAGTTTAACCATCCAAACGAAATAACCGAGCAGTCCATCAAGGCAGTAGATAATCTGATTAAATCAGGCGTTATAGTGAACAATCAATCAATCTTGCTGAAAGGCGTCAATGACAATCCTGTGACGCTGACTAATCTCCTGAATGAACTGGTGAGTATCGGCGCCAGCCCATACTATGTTTTTCAGTGCAGACCAGTCAAGAGAGTTAAAATGCATTTTCAAGTGCCCCTCTGCAGGGGAATAGAGATTGTGGAGAAGGCGAAGGCACACTGTAATGGTCTCAGTAAACGGTTTAAGTATATCATGTCTCACAGAACCGGCAAGATAGAGATACTGGGCATTTTCGAGGACAAAATCTACTTTAAGTATCATCAAGCAAAAAACAGGAAGAGATTAGGCAAAATTTTCACGAGACCAGTTGATGAAAGCGCTTGCTGGCTGGACGATTTGAAGTCAACTTCAGTGCATGTGTTGGATGCTGCTCCTTATCTCTTGTAGTATTTGTCTTCTGCAACGATGTATATTTCCAGTGCCTTCACAGGACCATGGATTACCCGTGCTGTGTGCCGTTTTTTAGCGGGAACAAACAGGCAGTCTTTCTTCTTCAGGATGAGTTTTTGGTCTTCAAACATAAATTCCATCTCGCCCTTCAGAACGACGACAAGATGTTCCACGGGATGTTCGTGGAAAGAAATCTTCACGTTTTCGTTTTTCAGTTCAAAGTAGTTCAGCGTCAACTCGTTTCCGTGTATAAGCCTCACGAGCACATCTTTGTGTAATTCTTTTGATGATAAGGAATCCAACTGGAAAGACAAAATGCAACTCACCTCAGGTCGTTGATATTCTAAGGAAATGAGCAAGTTTATGTAGGTTGTGCCCGAGTGCGGGTATTCATTCTAAGTTTCCTTGCTTTGATGTTGCCCTTCTGTTAGTTTGTGGCTTGTTTAGGGAAAGTTTATCTTGGTTGAGATGTGTTTTCCTGTACACAACGTATCTGCTGAGAAACGTGACCCTGATGATCTATGACAATTATGGACGTCCAGTTCTCAACTTGAGGATTTCTGTTACTCAGAAATGTGATAAGCATTGTCCTTATTGCCACAGGGAGGGCGAAACCAACCCCTCAACACTCATGACAGTAGACGAGATTGTTCGCATAGTTCGGATAGCCATCAGCCTCGGAATCTCCCGAGTTAAACTAACCGGAGGAGAGCCCCTGCTTCGCAAGGAAATCGTCAGGATAGTCGGGGGCATAAATGCGCTTGAGGGCTTAACAGACCTGTCCATGACCACCAACGGAACACACCTGAATGGCTTGGCTAAAGACCTGAAGAAAGCGGGGTTAAGCCGGGTGAACGTGAGTCTCCCCACCCTAAACCCTGACGTGTACAATGCTGTCATGGGAGGCGACCTGCAAGACGCCATCAACGGAGTCAGAGCTGCGGTAGAAGCTGGATTGCATCCTGTGAAAGTGAATATGCTGGTGCTCAAGAACGTTAATGATGGTGAAATAGACAAGATGGTCAAGTTTGCGGCGGAAACGGGGACAATCCTGCAGTTGATTGAGCTGGAGCCGATTAACCTCAGCAGGGGATATTATGAACGCTATCATCTTGGCTTGGGTGAGATAGTGCAGAAGTTGGAGAAGTTGGCTTCGGAGACGAGGGTTCGAAAGTATATGCAGAAACGGCGGGTTTACACTCTGCCGAAAGTGAAGGTTGAAGTTATTCGTCCAATAGAAAACACCGAGTTTTGCGTCAACTGCACCCGCATCCGGGTGACAAGCGACGGAAAACTGAAGCCTTGCCTGATGAGAAAAGACAATCTGGTGGACATTCTCTCGCCCATGCGGAATGGAGCCGACGACAAAAAACTGACAGAAATCTTCCTTGAAGCAGTCAAAAAGCGCCAACCATATTACGGGGAAACCCAAACAGCTAGGATCAAAGCCTGATCGATTCCTTTTGCGAGTGAATTTGACCCGAAAATTTTAGAACAGACGATTCCCCTAAGAGGGGTAATACACAACTGAAACATAGGAAGGACAAGTAGTTTGATGCCCGAAGAATCTTCATCCTCAAGTTCCAGCAAGTGGGCTTACGCCTTTGCAGCAATCCTCATCCTCCTTATCGTCAACACGGCAGTGTTCGCTGTAGCTTTCTTGAATCTTCAAACTCAACTGGAAACGATGGAGACAACCCTCACAGAACAGAGCAGCGAAATTCAGGACCTACAGAACCAAATCGAAATTCTGGACATTGTTAATCAGACAGGTCTGATGCCATGGTCCACGATTTATGATCAGCTCAAAGACTCTGTGGTTCTTATCGAAACCAATCTTGGTTTAGGCTCAGGATTCGTGTATGACACGGAGGGACGTATCATAACTAACCATCATGTAATCGAGAACGCCACAACAATACAGGTCACCTTCCTAGACGGAAACATAACCTCAGCCAATGTAGTTGGAATGGACATCTACAGTGACCTAGCCGTCATAAAAGTTGATCCGGAAGTCACAACCTTGCATCCGGTGGTTCTCGGAAGTTCCTCTGACCTTATTGTGGGTGAACCTGTTGCAGCTATGGGCAATCCTTTCGGTCTCAGCGACACCCTAACCGCAGGCATAGTCTCCTCTGTGGAGAGAACCATGGTAGCAGCAGGAAATTATATGATCATAGACATAGTTCAGATAGACGCAGCCGTGAACCCTGGCAACTCCGGTGGTCCCTTGGTTAACCTCAAAGGTCAGGTTGTGGGCGTGAACACGGCTATACAGTCGGAAACTGGCACCTTCACGGGCATAGGCTTTGCTATTCCCTCTGATACAGTTAAACGGGAGATTAACGACCTGATAGAAACTGGAGACTACACGCATCCGTGGATAGGCGTCTCTGCACTGGACGTGGACATAACTATTGCGGACGCCATGGATCTGGAGAAACCTCAAGGGGTTCTTCTTGTGGATGTGACTGAGGGGAGCCCTGCGGATCAGGCGGGACTAAGAGGCTCAGACCAGAACGTCACGTTGGATGGGCAGGTGACTCCGATTGGTGGAGACGTGATTACCGGAATAGACGGTGTAGCCACAAGAAGAATGGCTGACCTCGTGGTTTACATGGAACGGAACACCAGCCCCGGAGATTCGGTGGTTTTTGAATTCATCAGAGACGAAGAGGAAAGAAGCGTGGAAGTGACTCTGGGAGAGAGACCCCTACCCTAAAAAGGGGCGGTTGAATCACAGAAACCTGCAACGATTAATGGGCGCCCCGATGCTTCAGAACAGCTTTTGCTGAGGATTTGCTCCACTTCTTAGGCATTGGGGGCACACGCACTGAAAAGGAAGGTTTTTGGTTTCACAGAAATCGATGTACTTGCATTCAGAGCAGGAAAAATCTTTGTTGCATATCATACAGCTTTGGAGGAATGTGGCTTCTTCGTTTAGGATGCTGGAGATTGTGTCTAAGACTTCTTCAATTTTGTCGAAGTGACTTATGCTGAATGTGCCTCTCGCTTTGTTGTATTCTAGACCAAGCCTCATTAGGCGAATGAATTTGTCTCTTCCAACTCGAGGCAACACAAAGGCTTTCTTGTTTAGGACCACCATTGCTTTCATCAACTACAGTCTGTTCATTGCGAGGAGATAATTTATGTCCTCAGGTTCCAGTTTTAGCCATGAAACAATTGGGCTAGTTTTTTGTTTCTTCAACATCATCTGGACATATGGAACAATGTCGGTTTTAGCTGTGTTCCGCGAAACATGGCATTTCATGGCAATTTTTGCGCAAATATTCTCCAGTTTTGTTCGTTTGCCCTTTGTCCAGAACAGCTTCATTATCCTCATGGGGGGGTGAATGAAATCAAACGGTTTGAAGGTTCCCGGAGAGACTGTTGCAGCTTCAGCAAAATAATGGAAAAAATATCGCAGAAGAGACCAGTTCTCGGTGCCTACTCTGCCACGAAAGACGTCCGCCTTCGAAAGGAAGTCGTATGCAGTGGCTAAATCATCTGAGTTAGGGTATCGGAGGGGAAGATTGTCGCTAAAGGATAACAGAAAGTCGTCAAAGTTTACGCTTGAACGGTTAAGGACCATGGCTGCGTCTTTGACTGTTTCTGCTGAGAACATTCCTTTTAGGGTGTCATAGAGACCTATGTCCTTGTTTCGTGTAGTCAAGAACATGGTGTCTTGGAGGGTCAGCAGCTGTTTTCCTTCTGCTATGCTCTGTAAATCGTTTATTGCAGAACGCATGTCGCCTAGGCTGTTTTGAGCAATTCTTTCAAGGGCTTCAAATTCTGGTTCGATACCCTCTGCGGTACAGACTTTACGTAACGTATGAATGATTAATGGTATGCGGACCTGCTGAAACCTTATCATCTTGCAGACTTTCTTTAGTGGTCTAAGTTTTCTTTGGTCAGTGTCGTTTGCAGCCATTACAACAGGAATCAGGGACTCCTTGACGATGTTGATTATGGCTTTGATGCCTCCCCTGTCCTGTTGCCCAAAAACGCCGTCAACCTCGTCCAAGAACAGTATGTTGCCTTTGCGTTCTGAAGAGAACGTGTCTAAGGCAACAAAGGAGGTGGCTGGTTTGCCGACCTTGTCGATTGCTTTTGCGGTTCGCGTATCGCTAGCATTCATTTCAATAATTGTGAAGTTGAATTCGTTGGATGCCGCGTTCACTAGAGCAGTTTTTCCTACGCCTGCGGGTCCATAAAGGAGCACTGCCTTTTTTCGTCGCCGTTTATCCTTTAGCCAGCTGGTGAAGGCTGACTTTGCTAGCTCGTTTCCTACTACGTCTCTTATCTTTTTTGGGCGATACTTTTCAACCCATAAAAGATCCTTCACCAATTACGTTCCCCTTTTTGTCATGTTTTAAACTTTGAGAATTGAGCCAGTAACGCGCTTAATTGGATGTCGCTGTTGGCTCCTTGGGTGAGGCGGTAGTCGTATTCTCCGATGATGTTGGTTAAGTCAGCCTTTTGGGCATCAGTCAAATGCGGAACCTTCACCAGTTCCCGTTGCATTTGCCGAACTATTTCTGTGCCTGAAAAGCCGTATTGACCAATCAGGTCATACATCATTTTTCTTGCTTCTATGAAGTTGCCGCTGAGGGCTTTGTTAAGCATCATCTGAACTTGCCTTGGACTAGCTTCCCCAAACACCTGCAGAACCGTTTGCTCATCTATGACATCCTTCTGGTACGCAGCAGTAGTCTGTAAGGCGTTTATTGCATGCCTGAGGTCTCCTTCAGAGTAGTCCACAATTCTTTCCGCTGCCTCATCCAAAAGGCGCAGGTTTTCTTTTTCTGCAATTTTCTTAAGATGTTCCACCATGGCATCTTTGTCTAGTTTTGAGAAACGGAATATGGCGCAGCGGCTTTGGATTGGTTCAATGATTTTGTTGGAGTAGTTGCAGATTAGGATGAATCTGCTGGTTCTTGAGCTGGTTTCCATTATTCTGCGGAGGGCTGTTTGGGCGGGTCCGGTCATTTGGTCGCTTTCATCCAAGATTATTAGAGAGAAGGGCGCTTCTCCGAAGCCTGTTCTGCCGTAGCGGGAGAAGTCTTTGATTCTGTCTCTTACGGTGTTTATTCCACGTTCATCTGATGCGTTTAGTTCCAACGTGAAGGATTTCCATTTTTCTCCGAATAGTTCTCGGGCGATGCATAGGGCAACGGTTGTTTTTCCGGTGCCGGGTATTCCGGCTAAAAGCAGATGTGGCATTGAGTGTGGATTTTTTAGGAAAGCTTGTATGCTTTCTACAACATGGGTCAGGTCCACGATATCGTCTAGGGTTTTTGGGCGATACTTTTCAACCCACATAGCTTCATTATTGATGGTCATTACTAATGCTCCAGTAGCTGTGTGACAAGATACGTGTTAAGTGAACTAATTATTTGTTGCTATGTGCTTGTGGATTTGCCCGTTTTCTGTACAGAATCTGTGATTTGTTTTGTGGTCAGCAGTGTGTTCATGTTTGTGGGGAGCGGTTTAAGGAAAAATTAATATAACAAATTTGGGTTCAATACTGTTGAGTTAATCTGAACTAAGGTGAGTTAGGTTGAGTCAATCTCAATTGCCTCGAATTACGCAGAAAGATTTGATGGACGCAGAAGACTTGGACTTCACGGAAGAGAGCGAACAGTGGAACAGCTACAAACTAAGCGACGGAACAACATTGAGAATCAAGTTGATTCTTAGAGAAGTTAAAAGATTGAAGAAGTGGAAAGCTGACGGTTCGCCAATCTACATGATAAACAGCCAAAACATCGTTAGAACCGTTAACATCCCAAAGGAACTGAAGAAAAAGCCGGAAGTAAGAGCCTTCAAGCCAGTATAGCGGGCGATTGTTTTGAGTGAACAAGAGCAGAAGAAGAAAAAACGGAAGAAAAAGAAGCGGCTGGTTGTTTTGGAGACCGAGCAAGTTGAAAGCGATCTTCCAGAGTTAGTTGAAGTTTTGGAGGAGTTGGAGAAAGACAAAAAGTATGTGGACGTGCAGATTTGTCCTCATTGCAAGAGCGCAAAGGTTCGTAGAGTAAAGTCTATGCAAGGCGATGCGCTGGGTCATATGGGACTTGCTCCGCCAAAGTATGAGTGCGAGAAATGTGGATGGAGAGGAAAAATGGTTGTTAAAGCCTCTAACAAGCCTACAACCGTGAAGGATGTTGTGCTAATGGCAGAAGCCAACGAGGCTGAATGTAAGGAATAGGTGCACAGCTGATTTTTGCCTATTCTTTATTTTGTTCGTTTTGAGTATCCGTATGTTCCTATTTTCTTGTGTAGGCTCCAGTATTCGCCTACGTTGAAGACGAAGGGATTTGCTTTTTTGAAGTCGATGTGTCCTTTATCGTCCAGAATGTCTTTGTTAATGTGAATTTGGACGATTTCTCCGAGGAACAGGTCGTGGGCGCCCAGCGGAATCACATCTTTCAGTTTGCATTCCATGTTCACTGGGCATTCGCGGATCAGAGGAGATTCTACTTTGTCTGCCTGTTCTGGGGTTAGTTTGGTTTCGGAGAACTTGTCAGCGTCTCTTCCTGAGGTCACCCCGCAGTAGTCTGTTTCTCTCAGGATTTTGGCTGGTGGGATGTTCACTACAAATTCTCTGCTGTTTTCGATCAGCTTGTGAGAGTGTCTTGACGGTCTGATGCCCAATCCTACTGTGGGCGGCTCAGAGCATACGGTTCCCGCCCACGCCAACGTGATTATGTTAGGCGCACCCTTAGAATCTACGCATGTCACAAGAACAACCGGGCAAGGAAACAGTGCAGTATAAGGGTTCTTTTTGATTTTCATGATGCAAACTCTGATAGAACGACTATTAACATTTTCTAAGATTCAAATGAATGGGCGTTTGTTTGCGCGTGCTTCTAACGAGTGTAGTCTGTTTCTTGTTGTGTGTGCATGTGTTCCTTAGGCTCTGGCAGTTAATCCGTCTAACTTTTGTAGCCTATCGGACAGGATTGAATTAAGTATTCATATTGGACGCCTTCGCTTTGTTGTCGTTGAGTTCGTATTTCAGATTCATAACTTATTTAGAATCGCGTCTGAAAGAAAATGTAAGAATGTATGTGCGGGTCCTGTTTGCTTAAGTTCACGAAAAACCATAAGGCGCTTAGCCCAGTTGTAGCATCGATCATTCTGATTGCGGTTGTCGTAGCTGTTTCCATCGCAGTTGCTATGTGGATGGGTTCTATCTCATTCAGCTTTATGGAAGTCGATGAGTTGAGTATCACTGACCATTCATGGGCTTCGGATGTTTCCTACGTTGATCTAACCGTCAAAAATCTTGGAACAAGCTCGGTTACAATAAACGAAGTAGAAGTTAATGACGTAACCGCCACTGATGTACAGTTTGTTTCAGGCGATTCAACATTGGATGCTGGCGAGACGGCAATCATCAGAGTGATTCAGAGTTTCACGACATCAAACAAGTATGAATTTATGGTTGTCACGTCATCTTCTACAAAATTTGCGCGTGTCGCCACCGCATCGTCTTCAGGGTCTTCGGAAATCTGGTATGATGCACATTGGCCCAAAAGAAAGGCGGTGACAATTGACAACAGTTTGAATCCTAATGAGTTAACTGGCTACCAGATTCAGCTTACTGTCGACTATGATTCTGACATGATTGCTGATTTCTCTGATTTACGGTTCACTAATAGTGGCGGACAAGCTTCAATTCCTTACTGGGTTGAAAGCTACAATCTCTCAACCGCTGTAGTATGGGTCAGTGTTCCCACTATTCCAGCGTCTTCTACAGAAACGATTTACATGTATTATGGGAACCCCTCTGCCACTTCAGAAAGCAACCCAGATTACACCTTTGACGTGTTTGTGGACTTCACACGAGACGGGGTGATAAGCTACGGAGGTTCTAGTCAGGATGTAAACTCGGCACAGTGGGAAATAATCGATGATACAATTTTGAGGATGTGGGGAAACAACTGGAAAGCAACCATGAGAAGTTTATCTGTTGTGGGCGATGGTAGCCAAGCAATCTGCTTCGACTTCAAGAGCGTCGGAGTTCAGGGTGAAATAAATGGAGTAGGACTAGACACGGACAACAGCATAAGCTCTACTCTGTTTTACCAGATATATGGAACCCAAACGTGGGGACTCGGCGACCACCGCGGCTATACAGCTGCGGGAGACTGGCAATCATATACTCTAGTTTTAGACAATTTCAGCGGCAGCTTCAACCGATTCACGTTCACCAACGATGCTGATGGTGGACAAGCAACGGACATCTACTACCGGAATGTCAGGGCCATCCAATATACTTCTCAAGCACCCACATATGACGTAGGCGAAGAAGAAACCTCGTAGCCGTTTCATAACGGAATCAGGTATTTGTGTCCATTAAATCGCCGAATATAGCCTCTAAACTGGAAAATATCCAGTTTTTATTCGTGAATTTTTGCTGTTTGTGGCTTAATTGAGCTTATATCTATGACTGCAGTATTGTTTGTGGAGCAGAAGTTCTGTCCGAGGAGAGTTGGGATTGTCAACTGACCCTTCAACCATTATCAGAGACGCTGATTTCGTCTTTCAAAACATGCCCGTCAAGATAGTGGCAAACAGAGACAGCCCTAAAATTGATCTTCCAGGCGTGAAAGTTGGACCCTTCAAAGAGGGAAAAGAATACGAAGTCAGGTTCTGGGTAGCCGCGGAACTGAAAAAGGCTGGAATCGCCCACATCCGCATGGAAGAACCCATAGACTTGAGAATAATTAACAAGATTCAGTGGAAAGAACGCACTGAGGCTTCCCAGAGGGTCATTTCTCTTCCCGAGGATTTTTACCCTAAACTACGGCGTTACCTAGAAGAATTGAACGAGGAAGCCATCAAGAAACCGGAAAAAAGGAGCGATTATGACAAAGCGAAGAATCTATCCGACGACATAACCCAGATGAGACTGAAAAAGATAGTTTCTTTGGCATCATCAGCAAGAGATCAAACAGGTCAAATCCTCCGAAGCCTAACAAAAGAAGAAAAATATGTTTATGGCTGTTTACACAAGATCATTAGCGAATGGAAAACTGAAATTCTTAAACCCCAAGGAGGCAGCAAAACATAACCGAAGAAACGTTAACAGCGGATCCAGAGGAGCTTTTTCTGGACTTTTTCAAATCAGACAAATACCGTGAGCGCCTCTCAGGCATGGCAGTTGCCGGAAGCAAATCCTTTATGGTAGATTTTGATGAACTCTTGGCAACCGAGCCCACACTTGCCCAGCGGCTCATGGATAAACCCGACGAGTACCTAGAGTATGCAAACCGAGCCGCCAAGGCTCAACTGCAGATAGAGGAACCCGAATACGCCGAAGAAATCAGGAACGTCACAGTCCGGTTTTGTGGATTACCAGAAGTTACACCTCTGCGAATTTTGGGTTCCAAGCACATAGGAAAGCTCGTTATGTTGGAGGGCATCGTCGTCCGCGCCAGTCCCGCCAGACCCTTAGTTATGGAAGCAGCCTTCAAATGCAAATGGTGCGGCACAATCTCTCATATTATCCAATCCGGGCCCTTCCTGACAGCGCCTACTGCATGTAGCGCCCCGGAATGCAGAAGAAAAAGTTCCTTCGATTTCGTTCAGGAAGAATCCACCTTCATCGACTCCCAAGACGTCCGCATCCAAGAACGCCCCGAAGACCTTCCTCCAGGTCAGCTTCCACGATGGTTAGACATCAAACTCCTCGAAAGAGACCTTGTTGACATGGCGAGACCCGGAGACCACGTTTCCGTGGTTGGAATCGCCCGCGCCGTTGCCGCGCGCCTCCCACGGGTTGGGCAACTCCGCTCCTTCAGATTACATTTAGACACAAACCACATCGACGTGGAAAGTAAGGAGCCAGAGAAAGTCCTTATCACGCCGGAAGAAGAGAAACAGATTCTTGAACTGGCAAAAGACCCTGAAATCCACACCAAGATTCTTCGTTCTCTGGCGCCCTCTGTGTACGGTTACGAGCACATCAAAGAAGCGATAATGTATCTTCTCTTCGGAGGAACCGCGAAACAGTTCCCGGACATCACAATCCGTGGAGACCTGAACATTCTGCTGCTGGGAGACCCGGGAACAGCCAAGTCCCAGCTCCTACAGTATGTGGCTAAGATAGCTCCTCGGGGGCTTTACACTTCTGGGCGTGGAACTACAGCCGCGGGGTTGACGGCTGCGGTGCTCCGCGACAAGGCTGGGGGAATGACGCTTGAGGCTGGAGCTTTGGTGCTTGCGGATAAGGGTGTAGCAGCCATAGACGAGATGGATAAGATGCGAACCGAGGACCGGGTAGCCATCCACGAAGTAATGGAGCAGCACACGGTTTCAGTGGCTAAAGGCGGAATCGTTGCCACCCTAAACGCTCGAACATCCATCCTAGCCGCCGCTAACCCATCACTTGGCAGATACGACCCCTACCGAACAGTAGCAGAGAACATTTCGCTTCCAGTCACCATCCTCTCCAGATTCGACCTGATTTTCATTCTGAGGGACGTGCCAGAAAAGGTCAAAGACGCGCAGATGACCGAGCACATCCTCAACCTCCACAGAACAGGCGTAACCCCTGTTGAGCCACCCATAGAACCTGAACTTTTCCGAAAATACGTAAGCTACGCCAAAAACATAAAGCCCGTGCTCACACAAGAGGCTCTGGAACGCCTGAAAGCATTCTATCTGCTCATGCGTGCAGCCAGCGAAACCGAGGGAACCCCTGTGGCTATAACTGCCCGGCAGCTGGAGTCGCTGGTGAGGGTGGCTGAGGCTAGGGCTCGGGCATCGCTGCGGGATGAGGTTCTTGCAGAGGACGCTGAGACGGCGATCGACATAATGACGACGTCGCTGGAGCAGGTTGGAATCGACATTTCCTCCCAAAAGTTTGACATAGACATCATAATGACGGGCAAGCCTAAGAGCCTCCGCGACAAGCTGTCCATTATTCTTGGGCTCATTACAAGCATGGAAAAGGAAACTGGGATGGTGGATAAGGCGAGGCTGTTTGAGAGGCTTCAAGCCGAATATGACATACTGTCTGGAGAAGCGGAACGGCTCATTGGGCAGATGCTGAAGGAAGGAACGCTCTTCGCGCCGCGGGATGGATTCCTCAAAAAGACTTAACCTAAAGGGCGTATGCATTGAAAATCGACGAACTGCCGATACCAGATTCCGTAAAACAGGTCCTGCTCACTTCAGGACTCACTGAACTTTATCCCCCTCAACAGGAAGCTGTGCATGCCGGAGCATTGGATGGAAAAAACCTTGTTTTGGCGAGTCCCACAGCCTCAGGCAAAACCCTTGTTGCCGAACTGTGCGCCCTCAAGCATGTGGTGGAAGGGGACGGAAAAGTTTTGTATCTTTCTCCTCTCCGAGCCTTAGCCAGCGAGAAATGGGAAGAATTCAAGAAATACACGACCGTGAAGAAGAGAAACGGCAGACGGGTCAGCGTGGGCATCAGCACAGGTGACTACGACAGCAGCGACCCGTGGATGGGAAAGTATGACATCATCGTTACCACAAACGAGAAAGCGGATTCTCTGCTGAGGCACAGAGCAAAGTGGGTAAGCGACGTTTCTTTGGTGGTTGCTGATGAGGTGCATCTTCTCAACGAGCCGGAGCGTGGACCAACCCTTGAGGTGGTGTTGGCTCGCCTCATGCAGGTGAACCCTGACATCCAGCTTCTGGTGCTAAGCGCCACGATAAAGAACGTTGAAGAGGTTGCAGAATGGCTGAAAGCAATCCCGGTTACAACCGAGTGGAGACCCGTAACGCTCAGGGAAGGCGTATTCCACCACGACGAGATCATGTTCAAGGACGGCGGCGCCCAGAAAATAGAGAAGACCTCCAAAGACCCCGCCATAAACTTGGCGTTATACACCGTGAAATCTGGGGGTCAAGCCTTAGCGTTCGCCGGAACCCGCAGAAACTCGATAAGCCTAGCCAAGAAGATTGGAGCCAAAATCGCCCCAGTCCTATCTAAGCCCCTGAAACGTTCTTTGGAGCAGTTGTCTGAGCAGGTTCTTGCGACAGGAGCGAGGACACGAATCAGCGAGCAGCTGGCTGAGGTGGTGAGCAAAGGAGCGGCTTTTCATCATGCTGGATTGGGTGGCGGTCACAGGAAATTGATTGAGCAGTCGTTTAGGGAAGGAAAGATCAAGATTTTAACTGCCACTCCAACATTGGCTTTTGGGGTGAATCTTCCAGCGCGGGTGGTCATCGTTAACGATTACAGAAGATATGAGCCCGGCTATGGCTACTATCCCATACCTGTTCTTGAGTATAAGCAGATGGCGGGGCGTGCCGGAAGACCCCGCTACGACAAGGTTGGAGACTCCATTCTGATAGCCAAAACCGAGGATGAACGTGACTACCTCATGGAAAGCTACATCCTCGCCGACACGGAGAGAATTTGGTCCAAGCTGGCGGTGGAACGGATTCTCCGTTCTCACGTGTTGGCTACAATCGCGTCGGACTTTGCGCACACAGAACAGGGAATCTACGATTTCTTCGGCAGAACCTTCTACGCGTACCAGTATGACCCAAGGGCAATAAAGGGAGTCATAGCGAAGAGTCTGGGTTTTCTTTTCACAGAGAAGATGGTTGAGGTGGGCGGCGACAAAATCTACGCCACCAAGTTTGGACGAAGAGTCTCCGAGCTATACATTGACCCCCTAACCGGTGTAGTCATCAGGGACGCGTTGACGAGCCGAGCGCAGAGGCTCACCGACACCAGTTTCCTCCATATGATTGCCCGCACGCCAGACATGTTCCCTAAGCTGCGCCCATACTCCAAAGAAATGGATGCGCTGCAATTCTTTGTGGAGGACCATCAAGACGAGTTCATGTTTAACCTTCCAGCCATATATCAGGACAGACTAGCCTTCGAGGAGTTTCTTGGAGAAGCTAAAATGTCTTGGGTGCTGAAGGCTTGGATGGATGAAACAAGCGAGGATGAGATGATTGAGCGGTTCAGTGTTCAGCCCGGAGACCTCTACCGCCTAATCTCCACCTCCAAGTGGCTTCTTCACGCCTCCCACGAGCTGGCTTCTCTGTTCAAGCACAAGGACCTCCTGCCTCATCTGGCTAGGCTTACGGTTAGAATCGAGAAGGGAGTGAAGCCTGAGCTACTTCCGCTGGTTAAGCTGGAGGGCGTCGGAAGAGCCCGAGCCCGGGTGCTCTACAATTCTGGTCTCAGAAGCGTGGATGACGTGAAACGAGCGCCTCTACGTAAATTGACTGCACTGCCCCTGATTGGACCGAGGTTAGCCCAGAAGATTAAGGAGCAGGTGGGCGGCTACGTTAAAGCGGATGAGTGGCAGAACCTACAAAAGAAGACAAAAAAGAAAAAAACCGAACAGCAGCGAGCCCTAACCGAATACTAATCTTATCGGTTGTTATGTAGATGAAAAGTTTGTTTCGTCAATTTTTCTTGACCAGCCAAACGGCAAGTTAGTCAAGGTTTCTTGACAAAAACCTTTTTCATACAAAGTTGTAGTAGTGGTGTTTAGGTGCAAAATGAAGAAAGTCATATCTGTGGTCGTTTTATTTCTGGTTCTCTCCGTTATTTCTGTTTCTGCTTCTTCAATGATGTGGAGTCAAACCTATGGAGGCGACGGAATGGATGTTTGTACCTCTATGGTTCAGACCGATGATGATGGATTTGCTTTGCTTGGCTCTGCTTTCTCGTTTGGGGATGGTGTTGCTTGGTTGGTGAAAACTGACGCAGATGGAAATATGCAGTGGAACAAAACAGCTGCTGGGGCTCCGTTTATTCAAACTCTAGATGGCGGCTTCGCCTTTGTGGGCACAAATTCATCTTATATTGGCGAGTATATACCTGTTGGGTATTTGCCTGACGGGTTTTGGTCATATGTTTGGTTAGGCAAGACCGATGCCGATGGGAACATGGAATGGAGTCAAACCTTCGATGAAGAAGTAGGATGCTATCAGGGGTCTTCCTTGGTTCAAACAAAAGATGGAGGATATGCCCTATTAGGTAACTCCTTTTCATCTGTTGGAGATTACGACGATGTTTTGTTGATCAAAACAGACTCGTACGGCAACAAAGAATGGAGTAGACTATACAATTATTCTGAACAGGAGAGCGGTTCTGGTCTGATTCAAACCCTCGATGAAGGGTTTGCTTTTATACACAAAACATACTCATCGCTTGGCGGGGTCACCGGTTTTGTGGTCATTAAAACTGATGCAGCTGGAAATGTAAAATGGAACCAATCCTATCCTGACTCAAACATGGCTGGTGTTTCTTCTTTTGCGCAGTTGTCGAATGGAGGTTTTGTTTTAGCTGGTATTACCTACTCTTCTGGCGAGGGGGGAGCAGATTTTTATTTAACTAAACTCGATGAAAATGGAAATGTAGAATGGTCTCAGACCTATGGAACACAATACAGGGAGTTTCATCCTTCTGCAGTTCAAACCTCAGATGGCGGTTTTGCTTTAGCAGGTTACATGGTTACTAATGATGAGAATATTTTTGCTGATTTCTTGTTAATCAAGACCGACAACCAAGGAAATATGCAGTGGAATCAGACATATGCTGGAGGAGAAGTTTTGGGTTATCCTTCTCTAGTTCAAACTTCAGATGGCGGTTTCGCCCTGTCTGGTGCGATAAAATCATGGGAAACGGGTGCCTATGACTACTGGTTAATCAAAACAGAGCCACATGAAGAGCCGCATGACAATCCAGAAGTTCTATTATGGCTCATCTTACCGGTTACTCTGGCTGCAGTTGTAGCTGTGCCAGTTGTTTACAGGCGAAGGCTACATAAACAAAATCAAAGTGGAGTGAAACAGTGAAACGGTCTGCATCTCTGCTTGCTATGTTGCTGCTTCTCTCTGTCTCTGTAGTTTCTTTTCTACAAATTGAGATGGTGAAAGCTGAAGACAAGATCTACATTAGAGAGGATGGAACTGTTGAGGGCACAGATAAGATAGAACAAACAGGAAACTTGTACTCTTTTACCGGCAACATTTCTGGCACTGTTTTTGTTGAGAGAGACAACATAACAATCGACGGGGCAGGGTACACTCTGTCAGCAAACAGTGGATACGGCATCGACCTGCATTATAGACATGGTGTTACCGTCAGGAATCTTGTGCTGAAGGATACGCATTGCGGCTTCGACCTCACTTACGCGGATGACAACACCATCGTTGGAAACACCATAATCAACTCTGAAAGAGCAGTTTACTTTTGGTGGTCTTGGAGAAACAACATCACCGGAAACATGATTTCTGCCGCATCGTATGTGTTCTACTTTTTTGAGTCGCCAAACTACGGGTGCCAAGAAAACGTTATCACAGGAAACACTGTCACAGATTCTCTAGTTGGGCTGAGCCTAATGGAGTCCGACAACAACACCTTTTCAGACAACATCATAAGCACCTCAGCCATAGGCGTTTCCCTCAGAGGCAGCCAAAACCTGTTCAGAAACAACACCATCAACTGCACAGGAATCGCCCTCAAGGTCTCCAGCTTCGACAACGACATCGACGCCTCAAATTTGGTCAACGGCAAACCAATAATCCATTGGACGGGTCACCGAGACGAAACTGTGCCTTCAGACGCAGGTTACGTGGTGCTCTCCAACTGCGAAAACATAAATGTCCAGAACCTCCATGCAAGCGGTGTGAGCATATCTTCAACAACTAATTCGCTGATAGCAGGAAACATCCTCTCGGGTGGGCAATTCGGCATTCAGATGGTTGAATCTTCAAACAACACAATAACTGGTAACTCGCTGGTATGCAACGAATTCGGTTTAGAACTAGTCAACTGTGACTACAACGAAATCGTCGCCAACAACATCAGCAGCAACAGTTACTATGGTCTGCTGCTCACCAACTCACACTACAACACCCTGAAACAAAACAACGTGGCAAACAACGGCTTCGGAAAAGGGGAAAACGACTACCCCCTTCCATACGAAAGCTATTCAGGAGATATCTTCGGCGTCAAACTCCTGCACTCATGCAACAATCATTTCGCCGAAAACAACGTGACAGAAAACAACCAATGGGGCATCCGGATCCTCGGCGACCAGCATGACAACATCATATACCATAACAACTTCATCGACAACGGACCGGGCGACAGAATACAGGTGTCCATGTTGCCGCCCGCCGCGGATTCGCCCGTCGCCAATCCAAGCACATGGGATAACGGAACCAGCGGCAACTACTGGAGCGACTACCTGACCAGATACTCAAACGCCTCCGAAATCGGCAACACCGGAATAGGAGACACACCATTCTACATCAACGAAAACAACATCGACCACTACCCACTAATGGAACCCCACATAATCTCAGAGTTTCCTTCATGGACAATTTTACCGTTAATCCTAACCGTAACGATTGTCCTGATCGTAACTATCGCAGTTGCGATATACAAAAGGCGACCAACAAAAAACTGAACCGTATCGAGCCTTAATCAATAACTCGCTTCTATTCGCCATGCAGATGAACACATAATTTGTTGGTCAAATTTCCTTGACAATGAAGAGACAGGTTTGGTCAAACTTTCTTGACAAAAACGCTTTTTTGTTAGCAAATTTGATTACTTATATGGGTCTAGTGAAGTGGATAATACGACAAAACCGCTTTCACGTTTGCTTTTATTAACTATTCTGATCTGTGGATTATCTTTTCAGGTTTCATACGTTAGTGGCGCAAGTGAGCCGTCTGTTCCCGAGTTCACTGTAGAGCTTGTGGCGTATCCGTATGATGTGTCACCTGTTACTACCACAAAAATCGATGAGTATACAGGAGAGGAGACTGTGAAAACCACTCCTGGTTACCATGTGAAAAACAGGTCAATAGAGATTGTAATCACGAACCAACCCTTTACGCCTTATGTTGATGCTGATGGACATGAAATAAACCTCTACTATAATGTTCGAACCAAAGGGCACTTCGGAGACGAATGGGAAGAACTTTATTCACGCAGTAATGCTTCTTCTTCAGCTAATCCAGTTCCGTCAAGTTCTGAATATACGGTCTTGGCGATTCCAGCAGATTATCCTGATGATGCTCAAGTAGATTTTCAGGTTGAAGCACTAGCTGGTTATTATAAGTATTGGGCAGATGAACGTGTCTGGTTTATATTTGGTTATACCTTAACGCCTGTTGAAGCAAGTGGTTGGAGCAACACACAAACAATAACCATTAGTGAAGAAAATGTCCAGATTCGATTGAATGAAGAAATTCCCGAGTTTCCGTCATGGACAATTCTGCCGCTGACTCTAACAGTGGCTTTGGTGGTTGCAGTCTACAAAAGGAAACTAACAGAACACAGTTCATATTAGGAGACTAATAACAGATCATTGTTGAAAAAACAGTCTTTTTCTGTTTTTCAAGCAAAACTGGGTGCTAGTCTGTTAAGCCTCTTGCCTGTCGTTCTTTTCTGGTTTTTTGTATGACTTGTTCGACCTGTTTTGGTGCTGTGCCCAGATAGTTTCGTGGGTCCATTACCTCATCGATTTCTGTTTTAGTTAGTAACTTGCTGACTGTGACGTCTTCACAGAGCACTTCTTTGAAGTTTCGTTGCTGGTTGTGGCTTTTTATTGCCAGTTCCCGTGTGAGTTCGTGGGCTTTCTGTCGTCCCAGCCCCTTCTTTGCTAGAGCAAGCATAACCGCCTCAGACATCATCCGCCCCTGCGTCAACTCCATATTCTCCCGCATCCTTGTCTCGTCTACCTGCAGCCCCTTCAACACGCGAATCATCAAAATCAGCATGTAATCAATGAGAATGCACTCTTCCGGAATCACAAACCGCTCACACGAGGACTGAGTTAGGTCACGTTCATGCCATGTGGGAACGTTCTCCAGCGCCGGCGAAACAAGGCTCCTCAGTATCTTCGCCAAGCCGCAGATTCTCTCAGATATCATGGGGTTACGTTTGTGGGGCATGGTTGAGCTGCCAACCTGCTTCTTCTGCTCGAAAGCCTCGAAAGCCTCGCCTATCTCGGGTCTCTGCAGTTCCCGAACCTCAGATGCCATGTTATCTAGTGTGGAGGCAAGTATGGCTAGAATGCAGGTAAGTTCAGCATACCTGTCCCTCTGAACAATCTGCGTGGAAATGTCCGCTGCCTTGATGCCAAGCCGCTCCATAACCAGCTCCTGTATCTTGAGGGCCTTCGGTCCTAAACCCGCCTGAGTTCCCACTGCGCCGCTCATCTTACCAACAAGCAATCTTCCCTCACAGTCCCCGAGGCGCTGGATGTGTCTGGAGACCTCTCTTGTCCACACCGCGGACTTGAAGCCGAAAGTGGTTGGCAGGGCATGCTGACCATGACTTCTTCCCATCATGATGCTCATTTTGTGTTGTTCCGCTCTGGCTAGCAGAACTGACTCCAGCTCGTTCAGCCGTTCCTCGATCAGGTCAACTGCTTCCTTCAGCTGCAGGGCGGTTGCGGTGTCCAGCATGTCAGAGCTTGTGGCTCCGAGGTGAACGTATTCTCCGCTTGTTCCGCAGGCTTCGGCTAATGCTCTGACCAGAGCCATTACGTCGTGCCTGATTTCTTTTTCAATCTCTTTCACTCGTTCAAGCTTGACGTATTTGGTGGAGGCTTTCTCCACGATTTTTTGGGCGTCCTTTTTTGGGATGTTGCCTACTTGACTGTGCGCCCAAGCCAGCGCCGCCTCCACGTCCAGCATCTTCTGCAGTCTGTTCTCTTCATCGAAGATTGCTCTCATTTCAGGTGATCCGTATCGTCCTGTGTCGATTGGAAGAATAGGCATTTTGTTCTCCTCCGGAAACGATACATAAATGTATTGAACTAACCTTTTACCAGTTTCGCCTAAAAACAGTGTGCCCCTAGGGCTGGAGCTGCAAAAGATGGGAGCGTTGGTTGCTGCGGTGAACAAAGCTGGAGAAAACGTTGTTCCTACGGTAGTCTCTATGCTGCGGGAGCTGAAGCACCGCGGAAACGACGGTCATGGCATTGCCACTCCAGACTCGGCGATAACCGCCTCTTTGATTGAAGAACTGGAACTCAAAGACCATGTTTCAAGCATCGCATTAGGTCACAACCTTTCCTGCATCCTTCCTAGAGATCAGCCTCAGCCTGTTCAAGGAAACGGTTTCACGGCTGTCTTTGAGGGACGAACCTTTCCTTCACCGAATCTGCCCGACCTGCCCGAAGTAAACGAGATCGTTGAAATGCTTGGCTCTAACCCCCTGAAAAATGCCGGCAACATAATCGAAAAGCTGGCGGGCTCCTACGTTTTTGCCTTTGCTGACTCCAACAAAGTAATCGTTGGGCGAGACCTGTTTGGGGTGGCTCCCCTCTACTATGGCGAGAATGATACAGTTTGTGCGGTGGCTTCTGAGCGGAAGGCACTGTGGAAGACGGGAGTGGAGAATGTTGTGTCGTTTCCTCCGGGGCAACTTGCAGTAATGGATAATCACGGTTTCTCTTTTAGAACGGTTAAGATGTTGCGGATGCCGCCCAAAGAAACCGTGGACCTGGAGACCGCGGCGCGGGCTCTTCAGCTTCTTCTGTTAGAATCGACCCGGAAACGGGTTTCAGACCTTGAAGCGGTGGCTGTGGCTTTCTCCGGGGGCGTAGACAGCAGCGTTGTTGCTGTTTTGGCAGAAGATGCTGGCTTAGACGTTCAGCTGATTTCGGTTGGATTGGAGGGTCAGCGCGAAGTCCTGTTTGCTGAGAAGGCGGCTGAAGCGTTGGGTTTGCCTCTGCACCTCCGAACCTACACTGTGGGTGAGCTGGAGCGGACTCTTGCAGAAGTTTTGTGGTTAATCGAGGAGCCTAACCCAGTCAACGCATGTATTGCAGTTCCCTTCTACTGGTTGGCTGAAACCGCGGCGAATCTGGGTTATCCTGTTCTTTTGGCTGGGCAGGGGGCTGACGAGCTTTTCGGAGGCTACCAACGATACCTCACAGAATACAGTCGGTCGGACGCTGAGGCTGTGGAACAAAAACTTTTCCATGACGTCGAAAACGCTTACCAAGCAAACTTCCAAAGGGACAACCATGTTTGCTCTTATCATAGAGTAGAGCTTAGACTTCCATTCATCGACCGTGACGTTGTCGATTTTGGGTTACGTTTGCCTCTGCGTTTGAAGATTAATTCAGTTGAGGACAAGCTTCGGAAACGAGTACTACGACGTGTGGCTCACAACCTAGAGATTCCCAGTTTCATGGCTGATAAACCTAAGAAGGCTGTTCAGTACACGACTGGAGTAACAAAAGCTCTCCAATGCTTGGCAAAAGATGAAGGCTTAACGTTGCGAGGGTATGTTAAACAAGCCTTTAGTGGAGTCTACCCTTCGGGGGACGGCAACTAATTTTTTATTGTTGCCTATCTCTTTTCCTTCTTGTGTATTCCTTGTGCAGTTTCTCCACTTTTTTCTTGCTGATGTATCCTTTGTGGGGACGAAATCCTCCCTTGAATCCTCTGGGGATATGCAGCAATTCATGAATCACAGTTTTCTCCTTGTCCTCTTGGGTTAACCTGTCGTACTGTTCAGAAAGCACCTCGATAACGTATGCTGGCGGAAGCCCAAGTGTCTGTTGCCATATCCTTCCAAGCCCATGAATCCGAGCGATTATTCGCTTAGATTTTGAGCCTCTGCTTCGGTAGCAATGAACAGATTCAGGAACAACATAAAACAGCTCCAGCCTGTCAACTATTTCGTCAACCAACATTTTGACGTCTGGAGCTTCCAAATACTGCAGTGGCAAATTTTCTCAGCAACCCAAAGTTAACATCTTGTTCAAGGTTATCTTTCTTTCAACTTCCAATAAACGTAACGACCGCTTCGCTCCCGAATTAATCCAATTTCGTTTTCAAGTTCTCCTATCCAAGTATAGCATGGACGAGCATATTTGATGTCACCTTTCTTCCTGAGCTGGTTCCAAGTAAGTCCATTCTTCTCTCCTTGCAATGCCTTTTTCACTTTCTCTCGAAATTCCATGTATTTATGTCTCGTCATCTTTTTCTCACACCAGTTCTCTTGTCAAATCATGATTTCTGCTTTTCTATGTACTTTGCAACCTGTTTCTGGAACTCCAGTAAATAGGATCCTAGTCCAGGGATCAAAATTTAATAAAAAAAGAAAGGAAAGAAAATGGTTTAGATATGTAGTTTTTTGCGTCTGTGCAGAAGCACTATTGGGATTGTGATTGCCATTAAAGTTAACAGCATGACTGGTGCTGTAAAGTCAGGTATTACTACGCCTGTGCTTGAGTCTATTAGCTCTACCTTACACGAATAGCTGAACATCTGTTGATTTTCATTTAGTACGCCTGTTGCATGCTCTGCGTGGTAAACTTGAATTCCAGTTTCTTTGTCCCAATAGTACGTATAGTGATAAATTTGTTCAAAGATGTTACTGTCGTGATCCAGAACATTCGTTTCTCTTGTCCCTGTGTCAGTTTCCAGCATTATTGACTCGTTTAGATCTCTTGCTGGCATTGGCCACATGTCAAGGATGCTGTATTCAGGCCGTATTTCTGCACCGTTTGGAAGGTTTGCGCCGATGACCACCAGCGATTCACTGCTCGTCATGTTCTCTTCCAGTGTAGATGTCGTTTCGGTTCCGTTTTTCCAGTGATATTCGACCTCGAAGATTATGATGTCACCAGTTATATCGGTAACGGTGTAGTTCATCAAAGAAGACTCGTTATAGGTTTGCAGATATGACAGATAAAAAGGCGGGAAAGTTACCTCTTCGCTTTCCCATAAGATAAGGGTGGGTTCGTATAGGAACCAGTCGCCTACTTCGACGCCAACGTCCCAGTCGTATTGCGCCAGAGCTGGAACCGCAGTTGTAGACAAAAGTATTATTGAAAGCGCAACTAACAAAACTATTTTCTTTATTCTATATCCCCCCCGAGAATTTATGCCCTTTTATCTAGTTAAGAAAAAAAATATTTATGATTTACTGTAGAAATGAATTGGCTAATTGTATCGGCTTACACTTGGTCCGAAAATGCAAAATGAGACTCATAACCAGTTTACATCAATTCAAGAACAGCCATGCATGATTTAGCGCGCACAACTGTTCTCCTATGGGATAACCCTTAATATAAACTGTTTAGAATCTTAGTTCCATAGCATTACACTAAAACTCTAGGAGATCGTCATGTCACCAAAACGAAAGAAACAGTCATCACTTCCTCAGCAACCAGAAGTTAACATAGGAACCATCGGTCATGTAGACCATGGAAAAACAACCCTAGTGGAGGCGTTAACAGGAGTTTGGGCAGCAAAACACAGCGAAGAACTGAGACGAGGCATAACCATAAAACTCGGTTACGCAGACGCTCCAGTATTCAAGTGCCCAAACTGCGAAGAACCCCAATGCTACTCCTCCGATCCTGAATGCCCCAACTGCGGCTCTGAATGCGAGATTGTCAGAGCTGTCAGTTTCGTTGATGCTCCAGGTCACGAAGCGTTAATGGCGACTATGCTTTCTGGAGCAGCAGTTATGGACGGGGCATTACTGATAATTGCTGCCAACGAGAAGTGCCCGCAGCCCCAAACGCGGGAACATCTGGCAGCCATTGAACTGGCTGGAGTAAAGAACATAATCATTGTACAGAACAAAATCGACATTGTTGACGAGAAGCGAGCCTTAGAGAGCTACAAGGAAATAGAGGCTTTTGTGAAGGGAACCGTGGCAGAGGGAAAACCCATTATTCCTGTCTCAGCCCAGCATTCGGTGAACATTGACGTTGTTCTTCAAGCCATAGAGAAGAACATTCCCACGCCCCATCGGGACCCAGATAAGCCGCCTAGGATGTTTGTTCTCCGCTCTTTTGACGTGAACAAACCCGGCACCTCGATTGATGAACTAGCTGGAGGAGTTGTCGGCGGAAGCATCTCACAGGGAAGATTCAAGGTTGGAGACGAAATTGAGATTCGCCCCGGACTCAAAGTTGAAAAACAGGGAAGAACATTTTACGAATCCATCTTCACGGAGATTACAAGCCTGAATGTAGGAGGAAAAAAAGTTAAAGAAGCCCAGAGCGGAGGCTTGGTGGGCATAGGAACCTATTTGGACCCGTCGCTAACCAAGGCGGATGGTCTAACAGGAAATCTGGTAGGAAAACCGGATCTGCTTCCTCCAACCAAATCTGAACTTGTCTTGGGCACTACGCTCCTGAAACGGGCTATCGGAACCAAAGAGCTGGTGCAGGTTGATCAGATAATAAAGGGGGAACGTCTCCTCCTCGACGTTGGAACAGCTATAACCGTCGGAAAGGTTGAGGCTGCAAAGAAAGGAGTTGTCACCCTCCAGTTGGTTAGACCCGTCTGCGCCGAAGAAGGCTCCAGAGCAGCCATAAGCAGAAAAATAGCGAACCGCTGGCGCCTCATAGGATACGGAATAATCCAAAGCTAACACAGCGTTCTTATGAGCCTGAACAGAACAGTCTCTTTCTGCCCACCACAGAAAAAATGTGGCAACTTAGAACAAACAGTGCCTGCTTACCCTTTCTTTTCTTTCTTTTTCTGGTAGTCTTTTATGGCTTCATGTAGCGCATCTGCAGCTAAGTTGGAGCAATGCATCTTAATGGGGGGAAGACCTCCAAGGTTCTCGGCTACGTCAGCCCGGGTGATCTTCATTGCATCTTCAAGAGTTTTGCCCATTGCAAGCTCAGTGGTCATGCTGCTCGTGGCTATGGCTGCTCCGCAGCCAAAAGTCTTGAACTTGATATCCGCCAGCCTGTTGTCTTTCACTTTGATGTACATGGTCATGAGGTCTCCACAAACGGGATTACCCACGGTTCCAACACCATCCGCGTCCGGAATCTCACCTACATTTCTGGGATGCATAAAATGATCCATAACCTTTTCACTATACACTCGCGTTCACCTCACCATTTCCTTAGGGGTTAAGGGCGAAAGAGCCCGCAATCGTTTCACCACATCCGGTAACACTTCTAGCACGTAATCCACATCCTCTTCAGAGTTCTGTTTGCCCAAGGTGAAGACCAGTGACCCATGAGCCTCTTCGTGAGCTAGGCCTATAGCCAACAGCACATGAGAGGGCTCCAAGGTTTTGGAAGTGCACGCAGAGCCCGAGGACACCTGAACTCCATACATGTCCAGACCTAAAATGAGAGACTCACCTTCTATATAACTGAACCTAAGATTTGCGTTGTCTGGAAGCCTCTTGGTTGGGTGACCATTCAAGAAAGAATAATCAATCTTATCCAGAACGCCCTTAATCAGCTTGTCCCTTAAGGCTGTCAACCGTTTGCCCTCAGCCTCCATCTCCATCTTTGCGACCTCAGCTGCTTTGCCCATGCCAACTATGCCCGGAACGTTTTCTGTGCCTGACCGTAACCCTCTCTCTTGTCCCCCACCCTGATTGATTGGCTGAATTTTTGTTCCCGACTTTATGTAAAGAGCGCCTACACCCTTGGGTCCATACATGTCGTTGGAAGAGATGGATAAGAGGTCAATGTTTTCGTCTTTAACGTTGATTGGAACCTGCCCCGCCGCAGCCACGGCGTCCACATGAAAACCGATGCTGCGCTCTTGGGCTAACTTCCCGATTTCCCTTATCGGCTGAACTGTTCCAATCTCACCATTCGCATACATAACTGAGATGAGGATCGTTTTGTCGTTTATTGCCTCTTCAAGTTTTTCGAGGTCAACCATTCCCTGTTTGTCCACGGGAACGTAAGTTACTTCAAAGCCCTGCTTCTGAAGAAACTTGCAGATATTTATAACGGATATGTGCTCGATGGCGGTGGTTATGATGTGATTTCCTTTTTTCCTGTTACGGTAAGCAGCCCCTTTTATCGCCAGATTGTTAGATTCTGTGCCCCCTGAAGTGAAGATGACCCCTTGAGGCTTCTCCGCACCCACCAACTGAGCAACCTTCTCTCTTGCAGATTCCATAGCGTTTCTGCCGACGTTTCCAAAAGAATGGGACGATGAAGGATTCCCATAGTTCTCCAAGAAATACGGCTTCATGGCTTCGAATACCCTGGAGTCTAACAGCATCCCAGCCCCGTGATCCATATACACTTTTCGCAACTGCTAAAATTACATCCTATTTTGTTTTTTTGATGACAAAATGAAACTGGTCGTTTTCTTTGCGCATTTCGACGAGTTGCTGCTCAAGCCTCTTAACCAGACGCGGTATGTCCTCCTCAGCAGCCGGATCGTCCGCAACTACCTCGAGAATTTCGCCTACAACCAGTTTGTCGATCTCTTGGCGGGTTCTAAACACGGGTTCAGGGCAGTAAAGCCCCACGCAGTCAAGTTCGCGGTTAGGCTTAATCTTGTCACCCAATTGTGAACCTCCAGCAGACCAAAAAATCACATATAACTAAAATAGTTTCCCCCATATTTATCTATAACGGCGTTATAGGCAGGGTTGAGGCAAACCTACGCAACAAAGCTTAAGAAAGAGTGCAACAATGGTATCACATCGGGCTAGAAATGATTCTGGCAACAAGTTTTTAGCCCGAACGTAGCGGGGTGGGGTAGCCAGGTGAACCCGCTGGGCTCATAACCCAGAGATCGGTTGTTCAAATCAACTCCCCGCTACCAACTAACACTAGCTTCTTAGTCTTTTTTCAAGATGTTCTTTGTAGCTACTATACTCACGTTTGTATCGAAGATGTTTTGAACGATTTCCTCTCCAATTCTGACTGGCGCTTCTACCTCAACTTTTGCCAGTAAGGTCATAGCGTCGAAGATTCTGTTTTTGGGTATTGGCTTGTTGGTTCTCACGCTCACTAGAGGAAGATGACCGTTTTTAACCCTCACCGTGGTTGTCAGTGTTCTCTCAGGATTGAAACACTCTTTTTCAGCATACTCTAATCCGACTTTGCACCTATTTCCATTAACGCTTTGTATTGTTTTTCCGACGTATTCAACACTGAGGAAACAACCCAGAGGACAGCCGATACATATCATCTCTTTCTTCATTTCTGTAAAACCTCAGCCTTCAATGAGTTAACAGTTCGGGTTTCGCTTCCCTTGAGTTTTATCTTTATCATTTCAGCTGGATGAACCTTCACAAACTTTTTAGTCTTCACCAGCTTTTCTCCATCAAAGAATCCAATAGATACACCTTCTCCAGGACATGTCACACGAATCGACAGTTCAAGGTCAGTGTCACGGGGGATGTTGTGGGGTAAAACATATCGTATTCCTTTACCTGCCTCTACACAGATTCTTTCCACCCTTCGTTGCTTTCCGAGGATATATTCTGCCGCGCTTTTACCTGCTCTTTCCGCTTCGAGAGTAACGAAGTCCACGACATCGTGAACATGGAGAGCGTTTCCACACGCAAAAACTCCGGGCACAGATGTTTCAAGATTTTCATTGACGATGGCTCCCCCAGTAACTGAGCTGAGTTCAACACCGCAAGTTTTTGACAGTTCGTTTTCTGGGATTAGGCCTATAGAGAGGAGGAGAGTATCACAGGTAACTCTCTTTTCTTCTCCTTTGATTGGCTCAAAATTCTCGTTTACTGGAGAGATGGTGACTGATTCAACTCGATTCCGCCCATGGATTTCAGTGACTGTGTGAGAGAGAAGGAGAGGAATTTCATAGTCAATTAGGCACTGCTGAATGTTTCGTGGTAGACCACTGTTGTGAGGAAGAATCTCAACTACGGCGTGAACTTTAGCACCTTCAAGAGTAAGTCGACGAGCCATAATCAGACCTATGTCCCCCGAACCGAGAATAACTACGTCTTTGCCAACCATCACATTCTTCAGGTTAATGAGGTTCTGAGCGACCCCTGCAGTATACACCCCAGCAGGTCGAGTCCCTGGAATGCAAATCTGCCCTCGTGTCCGTTCACGGCAACCCATGGCGAGGATTATCGCTTTGGTGTGGAAACAGAAAAGACCCTTCGGGCTAGCTACAAACACCTCTTTTTCAGGTGTGACCTCGAGCACCATGCTATTAAGCATATACGGGATTTCTAGTTCCTTCATTTCATCGATATAGCGTTGAGCGTATTCTGGACCAGTTAATGGTTCTTGAAAAAGTTCAAGACCAAAGCCATCGTGTATACACTGTGGGAGGATGCCGCCGAGCCAATTGTTCCTTTCTACAATGACCAAATCTTGAACGCCGTTTTTCTTTGCGCTGATGGCTGCGGCGAGTCCTGCTGGACCACCGCCAATTACAACCAGATCAACATCTCGAGATGTGAACTCATTCACTTTTCTCTTTCTCCCTTAGACCTTTGGTTGTTCCGACAAACAGAGGCGAATCCAAATTTTTCAAATTAATTTCTTCAGGGGGTACCCCATATTCTTCTTTTAGGATTTCCACAATTTTGGGTAAGCAGAAACCTCCGTGGCATCGACCCATACCGGCTCTGGTGCGGTATTTTACGGCGGATGTTGTTTTTGCTGAAAAGGGGTTGTCCAATGCGTCTAGGACTTCCCGTTTGGATACATGTTCACACCTACATACAATTTCGCCGTATGCTGGGTCAGATTCAATCAAAGAAGCTTGCTCTGTTCTTGATGCTTCACTAAAAGAGGCTGTTCGTTTTCGGATAGGATTAAAGTCTGATTTTTCTTCCGCATCCATTTTTCTTTTAATCATTTGAACGACCAATTTTGCGATGGCTGGAGAGGCTGTGAGACCAGGCGATTCCATTCCAATCAAGTTGATGAAGTTTTCAAGATCTTCTCGGATGATGAAGTCACGAGACTCCTTCTCTTCTGGTGGAGTAATTTTTGATCTCACTGCAGAGAAACCGTATATAATCTCGTTTAAGGGGATGGATGGAAGTAAACTCTTCGCCCCCTCCATTAGTTGCCGAATCTTTTCTTTGGTTGTTCTCGAGTCTTCTCGCTTGTTGATGAATTCAGCGCTAGGTCCAATCAATATGTTTCCATCTATTGTGGGCGTGAGATGAACACCCAGAACCCCTGCAACTTTTGGTGGCACTGGGTAAACCATGCTGCTGATTAAGTCACTGCAGTTCTTGTCGAGGATAAGATATTCACCCCGGCATGGATAGAGCTTGTAATCATCTAAACCCATCATAGCAGAGATTCTATCTGCGTAGAGACCTGCACTGTTAACAATGATGTCAGCGTAGAAGACTCCCTGAGTTGTTGTTACTTCATAACCGCTGTTTACTTGCTTTATCTCTAATACTTTGGTGTTGACGTGAATTTTCACACCATTGTTTAAGGCATTCTCAGCTAATGCAATGGTGAAAAGATAGGGTGGAAGGATTCCAGCTACAGGAGAATGTAAAGCGTAGAGAGCGTCCAAGTGTGGTTCTCGCCTTTTCAGTTCTTTCCCAGAGATTATGGTTAAGCCCTGAACTCCATTCCCGTCCCCCACAGCCTTTAGGCCCTCCAAGTCTTCGAGTTCCTCTTCTGTTCTAGCAATCACATGTTTTCCACAGAGTCTGTAGGGTACATCCAGTTGCTTCGCCAACTGTGGAAACATCAGTCGCCCTTCAACACATAGTTTGGCCTTCAAACTCCCTTTCGGATAGTAGAGACCAGTATGAAGGACTCCACTGTTACCTTTGCTAACACCGGAACCCACATCGGTATCCTTCTCCAACAGCACTGTTTCAATTTTGAACTTTGCTAGTTCTCTTGCGATAGCACAGCCAATCACACCAGCCCCAATCACCAATACTTCACTTTCGCCGCTCACAGTGGGTCATCTCGCTCATTAACGATTAATGGAATGAAAGATAGATTGTGCTCTAATAAAAACTATTTCAAACATAGCTGTCCAAATCAACTCCCCACTACCAATTAACAATGATTTTGGGTTGTTTTTTCCTAAAATTCTGGTTTAGACATGTTTCTGGGTTCTGTTCATTAATATGCAGTTGTGAGTGGGGGCTTGAAGCAGGGATAGAACTTTTTGCATTTTTTATTTTGATTCTGAATACGAATAGGCTATTAACAGCAATACATATTTCACTTTCATATGATTTAAATGCAAAACTCAAAAAACATCTGTTAGACAAGAAGGGTGAGCGGTGGAAGTCAACCAAAGTGTCTAACAGACTTGACGTAGTTGAAAAAAGGAAAGACTTGAACAATTACTTTGCTGAAGCTGTAGATGAAACGCTAAAACAGATTTTCAAAGAAGATGGCGCCAAGGTCATCTATGAGTTTTTGGAGAACCACGCATGTTTGAAGTTAGAAGAGCTTGCTGACAAACCCGATGTCTTTTCTGCTACTTTAGAGACGCTTATGGTTTCAGCAGCGCATGTGATAAAGAAACTGATTCTCAAGAAACTGTATCGTAGGCTGGGGTTAAAATTTGAGGAAAAAAAAGGCTACGAATTTCTGGACTACATAAGGGAACTGAGGGAGGAGTGAATGATTGGACTCCGCACTATTGGGAACCTACTTATCCTTTCTTTCATTACTTTTTGCATTGTTCTTCAGCTACATGATTCAGCGAGATATAGATAAACGCAAACTAATGTTCCTACTCGTTTTTATTTATAGCTTTTTCATACGTATACCGGCTATGATTTCCGGATTTGAAGACATCCAGATTCAGAGTAGAATAGCTGAGTGGGGTCCTCTGCCAGTAATATCAGCTATCTTGATTGCGGTTCTCTCCAATCTTTTGAGGCAGAAAGATTTCAGGAAACCATTCAAAATTTTTCTCCTCATCTTAACTACATCCGCAGTCATGATGCTTCTTCCACTTCCTGTGAGCCCTCAACCCGCACTCTTATACCCAGTTATATCAGCGGTCACCATTGTCGCGTCAGGTTACTTGATCTGGAGTAGAAGAAAGGTTCCAGACCTCATGTTTTTGCTTGCCATGATATGCTTCACTTTAGCAGAAGTTAAGGGCATAGTGAATTCAGGAATAGAGTTTGTCGTTTTTGCTTATACGTGTGCCCACATATTCCTAGCTCTCGTTTTCGTAACCGCAAGAGAAAGCGAGGGAAGTGACGCCGCTGCTTTCTTTGCTCTTGAAAAAGAGTATGAAAAGACCAAGCAAGAGCTTGAAATCTCACGGGACCAACTAACGAGGGCCAAGTATAACTTTAAATCTCTGGTGAATGTCATCGCCGATCCTGTGGTGATTGTTGATCACAAAGGTCATTTTTTGGAAATCAACGACAAGGCAGCCGAATTAACGGGGTTCAGTAAAGAAGAGTTACTTGGAAAAAACTTCGTAAAAACAGATATTGTCCCAGCGAAAAGCAAAGCGATTCTACTTCAGAATCTAGCCAAGAGAATGATGGGAGTTACGGTTAAACCATATGAAATAGAAGTGAACAAAAAAAGTGGTGGAACACTACATGTTGCTTTGAATGCACAGAAAATTGAATATGAAGACAAAAGTGCAGATTTAGTTGTATTCCACGACATCACCGAAAGGAAAATGATGGAAGAGAGACTTGAGAAATATGCTGAGCAACTAGAGGAAAAAGTGAAAGAGCGAACCAAGACTTTGAAAGAAAATGAAGAAAAACTCCTAAGCATATTTAATTCGTCTCCAGACGCTATCGCAGTTTCCGACCTAAAGGGGAACATAGTTGAATGCAACCAAGCAACCTTAGATTTTCTTGGGTTTTCAAAAAAGGATGAAATAATCGGCAAAAATAGTTCACTATTCATTGCAAAAAAAGACCAGCAAAAAGTGAAGAAAAGCATGAAGAACGTTCTCAAGGGGGATCCATTAATAAATGTAGAATACGCTGCCGTGAATAAAGAAGGTTATGAATTCCCTGCAGAATTCTCTACAAGTGCAATTAAAGACCATTCAGGTAATCCCACAGGTTTTGTGACTATAACTAATGACATCACCGAACGCAAACGTATGGAAAATGAGCTGAGGCGCTATTCTGAGCAATTAGAAGAGTTAGTGGAGGAAAGGACTGAAGCTTTGAAGCAGTCACAGGAGCGGTTTCTCAAAACCGAAAGATTGGCCGCGATCGGACAAGCAGCAACAATGGTGGGGCATGACCTCAGAAACCCCTTGCAAGCCATAGAAAACGGAATATACTACATCAACACTGAATTGTCAAAACGTCCAAATTCTCAAAACATCAAGGAAACACTCCAGGCTATTCATGGTTCAGTTGAATATGCTGATAATATAGTGAAGGACCTGCAGAGTTTTGCGTCAAAAAGAGAACCGTTATTCAAGAAGATAGACATCAACACGCTAGTTAAAGAGACGTTTTCGCATGTCAAAACACCAGAAAACGTGGAAACCATCATAGAGTTAGGTGAACTCCCGAAAATAGAGGCTGACAAGGATATGATGGGACAGATTTTCGTGAACTTGGCTGTTAACGGAATACAGGCAATGAAAGAGAAACGAGGAATACTGAAAGTGTCAACCAAAGAAACAAACGGTTTTATTGAGATTAAATTCCAAGACACAGGTACTGGCATAAAAAAAGAAAACATGCCAAAAATCTTCATTCCATTCTTCACCACAAAGGCTCAGGGAATGGGTGTGGGTTTGCCGATATGTAAGAGATTTATCGAGCTTCATGATGGCAACATCGAAGTAGAAAGTGAAGAAGATGAAGGCTCGATTTTCACGGTTAAGTTACCTATCCAAAGGAACGGAGGTGGAAAAACTTGAGTGAAAGCAAACTCAGAATCATCATTGTGGAAGACGACGAGAACATAAGAAAAACTATGTCAAACATACTTCAGCAGAGAGGATACGAAACAGATACAGCTCAGACTGGAAAAGAAGCCGAAAATAAAACAAGGTCTAACTTCTATAACTTGGCTTTGTTGGACATCAAGCTGCCGGACATGGAGGGCACTCAACTCCTAGCAAAATTGCATGAGAACACACCGAAGATGGTGAAGATCATGGTCACAGGCTATCCTAGTCTTGAGAACGCCATGGAAGCCCTGAACCAAGGAGCAGACGCATACGTGACAAAACCCGTTAAACCAGAGAAACTGTTAGCGCTCATAAAAGAGAAACTGGAAGAGCAGAGCCAAGCTGAGAAGATGACAGAAAACAAAGTTACAGACTGGATAAAAACAAGGGCACGTCAACTAGGTGATAGTGACTAGAACAAGTTTTGTCTTCTCCAAATCAGCATTCTCTGAAGGAAATCACTAAAACAGAGTGCCCCCTTTTATCTACTTGAGGCTTGCGACTATTCACTTAGTAGCTAGGTCTCAGAAGCACCTTTGAGTGGAGAGAGAATGTGAGATGAGTTATGAGGAGAAATGGATAATTTTAGCTGCGCTACTGACAGAACTTCAAGAAAGAGGCGAAAAAATTCCGGCAGACGTAATAAGCGACCTGCGCTCCGCCAACACCATGATCCAAGTTCTAAAAGCCGACCCAACACACACAGAAAACATTGCTCGAATCGACACATACATGAGGAGTGTCGAATCATACGTCATTTTTGCCGCGGAAAAACTGGGAACAGAAACTGTGGAAAAGTGGCTGAAAAAACTTGAAGGCATAAAAACAGTGAAAAAGAAAGAAGATAGGACGGCTGGCTCCAGATTTAGCTCAGGGGTTCCCCGCGACAAGAGTTGGATGCGAATCAAAGTTTCGGATGACACTCCCTTAGAAGATGTGAAAAACTTGGTGAGAGAAAGCAAACTTTCATGTAAAATGCAGGAAAACGGGTATGTACTTGTTTATGGCGATGGAGAGAACATCAAGTCCTTTGTCAGAAGGATGGCAGAGCAGTTCCGCGGCTCCGGAAATGAGTGAAAATGGCATCTAAACTTTTGTATTAGTTAGTTTAAACATCTTTTTTAAACACAGCTTATTTATAGAAGATATTACAGAAAAGTTGTGGAGCACATTAAGGGTAATTCCCGCCTATGCAAAAAACCGAGGGCGAATTAGAGAAAGATGCCTTACATTAAAAAAATTGAGCTCAAAGGCTTCAAGTCCTTCGGTCCGAAAACCGCCACCGTTACGTTAGACAAGGGTTTCACGGCAATCACTGGACCGAACGGAAGCGGAAAAACGAACATTGCAGACGCCGTCCTCTTTGGCTTAGGCGAACTCAGCGCTAGGAGAATGCGCGCTGCAAGCCTCTCCAAACTAGTTTATCACGGCTACCCCGAATTGCAGGTCAAAAAGGCAAAGACCGCCAAAGTTGTGCTCCAGTTTGACAACTCTGACAACCGTCTACCCGTGGACACAAAAACAGTGACTATTTCCCGTGAAATCAACAGGGCAGGTCAAAGCATTTACCGTCTCAATGGAAGAAGAATTTCAAGAGGACATATTCTTAACATCCTTTCCATGGCAGGAATCAGCCCCACAGGCCACAATGTTGTTTTGCAGGGAGCCATCACGCGAATTGCCGAGATTTCTGCTCCCGAACGCAGAAAAATGATATCGGACTTGGTTGGCATAGCCCAGTATGATGCTGAGAAGGCTGAGGCTGAAGAGAAACTTCGGGCGGCTGAAATTTCTATCCGAACTGCGATGGGTCGAATAGATGAGGTGCAGAAGCGGGTGGATGATCTAGAAAGAGAACGTAATGAGCTGCTTCGTTACATGTTTCTTAAAGAAGAGATCAAACGATTCGAAGCCATAAAAATTTTCGGTGATATTTCTGAAGTTGAGAGGAAGAAAGCTGATGTGGCTTCAAAAATCGAAGAGGTTCGAAGCAAGGTTGAGAATTCGAGGCAGCTAAGGGAACAGCTTCGGTCTCAGCGGCACGAAGCCGAAACAGAATGGAGAAAACTCGGTTCAGAAATGATTGAAGATCGGGGAACACGTCTTCTTGAGGTTCAATATAAAATAGGGGAAGTTCGGTCAAAGATAACCGAGTTGTCAACTAAGATTGGATCTGGAAACGCAAGCCTTGACGGTCTCAGAAAAGTGATGGAAAACAACATACAGAAACTAGAAGCTATCAAACATGAAATCAAAGACAACCGAAAGGAGATTCGAAGGTTAAAGCGAGAACAGGAGCGTTTTCTCACCGAAATTGCCGAGGAGCAAGCTCAGTATGACAAAGTCTCAAACGAGGCGGCTCAATTGCGAGCCGATTTGGGAGAAAATAGCAAAAAAATCAGAGAAGTTGAGAACAAATTAGAAAAGCGTACCCACGAACTCGTTGATCTTCGCAGCGATGTTATCAAGAGCCGAACATCCTTAACGGTGCTTACGCGGCGACTAAGAGATCTGGTGAAGCGAAAGGAGAGCTTTGAATCTAACCTAAGTGCCCTCAAAAAATCCTACGCAGACCTCAAAACGGTACACAAAGAGCAAGTAAAGAGCTCCAAAAATCTTGAAAAAACAATAGAGAAAAGGCTCGCACAAGAAGAATCCGTGAAGTTAGAGATCGCCCAAGCAGAAAAAATCGCCGAATCCGCACGAGAAGCAGTAGTGGAGTTTGCCACTCAAAGAGAAATGGCTGAAAAAGTTGCCACAGAAGAAAACGCGCTGAGGAACATCGAAGAGCTAGCGGATTTAGGCGTGATTACAGGTATTCACGGACGCCTCAAAAACCTGATCAAAATCAAAAGGCAATACAGAAAAGCCGTACAAGCAACAGCAGCCGGCTGGCTTGACGCCATGGTTGTTCAGAACTTTGACTCAGCATTCACGTGCGCTGAGACCCTGAAACGTATGAAATTGGGTAGAATCAAGATAATTCCCCTTGAAGAAATGTCAGAAATTAATTCTATCAGCACCCCGCGGATGAGGGGGGTGAATGGCGTTGCCTCCAATTTTGTCCAGTGTAGCAAAAAGTTTGAGCCTGCTGTAAGCTTTGTCTTCGGGGACACGTTGGTAACAGACGATGATAAAACTGCCTTTGCCGCTTCACGAAACGGTAATCGAACAGTTACTGTTAACGGAGACCTTTACGAAGCTCAGGGAGGCTTCGAAAGTGGCTATTATCGAGCGCCAGTTGACTATTCTTCAATCATTCCCAGCGAGACAGCTGTAAAGAGTCTTGACGAAGCCGTGGGGGCTCTTCAGAGGCATTTGACAAAAAGGGAGAGCGACATAAGCGGTTTCAAAGAAGAAATTGAAGGAATTAGGATAGAACTTGCCAGCTTGGCTGAAACCATTGTAACTCTTGAGGGTGAAATTGGGAGAGTACGCCAGAACGTTAAGCATACAAGAAAAAACATCAAGCGCATCGAGAATCATGTATTGAGAATTAACGAGAAAAGAGAAGAAGAAAAGAACCAATTAGGGGTTCTAAGAGCACAACGTGATTCTCTTAAAAAAGAAATGGAAAAACTCCGCGAAGAATTAGCAGAATTACGTCTGAAAACGGATCCAGCTAGGATTCAGGAGCTGGAGATTCAACGAGAAAAGTTGGGTGAAGAGATTATCGTGGCGCGTCAGAGCATGGGCAGCACTGAAACTAATCTTGCCACTCTCCAATCCAAGCATGAAAACGTTCTCAGAATAGGTGCGGATAACATTAGAATCCAGCTGCGAAAGCTGAAAAAGCAGACTTCAACGGTTGAAAGCGAGGTTGAAGTAGCCATCAAAGAAAAAGCGGCTCTTGATGAGGAGCTTCTGGAACTGGGAGATTCCAAGGAAGAGTTGTCTCGAACCGTTCTAAACGCCAAACAAGAATCCAAAAAATTCACGGTTCAGATTGATGACATTGACAAAAAGCTGCAACGATTGGATTCAGTGTATGAACGTTCAGACAGGCTATATAACGAGCTGCAATTGAATCTCCAAACATGCGAATTGAAACTGGAACAGCACAACCAGCGATTGCAGGAACTAGGCTATGATGAGCCCTTGCAGATTTCGCAGGAACAGCTAGAAACTGCTGAGTCATCCCTTAAGCTGTTACGTCTTGAGTTGAATCGACTCGGCGCCGTGAATCAGTTGTCTCTAGACCATTACTCTGAGCAGGCTTCGCGATACAAAGAACTGTCCATACGTATGAACGAACTTGAAAAAGAGAAACAATCCATCCTCGCTTTCATGGATGAAATTGAAAGGAAAAAACGTGCAGTTTTCATGGAAGCCTTCGAAAAGATTGACGGGAGCTTCAGAACATACTTCACAAAGCTAACAGGTGGTGGTGAAGCTGCTTTGATACTTGAGAATCCTGAAGACCCATTCTCTGGGGGAATGGACATGCAGGTCCAATTTAGAAACAAGGCATCTATCTTGGTAAGCGGAGCCAGCAGCGGAGAGCGGTCCGTGTCGGCTGTTGCATTCATTTTTGCCCTGCAAGACTTTATGCCTGCAGCTTTCTACCTGTTCGATGAAATTGACGCTCACCTTGACCCCTTCCATGTGTCCAGACTAGGCGGTCTGTTATCGGAGGAGTCCATGAAGTCCCAGTTTGTGGTTATCACGTTGAAGCCTGAGATGGTCAGCAAAGCTAAGAAAGTGTGGGGAATCTATGAACGCAGCGGCTACTCTCATGTGGTTTCAGCTAAGATTAAGGAGGCTGCATGATGTCACAGTCTATGGAGAAACCTTTCTATTTTCAGCCTCCCTTGAGTATACTTTTTGAGATTCACAGATTAGAGAAGGTAATGCCTTGGGATGTCAACATTTCCTTTTTGTTAAACACTTTCTTGGAGGAGATGGAGCACCGTGGAGAAGTGGACTTCAGAGCCTCAGGCGTGGCTTTGGACTCCTCTAGCACCATCTACCTGATGAAAACCAAGCTTTTACTGAAACTTGAGGAGCCTCCACCGCCACCTAAAAGCCGACCGGATTTCGTTCCTCCTCCCATGTTTCTCCCTCTCCGTTACGAGTTGTCTTCAACCACTATAGAAAACCTGTTAGATGTGTTGGATGAGGTTCTGAGAAGCGAGAGCATACGCCCTCCGCCACAGCCTCAACCAATCTTGCCCACTCCCGAGATTCTTCCGCCAATCGACCTCTATTTGCTGGAAATCGAGGAACGCATGAAGATTGTTTACAGTCAGCTCTGCCAACTTGCGGGAAAAGGGGATCTGATAGGATTCTCCAAGCTCGTTACTGGACTAGAAAAGATTGAAGCAGTTAAAACATTTATAATTCTTCTCTTTCTTGCCCAAAGAGGAAAGATAGGGTTGTGGCAGGAGGAAGACACGGAGGAACTGTACATAACCGTCACAGGAGACCCTGCCTTTGGAGGAAAAGGAACAGGAATCGTCTGAGTACCTCAAACAAGAGCGGTTCAGGCGGCAATTAGCCTTGCTGGAAGCAGGACTCTACGTGGCAGGGCGCCCCCTTGATCTGAAGACACTGGGAAGCATAATCAGGACTCGTTCTAAAAGAAAGGTTAGAAAACTCGCTAAAGCTTTGGTGGAGAATTACAGCAATCGTGACACAGCCCTTGAGGTTCTTGAACTTGAGGGGGAACGGTTTGTTATGCAACTGAAAGCCGAATACACAGATAAAGTTAGAAAGTTAGCCACAAGACCGCTTCTTTCTCCAGGTCCACTGAAAACCTTATCATATATTGCGTTTAGGCAGCCAATTCCTCAGACCAAAGTTATCGATGTTAGAGGTCACCACGCATACGGTCACCTTAGAGAACTGGAAGAAATGGAGCTGATCGTCCGCGAAGGGATTGGAAGAAAAAAGGTAATAAGAACAACCGAGTTTTTCGCTGACTTCTTCGGTTTAAGCCACGACTTACGATCAATGAAACGTCAACTCAAAACAATATTCCAAGATTTCGCCGAACCCCAAACAGAAGAAAAGGCGAATCCTGAGAAATAGGCGGCAAAGATAAGCTTATATGTCAAGTTTTGCTAGTCTCATCGAGATCTATGAGATGATGTAAGCTTGTCTGTGTGGCACGGAGATCAACATAAACGCAAAGCTTCGGGCGGAAGAAAAAGAACTAACCGAAAGAAAAGAAGATTCGAGAAGGGCTACTTTCCAGCGGAAACAGCGCTGGGCAAAAATAAGAGCAGAATGGTTCGGAAGCAGGGAGGCACCCAAAAGATTCGCCTATTAGCAGTGAACCAAGCGAACATATCCGACGCTTCTGGTAAAACTTCAAAAGTAGAGATACTTCGGGTGATAAAGAACCCAGCCAATGTGGACTACGACCGACGAGGCGTAATCACAAAAGGAACAATGATCGCAACGCCCTTGGGAACCGCACGGGTAACATCTCGCCCTGGACAAGACGGTATTGTAAACGCGATTCTTGTCTCCAAAGAGGGCGCCTAGCAAACGTTCTATCTGCGTAGTTTAGAAAGTTGTTCAGCAATCATCTTCAATGTTTTGCTTTTAGATTCCTTTTTGGGAACAACAAGTAGTCCAGTTTTTCTCCATGGAGTACTTGGATGCGCAGCATCGGATACAACTTCAGTTTGAAGCCCCACCTTTTTTGCAGCCCTTTGAAGCTCCTCCAGCTTTGGTGCCGATACGGCGAGCTTCTTTGGAACCCTCCGCCCATCTGCCATGGTCTTGCTTGCGTCGAAGTAAACGGGCCAGAGAAAAATCTTGTTTTGTTTCCGCATTTCGATCTGATTTGCTATCGATTTAGAGTGTTTTATTAGTTGTGGTATTCGTTCTGCACTCCGACATTTTTGGGTGAGTTGAAGAGATTTTTCCCATAGACCCGAAGAACTTTCGTCAAAAATGTAAGATAAATAACATTCTGCTATGGTTGTTTTTGTTTAAAATTCTCTTATTTAGCACAAAATTTTCAGTCACAGGAATCGATTGTGCAAACTGGAATATAGCCTCAGAAACGTTTAAATAAAGCGCTCCGTGTGAACAATAGGTTTTGTGAGGGGAAAAAAGGTTTTGCATAGAATCGGTCACGTCCTTCACCTAAGCAACACAAGAAACATGATTCTTAAGGCGGAGAACATTCCCCACATCGGCGACAAAGTTTCAAACGAAAAACTCAAGCCTGTGGGAACAGTTTTTGACGTTTTCGGTCCCACATCCTCCCCCTATGTGGCTGTTAAACCACACGTCCACAGTCCAGAGCAGCTTGTTAATCAAGTTCTTTACACAATCCCCCATGAATCGGGAAGAAAAAAGAGGAAAAGAAGAAAATGACAAAAGAAAACATCCAACAACCTCCAAGGATTCGGAGATGCCCTGAATGCGGAAGCAATCGTCTCATGCGAGACTACGAATGCGCTGAAATAGTCTGCATGAACTGCGGCTTCGTCGTCGCCGCCAAACTTGCAGATCAAGGGCCAGAGTGGCGAGCATTTGATGATGAGCAGCGCGCTAAACGTGCCAGAGCCGGTGCTCCACTTACATTCACGATTCATGATAAAGGTCTCTCAACTATGATTGACTGGCATGATCGGGACGTTTACGGCAAGAGGATTGCTCCGGGTCAGAAGGCTCAAATTTACAGGTTGCGGAAGTGGCAGCGACGAATCAGAGTCTCCGACGCCACTGAGCGAAACCTTGCTTTTGCTCTTTCCGAGATATCTAAGATAGCTAATAATCTGAATTTGCCCAAAAACATTCTTGAGACTGCCTCAGTTATCTATCGTAAAGCTGTTAAGGAGCGTCTCATCCGAGGAAGGTCTATTCAGGGTGTAACTGCCGCCGCTATTTACGTGGCTTGTCGACAGTGTGGAGTGGCTAGAACTCTGGACGAGATTGCGCAGGCTTCTACTGTAAACAAGAAAGAGGTTGGGCGAAGCTACCGTTTTCTAATAAAGGAACTTAACTACTTTATTCCGCCCCTGAAGCCAAGCCAGTACATAACCAAGTTTTCTAACCAGCTGACCATGCAGGGAAAGGTTGAGGAGATTGCTCACAAGATTCTCGGCGCAGCCAAAGAGATGAAGCTCACGTCAGGGAGAGGACCCACAGGCATAGCCGCGGCAGCCAGCTACATTGCGTCGGTTCTGACTGGAGAAAGAAAAACCCAGAGAGAAATCGCGGAGATTGCCCAGGTGACAGAAGTAACCATAAGAAACCGCTACAAAGAACTGGTTGAACGACTCCAGTTTGTAATCTACCTCTAGTAACCCCAATTTTCTTTTTAACGATTTATTCAGTGTAGAAAATCAGAAAAAAGACTGTTCTCAACAATGTTTTGGCTTGTTTGTGTGAACTGTCTGCGGCGTTTTGGTGCTGTGCTGCTGAATTTCAGAAAAAAGCTTTTTTTCAACAATCATCTGTTATTAGGAGACTGATAGACGCCGTCCGCGCAATTTTTTCGTCTCCTGAGTTCACATTTTCTTGCATAGAAAAAGCTGTTTTCAGCAATCTTCTGTTATTGGTCTCCTAATGTGTTTGGATACGGTTGGACAACAAACAGTTATGTTTGGGTAGCTGATGCACAGCAACTAAGGTAGTTATCATTAGTGTAACGCCGAAGTTACTTTAATTGGGCGTAATCATCATTAATTGTGGAGTTAACTATCACAAGAACTGCAAAGGTATATTTAACTAACCGAAGTGAACTGCCCCCTGTTCCGCGTGATGGGGTCACGAGGATTTGCACAGGGGACAAATGGGGTTATCATCCGTTAAAATCCAGCACTTCCACATTTTTTCGATAGAATTAATCTCTTAATTGTCTTTGACAAAATCTCAATAGACGCGCCCGCAGAAATCTGTTTCACACCTTTTTTGGTCTAGAATATAGATTTATAAATAGAAAGAAAGTTATGTGTGAAAAGCTAATACTTATTTGGAGTGATTCTTCAAAAATGGAGCAGTTATTTTCGAGTTTGTGTATGTGTACGGGTATTATTTTATCTCAAAGCAAATTAGAAGAAATTAACTCCCAATTATTTGATATTTTTAATATTGAAAAAAATCCGATTAACAAAATGGGGTTTATCTATTTTATCCAAAAATACCCAATTAAATCTAACATCATTCGTTTAGGCGTTTATTCAGTTCCATCAAAAAAGAAACTAATAAGTGAATTTGAAAAGGATTTTAAAGAAGCTCCTCCAGAGCTGAGTAAGAAGATAGAAACACTCCGAAAGAAAGTTATTGCCAACGTTAAAAAATTCAGAGAATACAAAAGGTCAGAAGAAGAAGGCATTGTACACTTCAGTTTGAGATGTGAACCAAAAAACAAAAAGCGCCCTGTAAATTTTACTAAAAAAATTCAACTAAACGCTTCCATTAAAAAATTTTTACAAATATTGTCTATTAAGCAATCGAAACTTGTTGTGGTTAATGGTTGTGTAACGTTTGTATTTAGCAGAAAAAAGCATAAACTTATAGGTGGATTCAGTTTACCTACGAAAATTCCGCTATCCAAAGATGTTGTAAAACGTTTAGGTGAGGCTGATGTTACGGGTCTTCAGCTTTCTTTTGAGGATTCTCCATCCAATCTTGACAGAATCCGTTTTGAATTTAGAAAAAATACTTTCACCTTCTTTTCAGAATTTTCTGCCAAAATCAAAATTTCTCAAAACATTTTAAATGATGTTTGTGAATATGGAGTTGAATCTTCAAAACTATTTGTGGAGGATTCCAATGTCTGAACAACATTATGATTTTATTAAATCTGTTGGTGATTATCAGGGATGCGATCGTGTCTGCTTGACTCACCTAAAATTACAGGAAGAAAAGAAAAAGAATTATATTTTGAAAAAAAATTTGGAAGTTTATCAACAGGACATGAAAAACTTAATAAAAAAAATGGGTCTTGTTTTTGCACTAAATTTGTATATCGACAGAATCAATGAACTTGACCTAGTCGAAGCGGTTTACTATATAGAAAAAGAAGAATTAGTGGACATTTGGACATTCATTAGAGAAAATGATTTGAATGTTGAGGAAAGAATCGCTGAAGCCCAGTGTGAATTAATGCGTATACACAATGAACTTGATCTTGATTTCATGGTTTACCCACTATATGAACAGAATCTTCAGAATGTACTTCCCAATAACAGTATCAAAGTTTTCCCAGAAAATGAATTGAGATGACGTCAATGGGAGACAGACCTTCACATATTAGAAAAGCTCAACATAATCTCAGTCTACTGAATAACAATTTACCTACAACGGGATTTAATGATTGGAGAGTCGTTATATTATTTTATGCTTGCTTACATTACGTTGATTCACGACTGGCACGTCTAAATATTCATCCAGATGTTCATGGTGGGGCTCACGGAAGAAATAGATATGTTTCAGTTCACTTGAGGTCAGTTTCAACTAAGTATCAAACGCTTTATAATAAGAGTCGTGTTGCTCGGTATAACCCTGACAGTGAAAATCACATATCACAACAGGACATAGATCGTTTGATTAATAGCTACCTTCCAGATTTCCAACACTTGTAGTATGTTTTTTGTCTTAATGAACTTATTGAAATAGCATTTTTTTTATACCGCAGAAATTTTTTGTGGTTAATATTTGGAGTATTGACCACTTTGTTATATGGGGTAGTTTCCGCAGATTTTGCAGAATCCGATTTTTGTTTTAACGTATCCTTTGCATTTGGGACATTGTTTGCCGACAGGTTCACCGTAGACTTCGGAGGGTTTTCCGAAAGTTTTTCTGAAAATCTCGTAGTATATCAGTTGCTCTTTGGAAGTGATTACCACATCGTCTTCTTCTAGGATAAGTTTCTTTTTCTCCTCGAAATCTGCTGTCGGCATCTTTTCTTCAAAGTAGTCTGGCAGAACCCATGTTCCTGTTCCTTGTTCTAGAGGCGCTTTTCCTCGCCAGATTACGTCGTCTGGAATGAATCCGTCATAGGCTTTGCGGAGAAGCCATTTGCCATATTTCTCTCCATTATGAAGGTTTACTTTGAGGCTCACTGGAAGCTTCTTCGCGTAGTCCATGAACAGGGGATCAAGATAGGGTTGATGCACTTTTACGCCAATTGAATCGCCCATAGGCGTAGAGGAGAAGGCCATTTCGCCCCACATATCAGATAATGCCTTAGCAAACTCGGTTTCGGATAGATGGAATTGCCAAGGATAACCGAAGAGCTCGTCTAAAGCATCGCCTGTAATAACGCTTTTGAGGCCTTTCTCTTTAGCTACCTTTAATCCTATGTATGCTGGAAGAGTGTTTCTGACGTCCATTGGATCAAAAGTCTTCAGCACCTTAACGACGTCTTTTGCAGCATCAATTGCGGCTTCCACATTGAAGACGTGGGTTTCGTGATTGAGTTTAAGAAAGTCCACCATTTTCTTTACGTATTCGGTGTCTCTAGGTTTTCCTTGTTTGAAAGAGACTGTTATCGCCTGAATGTCTGGGTTGTATTTCACTGCCTCATAGGCTATTATGCTTGTGTCAGTTCCAGCTGAAAACAGGATCCCTTCAGCCATATTTTTTTGGACAACTTTGCTGACTAAGGCGCGAGCCTCTGGCAGGAGTTTAACCAAGTCTACTTCATCTGGTTTCATACCATTTTCTTCCTTTAGCATGATTTGTGATTGACTCTCTATTCGTCAATCCCTGTTTCTGGACTCCAGAATGTCAGATATATACCTTTTTCATCCGAGTTTATGCCTATCATGTGAGACTCCCCGCAATTCTCGCAGGTTAACATAACAAGTTCCGGTGTGATTCTGTCGACTCTGAAGACAGTGTTCTCGCATATCAGGCATTTCGTTTCGTTTTTCATGTACTTTTTTGTGGTTCTTTCGCTTTTCAGGCAACATTCAGCCTTCATGATTTGGTCCCCATGTATTTGGTTCATGCTTCCTCAGATGTGGGTGAAGTACCATGGCTCAGCGATTTCTGCGTCGGTATAGTTTGGTTTCGTTTCTTGTTTGCATTCGGGTTTCTTGACAGTTTCTGGCGCCACACCCCTTCACCACCATTCAATCGTAGTCATTAATATTGGAAGCTCATATATAAAAATTATGTAAAAATGAACGTATATTCTATGAAATGGACAAATATTGAACGTATTAGGGCCGGAGGCCTCCCCCACCTCAAAGACAGGTTCAGTTCAGAAACTGACCCCCAAAACGTGTACACACCATCCACCATGCTCCCGCCACAAGTTTCAACCCAACATTACTGTTTCAACTGAAGAACCAAAAGATGCACCAAACCCAATAACTGACAAGCGCAGAGGCAGTTCGCGTTTAGAGCAGTCACAGATTAACAGAAGTGGACGCTAGAACATTAAAAAAACTTTTAATGAATAGCCTCAACTAATAATGAGGTTTGCAGTTGTCAGTGTGCCCCAGATGTGGAACCAAAGTGACCGAACCAACCAAAACGTGGTCTATGGTTGGCAGACCCAGCAAAACTGGTGAAAGATTCAAGCTTACTTTGGGGCTCTTCACGTGTCCTGTATGCAAAAAAAGTTTCCGTGAGGTTGTGGGGAAAGGAAAAGAGAGGGTAAATTTTAAAGGCATGGTTAAGGAAATTAAGGGAATTGAGAGGAGGCTTGTGCAGACGTTGGGGGACTTGAAGGAGAAAATTGAGAAACTGAGAAGCAAGAGAACTGAACTTTTGGAAGAAATAGAGAACCTCAAGAGAGCAGGAGAAGAGAAAGCCAGCACTCTGGAGAAAGAGGTAGCCTCGCTTCGAGAAGAAGTAGAATCTCTGAAGGAAATGTTAGACGACCTCGAATAACAACGGTGCAAAAATCAATTCTGGTCTTAAATGAGGTTATTATACCAAACTAAACGGTTCTTGAAACTCTACCAAAAAAGCCGTTTTGCTCACGCTAAAGAGTAATAACTAAAAAAAGGTAGAAAACACAAATCCACAGCAGAGAAAGATTCATTCCACGTGTGCACTCTTTTTGCGACGCGAATCAAGCAGGAGACGCTTTTTTATTAGATCCTTAACTTCTTCATGGAACCGAAGATCGTTTTCCAGTTTACGAAAGTCGCTGCTGAACTCTTCGAATCCCACCGGAATTTCCAATTTCAAGGTAATGAAAGGCTGTCCAATGGCCATCTCAAATTCTCTTTTAACCTCTTCATACTCGGTTTCTGGTTTGTTGTTTCTAGATTCGATCCATTTTCTAACCAACTTGTTCACACCCATAAATTGAACCGTACAATTAGATAAAGGCTTGCAAAGCCTAACTGGACAAGAGAAGTGATTAAACCCACTTTTGTGAACTCAGCAAAACTCAGAGAGATTCCTTCGCGTTTTAGGGCGCCTATGCCCATTATGATTACAGAACCACTCAAAGGTGTAGTAGCGCCTCCTAGATTCGTTCCGAGAACCAACGCTGACCACACGGCTGCCGAGTTTAATGAGGCAACTCCGCTGATTATCGGAGTAAAAGTTAGGGCAATAGCGAGGTTACTTACTGCGCTGCTTGCAAGACCGCTAGCCCACAGAGTGGCCATGCTTGCCCCTAATGGACTTTGTCCAACTGTTTGGAAAAGTTGCCTCGATATGTCGTCTAAGAGTAATGTGCTTTCTAGACCCCCAACCACAAACATGAAGCCTGCGATGAAGAATATTGTTTCCCAGTCTAGTTTCTTGAAAATATCTGCGGGGTCAGCACCACTTAGAGCCAAAGCAATGATAGCGCATCCTAAGGCAACAGCTTCAGCTCCAACTCCAAGGTTTTCCAGAGTCAAAAAGAGACCTACCAGAAGGATTAGGATGAAAATGGAACGGTAAAAGAGTGTCTTGTTTTCCACGCTCTCCCAGGGATTGTATTCTGGTAGTTCTTTTTTTTCGCCCAGCCTTGATTTGAAGATCATGTACAAAACGAAGATGGTTATTGCCCAGAGAGCAAGTTCACAAACGGCTAGGTATCCAATGAAGTCGGTGAAGCTTATCCCAGCTTGAATACCGATTATCATGTTCGACACTGAACCGATCAGGGTGCTTGTTCCCCCCAGATTGATCATTATCATGGCAGAGATGAAGTAAGGCACAGGATCGTAACGTAACAGCTTGGTTATGGTAGCCATGGCAGCGGCTATGAGCAGCATCGCCATTGGATCGCTGAGAAACACTGAAACAGCAGCAGCGATCACGCAGATAGAGACAAAAAGTATACTGGGATTTCCACGTGAAACTTTGACGGCGTACAAGGCTCCGAAACGAAAGAGACCGCTTCGTTCAGCTACTTCCACCACAATCATGACGCCCAGCAACAGAAAGATTAGCCGAATGTCGATGAAACCTATAGCATCCTCATAGGTGAACACTTCGTAGGGGGACATGAGACCAAAAAAGGCTGTAAGCAAAGCTCCAATCATGGCAGCGACTGACATGGGAACGATTTTGGTAGCTGAGAGTAGAATGGTTAACAGGTAGATGAGGATGAATATTATTTGAATTTGGTCCATTTTACTCCCTGTTTTTTCCTCGGTCAGTCATTTTGGCAAGACTGTCTGCCATAGATTCGGCTTTCCGTTCAACTATTCTGTAAAGGATTCGTCCAATATCATAAATTAGGATGAGGATTATTGCGAGAGCAACATATATCGTAGCGGTTCCCAAAGAGTCACTGATACTCGGGTCTAAAGTTGCTATTAGAGACTGAAGAGCTGTTGTCACCAGAATAATGACAATAATGTATATGAAGTCTCTTGCAGCCCTCTTCGGAGACCGCTCTTCTTTTATTCCCAATTGTTTAACGAATATGTCAGTTACGATGTCGCTTAGCACCAAAGCATCTGCCAATGCACGGATAAGAAAGATTGCCATGAAAATCAACGCAATGGTTCCGATTAGTGTTCCGACATTCATGTTAATGCCTGGAAGATTTATGTCCTCCATCGTGCCCGGAACAAAGGTGTTTATTAGATAGAAGATAACAGCCATGACCAGACTCATCGTTAACCTAGGAAATCTACTCCGAATCTCCTCACCAATATTCTTCCTCACCAATCGGCTATCCCCAAGAATTTCACCGTATGATTTAACATTACATAAATATTAACACTACGGATGTATCTAAATTGTCAATAAAACAGTCCAAGAAAAAAATGTTAGAAAATTGACTATAACCTGTAGATTTCTTTTTGTATCGAGGTTTTTTGGATAAGAATCTTATAGGGTTGTTAGGCTGTACTACACAAATTGAGACAGAAGCCCGTCAAGAGTTACAACAACAGGTCATATTCACCAAGTTTTTTTACAGTAACCCTTAAAGAACGTCGACACCTAAGCATAGAATCATAAACCGTAACAAGGTGATGCTGATGCCTTTTACGCCATTCCATTTGGGTCCAGCTTTTGCTTTAGGACTTCCATTCAGAAAATATTTGCACGCCCCCACCTTCATATTAGCCAACGTAATACTCGATGTCGAACCTTTTTTGGTTCTTCTTCTCGGGTTAAGGTATCCATTGCACGGATATTTTCACACATTCCTTCTAGCCTTACTTGTGGGTCTCGGTCTTGGTTACACGATGTTTCTTCTCGAGAAATTTCTACATAACTTCTACAGTGTTTTACTGTTGGAGCCGAACGGCAAGTTAGGTTTGAAATCTTTCATGGTTGCGGGTGTTTTAGGTACCACAATCCACACTCTCTTTGATGCTCCACTCTACAGCGAAATGCAACCTTTTTATCCACTAACGGTTAATCCGCTCTACAATCCTTCTCTGAGCACAACAATCTACAATATTTGTGTCTGGCTGGGAGTCATCGGAATAATATACTACATATACTTGCTGGTTTTTCGCGGTTACATGCACGGTCATTCAAAATCCCAGCAACAAATCTAACGGGCGCGATGGTTTTCCAGAAAAAACACTGTTTTCAACAATGTACCTTTATTAGTCTCCTAATATGCGGAAAGTTCGTGTGAATAATTGGGTGTTGCTTGTTTTTCCAGAAATCAAGGGAGACTAAAAGAGTGAAACTGCATGATTAATTGTAGCCGTTGTTGAAATTTCTTGTTGGAAAATTGGCTGTTTTTAGCTAAAAGAGAAAGTTGATGGAAGCGCTTTTGCATGTTTTGTTTAAATTTTTTTGTTGCCAGAATCTTGAAGAGTGGTTGTTTGTGCGTTTTATTGGTACCAAAGCTTTTGTGCTAGAAAGGACTTACACTCCCTTTAACATTTAAAATTGAAATGGGGTTCGCCGTGGAAACAGAAGAATTGAAGAGAATGGCTGTTGTGCTGCAAGAGTTGGGGCTAAGTTACGCAGAGACTCTTGAGGTCATAAACGAAATGTCCAAGGATGTGGACAATGCTAAGAAGTTATGGAGAGACGGATACAAGTCTAAACTCATCAAAATCGCCATAGCTTTGATAACCTTCCCGGAGCCCACTCCCGTAAGTGAAACTATGGGCGCCGCAGTCCTAGTGGCTGGACTTGTTCAGAACAGAAGAAAAAAGTCAACATTGCATGTAGAAGACATTTACAAAACGTTCCAAGACGTGAACAATGATATACTGAAGATTAGACAATTCAGAAAATAACAGCTTCTAACAAATTTTTAAGCAACACGCTGCAGTCAAGAGTGAGGCTTTTTGTCTGGAACCAATTCTTTCAGTTTTTCTTCTGGTGCGCCCAGACAGTAGAGTATTCCAGCTAGGTTGTTTTTGGTTATGACTCCAGATGCCACTTTTTGAAGAACCTCTTTAGGATAGAGCGCAATTCCCAGCCCCGAATTTTGGAGCATAAACCTGTCGTTTGCCCCGTCACCCACAGCAACCACCTGCTCCATCAAAAGGTTCTCTTTCTCCGCTATCTCCCGCATCAACTCAGCCTTCCGCTCCGCATCAATTATGGGTCCCACCAGCTCGCCGGTCAGTTTCCCATCTTTGATTACCAGTTTGTTGGCGTAGACATAGTCGATTCCGAGTTTTTCTTTGATCTTTTCAACGAATTGGGTGAAGCCTCCAGAAATGAGAGCTATTTTGTAGCCTAGGGCTTTGAGGGCGGTTATCAGTTCCTCAGCGCCAGGGGTTACATCCAAGTTTTCGACTATAGATTCGAGAACCGTGACATCTAAGCCCTTCAGGAGCTTAACTCTTTCTTTGAGTGCCTCTTTGAATTCTATCTCTCCGTTCATTGCTCTTGAGGTGATTTCGCTGACTTTTCCGCCGACTCCAGCAGCTTTCGCCAGTTCGTCAATCATTTCAGCGTCGATTAGTGTGCCGTCTACATCGAAGACTATCAGCCTCTTGGGTCTCCGGAAAACCGTGTCCTTCTGAAAAACAACATCCTGTCCAACTTTTTTGCACTCTCTATTCAAGTCTTCCTTGAAGTCTTCGATGGAAATAGGGATGCCGTTGATGTCGATGAGTATCTCCATGGCGTTCAATTCGCCATAGGCTATCATGCGTATCCGTTCGATGTTTGCGTTGTTCTCCGAAAGAAACCGCGAAACCTTTGCCACGATGCCTGGTCTATCCTTTCCAAGAGTTGTTAAGAGCACAAGTTTTTTGCCACTCTTCCGTCGCCCAGCAGGCAAAGGCTCTATGGTAACGTCTAAGCCTATCTTCTTTCCAATGTCCATAAGCTGACTTCTGAGACGCTCAAAGGGCACCGACATGGAACGGCAATCCACTATCATGAAGATAGCGAAAAGTCCCCTCATGCTGAAGGCTTCGATGTCAACGATGTTGCCGTTTACTTTGGAGATAGATTCGGTTATCTCGGTGGTCAACCCCGGCTTGTCTTTTCCGGTTGCCGTAATCACAACGAAAGTCTCAGACATACTAACAGTCCCCTCAAAGAGCGACTCTTCGAACAAGCGAATAGTCTCGCCCTTCAGCTAATAAATATAACTTTTAGAGACTTTGTAGGTCACGTGATTAGTTGAAACAGTAGGTACGCCCCTAATAGTATGGCGCCTCCGGTTTTGGAGATTCCGCCTTTTGTGAGGAAACGCCAGAAAATCACGGTTGTTATCAAGAGGAATGGGAGGATTTCGTTGAAGATTGTCATGTCAACCGCTGAGGGCGAAACAAGAAGAACTATTCCCAAAACAAGAGTGAGGTTTGTGAGGTTAGAGCCGATGATTCCCCCAATTGCCAAGTGAACGCGTCCCCTTCGAACAGCTGAAAAATCGGTGGTAAGTTCAGGAAGAGATGTGCCAATGGCGATGACCTTTGCGCCAAGCAGTATTGACGGAGCCCCAAGAGTGGCTGCGATGCTGATTCCGGACGAAACGACGAGGCGCGCGGCTACAGCTACACCTGCTAGGGCAACCAACAGCAGTATGACAAATTTTGTTTTGCCTTGTCTTTCAGTAGGGGCTTCTACTCCGTTAGTTTCGACAGCGGGTGTCCGCTTTTTTGCCATGAGGTAGGTGTTTGCCACAAAAGTTGCCAACAGAATTGCGCCGATAAGGGGGGTTGACACTTTGAAGATTACGAGAAGAAGGGGAATCATAGAGGTGACGAAAAGAATATCTGTGAGTTCGTTTAGAAGGTTTGTGCAGCATGTTTTAAGGTAACCAAGCACTCCGAGCAGCCCTAAAACGGCTCCGATGTTAAACACGTTTGACCCAAGAATGTCACCTATGCTTATCCCAGCTTCTCCTTGAAGAATTGCAAAGATGGCTACAATTATCTCAGGCACCGAAGTTAAGGTGGCGAGAAGGATAAATCCCGCAGACATCTCGCTTAAGCCTGTCAACTCGATGATTTTCTCTATGGCTTTTATCGTGTAGTGGCTGGAAAAAGCCAAAACAATCAACGAGCCGACAAGGATTAACAGCTGAACTATGATCTCGTCAATCACAAGAGTAAACCCAAAATAATCTGCGAATAGGAGTTACATATGCTTTGCCAATTAATTGTTCTCTGAGGCGCAAAACAGAAATGCCGCAGGGTTGCCAAAAACTACTAAAACTTAAATGGTCTCTACTGGTATTTACTTAACCAAAAATTATACGTGGAACTTGGTATGCCGTTGACAATTGAAATTTCACAGCCATGTTTTGAAGCGTTCGCTACTGGGCTATCACATCAATTAGGATTCTGTTCAGCAGCAGCTTGTTTCCAGCATAGTGTGAAGGCGAAGTAAACATGGTCATGGAACTAGTAACTGAGTTACTGAAGTTAACGGCGCTTGGGGCAGTGGCATTAGCGGGGATACTAGTTATCCTCATATGGAAAAAGAATCGGACAACAAAAGTAACTTACCTCAAGTTCTTTGTTCAAGCCGTCTCCTTTGTTGCAACATTTATTTTGTTCACGTATGATGTAAGACCGCTTCTCATAGTAGCCGTTATTCTGATAATGCCTCTTGTTCTGGGGCGATTCTTCTGTGGCTGGATATGCCCTTTCGGCTTATACATGGATTTGCTTACTCTAATCCGGAAGGTCTTCAAAATACGCTACATAAACCTGTCCGACAAACTCAATAAGCTCCTACACAACCTCAGATACGTCATACTGCTAGCCTTCCTAGCGTTATCCGCTGTTCTGTACATGCTAGACCCGCCCAAATGGAACCTTCTTTCGCTCATGGCACTAGGTTTAGTGGGTGTTTTCGAGCCGATATACCTCTTGCTGGGTCCTCTAGTGCCGCTGATTGTACCTTGGGAGGGACCCCTAGAAATTGGCGGGTTATACTTTAGTTTCCCCTACGTTCGAGAAGTGATATTATACTCTGGCGAAAACTTTGCTACAGTCGGCGCGTTGATTTTCTTGGCATTGGTGGTTATAGGTTCATTCTTCGTAAGACGTGGTTGGTGCCGCTTCTGTCCCACAGGCTGCTCGATTGCTGTTGTTAATAAGTTAAAGGGCTTTGAGTGGGCTCCTGTGCTTCATCTTGACAAGAACGAGGAAAAATGTACCAAATGCGGAATTTGTAAGAGAGTTTGCCCAGTGCAGGTTACTGAAGTGTATGAGCAGAAGGGAGGCAAAATAATGACTTCAATGTGCATGCTATGCTTACGATGCGTTGAAATGTGTCCTTACGAAGACTGCTTGAAAATGAACTTGGGCGGAAAAACCGTTTTCAAGTCTCGAAACTGGCTGGAGCCATCAGAAATTGAGTGAGAAAATGCTAGACTTTAGGTGAGGTCTTAAGAGCGAAATATTAAATTATGCATCTCGCCTAAGGGAGAGTAAAATGTCGTTCCTGTGAGTTGAATTGCTTTGGGCTTTCGATTAACTAAACTTAAAACAGTTTTATTGGCTGACTTGGTACTCTTAGCTTTTGTAGTTCCAGGTTACTTCTATGCAAATTCGCAGATTCTAAACCCCGCCGAGTTTAAAGTAACAAATTTGATTCTCGATTATGACTGGATACAAGTTGGGGAACCAGCGCAAATATCGGTTAACGTAACCAACATTGGAGACCTGAGTGGCAACCACACAGTGACGTTAACGATAGATGAGGTTCCGATAACAACCAAAACTGTTCAGCTTTCAGCGGCAGAGACCACAACAGTATCCTTCACCGCCTCAGACTTGACAGTAGGAAACCACACAGTCACCATCGGGGACCTAGAAGCGTCAATCCTAGTTACCTTAGAAGCGCCAATTCGACCAGCCGAACTGCAGATAACAAATCTGGCGACCAGCCGAAAAGAAGCAAGAATCGGAGACCCAATAACCATTTCAGCTACGGCGACAAACATTGGAGACGTAGCTGGCGAGTTTTCGCTGAACCTTCTTGTGAATAACGAAAAGCGGGAAACCAAGAGTGTTCAGTTAGACAGCGACGAAACCGCAACTGTTTATTTTGAAGTTGCTGAAGAAGCCGAAGGCGACTACACAGTTAAGTTAGGCAATTTAACGGTCTCCTTCAGCGCTAGTTCTGATGCTCCAGCAGTTAAACCTGCAGAGTTTCAGGTAACCGAGTTAATCGTTAGTCCGTCCGCCGTTATGGTGGATGAAACCGTAGAAATCTCGGTTAAGGTAACCAATGTTGGAGAAGCCAGCGGCAGTTACACAGTGGACCTTAAAATCGATGATACCACACATGAAACAAAGGATGTTACATTGCCTGGCGGCGCAACCGATGTCATAGTATTCGAAGTGACTGAAACAAACTCTGGCACATATAATGTTGAAATAGATGGCTTGTCAGAGTCGTTTACTGTTGAAGCCCCGATTGTTGCATCAGACAAAACCAAGTTGGTAAGGGTGTTTGTAAATCCATATGAAGTTTGGGAAGGAGAAACGGTAACCGTTACAGCTAGAGCCAACAACAATGCAAGTGAAGAGGGTGTCCTTGCCGTAAGGCTGATTGTTGGTGGCGAAGTTTTAGAGACGAAACAGGTTACTTTGGGTGCGTACGAATTTGGGGCAACAATTGAATTCACGTTTACAGCAGGTCCATCAAACCCTGAAACACCAAAGGGTTACCCCGTCGAGTTGGTGAACCTTGGCAATCAAAGCGACAAGCTGAGAGGATATTGTTCAGTTGCCCCTGATGGCTTCCACACACTCTCCATTAACAGGGCGGGTGGCGGCAGCAAACCAATGATATTTACACTCGACGGCGTAAGATACGAAACACCATACGTTGAACTGTTACCAGTGGGAGATTACATCCTTAGCACAGACGAAATCGTGGACGTTGGAACAGGCATAGTGCAGTTTACACACTGGAGCGATGGAGTAACAGATACAACAAGAACTGTCACTTTGGACAAGTGGCAATCAATACTTTCGCAGTACATCGTAATCAGCGGATATGCATGCTGTCCTTCACTTTACATCTGGAACGGAGTCAACTACACTTACATCACTGAAGTCTCAAACGCGGGTTGGCTAGGATACATGGATTACATGAATGAAGACGGCGACATAGTTTTTGGTGGAGGAAACCCATGGGACTACGTCAAATTGAATTCAAGCGAATTAGAACTAAAAACTGACGGTGAAAATGGCTACGAATACTATGACCTTGTCCTCTTCCAGCAATGGGATGAAATCTTCTATTTAGACACAGCTTACCTGGTGGTTGTTGACCACTCTGCCGACATCGACGTTTACTCAAGCATGGTAAATTACATCAACAAGGGCTTCTACGGAGAAATCTACACCATAGATGAAGACAGCTTGGTAACGCCAATTTCAGCCACAAACGAAAACGGAGAAGATGTCCTATCTTACATCTCCCAACTTGACGGAGTGTTCACGCCAGCCATCAACGGAGTTGACAGCCCATCATGGGACAACATCCAAGTGAACCAGTTAACGCTGGATTTGGGCGATTTATCAGATGCACCAGAAATTAAGCTCTTAATCAATGGAATGGTCGATTGGGGTCCAGCTCAACCTTATTACGATTACATCGAAATGTTCGATGAGGCATATGCTGCAGGGTTAGTGGAAAACGGTACGAAAATGTATCCTGCTCCCTACATGGAGGTTATGGATGCAGAGGGCAACTGGGTGCGAATTCCACAGGATAGGCAGATGCCGACCCCAGCAGATTACGTTCCCCGAACCTTCGCCGTAGACTTGAATGGGCTTTTCCCCGAAGACGTGACCGAATACAAACTCAGAATCACCAACTTCTGGAATGTAACATTCGATTACATCGGAATAGACACAACCCCACAAGAAGAAGTGATAATTACCGAAATTGATCCCATCGCCAATTTCAAACCACTGGAGTTTGGCACCACAATCTCAAACGCTTCAGGATACTTCACAAAATACGGCAACGTAACACAACTGCTCCTAGAAGCAGACGACATGTATGTCATCGGAATGCAGGGCGACAATGTTACACTCAAGTTCCCCACTACAAGTCTCCCGCCACTTGAAGACGGCGAAGAAAGAAGCTTCTTCCTGTACGTGGCTTCATGGTTCAAAGACCCGCCAGGCAATTGGGGATACGGATTCGATTTCACGGTTGACCCGCTGCCTTTCCGAAACATGAGCGGATTCCCCTATCCAGACACCGAAAGTTACCCAACCACCGAAGAATATACACGATATCTCGAAGAATGGAACACGAGAGCAATAAATGTCCCTGAAAGCAACACTGTTGTCGAATCAGCCACTTTCATGGAGATAGTAGCAAGAATACTGAGATTAACAATGATTACAGCAGTGGCCATAGCGGGAATAGTGGGCGTCATCATTGCAGAAAAAGCATTGAGCAAAAAAACAAAGCTCGTTCCCAACCCATAGACAACAACAGCCCGCTGTCAGAAGGAAACGGTACAAAGGAAGCAAAAACACAAAACGAAAGACAAAAGATTCTCCAAAAAAAGAGAGGAGAGAGTTAGGTTCTGGCGGCTGCCTTTTCCAGAGCAACAACTCCGGGCAGCTGCTTTCCCATAAGAAACTCTATCAACGCGCCTCCTGCAGTGCTCACATACGACATTTTGTCAGCCAGCCCCAATTTTTCTACGGCGGCAACTGTGTGTCCTCCGCCAACAAGAGAGAAGCCTTCAGAGTCCGCTACAGCATTGAGAACAATTTCAGAGCCTTTCTTGAACTCGGGATTCTCGAAGACGCCCACAGGGCCGCTGACCACTATTGTTTTGGCTTTCAGTATTATGTCAGCGAATTTCTTTGCGGTTTTTGTTCCGATGTCAAAGATGTTATTATCTGTTGGAAGGTCATCAACATCAATTTCTTCTCGTTTATGGTCCACTTCCATGGCTAAGTCAACGGGAACGATGATAGCTCCAGGATACTGCTGCATGAGTTCCTTTATGCCCGGAACTAGACCCATCAGCTCCTTCTTCTCCAGGAAATCCATGTTTCCTTTGCCCATGTCAACGCCTTTAGCAACCAGAAAGATGTGTCCTATAACTCCGCCAGTTAAAACGTAGTCTGCTATGCCATTCTTCAGCACATAACGTGATATGTCCAGTGAGTCATCGCCTTTTGCTCCGCCAATCACAAACACAGAGGGCTTTTCGGGAGATTCCAGAACTTTGCCTAAAGCTTTGAGTTCACGTTCCATTATTTTGCCGGCGGCGCTGGGCAAAACAGCGGTGAAACCAACCATCGACACGTGAGCCCTGTGAGCCGCAGCGAAAGCGTCATTAACGAAAACGTCTGCCAGAGGAGCTAGATTCTTCACGAACTCGGTTTTAGAGTGCTCCTCAGGAGTTCCTTTACTTTGCTCGTACGGGAGACTTCGGACGTTTCCTAAGACCAGAACTTCTCCGCTCTTCAAAGCCTTGATGGCATTCTGTGCAGCTTCTCCCAAAACATCATCCACATACTTCACGTTCATGTTTAATGCTTTGCCAAGAAGCTCAGCATGCTGATTCAAGGGGATGAAATCTGCGTCTCCGGGTCTGCCTTGATGAGCTAAGATCACGGTTTTTGCGCCTTTTTTGACCAGTTCGCTGATTGTTGCGTCTGCGTGGGCACGGATTCTTTTGTCATTAATGATTTGTTTGGTTTTCGGGTCAAGTGGCGAGTTAAAGTCTACTCGCACAAGGACCGTTTTGTTTTTTAGGTTGAAATCGTCTATTGTCAAGAATTTTGGCATTTTATCACCTATCTAAAAAAAGGAAAAGGGTTGGATTTGAGAGTTTTGTTGTTTTCAGGGTTAGGCTGCCATCTTGCAGATTTTTTCGATCATCCGTGCCATCTTAGCGGAGTATCCCCACTCGTTGTCATACCAGACCAGGACCTTAACCAAGTTACCCATGACCATAGTTAATGAACCGTCTACTATGGCGGAGTTGCTGTTATGGATCAAATCTGATGAAACCAGTGGCTCTTCACTATATGCTAGAACGCCTTTCAGTTTTCCTGCGGCTGCCTTCTTGAAAGCTTCGTTGACTTCATCTTTTGTGGTCTCTTTTTTGAGTACCGCCACCAAGTCAACTACGGAAACGTCAGGTATTGGAACGCGTAGTGCCATGCCGTTCAGTTTTCCATTGAGCATAGGAAGGGCTAAACCAACTGCTTTGGCTGCGCCGGTTGTTGTCGGAATCATGTTGAAGGCTGCTGATCTGGCTCGTCTCAGGTCTTTGTGCTGCATGTCAAGAAGTCTCTGATCGTTGGTTACAGCGTGAACTGTGGTCATGAGACCTTTTTCGACCCCGAAAGTATCATTAAGAACTTTTGCCGATGGCGCCAAACAGTTAGTAGTGCATGAAGCTAACGAGATTATGTTATGTTTGTTTGGGTCATACAGGTCATCATTTACTCCGTAAACTACTGTTAAGTCAGCGCTGGTTGCTGGGCTCATAGGAGCGGAGACAAGAACTTTCTTTGCTCCAGCTTCCAAGTGTTTGGCGGCTGCGTCTCTTGCTCTGAATCTTCCTGTTGATTCAACTGCTACGTAGACGCCCATTTCTTTCCAAGGTAGTTTCGCGGGATCTGGTTGTGCCAAAATTTTTAATTCTTTGCCGTCAACTATGAGAGATGAACCTTTGACTTGAACGTCGAAAGGAAATTTCCCATGTGTGGTGTCGTTTTTCAGCAGGTGCGCCAGAGTTTTTGCATCGGTTAGGTCGTTGACCGCTACAAAGTTTATGTCTGCGCCTTCTTCAAGGGCTGCCCTGTACAAGAGCCTCCCAATTCTTCCAAATCCATTTATTGCTGCATTCACCATATTTCAGTCACCTTTATTCAGAGGTGCAACTGTAATCACTTTCTGAATATTAACTTTATTGCATCCTTTAACAGCAAGAAAAAAGAAATGTAGCGGGAGCAAAAAAACCCGCGAATGCTCGTTGCTTATGCGATTTTTTCGAGAACCTTATCGGCCTTTATCTTGTGGCTTCTAAGCGCCAACTCGTTCGGGTCTACACCAAGAGCCAAAGCAATAAGTTCCGAATAGTGGAGTATTGGAATGTCATAGACTTCGCTGAACTTGGATTTCACTTGCAGTTGTCCTATATCCAAGGCAACAAAACAGAAGGGACACAGAGTGCTGATGCAGTCAGCGCCTGCCTTGGTTGTTTTTACCAGTTTGTCTCTGGCGAGGCTAAGTGCGGTGTCGTCAGAGATGCCTTTCAGCAGACCTCCACAGCACTTCAACTTGTCTCGGTACTCAACGCTTTCTGCGCCCAGAGCCTCCAGCAGATTTTCAAAGATTGTTGGTCGCTCAGGGTCATCTAACTGCAGCAGTTTGCTGGGTCTGAGCGAGTGGCACCCATAGAATGGCGCTACTTTCAGGCTGCTTAATGGCTTAACGACTTTTTCTTTGATTTTTTCAAGCCCAATTTCTTCCATCAGGACTTGAAGGAAATGTTTCACTTCGATTGTGCCCTTGAACTCCTTGCCGACTTCAGCTAGGATTTCGTTGATGTGCGCCTTCAGTTTCTTGTCTTTCTTGAGAGCCGCGTTAGCCATTGCAAGAGACTCGAAACAGCCGTTACACAACGCAACAATGTCCAATCCAGCCTCTTCAGCTAAGCAGAGGTTGTATGCAGCTATGGCTTGGCTGCTTTCCAGATTTATAGACTGGATGGGCGGAGGACAACAGCACGTAAAGTTATCCAAGTCTACAAGCTCGACTCCTAGCTTTTCAAGAGCTTTTCGTGCCGACAGTTCATAGTTTGGTTGACGTGCAGGTATGGTGCATCCGAGAAATATGGCGTAGCTTTTCATTTTGCCGCCTCCGTCTTTTCTGGTTTAGTGAAGCCTGTTGCGGTGAGGATCTTGTTCAAGTCTTCTAAGCCCACGGGTTTAATGGGAGGTAAGCCGTATTCTTCGCGTTTCTTTTCCACGAACTTGGAAATCTGAACAATCCGGCCTTCAGCAATCAGAGCAGCCCCAAAATCTGCGTATATATTCGGGGAATTTCCTGCCTCTACGGCAATGTTTCTCAGCGCGTAGATTAAGTCGGCAATCTCAACGTTTTGGGGGCACCTTTCTTGGCAGTTGAAGCATGAGCAGCACAACCATATGGCGTCTCCGGAGAGCACCTCTTCCTTCTCGCCTAAGAGGGACAGCTTGATGATTTCTCTGGGATTGAAGCTGGAGTCAAGTCTGGCTACTGGGCAGCTGCTGGCGCAGGTTCCGCACTGGTAGCATGAGGTCAAGGTTTCTCCGCCATGACGGGCTGTAACCTCGTCAGAGAATGATGTTATTTCAGCTTTTTCCGTGTTATGATGTGGCATGTCAATTTGTCTCCTTCAGGAATCTCCCATTAGTTTCAGTGGACCCAGCTTTGTTACACGTTCGGTCATCATCTTTGCAGCCTCTGCGAACTGGTTGCCTTCGATGTACACCATCTTGAACATCTCTAGCCTTTGTGGCTCTATTCCGTATTCCTTCAGCAGCACCTTGGCAAGATCCATCTTCTTCTCAGCATTCTCACTGCCAACCTCATAGTGGCATCCGTCGCTCTTGCATCCCACAACCATAACGCCTTGGGCGCCAGCTTTGAAGGCTTCAAGAATCTGGTTAACTCGCACTATTCCAGCACACGGAACCTTCATAACCCTCACGTTGGCGGGATACTGCATCTTAGCCATACCCGAAGAGTCAACAGCAGTGTGACCGCACTCTTGGCAGCAGATGACTAGAACCAGAGGCTTCGATGTTCCATTCACTGACATGAGAGCCTTCATCTGGGCTTCCATCTGGTTGGGTCTAGAGTGCCTAAGTTCTATGGCGTTCAGTGGGCAGGTTCCAATACATACGCCGCATCCCTCACAGAGGAGTTCGTTAACGCTGGCGACAAAGTGGTCTTCAGTTGTAGGCTCCAAACTGATGGCGCCATAGGGGCAGATTACTGGACAGAATTCACAGTCACCACAGTAGTCCTGATTGATTACGGCGGTTCTTTGGTCCTTGACTATTTTGCCGCTTGTCAAGAACTTGGTTGCTTTCATAGCTGCCGAGTGAGCGTGCAGAGAAGCTGTTGGCGCATCCTTCGGGAAGGTTGCTCCTCCACAGAGGAAAATTCCCTTCTGCTTAGTTTCGGTTGGTCTAAGTTTAGCGTTGTATTCCTTGAAGAAACCGTCCGCTTCCAGATCAAGATCCAGAATCTCGGCGAGTTCCTCGGTTCCTTCAGCAGGCACCATTGCAGAAGCCAATACAACTAGGTCAGCTTCCAAGTCCAAGAATCGTTTGAGAAGAGCATCCTCAACATCGACAATCAACTTGCCTTTCTCTTCGTCAGCATAGATTTCAGTTGGGCGTCCCTTAACGAACTTTATGCCCATCTCTCTAGCTCGCTCATAGTAGTACTCATGCTCTCTTCCAGTGGTTCGGATGTCAATGTAGCAGATGGAAACTTCTGCGTCGGGGTTAGCTTCTTTAATCAAAGACGCGTTTTTCAATGAAATCATGCAGCAGATGCCTGAACAATAAGGATTATATCGTCTGTCTCGCGAACCTGCACATTGAACAAAAACGATTTTCTTGGCGGGCTTGCCGTCTGAAGGACGAACAATCGCGCCGCCTGTTGGACCGAAGCCGTCAATCATCCTAGCCAATTCAAGGTTGGTGATAACGTCAGGGTAATCGTCGTAATGATACTCCTTTATGTTGCTTGCATCAAACTCCTTGAAGCCCGTGGCAACAACTATGCTGCCCACATTCAAGGTTACCTGCTCAGGTTTCTGATCCAAGTCAATGGCGTTTGTTGGACAAACTTTTACACATTTGGCGCAGTCATTGAATTTGCAGGCGTCCTCGTCAATGGCGTAGACTTGTGGGTGGACAGTTGGAACGTTGATGTATATTGCTTTTCGTTTATTCAGGTTTGCATTGTATTCGTCAGGAGTTTCCACAGGACAAACGGCAACACATTTGTCGCAGGCTACACATTTATCCGCAATAACATACCGAGGCTTCTTTTCGATTGTAACCTTGTAGTTTCCGGGAACTCCCTCAACAGCCACAACTTTAGAATTCGTTAATATGTTCAGGTTAGGAATTTCGCTGAAGCCAGAACGATACACACACTTCCTAGAAGTATGGGTTATGGTCTTCACATCAGAGGCGGGAGGCTGAATACAGATGGCACAGTCGTCAGTTGGGAAGAATCTGCCAGCGCGAGCAGCCAAACCTCCGAGAAACGGCGCTTTCTCAATCAGATTCACCTCGAAGCCTAAATCCGCCAAGTCCACAGCCGCCTGCATACCGCCGATGCCTCCACCAATAATTAGGGCAGATTTGAGAGCGGGAAACTCTAGTTTCTCGATGGGTTCTAGAAGTTTTGCCCGCTCGATGGCTGCTAGAATCATGGCTTTAGCCTTTTCAGTGGCTTCTTTTGGTGTCTTCCTGTGTGGCCATGCGCAGTGGTCTTTGATGTCGATTACTTCAACCAAGTAGGAATTAAGACCTGCAGTTTCTACTGCCTGAGCGATGGTTACGTCACTTATTTTTGTGAGACTCTCAGCTACAACGGCACGGTTAATTTTTTTGTCTTTTATGGAATCTATGATAGTCTGCAGTCCTTTGCCGCGCCAGAACTCGCTGCCTCTTGCAATGAGAGTTACGTTCGGGACAGTCTTCACGAAGCTTGTCAAAGCATCAAAGTCTAGGATTTCAGAGAGCTGTTTTCCGCAGTCAGATAGGAATACTCCGACTTTAGGTTGCTCCATTTTTCATTCGCTCATCTTCTGATGGTTTTAACTAGTTTCTTGGTGCTGTCGAAGACGTTAACCTCTAGGGGCATCTCGCCGACGGCGAAGTGTGTAGCGCAAGCCCAGCATGGATCGTAGGCTCGGAATGCCATTTCAACCATGTTCAGCAAGCCATCGTTGACATTGCCATCTTTGATTATGCCTTGTGCAGCATTCTTTATGGACATGCAGATACCAGGCGCGTTATGTGTTGTCGCTACAACAAGGTTAACTTTCTTTGCTAACGCATTCTCATCCAACTGGTAGTGGTGGATTAGAGTGCCTCTTGCGGCTTCAACTATTCCAACGCCTTCTCCTGGTTTTCCAGGCTTGTTTCGGATGTTCTTGCTGGTTATTTCAGGGTCTTTGATCAGTTCTAGACCGCGTTCAGTTGCATACATCAACTCGATCAGTCTTGCCCAGTGGAAAGCCAAGGTAGCGTGGACAGGTTTTCCGCCAAGAGTCTTGTACATCCTCTCATATTCTGCCTGTGCAACCGGAGTTGCCATACCCTCAGAGGCGTTGAGTCTTCCAAGTGGACCGACACGGTAGATTCCGCTGTTTGGTCCTGCAGTGAGACCCTTCCAGCCGATCTTCTTGAGGTAAGGCAGTTTAACGTAGGTCCAAGGTTCAACATGTTCTTCGATAATGTCCAAGTATTCTTCGGGACCGAACTTCACGAATTCTTTTCCTTGTGGGTCAACCACGCGGACTTTGCCGTCGTAGAAGTTCACTTTGTTGTTTTCGTCAACGGTGCCCATGTAGTATGTGGGCAGGTTGTATGGGTCGCTTGTGATCAGTTTAACGTAGTCAGCATTCTTCAGAACAACATCGTCAAAGATTTTCAGGCTGAACTTGGCGAATTCGTGGCAGCTCTTAAGCATATTTTCAATGTCTTGACGGTCTTCTTCGCTTAGTGCCTTAGCTATACCGCCTGGCATAGCAGCGCTAACAGGATGAGTTGGTCTTCCTCCAAGAATGCCAGTAATTCTTTGTCCAAAAGCACGGTGCTTTATGACTTCGCCAGCGATGTCCAAACCAACTTTCTCGATTACTCCAAGAATGTTACGTTTAGCGGCTGGAGCGTCAGGTCCAACCACAAAGTCCGGAGCACCCAAGAAGTAGAAGTGCAGTATGTGATCATAGATGAAGTAGCCACAATACTCGAGCTCTCTTAATTTTTTGGCTGTTTCTGTGGGCTCCACGTTGAATGAGGCATCTAAAGCCTTTGCTCCTGCCATATGGTGAGCAACTGGGCAGACACCACAAATTCGGGTTGTTATTATGGGCAGGTCTTCTGCTCGTCTTCCTTCACAGAAACGCTCAAAACCTCGCAGTTCCGGAACTTGGAAGTAAGCGTTTTCTACGTTTCCAGCGTCGTTCAGGAATATGGTTATTTTTCCGTGTCCTTCAAGTCGGGTGATTGGGTCTATTACTATTTCTTTCATTTCTGCACCTTCCTCCTGAGAATAGAGTTAGCTAATGAATACTTGTAGAATGTTCCTATTGGGTCCACAATCTGCTTAACAACCTCTGAATTGGCTGCGAGTGATGCAATAGCACTAATAGCTGCGGCACCTTGGTCGTCCACGCGGGGACCTGGACCGCCACAACCAGTGCACGGTATGTTAACAAGGGGGCACTGGGAACCGCAACCAGCACGAGTAGCTGGTCCCATGCAGATAACACCTTGGTCCAAGAAGCAAGTTTTGCCATCGTCATCAATTTCGTAGATTCTCTTTATTTCAGTGATTTGTGTATGATTCTTTTCTCTTGTACATTCGTCACAGACTGACTTGTCTGGCAAGAAGCTTGAACCCTTAGGAGGCAAATCGCCAGTTATGAAGGCAGTAAACATGCTCAGTATAGCCGGAACAGGTGGGGGACAACCGGAAATTGTGTAGTCAACATCCACTGTTTGGGGCAAAGTTTTCACAGTGTCATAGATTTCAGGAAGTTCAAGTTCTCCCTCTTTGATTTTGACACAGGTTTGAGGTGTCACCTTTTCAGGATTTTGAGTTGAGGGGGTTTCAAGGTAGGCACGTTCAAAGACAGCGTCCTTGTCCCAGAGATTTGCGAGGCTTTTCACACACCCATCGTTGGCGCATGAACCAAAAGCCACCAAAATTTTGGATTTCTGTCTTAGAAGTTTAGCCATCTTCTCATTTTCTTCTGTTCTTATTGCGCCGTTGAAGAAGCAAGCGTCTATACTTTTGTCTGGCATAGCTTCAACATCTTTGTATTTGATGTCCATTGCTACAGGCCAGAAAACAATGTCAGCAGCTGCAACGACATCCAAGATTTTCTCGTTGACGTCCAAAACAGCTACTTCACAGCCTCCACAACTAGCCGCCCAATAAAAAGCAATCTTCAGTTTTTCCTTTCCCATTGGAATCACCGTTTACAAGAATCTCGATTAATATGACGCAAACAAATAAAGTTTTCTTTTTAAACAAAACTGTGAGGTGTGACCAAAAGTTGGTAAAGTTGCCTAGCCCCATGAAAGGCTAGGCTTACATTCTAGAAAGTTTTTGCAAAGAGAGAAGGGGATTATCGAAGTCGTCTCAGCGCCATTTCTGCAGCTAAAACCATCGGCTCCCAAGTTTCGTTAACTGGAGGTGCGTAGCAGGTTTCGGCTTTCGCCAGTTCTTGGAGGGTCATTTCGTTTTGGATTGCAAAGGACAAAGCGTTTATGCGCTGTGTTACCTCTTCTCCACCAATGATCTGGGCACCAATGATCTTTGCAGTTTCTTTTTCTGCGATGAGCTTGATTCTGATGGGCAAGGCTCCGGGGAAGTAGTCAGCCCTTGTTTTGGAAACTATGGTTCCGGACACAGTTTCTATTCCAGCTCGAGCAGCAAAGAAGTCTGTAAGTCCAGTTCCGCCAATTTCGGTGTCGAACAATCGTGTAATCCAAGAGCCCAAAGCACCCCTAAATGTGGAGTATCCGCCGGCAGCGTTGGTTCCGGCTACTTTTGCCTGTTTCACTGCAGTGGTTCCAAGCTGGCTCATTGTGGGTCTAAGAGTAACAAGGTTTATTGTTTCAGCGCAGTCTCCAGCGGTGTAAACGTCTTTGATGTTGGTTTCCATTTTCAGGTTGGTTTTTATTCCCCGTTTTTCTCCAAGTTCTACTCCAGCATTTGTTGCCAATTCAGTGTTGGCTCTTACGCCGGTGGCTACAACAACCACATCTGCGGGAATTGTTTCTCCTGCAACAAGAACTCCAGTAACTTTGTCGGTTCCAAGGATTTCCTCTGCTCCCTTTCCAACAATGATGTTCATGCCCTTCTCTTCAAGCATCTTCTGGACGCGGTCAGCCATCTCTTTGTCTAGGAGAACAGGTAAAACGTAAGGAAGGAATTCAACAACCGTGGTTTTCAGTCCTCTTTCAATGCAGGCTACGGCAACCTCAAGTCCAATAAGTCCTGCGCCTATGATTACTGCGGACTTGGCTGATTCAATGGCTTTGTTGATTTCTTCCCCGTCTTCTATGGTTCGAACAACGTAGACTCCCTTCTTGTCCCGCCCCTTTATGGGAGGCACAAACGGTTTAGCGCCAGTTGTTATCACCAAACTATCATACGAGAGAGTTTCTTTCTTTCCGTTCTTGTCCTGTATATCGACAGTTTTCGCCTTCGCATCAATGTTTGTTACTGTAGTCTCTGTTAGAAGGTTCAGTTTCATCATTTTATAGAATCTTTCTGGAAAGACCACCAGATCATCGAAAGTTTTTATGTGCCCACCCAAAACAAAGGGAAGACCGCACCTGGAATATGCCGGTTTCTCTTCTTTTGTTATCAAAGTTATTTCAGCGGTTCTATCCGTTTTCCTAGCTGCAGAAGCCGCATCAAGACCTGCAGCGTGGGCTCCAATAATAACTATTTTTCGGGTCATTTTCATTCCTCGACTTCTGTTTGTCAGAATATCAGATGATTGCATATTAATCTTATTCTCGGCAGATAGTTCGAATTGAAAATGAAGCAGAAATGCTCTAGCTTTGCTATTTCGCAAGTGAATACTTTCGAGTTTTTGCGTCGCTTTCGATTTTTCCGTCGCTGAAGAGTTTCTTCAGAGCATTGTAAACTTTCTTTTCGGGTTTTTCGAGATTTTCAGCGATCTCAGCGAGGGACAATGGTTTTTCCGAAAGTAGCTTAATTATATCTTTATGGATTTTTGCCATTATGGGTTCCAGCCTATTTGTTTTACATCTTTATTGTTATTCCTAGATAAAAAATCTTTTAGTGAAAAAAGTGTTTGGGCTAACCCCTGCTAAGAGCCTTCACCTGTTTTCGCAAGAAAACCGTAAGGCACTCACCTGCAGCTCAGTTAACCCTCTGTTGCAAGTTTTTTGTGCCACTCGACAGCTGCATCGAAGTTCATGATCTCTTTTAATTCTGCATCTAGATTTGTTGGGGCTACGATTAGAAGCCATCCCTCACCATAGGGGTCCTCGTTGACCAGGTCGGGTTTGCCCTCCAGTTCTTCATTTGCAGACTCGACTGTGCCGCTTATAGGAGCAATGAGATCTGAGACTGCTTTCACCGACTCTAGGGTTCCGCAGGGTTCATTTTGAGTTATGGTGTCACCTACGCTGGGAAGTTCAACGTATACGATGTCGTTGAGTTGTTTTTGGGCGAAATCGATTATTCCAATTTTTACTTTTCCGTCTTCTACCTTTGCCCACAGGTATTCTTTGTGGTAATACAGGTTTTCAGGCACTTCATAGTCTTCTACTTTGACCATAGTTTTCACCTCAGTCAGATACGTTATTGTGATAACTGTTTATCTTAAAAACGTAACGATTCGACTTGAAGAAAAGCACCCCCAAAACTATCATAACATCAGCTAACCGTCCAGAATTCAGCCTTGAGTATTTCAGAAAATCAAAGCCTGATGTCTTCAAAAATCTGGGAACAGCAGAGAGACGAAAACGACGTTTCCAAGTTCATGTATTCTGCCAAACGGATGGCTTCCTCGACAGGGAAGGCTATGGCGTCGACGCCGGCTCTAACAGCAAGCAGGTCAGTGGTTATTCGATGTTTGCCTTTAGGTCTCATGCACCCCAAAACCAACGGAGTCTCAGGCATCAACAGTCTAGCAGAAACCAAAATCCGGGCGATGTCTTCCGGTTCAGGCGGAATCACCTTTTCCATGGGCGTCCCACGGATAGGCATAAAAGCTATGATTATGACTGCTGAAGGCGAATATTTGGAGATCATTTTTAGTGCCTCAAGTTCGCCCTTCAGTTCGCCGTAGTGCAGCCCCACAAGCACGTGTGGAACAAAGGGGATTCCAGATTCTTGGAAAGCCCTTAAAGACCTGTCATAATCTTCGACGCTGACATCAAGACGGTATACTTCGTGGATTGTTTCGTTGGAGCCAATTATGTCGATTAGTGCAGCGTCAACTCCTGCAGCCTTCAACCGTTTTGCAGTGGAAAAGTCGACGACCCCTGTGTGAGTGATAACAGTTAAACCCAGCTTCTTCTTTATCTGGGCGATGGCGTCTACGAACCTGTCAATGGGAACAGAACCGTCCGGAAGGCATCCTCCACTTACGAGACAGCCAACCCCGCCATCATTCTTCAGTTCTGCACAAACATCAAACAGTTCGTCTGGGGTTAGGGCGGGAACCATAGTGTCTAACACTTTTCCGTTGCAGTGCTTACATTTCAGTGCGCAGGAGGAGCCTGTGATTGAGATTGATGGAAAAGCGTTTGGAGGCGAACGAAAATATTTGCTTTTGTAGTAGACAAAACTTGGGGCATAAAACCGAATTTTCCTTGTCCTGTTAGTAAAACAGCCTTCTTCAATTAACGAAACTAACTCTTTTTTCGGCATCCGCCACACAGTCTCAGCATCTAGGTTTGACATACATGTCTACCATCGTAACGGCTTTCTAAAAAACTTTTGAGAGCTAGTTGAGGGCGACTCCAGAGAACCTGTCTTCAATGTCCCTTGTTTGTTTGCTCCTTTCAGTCTCCGTTTTTGGGAGAGATAAATATAGGCATCAAATTACTAAACTATAGATTCCAAAAACGTTTGGTGCTCCTTAATGACCACTGCATCCGTCCCTGAGAGAATCCGCGTTTCCATAGGCTCAGCCATAGTGCTCGGCTTGTTAAGGGGTAAACTTGACGCCAAACCTACAACCATCTATCTTCTGACCTGTCGAAAAGAAAAGTGCTCCGCTAACTGCGGTTTCTGCCCCCAAGCCAGAACAAGCGAGGCAAGAGCAGACATGCTCTCCAGAGTCACCTGGCCCACATTCCATACAATGCAGGTAGTCGATGGAATAGAGAGAGCCGCAAGAGGCGGATCGATAAAGCGGGTTTGCGTCCAGACGCTGAATTATCCACAGGTTTTTGACGAGGTTTTGCTTCTTGTTAGGGAAATCAAGTCGAGAGTAGCTGTTCCCGTATCTGTTTCTTGTCAGCCCTTAAACCCTGAGAAAATGAGGGCTTTAGCAGATGCTGGGGTTAACCGCATAAGCGTAGCCTTGGACGCTGCCACAGAAGAAATCTTTGACAGGGTTAAGGGAAGAAACATGGGCGGACCTTACCGTTGGGAGAGACAGCGTGATGCATTGCGGGAGGCTGTTAGAGTCTTCGGCGAAGGCTCCGTGAGCACACACCTTATTGTGGGTCTAGGAGAAACAGAGAAGGATACATGCAAAACGATTCAATGGTGTGTTGATTCGGGAATCTACCCAGGATTGTTTGCCTTCACACCGATTCCCGGAACCGCGCTGGAAGACAATCCCCAGCCTTCACTAAGCAGTTACCGGAGGGTTCAAGTTGCCCATTACCTCTTAACCCACAGAAGAACCCGATTTGAAAACATGGCATTCGACAGGAACAGTCGTCTCAGAGACTTCGGAGTCCCTAAGAAACAGCTGCTGGAAATCGTAGACACTGGCGAGCCTTTTCTGACTTCGGGGTGTCCAGGATGCAACCGACCATACTATAATGAGAGACCATGTGGTCCTCTCTATAACTATCCAAGGCAACTGCTGCCCGAAGAGATTGAGGAAGCAAAAAAGCTTTTGGGTTTTTAGACCCAGACTTTTTTGGGTTTTCTCATTAACAGAACAAAAACTGTGATGCTGGCAACAACGGTTGTTATGATGAAGACGTACATCAGATTTTGGGTGGATTCCACTTCTTTTTTGACGCCTGCTTTCAATTCGGTGTATTCTTCGAAGATGGATTGGTGAGTGGCATTCAATTCGTCATATTCTGCTTGAAGCTGCTCTAACGCTACGTTTTCAATATATGTCAAAGCGAATCCGGATGAGGGAATCTTTTCCGGCGAACCCATGAACTCCCATTCACAACTTATGAGTCCATATGTTAATCCTGAGGAAATGTTGTCGGGGATTGCTATGTCATATTCCTCTTCATGAAAAGTGAGTGGTGAATCTTCAATGTGAGTAATGTTGCCTAAGGTAATTTCTGTTGTGGCGTTTACAAGCCCAAAGATTTCCACATAGATGTACTCGATGTCGATTTGGGTTACAGCTTCCGTTGTCACAGTGATGCTGATGTTATCGCCAGGATAGGCTTGAATCGGAGCAGTAATGTCTATCGTGAGACCCCCATAATCGATATGATACACATTCTTTGTTTCTTCAGGAGCTGACTTGCCGACCCCCGAAAAGGCTAAGGTTAAAAGAAATGTACATAACATCATTACACATAATTTCTTGAGCGCCACTATTTTTCGCCTCTTAAAATCACTGTTCCTTCCTTTTCTTACAGAGGAATATTTAACAGTTTTTATTTTTCTTTGAATATGCCCCCTTATCAACTCTCATAAAAATGGAGAAAAACTTTAGAAAAAAGGTTCTACGCAAATTACCGTATTGAACGAACAAAATTTTGGTAGATATAAACGAAATAAATAACGGCGAAGATTGCCAGAAAAACCTCAAATGACAGAATCATTTGGTTCTGCTCAGTAGCCCTGAAGAATCCTGTTTGAGATATCTCCCAGAATACTAGCATCTGCAGAAAGATGGCGCTGCTTATGCAACCGAGACCGAAACTGTGGAACAGGAACCGCAAACGTAATGGTGCCTTGCTCATTGTTCTTCAGCATTTGCTTACGCTAACACCTTATTTTACTTATGAAATGTGAATATAGATTGAAAAAAAGGATTTGAGCTACCTGTTTCTAGGCAGCGAATTCTTCTATTCTAGATTATCTCCAGCGCCAAATCTTTCGGTCATAGAAGATTTCAGGCAATATCAGCAATCCTGACAGTGATAAGGGTATGACTATGGCCCAGTCTTCGAGTCTTAGGGGTATTGTGTCGAACAAGCCTGTGTAAGGCACAGCCATTGTAGCAATTGCTGAGGCAACGACAGCAAAGAGTAGCCACTTGTTTGAAGTGAATCCAACCCTGAAGGCATTCTTTCGTTCTGATCTGCAGTTCCAGACAACCATAAGTTCACGCAGAGTGGCTTGCATGAAAGCCATTGTCCGTGCACGCATGAAATCGGGACTGTCTACAACTCCGTCTCCCAATACATAGAACATTATGAAGAACACTACTCCTGTTCCAAGGAATTGGGTAAAGAAGCTCATGAGAATCGAAGCGAACCGTCCATGAAGTATGCCTTCTTTTGGATCTCGCGGAGGCTTTTCCATCAGGTCTGGCTGGGGCGGGTCCAAGCTCAAAGCTAGGGCGGGACCGCCATCTGTTATCAGATTTATCCACAGAATCATGCCAGCGGCTAAGGGCAGTTCTAGACCCAACAAGGCAAAGAGTCCGATAACGAGAAGTTCGTCAAAGTTGGAGCGCAACAGGAAGAAGGAGAATTTGCGTATGTTGTCGTATATGGCTCGCCCGCCTTCAACGGCTGTGACGATTGTGGCGAAGTTGTCGTCTGCCAGCACCATGTCTGCAGCTTCTCGGGTAACGTCGGTTCCTGTGATGCCCATGGCTATGCCAATATCTGCCTGTTTAAGGGCAGGTGCGTCGTTAACTCCGTCTCCGGTCATGGCGACGATGTGCCCTTTGTCCTTGAGGGCTTTTACAATTCGAAGTTTGTGTTCAGGAGAAACACGAGCGTAAACAACTGCCTTTTCGACAATATCCTCAAATTCTGCGTCACTCATCTTGTCGAGTTCGGCGCCTGTAAAAGCCAAGTCGCCTTCGTTCATTATGGTTAATTCTTTGGCTATGGCAACTGCTGTGAGCTTGTGGTCTCCAGTAATCATCACGGTTTTTATGCCTGCTTTTCGGCACAGTTCATTGGCGCCCTTAGCTTCGTCTCTAGGCGGGTCAATCATTCCTGCTAAGCCTATGAAAGTTAGACCGCTTTCTAGTTCGTCTTCGCCGTGTTTCCCAGCTTCAGTTTTTGGTAACTCTTTGTAGGCTATGGCGAGAACACGGAGAGCTTGATTTGCCATCTCTTCGTTTGTCTTCAGGATTTTTTCTTTTTCTCTTTTGGTTAGCGCAATTGTTGTGCCATCTTTGAGGATGTATTCTGAGCGGGCTAAGATGATTTCGGCGGCTCCTTTAGTGTATGAGAAAACCTGTTCATTAGGTGATCTGTGAACGGTTGTCATACGTTTTCTTTCGGAGGTGAAGGGAACTTCCTGAAGACGAGAATAACTACTATCGAGATCTGTTTTTGTGATTCCCGCCTTTGCGGCTGCTACGATCAAAGCTCCCTCAGTGGTGTCTCCGAGCACTTTTTGTCCGTCGTAACTGGCATTGGAACATAATGTGCCGGCTTTCAAGAGCAAATCAAGCTGCACATCTTCTTTTGGGTCTACGGTAGCCCCATCTAGGAGAAAGTCTCCTTTTGGTTCGTATCCGGCGCCTGTCACGTCAATCATTTTATTGTTGGCGTAGACTTTGCGCACAGTCATTTCGCCCTTTGTCAAGGTGCCTGTTTTGTCAGAGCAGATGATGTCTGTGGCGCCTAAAGTCTCTGCGGATGAAAGTTTTCTTATGAGTGCGTTACGTTTTGCGAGTTCTCTGGCGCCTAGGGCAAGAGACACCGTTACAACAGCAGGTAAACCTTCAGGAACTGCTGAGACGGCAAGGGCGATTGCGACTTCAAATGCTTCTATTATGTCGCCTATGGCGCCTGTTTCGAGGAAGAAGATTTCATACAATTCAAGGATGAAGATGACAGCACATACGGCTACAATTATCATTCCCAGTTTCTTGGCGAACTTTGTCAGTTTCTGCTTGAGGGGCGTATCAACCTTCTCCACGGATTGAACCATTTTGGCGACTTTGCCGAATTCCGTTCCCATTCCAGTGGAGGTGATTACGGCTTTGCCTCTGCCATAAGTTATGTGCGTTGCCATGAAAACCGAGTTTTTTCTGTCCGCTACAGCCGTTTTTTCGTTAAGAACTTCGTCCTGTTTGGAGACGGCTGTGGATTCGCCGGTTAAAATTGCTTCGTCGGTTTTCAGGTCCACAACATTGAGGAGTCGGGCGTCAGCAGGGATACGGTCTCCCGCTTCCAAGAGAACAATGTCTCCAGGCACAACATCTCGGGAGGGAATAACAATCTCTTTCCCGTTCCTGAGAACCCGAGCTTTTGGGGCAGTAAGCTTCTTCATTGCTTCCATTGCCTTTTCCGATCGGTATTCCTGTATGAAGCCGACTATAGCGTTGAGGAACACGATGGTGGCTATGGTTGCGGCGTCTACGAGCTCGTTTATCGCGACGGAGACGATTATTGCGAATAAAAGCATGGCAACGAATATGTCCTTGAATTGACCGAAGAATATCTCAAGGGGGCTTACTCCCTTCTTCATCACGAGTTCGTTGGGTCCGAACTCTTGCAGTCGACGTTCAGCCTCTTCTGTGCTCAAGCCTTCTTCGGTGGCTTTGAGCGACTTCAGGAGTTTCTCTTTTTTCAGGGAGTGCCATTCGGTGCTCATTTCAACCGCCTGTCTTACAGACTGGAAGATTTTGAAGTTTAAGGGTCACCTTGCTCTTAAAAAGCATTTCTTCCAATTTGATGCAAAAAGTTTCTCACGGCTACAATAAATTCTGAAATTAGGCTCAGGGTTTGAGGTTAGATGCCAAAACAGAACGGTGAACCAAACAATCTGATAAGATTTCGGCGAAAAACTTAAGACAGACATGTCGAAACCCTAATAACTCAAAACATAGGTGCGTAAAACATCATGATGATTGATTGGACAATCGCGCCGATTACGGCTGCAGCATCAGTATTAGTTGCGATTTACCTCTATTTTTACATTAACAGGCAAAGTAGCGGAACAGAAAAGATGCAGGAAATCTCGGACGCGATACAGGAGGGCGCCAGAGCATTCCTGAAAGTAGAGTTCAAATATCTCGCAGTGTTCGTTGCTGTAGTAGCCGTAGTATTAGCGATATTTCTTAGTCCCCTTATGGGAGTAGCCTACGTTTTTGGTTCAGTATGCTCTGCGATTGCAGGTGTACTGGGAATGACGGTTGCACTGAAAGCAAACGTCAGATCAGCAAACGCAGCAAAAGAAGGACTCAACAAAGCGTTCCCCATAGCTTTCCGTGGAGGAGCAGTTATGGGCTTAGCCGTAGTTGGATTGGCTTTGCTTGGATTAAGTCTTGTTTACGCTGTAACTGGCGACCCAGAAATAGTTCTGGGCTTCAGCTTTGGAGCAAGCGCAATGGCGCTGTTCGCCAAGATTGGAGGCGGAATCTACACAAAAACGGCAGACGTTGGCGCAGATTTAGTAGGCAAAGTGGAAATGAACATTCCAGAAGACGACCCTAGAAACCCTGGTGTAATCGCCGACAACGTTGGAGATAACGTTGGTGACGTCGCAGGCATGGGAGCAGACCTTTTCGACTCGTACGTAGCAAGCATTGTTGCAGTTATGACACTTGGTGGAGCTGATGCCCTAGTTGGTTTTGGCTTTAAATGGATATCCTTTGTTGACGTGCCGCTGGTGTTTGCTGGACTTGGAGCCATAGCTTCAATTTTGGGAGTTGCAATAGTTCGAGTGGGCAAAAAAGGAAACCCTGGAACCGCACTCAATTTGGGAACATACCTGACATGCATAATTTTTGGACTATTGACGCTTGGAATGACAATGTATTTGGAAATTAACATTGGCATCTGGGCAGCAGCAGTCATCGGATTAGTTGGCGGTGTTGTAATAGGAATCACAACAGACTTCTTTACTTCAATAGACAAGTTTCCAGTAATCAAAACAGCTGAAGCATCACAGACAGGCTCTGCAGTTAACATAATCACAGGCTTTTCCTACGGATTGCTAAGCATGTTCCCAGCACTGCTAGGGATTGCTTTTGCATCTGTAGGCTCATACATGGTAGCTGAACATTTCATTGCAGCAGAAGGAGCAGGTGTTTACGGTATTGGCATGGCGGCAGTCGGAATGTTGTCGATTGTTGGAATGATTGTAGCAGGCGACGCTTTCGGACCCATCTCTGATAACGCAGGCGGAATTGCAGAACAAGCAGGATTAGATGAAGAAGTTCTCGAAATTACTGCAAGTCTTGATGCAGCGGGCAATACTTCTAAGGCTATAACCAAAGGATTTGCTATTGGCGCAGCAGGATTAACAGTAATTGCGTTGCTTGCAGCGTTCCAAGAGATAGTTCAATCCGAAACTGGTACAATGATTACGTTTGATTTGATGGACCCGTTGGTTTTGACTGGTGCACTTATCGGTATTGCTATACCAGCAGTGTTTTCGGCGATGGTAATGCTCAGTGTTGGCAAAAATGCGTTCTGTATGATTGAAGAAATCCGTCGACAGTTCAAAGAGATTCCTGGTTTGCTAGAGGGCAAAGAGGGCGTTAAAGCAGATTATGCGTCTTGTGTTGACATTGCCACTAAGGGTGCTTTGAAGGAGTTGATTCTTCCAAGCGTTTTTTCTATTGGCATCACGTTGGCGGTTGGGTTCATTGGCGGAATACAGGCTCTTGGCGGTTATCTGGCAGGCAGCATCTTCTCGGGGCTGATCTTTGCTCTGCTGATGTCTAACGCTGGCGGATTATGGGATAATGCGAAAAAGTACATAGAGGCTGGAGCGTTTGGCGGCAAAGGCTCAGACACTCACAAGGCTGCTGTTGTAGGCGACACTGTGGGAGACCCATTCAAGGACACTGCAGGCCCTTCACTGAACACTTTGATTACGGTGATGTCTTTGGTGGCTTCAGTGTTTGCTCCAACAATAGTCATGTATGCACTGCTGTAGAAAACGCGGCTAAATGGATGCTTTACCGAGGGAGGTCCAATCCTCGGTCACAAACCTTTCTTTTCTAATTCTTTCAGCCAGCTTCTGTTCATATTCTGTGAGCTTTTTCTCCACAAGCTGTACACCCAACGCTTTCTCGAATCCCCTAACTAAGGCTTGGTACGCTTCTTCTGTAGAAAACTCTGAGTCAAGTTCTTGTCTCGCAGAGGTCAGCTTCCTTTTGGAAACTGCAAGTACGTCGTTTAATGTTTTTGCCCAAGGAACCTTCAGAAACGTGAACATTTTTTCGTGATCAATGTCCAGCAGGAATGTTCCGTGCTGAAGCAGCACACCTTTTTTGGATGATTGGGCGTTTCCGGAGATTTTTTTTCCGCTTATGGTGAGGTTTGGGCACCGTTTCGGGTCTGGTGGGTGGTAGTCGGCTTTGACTCCCAAGATTTTTACTGCTTCGTTGAGTCCGCTACAGATTTTCTGGTATGCACCGATCATGTCTAGGTCCCTGCATCCCAGGTCTTTTGTTTTGGTTATTATGCTGTAGGTTATTTCCCCCTCCGAGTCGTGATATACGGCTCCGCCGCCTGTGATTCTTCTCACAATGTCTACGCCGTGTTTTCTGCAGCTTTCTACATGAATTTCGTCTGCCAGTTTCTGGAAGCGTCCTATGGAGACGGCTGAGGGGTTCCACATGTAGAAGCGGAGGGTGTTGGGTACCCGATTCTCGATTCTTGCTTTCATTATTGCCTCGTCGATTGCCATGTTTGTGAAAGCGTCTGCTGTTTCGGGTCTAAGTAGTCTCCAGGGGTCCATTTTGGCTTCAGAAGATAAGAAGCGGAGAGGAGATTATTAAAGTTGAAGTATGCTTGGAAGGATTATGATGGGTCTTCTTGGTTTTCCTGAAAAAAGACTGCTTTCAACAATGAACCTCTATTAGTCCCATAATATGCAAGCTGAGAAGGTGATTTCTGGCGCGGTAATTAGGGTAGAAAAGGAGTTGACAAACTACATTTTAGACATAAAAAAGCGAACAAAATCTTCCACGGATTTACGGTAATAGTTAAATGCCGCTGTTTCTTTGTATTTGCTCTAACAATAATAAGGTCTCTCCTCAGATGACTGCGCTAGAGCAAAAATCGAATCCTCACCCTGCCCCCCTCATCTTAGGCTTATTTTATGGGCTCACTTTCTGCGCCTCCGCCCGCCTTCCCCACATCACAAGTTACATCGCAGGCATCGGAGGAGTAAACCTTGTTGTCATGGGGCTTGGCGCTTTAATCAACTCTTTATCGGTCATCACTTAATGGAGAAAAAAGGATGCTGGAAACTATCGCAGAAATGTTGCGGGCAACAATAGCGGTAGGGTTAGTGACAATTGGAATACTGGCAATACTTATCTGGGTGAGGAACCTAACCAGAAAACTAAGCATCCTACGGCTTTTTATTCAGATAATTGCCACAACCACGATTTTTGTGCTGTTGTTATTCATACCTCTTCCGTGGAATCCCATATTTTCTGGACTGGTTTACAACATAGCATTAAGATTAGGGATTATCTTCATTTTAATTGTTGGCAGCACTATTGTTTTGGGACGCTTCTTCTGCGGATGGCTCTGCCCCTTTGTCTTATACATGGATCTGCTCACCCGTCTCCGAAAGTTCCTTAAAATACCCCACTGGAACCTGCCAGAAAAACTCAACAACTATTTAGACACGCTTAGATACGTGATACTGGCATTCTTTCTGGCGATGGCCCTAATTTTTGGTGTTCTAAACGCCGACTTGTGGCGTTACATAATAATGTTCATGGGACCATTCAAATCATTAATCATAGTTTTCCTGACTCCAATAGAACCCCTAATCGAACAGGCAGGAAACGTTTTAGGGTTTGAAGTGTGGGGCGCTAGTTTCCATGACCTACAGGGAACAATAAATTACTTTAACGGTCCCAACCTTATCTTGATCACATGGATTGTTTTCTTCGCCTTCACTGCAGGTTCATTTATGGTAAGACTGCTTTGGTGCCGATTCTGCCCTGTAGGCGCAACACTCTCCATCTTGAACAAATTTTGGCCCTTCAAGTGGGCTCCCATCCTGCGTATAGACAAAGTGGAAGAAAAATGTACAAAATGCGGAATATGCAAAAGAGTGTGCCCCGTGCAGGTCACCGAGGTATACGAAGAAAAGGGAGGCAACGTAACGGCACCGAAATGTATACATTGCTTCCGTTGCGTAGAAATGTGTCCATACGAGGACTGCCTAAACATAAAAATGGCGGGCAGAACAATCTACAAATCCAAAAACTGGCTAAAAGAAGAGGAAGAATGAGGAGAATCTGATGGCAAGCGAAATCGAAACAGGATCAAAATATATCCCTAAAATGTCCCAGAGCGAGATCGAAGAACTAGGAAACTCGATCAAAGCCGCATCCATCAAAGTGATGGAGCAAAACATCAAAAGAATGAAAAAGACATGGCAGAACCGACCGGAAACCATGGGGTACTTTGATGAAATCTCAAACTTTTTTGGGCGACGCGAAAAAGAGATTCGTGAACAAAAAGAGGCAGGAAAAAAGCTCATCGGCTACTCCTGCATGTTCGCGCCTATAGAATTTATCTTGGCTGCAGGCGCCATTCCGGTCCGCGTAGGCTCAGGATGGTATGATGCAGCGAAACTTGGAGACAGAATCATGCCGGTGGAGGTCTGCCCAGTCATAAGATCCACGGTTGGCGCAAAGATGGTGAGCCTCTCCCCGTATCTTGAGCTCAGCGACGCCATAATAACTCCTCTCACATGTGACGGCAGAACAAAACTGAGCGAAATCCTGTCAGACTTCAAGCCTGTATGGTATATGACTCCTCCACGCGTCAAAGATGACCCGCAGTCTCTGAGTCTCTGGAAGGAGGAGATGCAGGTTATAAAAGGAAAAATCGAGGAATTGACAGGGACAAAGATCACCAAAAAAAGCCTGAGGTCAGCCATAGAGGTTATGCAGAACGCAACGAAGGCTTTCCGTAGACTACAGGACTTGAGGAAAGGCCCTCCGGTAATCACGGGAAGGGATGCGATGCTCGTGAATCAAACCAGCCTCTGGGACGACATAGAACGGTGGACCCAGAAGACAAATGAACTGTGTGACGAGCTGGAAAAGAGAGTTGAACAAAAAACTTGGGTTTTCCCTCCTGACACCTCAAGGGTGATGGTAACGGGAACTCCGATGCTGTGGCCTGACAGCTGGAAGGTTCCCAACCTGATTGAAGAATCTAACCCTGCGGGAGTGGTGGTTGTTGATGAGCAGTGTTCAGGTGACCGGATTCTCTACGACCCGGTGGGGGTAGACGAGTGGACTATGAGCGACATGTTCGATGCTGTAAGCGAAAGATACCTTATGGCTTCCACATGCCCCTGCTTCACCTCAGAGCATGGAAACGAGGACCGCGTCAACTGGCTCATGGACAGAATCAAAGAGTACAAGGTTGACGGAGTGATTTATTACGTGGTTCGAGGATGCATACTCTACGCCATGGAGTACGCGCGAATCAAGCGTATCCTAGACCGAATGGGCATACCCGTGTATTACCTTGACACCGAATATACGAGGGAAGATGTTGGGCAGATGAAGACAAGAGTGGAAGCCTTCATGGAGATGCTGGAAGCAAGAATTGACATATGAGGAGAAAAAGGAAAGTGACAATATCCGCTGGAGTAGACATGGGCACCCAACGGGTTAAAGTAGTCATCATGAAAGACAAACAGATTCTATCCCAAACCCACAACTTCTTGGGATTCGAACCCACAAAAGCCACTGAACAAGCCTTTGAAGAGGCACTACAGAAAGCCAAACTCTCCCGCGAGGACATACAGCATGTTACAGCCACCGGTTCTGGTGTGGAGATGGCTTCCTTTGCAGACAGCACTGTCAGCATGATGGGGGCTGACGCCCGTGCAGGAGCATACTTTTTCTCTTCAGCCAGAACGGTGATAGATGTTGGGGCTGAGGATGCGCGGGCAGTAAACTGTAACGAAAAAGGGGTGATGCTAGATTTCGTGGTGAACGCTAGATGCGCGGCTGGAGCCGGCACCTTCATCGAGGCAATGGCAAGGGCACTGGAAGTGGAGTTGGAGGACATGGGTTCCCTGTCCTTGAAGGCGGAGAGGGCAAGTCCCATAAACGCCAGTTGCGTCATCTTCGCAGAGTCTGATGTGGTTTCTCTGATTCACAGAGACGAACCAAAAACCGAAATCGCTCGGGCTATCTTTGATGCCATGGCTGAGAGAGTTTCCTCTATGGTGCTCAGGTTGGGAATAAACCCGGACATTGTGCTTGTGGGAGGCGTGGCTAAAGATGTCGGTTTCGTTGAATCGCTTAAGAGGAGACTGGGAACGGAGATACTGATACCTGAAGAACCGTTGTTTGCTGGTGCTGTAGGCGCAGCCTTAATCGCCGCCAAAAGAGCTGGAAGGAGGCAATAGGAAGATGGGAAACAAGGAAGGAAAAACGGAATACTGGAGATGGCTTGAATACCACAGTGTTATGCCAGGCCAAGACTGGAAAAATGCTGAAGTAATAACCGCTGGAGTGGATGTTGGCTCGGTGGGCTCCAAAGCGGTAATCATGGCTGATGGAGAGGTATATTCGTGGAGTGTAATGCGAACCGGCTCTAACAGCTCTGACAGCGCCAAGAAAGCGCTGGGATGGGCTATGCAAGACACTGGATTAACGTTAAAGGATTTCAACTATATTGTGGGAACTGGTTACGGCAGAGTGAATGTTCCCATGGCTAACAGAGCCATCACAGAAATTGCATGCCACGCCAAAGGCGCCAACTACATCTGGGGACCGACGGTGAGAACAGTGCTGGATGTTGGGGGACAGGACGTTAAGGCAATCCGTTGCGACGAGACAGGCAAGGTAGTCTCTTTCCTGATGAACGACAAGTGCGCAGCAGGCACGGGGCGAGGAATGGAAGTCATCGCTGACCTGTTGAAGATACCTATCGAGGAAGTTGGCAAGGTATCCCTGAGTGTAACCGAAGAACCCAACCCAGTCAGCAGCACCTGCGTGGTGTTCGCGAAAACGGAGGCGGTTGGACTGTTGCGGAAGGGATGGAGCAAAGAAAAAGTCTTAGCAGCATACATGAGAGCCATGGCTATCAGAATGAGCGAACTTATAGAGAAGGTGGGTTGCGAAAGAGACTTCGTCGTTACTGGGGGTCAATCCAAGAACATCGGAATAGTACACAGAGTAGAAAACATCTTGGGAGTGAAGCGCCTTCCAGTTCCAAACTTGGAGCAGACCGGACTTGACCCCATTGCCGCCGGCGCTATGGGAGCAGCCCTGTACGCTAAGGCATTACATGAAAAGTCTAGTAAACGTTGAGGGTGATACTGGTTATAACCTATTATGGCTACCAGGACGGTTCAGGCGAATATTACATAGTAGTTGATGCGGAGAAATGCAACAGCTGCGGCGATTGCACAGAAGCCTGCCCTCAGGACGCCTTGAAGATGGAGACCATGTTCATTGACCTCGAGGACAAACTTGTAGCCGCGGTCACAGAGGAGCACCGCAAAAAATTAAGGTACACGTGTTCTCCCTGCAAACCCGAAAGCGGACCTGTGCCCTGCGTTCAAGCTTGTGACCAAGAGGCTATAACATGTATCTGGAAGCCCCTGAACCAGAAATGAACGCAAACAGGCACGCTTAGTGTGGTCCAGTGGTTTTAACTAGGGTGAGCGTAACTTTGTTGCTGCTGTGGCGATTAGAGTGTGTGGGTTGGCGTTTCTGTCGCTGTTTTCCCTTAGCTTGAGATAATCTTTTTATTTAGAACGTCTCATTGGATGAAACTATCTGGAGACCGCTTGCGATGGACACAGGAATAGTTGGTTACGGAGGAATTTCTGGGATACATGTCAACGCATGGAAAGATGTGGAAATCTCAGTAGCCGTCGCTTGTGACCTGAACGAAAAACCATTCACTGTGAAACAGCAAAAAGAAAAACAAGATATACAACGGTATATTTCGAAAAAAGAGCATTTAAAAAAATTGACAAAAGCAAAGATAGACAATTTGAAGAAGCAAGAAAAATTTGCAATCTAAACCAAACAAATAGGATGGAAAGTAATGGTTTGCTCATTGCCAAAAGTAAACGATGTAATGAGAGAGTCATGGGACTACCTTATAGTTTTGGACGCTTGTAGATACGACTACTTTAAACTTGAGTATGAAAAATTTTTTAATGGCGAGTTAGAGAACCGTATGTCCTTGGGTTCAGCAACACCAGAATGGTGCCGAAAGCAGTTCAAAGGCTACTTCCCTGATGTGGTATATGTTTCTGGAAACCCCTACATCAACTCGAAAACGGCAATTGCGGGATTCGATGCAAAGAAACACTTTTACAAAGTCATAGATGTTTGGGATTTCGGATGGAGTGAGGAGTTGTGGACTGTAACCCCAGAAAATGTTACTGCTGCGACCTTGAATTCAATCGCCAAATTCCCAAAAAAGAGAGTGATAATTCATTATCTGCAGCCTCACGTTCCTTATATCTCGCCAAAATTCCAGGTAGATCTCAACGGTGCACCTGTAATAACAGGATGGCGCAGTCACGTCCAGAACACCAACTTAGGTGAATCAAAAGTCAAGAAATACTTGAAAACTCTGGCGAATAGATTATTGAACACCTTAGTGAACAAAACACATGCTCTATTCATAAAAATTGGGCTTAACCATAAATACAAGATGCGGAAACGGTTGGGTTTGCCTCCTGCTAGACCAATGGAAGCAATGTGGAGAACATATGGCGTAGAGGGACTTAGAGAAGCTTACAGCGAAAACCTCAAAATTGTTTTGGAACATGCAACCACATTATGTGTCAAAATACTTCAACATAACCCGTCAGCACGGATAGTGGTTACTTCAGATCATGGTGACTTCCTAGGAGAAAAAGGCAACTTTGATCATTATCCGGGGAGTAAAGATTCTCTGCTATTAGAAGTTCCTTGGTTAAAAGTCAAAAATACCAAAAACGTTGGAAACACCTAGTCACACGCGTGTTTCACCAAATATGGTGAGGAAAAATATTAGGCATTAGCGCAACAGATTAAGGTTGCTCACTTGGCTTTCGTAACGCATGTTTAACTGCTTTTTCTGCTTCCACGTGTACTAAGCGATGCTTTTTTCCGCAGATGGGACACACCCAAACCTGTCCTGTGTCCACCTCTTTTTTCTTTGTCTTTTTCTCCAGTTGCTTCTCTTCTTTCTCTTTCAGTTTCTCTTCTGGCGCGGATTCCGAAAGCCCCCATGCCCGTTCAAGCACAAAAAGAGTTATGATTTCTTTTTTGTCTTCTTCTTTGGTTAGGGTAACTAGGTTTTTTCCGGGTGCCCTTTTTCCTGTTGCCTCTTCGTATGATCTAACTTCGTAGTTTTCCCTGATTATGGCTGGTACCTCGTCGACGCTGGAGACGATCTTTCGGCGAACTTTATCGTTTTCGTCCGCTTGCGTTAAGGAAATCACGTCGTAGAGCATGCCATCGATATTGCTTTTTTGGAAAACCATGGTTCTTCCTTCCAACTGCGAGAAGCGGATACCTGCCGGGCATTTCACAGCCTTAACCAGAATCTTTCCCTGCTCCGTGTCTGTGCACAGTTTAAAGAGCCAATCTCCGGTGAGGAAGTCTTGGACTTTGTAAAAGTTCACTTCGCCGGTTCTTAGCTGGCGTAAACTCATGTCGTACCATGCGTCGTGGGGTCGTGTTTCAACTTGTCTAACTTTGATGTGTTTCAGAAACTGCAAACATGTACACTCTCCACATTAGAGTTTTTTGTGTATGGTTTAAGATTTTCGGGGCTAACGCGGGCACTGGGGAGAGCTTACGCTGATTGTCCACTAAATTAGATAAAATAAAAAAGAAAAGGGGGTTTTTAACCCGTTTTTGGGTTGTTGAGTTTAACCTGCGATTTTCTGTCGGATTGTGACTACCGCAAAGATTGCGGCTATTGCCGCGATCAAGGATAGGACTACTGCGATCCACACTGGCATCATGTCAACGGCTACAGGTAGTGATTCTTCAACATCGGTTTGTACTGATGCAACATCAGTTTGTATGGATGCAACGTCTACTTGCAATGTGCCTATGTCAGTCTCTATTGATGCTACGCCGTCTTCTATGTCGGTTATTGTTCCGTTTAGAGTGCCGAGGCTTGTTTTGATAGTTGTGGTGTCACCTACAACAACTGCTAACACCTGATCTATTGCGTCTACTGTACCTGCAACACCGTTAACGCTTGTTTTGATAGTTGTGATGTCAGTGTTTAGGCTTGAAACTGTAGTTGTGACAGTGCCGAGGCTTGTCTGGATGGTTGCCATATCACCGTCGAATCCGGCTATTGTGGCATCCAAGTCTGCGAGAGCTACGTCAATTTCTCCAACTGTGGTTTCGATGGTTGCGACTTCGCCTTTCATTTCTGTGATGTTTGCGCCAAGGTCCATCAAGAGATCAGTAATAGTTTGCATTGTGGGCGGAGCAGAAACTACGAAGAGTCCAGTAGCTGTAGTCGCGGTAGCGGTGCTGGCTGGCGTGTATACGACTGTCCAGTTCCAGCTGCCTAGTGGAGCATCAGCAGGCAGTACTGCAGGATTACCCATAAAGAGTTGGTCTTGGTAAAGCACATTCTTCAGAACAGCGCCTGTTAGTGCCCAAGTGTTTGTTGTCCACCATACTGAGCCTGTTGGGTCTGTGATTGTAACTGTTATTGTACCTAAGTTGTTTTCGGTGGTGAAGATGGTGAAGCTGATTCTGTCACCTTGGTAGTAAGCGGCAGCGTTTAGTGCTACTGTTGTGACTGGTGCTGGAGTCACCGTGAAAGTGTAGGCTGATCCAGTTGATGCACCATATTCATCTACGACTCTAAGGACGTAGATGCCAGGCGTAATAGCTGGAACTGTAAATTCTAGGTCAGTGAATGCTCCACCATTGGTGGTGGGGCCGAAGTTGGCGTCCGTAGTGGTATCGTTCACAAGGGTATCACCAAGGTACAGGCTGATCCCGGCGCTTCCGCTGAAGCCTGCACCGCTTATGACGATTACATCTCCGGCAATACCAGCAACCGGTAGGATCTTTGTTAGTGTCGGTGGTGGATTCACCGTGAATACTGCAGTTCTGGTTTTGGTGACTAGCCAAACTATGGTAACATCATATGGATTTGGTGAAAGGATGGCGGGTATAGTGTAAGTAGCTGTGAAGCTGCCGTCAGCTCCTGAAGTGCCTGAGGCTATTGCTGCTGTATTGAATCTTATTTCATAGGCGGTGTTTGCTTCAATTCTACCTGTAATTGTGGTTGTAATGCCTGTTGGACCAGCTGGAGGAGTCAAGGTGATGTAGTAGTCTACAGTGAAGGCGGGCAAGAATGGTGGCATCCCAGTATATGTAGCTGTGTTTCCGTCTGTGTCAATTGCCATGATGTTATAGACACCGTACTCGAGCTCAGGGATGGCTGGAACAGTTATGGTTGCCATGAAGGAACCTACGTCGCTACTATCTACGCCTGCGGTAGGAGTTACACGATACTGAGCATAACTATAGTTTGCATCGCATGCGTCTATGGTTACGACAATGTCAGTCACTGCATCACCGCTTCCCTCATCTGTGCCAGTGGCTGTGAGCGTGATGATGCCTGTAACGTAATCTATTGTGCCCTCGATGTCCACCGTGACAACGCCACTAAAGGTGACTACGCCGTCGTCAACTGCTACGTCAGCTGTACCTTCAAGGTTTCCTTCTCCGTCATCTGTGACAGCTATGTTAAGTGCTCCGCCGCCAACTATGGGGGCTCCACCAACCAGACCAGTGATGGTTACATCGACGTCTAAGTCAACGGATAGTGCTACGACAGGAGTGTTAGCTAAGGTGCCTGAATCAGGGGTTCCGCTAAGGGTAACTGATTCTGCTGCTACTGGAGTGACTGTTCCAAGGTACAGTTGAACAGGCAGTTCGTCTCCGAAGCCTGATCCCATAACCGTGACTGAATCGCCTGGTAAAGCCTGAGTGGCCGTTGGCATAACTGAAGGCACTAGTGTGAATGGTACGGAGTTTACTTCGCTTGCTAAAACGTCGAAAACGATGATGTCATGTACACCTGCTACGTCTGCAGGGATGGTGATTCTGATCGAAAAGGCACCTGTGCCGTCAGCGTAACCTTCAGCTATTTTGTTGCCAAGGGTGTCCCAGTAAACTTCTACTAAACCGAAATTAGTAGAGCCAGTTCCTACAACGTTACCAGTGGTATAAGCAGTGTTTCCAGGAGGGAAAAGAGGTACAAAGGTTGGTACGTCTATTGCGCTTGCCAGTGGAACTACTGCCATCATTGCTGATACTGTTAATACTGTTATAATCAGGGTTGTGTATAGTTTTTTACTTATTCGCATTTTTCTATTTTCTCCTTTTTATTAATGGTGGCGATTGCTGACCAAATCAGCGTCTCGCCTTACCAACCTATTCCGCTTCGTCGAACCACTATTTATATTTAACGTATACAATTCCTTAATGGAGTGAAAAAATGTATACATTTTCTGGGAAATTACATCCTGCGTGCATAGAAACTGCCTATTTATGATGATTTTTCGTTTAATTTAATACTTTTTTGTTAGATGCAGCAAAATTTGAGTCGAGTCGTGTATCGCACGATACTGTAAATATGAAGAAATGTTTACATAAAACTAACCAACGGAACAAACCAGTAAATATCAAGTGTCAAATCATGCCACAATAGACACGTTCATTTAATTTAAGAAAGTTACCTCTTGAAATCTAAGACGATCATGCCTTTCAGGGTGTCGCTTTTAGCCGTTTGGTAACCTATGCCGTTTATGGCACCCTCTATGAATTTGGCGAGCAACTCTGTCGCCTTTCCCGTAAGCAGCGTTGAAATGCACCTGAATTTTATTGTGTGTTGATTTTGTTTAACCTCAACCTCGTTTAAATCCCACCTTGTTGCCTCAAGGAATTTTTTGAAAGCCTGAACAGGGTCTTCAAATTTTTCGTTCAGGTATTTTCCGTGCCACTGTCCACTTTCATACCATCTTTTCTCTAACTGCTCCACCTCAGTTCCGCAGGCTTTGCTGTTCAGGTAGGTTAAAACATCTGCTGGTACAAAGGCGCCGCCCAAGTTCCGCTGGGCTTGCATAATCTCCAGAAACTCTGCTGCCTGTTCAGGAGTATAACCTAATTTGTTTGCTGTTAGAGCCAGTTTCAGAACTTCACTGATGAACAGGTTTAGCGACTCGCCTCGTCCTTTTGAAACTTTCTTGGCTTTGTCAACGATATAGTCAGGAACGTAAACGAGTTTTCTGCCTTCACTCTTAGACATACCTTTACTTCCTAACTCTGTTCACCTGTAGTATTCTTCAATTTATATTTCTATTTATTAGTACAGCCGTTTAATGTTGGTTCCTAACAGCTTCCAAGCGGATAATTCCTCTAGAAATCTCTTTGCCATCAACCCTGTATCCGAAGGCTTCTAGAGCGCCCTCAATGAAAGATGTAAACAGGAATGTGTATGCTTCTGTGAACCTCGGACTCACTATGCGAACTGAAACGGAATCTGCTTTCTTCTTCAATTTCAATTCAGGAATATTCCAAGTGAAAATTTGTAAATCATTTTTGAACTCTTCAAATGGTTCATCAGTCTCTCCTGTGACATACCGCTTAGCAAACCAGACACCAGCGTCAAACCAACTTTTGAGAGACTCATTCTCCGATTTGGCGTATGCAAGCTCAGCCATTTCATGCCACAAACGTTCTAGGCCAAGCGTGAAGCCGCTCTCCTTAGCCGATTTAAGCAATTCACGTGAATCAACCAAAGTGTTGAGGTTTACTCCAAGCTCGTTAGCTCTCAAAGTCAGCGCAAAAACTTGGTTCACAAAGCCGTATAGACTAAGATCGCTTTCCTTGGCAATCTTGTTTATTTCAGTTAAGTAGTCTTCACGTGCAGCGAAGCTTTTTCGTCGAACTTTGCGCTTTTTTTCCAACTTTTCACCATTCTATGTAATTGGTTAAGTGACCTATAAATTGTTCCTGAAAAGTATGTTATGTATTTGGCAAAGTCACGTAACAAAATTACCTTCTTAACTCAGCTGCGCCGAAATGCAGAAAGGCCGTTAACCTTGATGTTTACCACTTTTCCCAGAATTCTGTTATGTTTTCTCCGCATTCCACGGGATTCTTCACTATTCTCATCTCCTTCTGATAGTAGCTTGGCAGAAGCTGCCTGATGCCTGGGCGGGTAATCCGTTCATCCAACATCACTATGCAGCCCCGGTCCTTGGCTGACCGATGGACGCGCCCGCAGGCTTGAACCAAACGGAATATGGCTGGCGTCAGATAAGCGTAATCTCTTCCCCTCCCAGAGAACTGAGAGTCAAAGTAGCTTATCAGCATCTGCTGATACACGCTCCATGTTGCATAGGGCAGCCCCACGGTTACTACGCAGGTTAGGAGATTGTTTGGGTAGTCCATTCCCTCGCTGAATTTTCCGCCCATAACCCCAAACAAGACATTGCTTTTTGAGTGGGTCAGTTTCTGCATCACTTCGATTCGTCTGGTTTTGCGTTCCTCCACAATCATTCTTCGGTCAATGTCCGTGTGCGAAAGAATGCTGTTCATCAGGTTGTAGCTGGTGAAAAAGACTGCCATGTTGCCTCTGTTTGTCAGGGATATGGCTTCGATATATTCTGCCCATTTCCTGAGCATCTGGTCGGTTCTCTTTTCGTACCTCGATGAAACGTCCCCTGCAGCCAGTATTATCCTGTTTTCAGGTGGGAATGGAGAGTCGAATTCTCTGAGATGGACGTCTTCTTTGCTGCGGAGGATCAGGTCTCTGTAGACTTTTGGGGGAGAAAGGAAGCCGCTCATAACAATGCTTCCTTGTGCCTGCCTCAGAACCGGATCCGTTATCTCCCTGCCGTCTAGGCTTCTGACCTCCAAGTAGATTCTGTCCCCCCAGTCCTTCTGGACCAAGTGAACATACTTTTTTCCGACCCTCTGAAAGAAGTTCTCCATGAAGTCGCCTACCCGATGGGCGTAACTGAAAATTCTGTCAGAACCCATCTCCTGACGCACCTCTCTAACGTGTTCTCCATATTCGTGGAGGGTTTCCGCGGCTTCGTCGCTGGGTGTTCCGCTCTGCTCAAGAAATCTGTCGGCGAGGTCTTGGGGGTCCAACAGTTCAAGATTCGATTTCCTCAAACTCTTTTGGACATGTGGAAAAAGTTTGTCGTCTAACACATGGAGGTAATCTTGTACTTCCCCCAAGTTTTTGTGTTCAAAGTTTTCGGTTTCCTTGAGGGCGTTCTCAACCGTGTTTGGTGTCATCCGGTCGGAGAGAAGCTCCCTAGCGAAGGTTGGTATGTTGTGGGCTTCATCCACTATAAGATAAACGTTGGAGAGGTCTACTCCCCAGCTCTGCAGCAGAGCTTTTCTAACCGGAGGATTGAAGGTGTAATTGTAGGTTCCAAGAAAAATCTGTACTCTGCCGAGAACCCGTTTCAGCGCCTCGTATGCGCAGAAGCCGCTTTTAGCCATCCGTCGGCTCGCCTCTTTGGGGTCAAGGATTTTTCGGGCGCAGTCCAGAGCCATTTGTTCGGCTTCCCTCTTTTTTCTGTGGATGTTCCAGTAGTATCTGCAGAAAGGTTTGGTGTTGGACTCGCAGTTTTCTTTGAGTCTTCTGCATTCCTCAAGGAAGTCGAAGTAGGAGCCTCCGGTTTTCATTCGCAGCGGGCACATGTCCTGTTTGCTGAAGAATGACACAGTCAAGGGATTCTGCTTTAGTCCCTTCAGTTCCTTGAGGAAGATGTGCAGTTGGCTCCTGGTTCTGAAGCTGATCAGAAGCTTGTTTTCTCCTAGTCTAGGTAGAACGCTGAGGAGCGAGGCAAGAGATTTTCCTATGCCGCATGGGGCGCTGCCCACGAAAACTTGGTGGTTCTCTAGGGCTTTGGCGGCTTCCTCGACAAATTTTACCTGTCCCTTGCGTACTTCGTAGCCTCTGGGGAGCCACCGGTTGCCTGAAGTCCGCTCTTTCGTCTCTGTTTTTGCTGTTGCTGTGCGACTGTAGGGACGACTGGAAACAACGATTCTGGCGCTGAGGTATGTTCCGCAGTCACGACAGAAACGGCTCTGCTTAAACTCTTCAAGGGAATACCTTTTTCTGCATTTTCGGCAAACGTAGATTCGGGTCAATTTTCTCCTCTATCATACTTGACTGCACAGAAATATGCTTTGTTGACAGTTTCGGCTGTAAACGGTGTGATCAGCACCGTAATCGATAAAAGATTAAGATTAAGTTGGTATTTGATGTGAAAGTTTCTTAGAGGTGCAATGGTTTGTCTTATTGTGTGAAGTGCGGCGCCAAGCTGGATAAGGATGACAAGTTCTGTTCCGTTTGCGGCGCTCCAGTTGAGAAGGTGACCAGCGAAGAGTACTCTGTTGAGTCTGACAACCTTATCGAGCGGGTGAAGGAGCTGCTCCATGAAGGCAACGTCACCAGAATTATTGTGAAGAACGAGAAAGGCGAGGTTCTGCTGGAAATACCTGCCACAATCGGGGTTATCGGAGTTGTTCTTGTTCCCTGGCTTGCGGCACTAGGCGCAATAGCCGCGTTAGCCACAAAATGCAAAATAGTAGTTGAAAAAAGAGAATAAAACCTCAGTTCTCTTGAAAAAACAGAAAAAACACTGTTTTCAACAATGTACCTCTATTAGTCTCCTAATATGATTGGCTGGTTCAGTTTTTGTTGAAGTTTAGCAGTTCTTTGATTTGGTGGATTTCTATTAGGTTGCTGGCGTGCTTCTTTCTGGTTCTGAAGCCAGCTGTGAAGAGCACCGTGTCCTCGCCGTCTAGCAGTTTCATGCTGTGAAGTTTGTTTGCGGCAGCCAGTATTCGGTCAGTCTCTTGGCGGTAATCATAGTGTACGGGAACTACGCCATACGCCAGTTCCAGCTGCTTCTTGGTCATCCTCTCTGGCGTAACCGCGATTATGGGCTGTTTAATCTTGAATCGGGATATCACCTTCGCGGTGTATCCTGACCGGGTTAAAGTGACCACCTTGTTTAGTGGCATGCTCTGGCATATCCGCTGGATGGACATGCTTACAGTGTCTGAGATGTTAATGAATCCCGTTTCTTCTACGCTACTTTTCACCGCCTTCTCAGCCTCCAGGGCTATCCGAGACATCATGGCAGTAGCCTCCACAGGGTACTCTCCAACCGCGGTTTCTCCGGAAAGCATGGTGGCGTCGGTTCCGTCCAGTATCGCGTTTGCCACGTCGCTGACCTCGGCTCTGGTCGGCGTGGGCTGATGCATCATAGACTCCAGCATCTCCGTGGCTGTCACCACAGTTTTCCCGTTCTGGTTGCATCTGCGAACCAGCGACTTCTGAACCAGCGGAACTCTTTCAGGCTCTATTTCCACGCCTAAGTCGCCACGCGCAACCATGATGCCCTCTGACGCGTTTAGGATTTCGCCGAAGTTTCTGATTCCCTCAAAATTTTCGATCTTAGAAATCACCGCGCCCTTGAATCCGTCAGCTGCAGACCGCAGATTAGCTACGTCTTTGGCGTTTCTGGTGAAGGAGAGCGCCAAAACTTCGACTTCATGCTCTTCTGCGAACTTGATGAGTTTTCTGTCTCTCTCTGACAGGGTTGGAAGTGGAAGCTGCCTGTTGGGAACGTTGACGCCTCTGCCGTTGGCTATCACGCCGCCGCTTTTCACCAGCAACCGAAGAGACCCCTCCCTCTTCTCGGCGACTTCTGTTCTGATTCTGCCGTTATCTATGAGAACCCAGTCGCCAACGTTCATGTAGTCGATGAAGTTGTGGTTAAAACTGATTGGTTCGCCGTTGAAGCCAGCCTCCAGAACGTCCCCCTCGTTAACAGCTGTTTCTTTGGTTGTTCGAAGCCTGATTTCTGGTCCTTTAAGGTCAACCATAACCGGAACATCGGCAACTTTTCGAACATTCTCTACAACGGTGCGGTAGCGGTCAAAGTCTCCGTAGGCCGTGTTTATTCTGGCGCAGTTCATACCCGCATCTATCATCCGCTCCAACGTTTCAACCTGCAGACTGGCGGGTCCAATCGTGCACACAATCTTGGTTTTCTTTTCCAACCACAGTCACCGTCTATAGATGAAGTGTGTTTCAGCGTTTAAGCCTTGAAACCAACACAACCGCCACAACAGCCAAGAGAATGATTGCTATGCCAACTTCTGCAGCCAAAACAATGTTCTGGAAGTCACTCTGCTTTGAGAGTATCCCCACCAAAGCCCAAACAACAACCAAACTGAACGCCACATCCCTTCTTGTTGCAAGCACAGCCAAAGTCAAAACCAGCGCCACAGCGATTATCGCCACAGCCCACGTAGCGTCGGCGATGCCCCAGCCGTCCCATCCAGCAGCCGTCAACGCCACGGACACGTTTGCTATGGTTGCGATGCTTATCCAGCCCAAGTAGACGCTGAAAGGCAAGTGCACGCACACTCTTTCTTTGAGCGAAACGGTTGCTTTGCCGATGTCCAGTCGTCTGTAGATGAGAATCAGGCTCGTTAATAGTGCTAGCATCAGGACCAGACTGTAGGTTATCATGTCGTAGTGCCATAGGAACAGCCAGGAAACATTGAGTATGCTGCTTAAGGCGAAAAGCAATCCAATCTGGCTGAGGAATGGTTTGTCCCTGTTTGTGGGCAGAAGCTGATAAACGGTGAAAACCGCTAAAAGCGTGTAGATTATGCCCCAGATTGCGAATGTGAAGCCCGCGGGAGTAACCAATGTTGGGTACATGTCCGATACGTCGGCGCTTGTAACTCCGCCCAGCAATGTTGTGCTTCCAGCCAACCCATTCACTGCAATCGTAACAACGAAGGCGACAACGTTGACTGCCTGAAAGAAAACCCCCTTATCAGATACCATAAAAGTACAATATACACAGACTTTCAATATAAAAATTCGCACAACCAAAAACAGTAGGTGGAGCGGTTTCCGCCGAAAATTATCCTGAGCGGGCTTCGAGGCTGCAGTCATCGTTAAGTTTTGCTATTTATTTTGGGTTAACAATTCTGAAATATATTTTTTGAAAATACTTTTTCTCATGAACAAGATAGGCATCTATATTCTTCTTATCGTAATTGGCGGCGTAATCGGAGTTTATGTCTTAAACGTTTGGATGCTGAATGAAAGTGCCGTCGGAATGAACTTCAAGGAACTGAAAATCACAAAAATGGAGTTCACAACGTTGAATGGCTCGGATATTATTGTTGTCCACGTTACCAACGTAGGAAATTCTCCAGTTACAGTTGCCGCTGTAGAAATAAACGGTGACACACAAAACAACATCATAGGAGACTCCGTTCACGGTCTAACTTTTAATGTAACCGATTCAGGCACAATTACAATAGAACATGATTGGACAGTTGGAAACAATTACACCGTAAACTTGTTTACTCCTCACGGATTAATAAGCTACTACATAGACACAGCTTAAACTCAAATTTGACTTTTTCAAACAGCTACTTTTCCCCTGCATCATACATAGCTATCCTAATGTGTTAAATCCACACGTGCGCATACAAGCAAAAAACGGAGAGGTTATTCACTTTTTCTGAAAAGTTTCACTTTTTGCATTTCGTTGATTATAATGTAGATTTCTTGGTTAAAGTGGGGCAGGTTTTGTGGTGGTGCGGCGGGCAGGAATCGAACCTGCGAACCCCTATGGGAAAGGATAGCCCATCAAAGCTGATCTTGAGTCCTCCGCGTTTGACCTGACTTCGCTACCGCCGCCCCATCGAAACAAAAGAAACATGCCCAGTTAATTTAAGCCTTACCTAAAACATGCAAGCTCACTCGATGACGGTTCCAACCTGTTCCCCCTTCACCGCAGCAGACAAATTCTCCGCGTCATACCCATTCACCACCACAGTCTTCAACCTGCTTCTCCGGAGAATCTTAACGGCTTCGGGGTCAATAATCTGGTTAATCCCCGCTCTATGACTGTCAGCCTCAAGAAGCCGAGTTAAATCCTCGAACTTCAGCGCGTCCAGCTTCTCAGCATCAGTATACTTTTTCGGGTCCTTGCTGTATATGCCGTCCACGTTCGAGCCCTTCACCAGCAAGTCAGCCTGCACCCGTTCGCCGATCAGCGCAGCCACCGAGTCAGTTGTCATGCCTGGACGTAAACCGCCCATAACTACAATCTTGCCTTGTTTCAGGCAAGCCTCAGCCTCATCCACAGAAACGGGCACACTTCCGCACCCAGCCTCACCCAAACATAACACAAACACTTGTGCCAGCAAACGGGAAACGTGAATCGCAGTCCAGTCCCTCCTTGCCTCCTCCAAACCAAGCTCGGCAGCCACCCTGATGAACTCTCTAGCCAAAGAGCCGCCGCCAACAACAGCGACAACCTCATGACCCTGCAGTTTCAAATCCTTCAACAAATCAACATACTTGTCTATCAGGGACGCGTTGATGGGAGAAGCCACAACTGAGCCGCCAACACGAACCACAACCCTCACAGTGCGAAACCTCCACCAGATAGTTCACTGCAACCAATAATATAACATTCGCTGCTGACCAAACATTCAAAGGCTTATAACGATTATCCGCCATAAAATAACAAACAAAAAATATTCACCCTTAACCTCGGTGAAAAAAATGAATACAGTTGAAGTGGTCTTTTTGGGGACAGGGGGCGGAAGGTTCACCACTATAACCCAAAAAAGAAGAACAGGAGGAATCCGCATCCTATCCAACCGCCTCAACCTCCACGTTGACCCAGGTCCAGGCGCCCTCATCTACTCACTGGAAGCAGGCTTGAACCCCCAGAAACTCAAGGCAGTTCTGGTTTCCCACCGGCACCCAGACCACTGCACCAACGCAGAGATTCTGGTTGAAGCCATGACCCGAGGCATGCTCAAGAAGCGGGGACTCATAGCCGCGCCCCCCAACATCCTAATCGGAAACAAGGAAATTGGACCCGTAATCTCCACGTACCATCAGCAGATGATACAAAGGGTGATAGTGGTGAAGCCCGGGGTCGACTTTATGGTGAGCAGAACCAAAGTAGTTGCCACACAGTCTAGGCACACTGATTCCGAGGCTGTTGGTTTCAGATTCGAGATTCCGGAGGTTGGAGCCATAGGATACACAGCGGACACAGAATACTTCGAGGGCATAGAAGAGGAATACAGGGGAGTTAGAATCCTCATAGTCTCGGTGATGAGACCCCTGGGAAGCCCATGGACAGGACACATGACCCCAAAAGAGGCAATCAAACTCGTTGACGCCGTGAAGCCTGAGATGGCCGTCGCCACCCACTTCGGAATGAAAATGCTCTTCAGCGGACCAACCTACGAGGTTAAAATGATCGAAGAAAAAACGGGGGTCCCCACAGTAGCCGCCTTTGACGGAATGAAACTGCGAGTAGGTGAGCAAATCACTGTTGGAAAAACAAGCAGAAACCAGCAGGGCTTAAAGGACTTCCTGAAACGCAACTGACTAAACTCTACCGGTTTCTCTGAAGTAATCTTGTGTAGGGGTCATCAGCCTCTCTCGGAAACACTGTTTCTTCCCCGTTTTTGACGAGAACACGGCGCATCTCTTTGGTGAAAGAACCCAGAAACCTTGCCTCAACACCGTTCTGACGCAGAACACTCTCAACTTTGTCTCGGGCTTCAGGGCTGACAGCAGCCAACACGGTGCCAGTGGAGGACATAGACAACACCTCCGCGTCTGACAGCCGATAAAACTCTCTTAAAACATGCACTTCTTCAGGAACTAAAAGTTGCTCCCACACAACATTGAAACCGACACCGGATGCCTCAGCCATCTCATTCAATGCAGCCGTTAATCCTCCCTCGGTGGCATCATGCAGGGCACGCACGCCCTCGACCTCCGCGAGCAGCAGCGCCTCTTTAACGCAGCTCTGCATGGTAACAAGTTTCGTAAGTTCTCTTGTCCGCTGAACCCCAAACAACTTCTCAGCCAATGCCCCATGAGTCAAGGCAAAATTCACTGCAGTCTCCAAACCGACGGGCTTAATGCACACTATATGGTCTCCGGGTTTGGCATCTCCGGGCGTCACAAGCCTGTCTTTGTCGATATAGCCGTAGCCTGTGCACACCCCAGCCAGTGTTGACAGGCCATCATATGTTCCCGTGTGCCCCGTTACAATGGCTATTCCCAGCTCGTTGGCGGCGTCGCAGGCTTGCCGCATAGCCCTATGGAAGACTGCAGGTTCTGTTGATGGGGAACCCAGAAGGTTGATTGTGCAGAACTCTGTTTTGGCTCCGAACAGGGCAATGTCAGAGGCTACGTAATGGATCAGAAGCCAGCCGAACCACTCTTCAGGAACTCCAATGCAGGGGTCTGTTGAGACAACCAAGCATTTGCCATTGTCCAGCAGGTGGACTCCCGCGTCGAAGCCAAGTTGAGGCGAAACAACAATTCTATGGTCGTTTCTGATGCATTCCAGTAGCTTTTTGAGGTCTTCGTTTGGCAGCTTCCCCATGTCACAGCCTCTAAAGGTAGATTTCTAGCACTTTGCTTGCCCGCAGCAGGTATATGATGTACATGCTTATCACAAGCTCAACTAGCAGATATCCCCCGTTGTATACAGCAGAGTAGACCGCAGGATGCATTCCCTCTGGTGCATAACTGGCAAAGAAGATTATGCCAGAAAGGAAGTGGGCAAGGAAACGCCCAGTTATGCCCATGGTTATGCCGATGAAAGGGCGCTTCTGGAAGAATCCTGCAAGCCCCAGCAACCCAAATGCAAGGGGATAATCGAGTAACATCTGTGCGGGATGAAAAATGTAGGGCTGAAGCGCAAACTGGACTACGCCATAGACTGTAGCCGCGAACAGTCCCACTTTTGGTCCTCTTCGTAGGGCTAGCCACAGAATGGGCACCATCGAGGCAGCGGTTACGGAGCCTCCTTGGGGTAGACTGAAAATTTTAATACAGCTCAAAACTGCAGCAAGAGCCACAAACATGACAGTTTCTGCAATTACTTTTGTTGAAAAATTAAGTTTATTTTCGTTCACTTCTTTTTCCCTCCGCCAGCATTACCTGGATCAGGTTCCTAAGGGTCGACAACAGCAGTTGTCCTCTCAGCCGGGTTAACCCAGCTCCCCATGTACCCACCACAAAGGAGGACATTCTTCATATTTAAGATTGACTGACGGGTTACAGCTTGGAATCTAGGCGCCCTTAATGTGTGCATTCATAACTGTTATAAACCATTTTTTGTTTACTTCTTGGTATGTCAAACAAAATTCATTGCGCCCACATACTCGTGAGAACAGAGAAAGAGGCAAACACGGTTTTGGAACGGTTAAAGAAGGGAGAAAAGTTTTCAGCCATAGCCAAGGACGTTTCACTTTGTCCCTCCAAAAAGCGCGGCGGAGACCTCGGAACGTTTGGTCGCGGACAAATGGTTAAGGAATTCGAAAAAGCCGCCTTCGACCTTCAGAAAGGACAAATCTCTGGATTAGTGAAAACCAAATTCGGATACCACATAATTCGGCGTCTTGAATAAACTGGGTTAAATTTTGACCCCAAACTAAGTTAGACATATTGGATTTCTAATATAATCTTGGTTTCTGAGTTTCTTGACTAGTATCGACTTCTTACAATCTAGTGGATCGTCACTTTGGAGTATGCTGATTTCTCCATCAAACAATTCAAGGACAGCGTTTGCATGGTCAGTTGGGTGCATAGTTGGATTAATCACTGCTAACATTGTGAAGCCCTTAGCCCCCAAATCAGTAATCAAACCAGAAACCCATTCTCTAGTTGTTTTTGGTCCATGAGTCATCAAAACATCAGAAAGAATCTCAACACAAATTCTTCTCTTAGTTACAGATTTGTCTATGTTTCGGACTGCTTTTGTTAATGCAATACCGAGGTTTGTCAGATCTGTTGTACCCCGAAGTCTGTACACATTAGGAAGATCAGGAACCAGAACCTTAGGTTTAGGATTGCACAAGAATAGATAGAAGTTCGGTTTATCCAACAAATCTTCTAATCCAGTAGCTTCTGGTGTAATATAGAAAGTAACCTCTTCTTGTTTGGTTTCAGCCTTCAAGAAATTCTTTATCAACAATTCTCGTTCGTCACAGGGAGAACCAGACAAAGCAATAGCATAATCTTTGGGAATACCGCCAAGCAAAAGGGAATCAAGTTCGTGTGTTCCAGTAGTAACTCTATCTTCTAGAAGTATTTCTTCAACTTTGATCTCGAGGGTTTTAAGTTGTAGAGACTTGTTTTGTCCAAGCTCATCCAAATAGTGAACTCTAGGCTTCAGTTTGTACTCTCCCTTCTTTGAAGGTTGAAGAGTCAACTTCACTTCCACTAGCTTCAGAGGAGCAAGCTGTTTTCCCTTCATATTCAAACAGGCATCTTCTATTCGGTAGATTTCAGGCTTCTTTACTACCACAAAATCTGGGGGAATAAAATCTTCAACTCTCAATAACAAAGCAGGCTCTTTACCAGCGTTAATGAACTCTACGGACAAACAGAAAGACTCCCCAACCCTAACTTCTTCAGTCTGAGTAACTAAGTTTGCTTGAATGTTCGCATGCTCAAACTTTTCTAAACCAACCGAGACTTCACTTGATGAAGTAGGAGCAGAAAAAGCTGAAGTTGAAGAAACAATAGTGGGTGCATGCAATACTTCATTAAAGGAAATGGCTAACTGTTTTTCTTCTCTGACATTTTCAAGCATTTGTTGCGCTAAGGTTGTTTTTTCGGGTTGCTTAGCCTTAACAAACGAGTCCGCTGATAATTGAAGCAAGTTTTCAGCCAATTGGTAATGCTTAGCCTTTTTCTCTTGATTAATCTCGCCTTCAGCTTGATTGATAAAAACATAAGCATCAAAAAGACGAAGAGTCGCCTTAGCATACTCTGAAGCAGCACTAAAACCTGCTTGCATATAGTCAGTGCTTGCATTCTTAATGTAACCCTTAGCTTTAGAGTGATTAGCCAAATCAAGGCTTGCCTTATATTCTAAGCCTGCAGCCAACCCTTTACAAAAATTGCTATTACCTAAAGCCCAAAAACTTGCCTTTTTGGTAAAACAATACTCTCTTGCTTCCTCAAAAAGCTCCGCAGCCGCAATATACGATTCACCAGAAGATGTCTCTTCAGCATTTACCATCTTTTCCCAAGCCCGACAGAGAATCGCAAGATATTCTAGTTCTTTGCGTTCAATCTCAACATCAACATAACTTACTATTGTAACGAACTTCTGTGACGCCTTTCCATAATTTCTTGAACTATCCAGATAATTTCCTTCTCTTTCAAGTAGTTTCGCTTCTTCCATCAGAATTCTGGCTTGACAATATTGGCACCTAAGATCAGAAGCTTTCAGTATTTTGGTGATCAAATCTTTCTCTTCAATAGCCGGATTTGTGTTGATTTTGGTTTTGATGTTAGTTTCTGTCTTTTTGAAAAGTTCAATTGCTTCTTGAAACTCATTTATTGCTTCATGGGGTTTTTCTGTTCTGCTCAATTCTTCAGCTTGTTCAATCCTAGACCAAGCAAAATAGTTAGAAGATAAATAACTCCAATCTTCGGTTTGTTCATGAAGCCGACCTGCAGTCTCATAGTGAACTTTTGCTTCATGATATTCTTCTCTAGAATGGTTATGTTTTGCTTGCTCGATTTCGCTCCAGGCCTGCATGTAATCGGAGTGGTTACTGTAAAATTCTTTTAGTTTCGGATGTTTTTCTGCTGCAAGCTTGTAGGTTTGGGCTGCTGTTTGGTAATTGTTTGCAGATTCTATGTTTTCGCCTAGATGATTCTTGAGTTTAGCTATCTGCCAATAAGATTCAGCTACTCTGGATTTTAGGTCTAAGCTGCTAAAGTGTTTGATGGCAGTTTTGTAGGTCTCTATGGCTCTGTCAAGCAATTTTTTGTCTTTGGTCAGAGTGTACAGCTGTTCTAGAATTCCTCCGAAAGAATAATGGCTTAATCCATAGTTGCCGATTATGCCCTTACTTCTTTTTGGAGAATCCTTCAGATCTTTTTCAATTGATTCTACACATTTTTCCATAGCTGAGACAGCTTTTTCAAGTAGCTTGATTTTCTTTTGTCCCGATTCTATTTTGGCTAATTCAGCCAATATCGAAGCTTGTAATTCGTAGGACGAACTATAGACATTATAATCAAAGGGGTCTACCTGCTGCATTGCCGCGAGCTGTTTCTCTCTATAATATAATGCCTCTTCGAGTAGTCGCTGCTTTTTGTCTACTCTTGTTTCAATCTCAGACAATCCATGTAGTGCGTTGCTAAATGCATGTAACAGAATTGGGGAGGAATGAATTGTCTCTCCTTCAACATCTTTGATGTTCTCTCGTCCAATCTTTACTGCTTCTTCTAAAAGGCGACGTTTTGTCTCAAGATTGGTTTCGATAGATGCCAAAAACTTGACTGCATCCACATAAGGTGAATAAGCTTGGAAACGCTCCGAAAAATTATCAATAATTGAAAGACGATGGATGCCGTCTTGCGCTAATTTTAATGCGGTTTTACATTCTTCTCGCTGCTTATCAGGATCCACTTCTAAAAGCGTAGCATGGTAGATACTAATAATTGTCCCTATGCCCCCAATACTCATGAGGTTGTTATCTTTTGAGATTGCACCATATTTTACTGCGTTCTTCCAGAATTTTGTTGTAGGTCCTATAATAGCCGAAGCAAGAGAGAAAGCGGTTGCTTCTTTGTTTGCTCTACTAATTAGATACGCATCTTCAGTCTTCTCAGAGAGTTCCAAAGCCATTTTTAGGTATTTCAGAAATTGTTTGTTTGTCTGATCTACAATATCAAACACGCGGAACCACATGGCAAGACCGTAGTATTTACTTATCGAACAGTAGGCGCGAGCAAGTTCACACTCGTCTCCTGTGTTAGATAATGCTGTGATTGCTTTCTCTCCATAATCAATGCATTCTAGCATACTTTTCTTTATTTCCGACCATTTTGATTCAAGATCTAGTTTTTCAAACAACCACTCTGAGAGATTATTATACGTTTTTCCAATGGCTAATTGATTCCCTGTTTTTTTGTAAAGTTTTAAAGTGTTATTTTCAAGTTTTAACAATTCAGCAAGAATCTTTCGCCTTTTTTTTATATCTGAGGTAAGCCGTGCGTTTACGTAGCCAATCATGGCTTTAGCATGGCAAATTTTTGCCTCTTTATCTTCTGTTTCTGTCTTTTGGAAAAGATTAATTGTCTTTTTGTAGGCATCAGCCGATTGCTTCAGCATCTTTTTGAATTGCTTATTGGTTTCAGCTTGGAAGGCAGCTCTAAGAAAACAGTACCCAATCCGTTCTTGTATTTCGGAAGCCTTCTCGTAATCTTCTTGCACCAAACTGGAGGCTTCTTCGTAAATTTCTGCGGCAGCAGGCCAATCATACTTTTTCTCGCATTTTTTTGCTTTCTTTAAGAGTGATTCCAAGTTTCCATCCAACAAAGATATCAGCAAATTACTATTACAAGTGTTGCCTTGAAATATTTTTTTACAACCTTTCGTTCATGGAAAAAGTTAAATCCATTATCAATGTAGATTACAGTTATATTTTGGGGAGCCGCTTAGTTTGTCAACTTCTAAAGCCCTAACAAAGATTCAATCAATAATTCTGATTGCAGTAATTGCTGTTGCTGCACTGGGTGGAGCAGCTTATGTTTGGTTGAGTGGAGAAAGCCAATCTTCTGATTCTATTAAAATAGGTGTCTTGTGTGATTTGGATGGATCTGAAAAAGAAACTTTCCAAGGCGTTAAACTGGCTGCTGAACAAATTAACGCAGAAGGAGGAATTTTAGGAAGACAGGTTGAAGTTATCGGAGAGGACCATGATGGAGGGGTAGATCCAATCTTGACAACTACTGCACTAAACAAGCTGATAACTAATCATAAAGTGGATTTTCTAATAGGAGGAACTGTGACAACTGGTTTGACAGTTCAGGAAATTATTGCCCAGCACAAGAAAATTTTCATATCCGTCACTTCGATTCCAGAAATGTGTGAACAACAGGTGCTGGATGATTATGACAAATATAAATATTATTTCGCTGTTGGTTTTAATGAATCATCAGTGTTTCCAGCTATGACAAATAGTATTGTAGGTCTCAGGCAGAATACTGGATTCAACAAAATAGGTTATATTGGGATAGATGGCGATTGGATTAATTCTATGATGGATGAATTAGATGCATCTTTTCTAGAAAATGGATTTGAAACTGTATATAGAAGAACTTATCCTCCAGACACAATGGATTTCTCAAGCTATTTTGCAGCGGCAGAAGCAGCAGGAGTTGAAGTAATGATTACCATGATACACTTGAGTGAAGGTATACCTTTTGTAAAAGAATGGTATGATCGGCAATCACCAATCTTTCTTTTTGGAGGATATAATGCTATGGCTTCATCTCCAGATAGTTATGAATGGACTGATGGAAAATGTGAAGATACTTGTATTACTACATCACCCATTGGTGCAGGATATCCCTTTACAAGCAAGACTTTGCCCACTCTTGAGGCATATATTGAACGATGGGGAGAAACTCCAACGACGGCGACAGGATATGAGATTTTACGGTTTATACTAGCTGATGCTATAGAAAGGGCTGGAACAATTGAAACCGAGGCAGTCATCAAAGCATTAGAAGAAACTAGCGTAGAGACGGCTAATGCAAGAAATTTTGTATTTACGCCTTCCCATGGTGTAATGAGGGGAACAGACCCTAACGACCCTGAAGCAGATTTCCCAATTTCCTTAACTTTTCAGTGGCAAAATGGAAAATTAGTTCCAGTTGATCCAACAAAAATCATGGAAGAAGCAGGAGCAACCATCACTTTTCCTGATTGGCCTGGACCGTGGGACAGAATTAGCTGAACCATAGAAATTCATTCAAAAATAGACTTGTAAAACTCTTCAATTGAAAATTTTAGTTAACGTTTAGTTAGTTCAGGTCTGCGCGGGCGAGAACAGGAAAAACCGTAGCCGAAAAGGCGGGTTACAACCAGTTATTGTCACACGAAGACTCTAAATCCCATTTCTCTGGGAATAATATCCGAACTAACTGTTCGTATAACACATAATCCGGAGACTGGAGTAGCACCGCGTTTCAACGCTTATGAGTTCTGGTCACCTGATTTTTCAGTCGATTTGGTCGTTCCAAAAATATACTTTTGAATATTTTTCTTCATAACCGAAACTGGGGTCATCGTAGATAATGTCCAATTTTAGTCCATAGTGTTCGATGAGCTTGTTCATGTTTTCCCAAATCAAAGCAGACCGGTTGTCCGAACCCCATTCCGGGAACCATAGGTTGTCATTTACCCTTCGCATGCCCCAGCCATAATCTTTGGGGAGAACAAAGGCTGCTTCTGCCTCCACTTTTTCAAGGGAACTTTGCTGTGGCGAGTGAATCGTTTCCCAGAATGTTTCCATGGCGTTGAAGTGCTCTTCTTCCAAGATGCCGAAGGTTTGATCGTGTGGAAAATTGAATACAATCACGTATTTGGCTCCTGCTTGATAGGCTACTTCCATATCTTGAAGCATTTCTGGTCCAGTCTTATAGATTCCTTTATCGTTGTCTTCTGGGTCTCGGTCCTTCCACACGATGATGACTCCCCAGTCTTTTTCCTGTACGTTTGCAGCTCCCCTTCCGAGTGCAATATGCTGAGTTCTATTGTGGTTCCATCCTAACTCAACAAAGACGGCGTCGTATCCTGCCAGATAGTCGAACCAGTATAATGCGTAATCGGAGGTAAATGCGGTGATGCTTCTGTTCTTAACATCTTGCATGCTCCGAGAAGAAGAGATGTCGGTGACAAAAAGTTCGGCTGCTTCGCTGCAGTCAGACACCATCTCGAACGCACTATTTTCGATGTTCCAATGTCCTGAGTCAATTTGTCTTCCACCCGGCTCATCGTAGAGGTAAACGCCCAAGAAATGGTCTTCCCATCTTTCCTTTGCAGTGTCCAGCCATGGGAGATGCCAAGGATAGATAATATGTGACAGGAAATCAAAGAAAGCCATAAAGTTCAGATTGGCATCCGCAGCATATTCACAGATTTCATTGAGGGCAGTTTCATTCGTACTGATGTCCCAAGAATTTATGAGGAATAGGTTAGTGTAACCCTTCACTTTGTCGATAAGCCGTTTCGCTTGGCTGGTTGTGTTTCCGCCAAAGGAAACTCCGAAAAAGAGGTCTTCCTCAGAAACTTCGTTTTTGGAATTGTAGTGGACATAGATTATGGCTGAACAGAAGATGGAGGTCAACAAAATGACGGTTAGAATCAGCCACGTTAGTTTCATCGGGTCTCCCTTTAGGGTATACGGGTAAGAAATAAAGATTTTTAGGCATTCTAGCTCGCGGGTTCGGCTGGTTTTGGTTTTCGTTTGAACCTGCAGATTCCAAGCCAATTTCTGGTCCGTGACTGGCAGTAGCCGTTGACATTGTTTACGCAGTTTGCTTGGCTACATTCTATTTTTCGTCGCATTTGATTCTCTCCAAAACAGCAGAAGCTTAGCAGGGAATCGGTCGGCTTTAATCCTTTCTTTTCGGTTCCCTCTTTTCTGGTTTCAGGTGAACCTCGGGAACCAGTATGCCCTCCTCGGTTATGACCGCATCCACATACTCTAGAGGTGTTATATCAAAGGCGGGATTCAGCACTTTGACGCCTTCAGGTGCGATTCGCTCGGAACCTATGTTCGTAACTTCCATTGGGTTTCTTTCTTCGATAACCGCATCGTCTGAGGTGCGCGACTGGTCCATCGTTGAGGTGGGGGCAGCCACGTAGAATGGAATCCCGTGCTCAAACGCCAAAACAGCCACGTTATAGGTTCCAATCTTGTTCAAAACCGCGTCCCTGACAACCCGGTCTGCGCCAACCACAACCTTATCCACCAAACCCTTAGACATAACATAGCCCACCATAGTATCGGAAATCAGAGTCACAGGAATGTTGTCCCGCATCAACTCGTAACAGGTAAGCCTAGCGCCCTGAAGCCGCGGTCGGGTTTCACAGGCAACAACCTTAACGTTTTTTCCCTCTTCAACTGCGGCGCGTACAACACCCAAGGCGGTGCCGTAATCAACCGTAGCCAAACTGCCCGCGTTACAGTGGGTGAGAACCACATCACCATCCTCGATGAGTGTGGCTCCATGCCTGCCCATCTTCCGGTTGACCTCCACATCCTCATCCGCCATCCTCTGAGCCTCCGCCACCACAGCCTCTGCCAAATCTTCCTTGGTTCCAGTCGTCTCCCGAACCTTTTTCATCACCCTGTCGATTGCCCAGAAAAGATTCACCGCAGTTGGGCGGGTTTTCCGCAGCACCTCAGCCGAGGTCTCCAACTCCCTCATCAAATCCTCCCTCTTCTCCGCCTTTGAATGGAAGGCTGTAAGAGCCAGACCATACGCAGCCGCTACGCCGATGAGAGGAGCTCCCCGCAACTTCATCTCCTTAATCGCAGAAGCCACATCATCACGGTTTTTCAGCTCCACCCAAACAACTTGGTTGGGCAGTTTTGTTTGGTCAACAATAACAACCTTGTCGCCTTTCCACTCTATTGTTCGCATCAATTAACACCTGCCTTTATGCTGATTCTGTTCAGCTTAGATAATATATTTTCTGAAGATAAAGTTTCAAGTTTTCCATTACAACTGCAGTTTATCCCCACAGTGGGTGTGTGCTATGCAAGACACTGTTCAAATGTAAACCAATAGTTAAATTACTGGGGATAACAAAAGTTTTTTGAGTGAACAGGGGGAAGCGTCCACATTCGGCGACGATGTGGAGGGTTTTTCATTTTTTCCCTACCTGCGCTTCCCACAGTCCTAAAACAATCAATGTTCTGTTACTGTTCCAGGAAGCCACTATCTTTTTTTGTTGATTTTTATTACAACCTCAATCGGGCTTCCCTTAGGAAGCTTCAGATTCTTTTGCCAATCTTCCCCAACAGCAACGAGAGAGTAAATGCCAGAAACCTCAGCTCTAGCCTTCTTAACAAAGTTAACCAAGGCAGCCTGAGTCTCCCCCGACTTTATCATGTCATCCACTATCAGCACACTGTCCCTCCGCTTCAAAGCATCCTTCGGCAAATACAACGTCATGGTAACGCCTGAACCACTCAAAACATAGGTTTCCTCCAGAAAAGCGGGAACCCCCACCTCCTTGTTTCGTTTAGCAATCAACAAATCAACACCCAAAGAGTTCGCAACCATTGCCCCAAGGGGTATGCCGTCCACAGCAGCAGTCAAAACTTTTGTCACTCGCCCCCCAGCAAAAGTTGCTAGGGCGTGATGGGCTGCCTGCTGAAGGATGTTGTGGTCTCCTATAATCCATGTGTTGTTGAAGTATCCGGCTGAGTTGAATTTTATTCGCCTGCGAAGCTCAGCCTTCAAGCCGACGAGTTTGGTTAAAGTCTTCCAGAGTTCTCTGGCTCTGTCCGCGTTTGGCAGAACATGACCTTTAGCGTACCTGCTTAAAACTGTCACTGGCAGGTTGGTTTTGGCGGATAATTCTCTGTAGGTGTACTCCTTTTTTGCTGTTCGTAGTAGCTCGATGGTCATTAGCCGAAGTTTCAGGTCTTCTGCGTGTGTGTTCATACTATCATCACTTTTCTATGCACACCAACAACTCAATCCGTGAATGTGCAGGTTACTTATTTTAACTTGGATAGATTTATAATTTCCGTATACATCGAGCAACATAAATACAACACGATGCCGAATTGCCTGGATGCTTATATATCAATGCAACAAACCAAACAGCAAACAATTCAGCTCCTCCAAGGCTCCCTTTTCGAAAACAAAAATGAGAGTGGCGGATCCGCGGGGATTTGAACCCCGGATCATTGGATTTCTTCTTCCGTAGATTAGAAGTCCAATGCCTTATCCTGACTAGGCCACGGACCCAATTTGAACAATCATAGTCTAAGAAGTGCTTAGATATAATCTTTCATTCAGGCAGCGCTGTGAAGTTTCCGGTTTACATGATGTAAATCGCTGGACGATAAGGTTTAGCATACCCAGCCTTCCTCTGTGGGTCATGAATCTGCTTGTCGTCTTCTCGGTAGGTGTGGATTTTCGCGTTGAATTCTCTTCCAAAGAATGCTTCAGCTGTTTCCAGCAATTTTGCTTCGTCTAGGGCTCCTATCTGCAGTTGCCTCTGTTTCATGTCTTCGGGCATACGGTTGATTTCTTGTGTGATTCCTTGGGCGAATTTGGCGACCTTTCCAGCCACCGTTTTCAGCTCAGGGTCAGCCATCAGTTCCTTCATCAGATCGCCTATGGCTATGTTGCCTGTCGCCGATTTTTTGAGTGCTGTCAGATAGATTTTCCATTTCCATGATGCGGCGGAATAGTAGTAGATTTCTTTGGGCACCATCTTTGTTGCTCTGAGAATGTTCGAGGTGTCTTCGAGAACGTTTTTGATTAGGTTTTCTGTTTCTTCTGCCTGAACATCAACTTTGTTTTCGTCGTAAGCTGGCCATTCAGCTAAGGAAACAAAGTCTTTGTGCCCCATTTTGCTCCATATTTCCTCGCACATGTAGGGTGCAAAGGGCGCCAACAGCAGAGTCCATGTTTCCAGAGCCTTCTTCAGGATTTCTGTGTTGAAGGCTTCTTTTCTTCTGTTGTACCATCGGAAGTCGTTCCAGATTTCGAAGAGCGCGTTTTCTAGGGCTGTTCTGGTCTTCAGTGCTTCCATGTTTTCGGTGACGGTTTTGATTCTGTGCTGTAACATGCTGATGAGCCACGTTTCCAGATGCCCGGTTTTGGTTTGTTTCGTGTTCTCGATTATGGTGTCTGTTAGGTTCTGGAAGCCGCGGAGCTTCGTTTTGACGTCTCCGACTGTTTCTTTTCTCCAGTCCGGGTCGTTCATTCCTTCTCCGCCTAGGAGCAGGGCGCAGCGGGTGGCGTCTGCTCCGAACTGGTTGAGGGCATCCTTGAGGGTTATGAAGTTGCCCTTCGATTTGGACATCTTCTTTCCCTCTATGCTCAGCATGCCGTTCACGCCGATGCCTCGGGGCAGGTTGTCTGGGAACAGTGCAGTGTGCTGGAAGAGGAAGAATGTTAGGTGGTTGGGGAGCAGTTCTTTGGCTGAGACTCTTAGGTTCACCGGATACCAATACAGGAACTCACTCCTCATCAAGTCTAAGACTTCTTTGTCGATGCTTGTTTGTTTTGAGAGGTTTTGGGGGTCTCCTTTTCCGTAGAAGATGTAATCGAAGACCTGTGGGGTCAGTTGCTCGGCTTTTATGTTGTGTTGTTTGAGGTGATTGTTTATGGTGTAGAATGCCATGTAAACGGTTGAGTCTGTCAGAGTTTCGACTATCCATCCGGGGCTCCATGGTAGCGGGGTTCCTAAGCCGCTTTTCCGTGCGCATGGCCACTCTTTCAGCCAGTCGATGATGTTGAGGAACCATTGCCGGGCGGAGTCCGGGTAGATGGAAGCCTGAGCTAACGTGTCCTTGGTTTTCTGTTTCCAAGTCTCATCAGAGTATTTTACGAACCACTGCTCTTCGAGGAGCTTGACTACGCAGGGCGTCATGCATCTGCACACCACCTGTTCGGGCAGGTCATACATGGAGTCCGCTATGTTCTGTTCCTTGAAGTCTCGGATCAGAATGTCCTTGACTTTGTTGACCTTTTTTCCTGCGTATTCGCCGCAGATTTCCTTCAGGGTTCCGCCGTGGAACTCTTTCTTGTACAATGCTTTGGTTGCTTCCTCGGCCTTGGGGTCATGCTGATCCTTCACGCCCATCTGGTCGACGAGTTCGACTGCGGGGTATTCTCCGAAGCCTTCCACCGTGATGAGGGAGACAGGCTGTATCTTGTTGACCTCTTCCGGGTCAATGCTGAATTCTTTCAGCAGTTCAGGGTTTTTCTGCAGGTCTCTTAGGGCTAGCCAGTCAAAGGGCGCATGGGCGGGGACGCTGTAGACCACTCCGGTTGCGTTGTCTGGGCTCACGAACCATCCGGGTAATATCAGCATCTTTCGGGTGCTGAGGGGGCTTGTGAACTGTTTTCCGATGATTTTTTTGCCCTTGAAGCTGTCCAAGATTTCGACTTGTTTTAGTTGTTGTTCTAGTTTGTTTGCGGCTGTTTTGCTGATTATCCAAGTTTCGCCGTTTACGTTTGCTTTGACGTAGTCCGCGTCGGGGTTTATCCACAGGTTTGTTATGCCGTAGATTGTTTCTGGTCTGAATGTAGCTGAGGGGAGGAGGGCGCCATCTTCCATCTTGTATTTTAGGAGAATATACTCTTCCGGAACAACGCCTTCTCCTGTTTGGCGGTCGTGGTCGCCTGTGGGGCTTTGGTCGTGGGGGCACCAGACCACGGGATAGGTGCCCTGTATAATGTGGCCCTTGTCGCGGAGCCGTTCGGTTTGCCACTCCACAAACCTGCTGAATGTTGGATACAGGCTGGTGGTGTGGAATTCTCTTCTCCAGTCCACTGAGTAGCCGATTCGCTTCACGGCTTCTCGGCTGTGGTCTGTGTAGTATTTTGCCATGTAAACTGGGTCAACAAACTTTTTCAGTTCCTCCTCTGAAACGCCGTCCATCTCCTTGAAGGCTCGGATCAGGGTTTCGTCCCTGTTTTTTACGCGTTCGCTTGCTCCGGCTATGGTTTCGCCGGTCCAGTGCCAAGCCCAAGGAAACAGGACATTGCAACCCTGCATCCTCTTAAAACGTGCATAAGCGTCGACGCGGGTGGCTGTGAAGCCGTGCCCCACGTGGAGGGGGCCGTTCATGTATGGGAAGGGGAATGTTATGAAGAATTTTTGTTTGTTCGGGTCTGGGTCAGCCTCGAATATTCTGCCTTTTTCCCAACGTTTTCTCCACTTTTCCTCAAGCTGCCTTAGAGATGTCATTAACCCATTGGAGTACCACGAAAGTTAAAAGTTTTTTCAGTCAATTTTGGCAGATCAGGAAACAACCGATGGAAGAAAAAACAGAAATGATTTCTCAATTCTTGGAACGCGGAATTAGTAGCCTGTTTTTGCAGATTACAATAACCAATAGAGTAGCCAGCAACAGTAATAGAAGGAGCCATGAAGAATACTCTGGAATTATTTCAGGAATGTTTGGATTGGCTTCATTAAGAAATGGAATGAAATTAACTGTGCCCAAGTCGAAATCATCTTCAAAGTCATAGATCATCTGGTTAATCGATGGGGTGTCGTTTATTCCCCACCAATTATAAGCAGCATCTATGTCGTCTGGGACATCTGTTCTAAAATTATAGTCGTGATTATTGTAAATATTGTTATACAGAATTGTTGGACTGGGAGCTCTTATACCAATCCAAGTAACATAAATTCCAACAGAATTGTCTACAATAGTGTTATTCTGAATGATTGGACGGCCATGGGCAGCACCTTGATGCTCTCTGACTATAATACCATTTGTATTTCCAGTAATTAGGTTGCCCTCAATTAGTGAGGTACAATTTGGCCATGCATCGGGATTAGAATCGTCCCAGTAATATGTTAGCGCTAAAATTCCTGTTGAACAACCTGATATTGTGTTCATAGTTAGTGTTGCGTTTCCATATAGAATGATTCCTTCATCCAGAATTGTATTATTAGAAATAATTCCATCGCCATTAACACTAATTCTGCCTCTTAGTGTACTATTTGAGATTACTGGTTTTCCTGGCTCATCAAAATCAATAGAACCAGAGCTGGTAACATCATTCACTTTAAGTGAATTACTGACCGTTACAGCAGAGCTGAGAACCGAGTTTTCAAGTATGCAGCCAGAACTTGAGGATTCGTCCCAGCCGTTACTGTATTGTGTAAAACTAATTTCGCCACCGCTAAATTGAATCTTGTCTGTACTACTTCCCTGTGCACGCAGAGTACCATTCACCATTATGTAATAGTCACCAAGGTTGACGGAGACTCCCGCTTCAATCGTCAAGGTTACTCCATGGGAAACAAGAACGTTGCCAGTCAAAGAGTAAGGACTGTTTGCTTTTGTCCACGTAGTATCTGCCCCGATTATTCCAGCGACCTCCGTAGAAGCGTGTACCACTCTAAAATTTGCTATGCCTACAGGAGACAACAAGCAAACTATAACTGTGATTATTAATGCGCATGAAAATGATTTTTTCAATGTGTCCATTGCTTCCCCTTTTCTTTATACCCTATTTAATTCACTGATTTATTGAGTTCAAGCCATAAAAATATGATTTATGAAGCTTAAAATAAGATTCAAAAAGCAAAAGAATACAGTGATAGATCACAAGAACTGTAAAGGCATGCTTGACAAACCAACCAAGCAAATTAAAGCAGTTATTGGGGTGTTTGTTGAATAACATTGGGTTTGGGGGCTGAAATTTAACCTCAAACCTTAAGCATATGCTGTTCGTGTGAATGCGTGTTTGTATTTGCCTGTGTATGTGTGTGCTTTACTGCCCGTTCACTCACCATATATAAGCTAAATGCACGCACATTAATATGCTGATGAGATTAGGCATCATGAAGTTGAACAATGTTTCCTTTGAAGTCAATCTCATATCCGTGCCAGTAAATTTCGTTTTGCTCATCCTGAAATCCAAAAATAATGAGATAAACACTACCGGGGTATGATGATACTTGCTTTAGAATCATTTTTTGACACATTTCAAGGCGCTTTTCTTCATTGTCTCCGGGATAAAAAATCCCGACTTTAAGTGGAGCAGATATTTCTTCAAATTTGAAAATGGTATATTCCATTCGTCTAATGTTATTTTCATGTTCAACAAGCACATCATTTTTCCATGGTCCTTTTCTCCAACCTTTGGGTTTTGGAAGTCTATAGAACCATACTTGGTCTATGTGCCGCCATTCAGGTTCAATATTGTAACCAAATTTTTTTCCTATTCTTCCAAGAAGACCGTAATTACCTCTGTCTCTACTTTTACTGGTTCCAAGCATCATCCTTGTCCAGTTTCTGTATTTCTGATAGATGTTGTTAATTCTTGCACGATTACTTTTCTCAATCTCAAATTCTGTAAGAAATTCATTAAAAAAAGCTCTGCAACATAGGGTCATAATAATTGCGGCTCCGTATGTAACTAAGTAATGTTTAGTAAACATCATATTTAAGTATTAAGTCTTAATATTTAATACCAATTCACATGTACAAGAAAAAAACAGTCATAATTCCCATGTTTATTGTTTCATTCTCACTTGATGAATTAGCTTGATCAGTTGTCTAAACTCTAAGAAACCTTTGATTGCGTGGTCTTGGCTTCCGTATCTGTAAACTATTCGATTCATTGTATAACCAAACACCTAAACAATGAACCACTCTTAGAGAGAAGCTCAACCCAAACAACAATGCTCGATTATCAGGTCCCTAATATAGAAAGCGTGTTTAGAACATTTTTATATGAAAGTTAGCTCCACTAAGCAGATAATGGGGATCTGCAGTTTGGTTGAGCGGCGAACAGACCTTTGTGGCTGTGTTTTCGAGATTCGGGAGGGCATTATGGTTTGTGTTAAGCGCTGCAAGAAGCATAGCAGACCCAAACGGAAGCGTCCCTTCCGAGCCAAGGCTGAGTGCGTGAGACCCTGAAAGGCTGCATCAGAGCTTTTTTTAATGCGAGACGAAATATACCCTTTAACGGACACAAACAAAAATGACTGAGCAAAGCCTCCTCCAATTCTTCGGCAATCCAGAAAAACAGAAGAAAAAGGAGCAGACGCCATCGCCCCCGCATGAAAAAGAGTCTCCACCGCCTCCAACTGAAAAGAAGCAAAAACCAGAGCCGCAACAAAAACCTGAAGCGGTTGTTTACCCAGATTACCCAAGAGACCTGCCCCCCTCATACCTCGTATCCGTCGCATACGACGGCAGAAAACAGCTTGCCACACTCAAACTGTATGAGCCGAAATCCCAAAAAATCTACTTCTGGGACGACAACACCGGACACAAGCCCTACTGCCTCACAAGCCTTCCTCCCAAAGAACTCCAGAAACTCAAACGAGTAACGGGACATTCCGGCTTTGACCACTTCGAAGTTGTAGAGAAGTTTGACCCTCTGCTGGACAAGCAGGTGACAGTGACAAAAGTTGTGGCTAAGGACCCGCTGGCGATAGGCGGACGGGCAAGCGGCTGCATAAGAGACGTAATCCCCGAGGACTACCAGAAACTGACTGGAATAGAGGATCCTCCCAAAGTCTGGGAATCCTACATCAGATACTACCAATCCTACATCTACGATAACAATCTTGCTCCGGGCATGCTTTACAAGATTCAGAAAGGAAAACTGGTATCCGTACAGCAGAAGGCATCTGAGGGCACTGTGGAAAAAATTCTCAGCCTATTCTCTGGAGTGTCCGAGGAGTTTCTGCAAAGCGTGGAAAAGTGGGCGCGTCTGCTAGAGTCTCCTGCCCCCGAATTCAGAAGAGTCGCCCTCGACATTGAAGTCAGTTCACCAGTTGCAACCCGCGTTCCTGACCCTCATGAGGCTGCCCAGCCAGTAGTTTGTGTAGCGCTGTACGGTTCAGACCACAAAAAGCAGCTTTTCGTTTTGAGGCGAGAGGGAATCAGAGAAGGCAACAAGAAACTGCCCCCAGACGCGATTGTCAAATATTTTGATGACGAGAAAGAGCTGTTTCAGAAACTGTTTGAGGCTCTTCGTGATTACCCGTTTGTTTTGACATTTAACGGCGACGAGTTTGACCTGCCGTACCTGTATAACAGGGCTAGGAATCATTTCAGATTTGAACGAAGCCAGATTCCCATAGACCCTGGACGAAGAGTCTTCCATATCAGCCACGGCGTCCACATTGACCTCTACAAGTTCTTCTTCAACAGGTCAATCCAAATCTACGCCTTCGGCAACAAATACCGCGACATAAGCTTAGACGCAGTCGGCACAGCACTGCTAGAGATGCCAAAAATAGAGTTCAGCAAACCACTGTCAGAACTAAGCTACACCGAACTTGCCGAATACAACCTGCGAGACTCCGAAATCACCCTGAACCTAACCGCCTTCAACGACAACTTGGTCATGAAACTTATCTTGGCTATGTCACGGATTGCCCGCATGCCCACGGAGGATGTGAGCCGCCAAGGAGTTTCCCGGTGGATACGAAACTTTCTGTACTTTGAGCATCGTCAACGGGGAATGCTGATTCCAAACGCCGACGACATACTTGCCATCAAAGGCGGAACCACCACCACGGCTATCATCAAGGGTAAGAAGTACAAGGGCGCCATAGTGGTTGATCCCGTGCCCGGAGTCCACTTCAATGTTGCAGTTATGGACTTCGCCAGCCTGTACCCCTCCATCATAAAGGTCTACAATCTGGGCTACCAAACCCTGCTCTGCAAGCATGAAGAATGCAAAACAAACAAGGTTCCCGAAACCACCCACTGGATATGCACAAAGAACAAGGCTCTTGAAAGCCTGCTGATCGGCAGCCTCAGAGACCTCAGAGTCAAATGGTACAAACCCAAATCAAAAGACAAGACCTTACCCCAAGATTTGCGGAGCTGGTACAGCGTAATCCCAAGCGCCCTCAAAGTCATCCTGAACGCAAGCTACGGAGTTTTCGGCTCCCCCGCCTTCGGTCTGTACTGTCCACCCGTTGCTGAGGCTACAGCCGCCATCGGACGGCACGTTATAACAAAGACCATAGAGAAAGCCAGAGCATTAAACATCGAGGTTCTGTACGGGGACACGGACAGCCTCTTCCTGAAGAACCCCTCCCCTGAACAGGTAGAAATCATGGCAGAATGGTCCAAGAAGACGATGGGGATGGAGCTGGAAGTGGAAAAGTGGTATCGGTATGCGGTCTTCAGCAGCCGCAAAAAGAACTATCTTGGAATACTGAAGGGCGGCGGCGTAGACGTCAAGGGAATGACCGGAAAGAAACGGCACATTCCACCATACATCAAAAAGGCTTTCTACGCGCTGGAGGATCGGCTGGAACAGGTGCAGTCGCCCACAGAATTCGAGGAAGCAAAAAAAGAAATCAAAAAAATCATCCGAGACCGATACCTGCGATTGAAGCAGCGACGTTGGGGAGAAAAACCCGAGGAGCTGGCTTTCCATGTTGTTCTCGGCAAACCGTTAGAATCTTACACCAAAACTACTCCTCAGCACGTGAAAGCTGCTTTTCTCCTAAAAAAGATGGGCTACGAGATGAAGGCTGGCGACCTGATAAGTTTTGTCAAAGTTATGAAGGAGCCCCGCGTTAAGCCGGTGCAAATAGCCTCCAACAGCGAGATAGATGTGGACAAGTATGTGGCGTATTTGCAGTCAACTTTCGATCAGATTCTTGATGCCTTGGGGCTGGATTTCGAGGAAATCATTGGATTAACGAAGCTTGAACGATTCATGTAGACTTGCTTGTTTTTTATAAAAACTTGTGGGGTTTCAGCGGCTCTTGTCGTTGATGAACTTGGATTTGGTTGTTATATGCTTAACCTCTATCCCTTCCTTGGTTGGTCTACAGGGCACGTTATACTTTTTGAATAGCCAAAGCAGCTCCTTGAGTGCTTTGTCGCTAACTTCGAACTCTACAACCTCTGTCATCTCCTCTATAACCGCGGGATGTTTAGGGTTCGCCCTGTACAACATCATAAATTCGGTGTCCTTCTCAGAGTGTGGTGGAACAGCTATTATCTCCCACAGAGACTTTGCTGGAAAGTTTCGAGGAGGATACCGTTTTATCGTAATCTTCTTCAATCTCTTTACAATCCCTCTGCTAGGCGCATGCCTCATAGAATAAACTGAGCTTTCATATAAGCGGTCATGGTGGCTTCTTCTATACTTAGTCTCTAGACAATTATACACAATAACTCATAATCCAAATCCGCTGCTCGATGAGATTCAGTCTGTTAACAAAACAGTTTTTGAAACAGACTTCTCTTCCACGAAAACTTTAATCTCCAATAACCCCAAATAAGCACTCAGGAACTAAGACAAAATTGATACTGTTCATAGCCTCAACAGAAGACACAGCTGGAATGAACATCGCCAAACAGCTCATAGACCACCACAACTTCGAAAAACTCTCAGAAACCTTCCACAACAACCCCGTGTACACAAAAACGCTACATAACAAAGAAACTAAACTGCTTTTCGTCAAAACAGAAATAGTGGACACCCAATTTCTAGGTGACCTCTTCAACCCCAACCTGCTCATCTTCCTGTCCCGACACAGCAGCGCCAGCGGAATCCCCACCCTATCTGTGCATACCCCCGGCAACCTCGCAGAAGCAAAATTCGGCGGCAAACCCAGAACAGTCTCAGTCTCCCCCGCCGCAGCCATGAAGAACGCGCTCTCAGAAATGGCGAAACTGAAAGATGAAAAGGGATTGGACTACGAAGTTTCCTACGAGTGCACTCACCATGGTCCATCCTTGGATGTGCCAGCCATGTTTGTAGAGGTGGGAAGCTCGCCGAAGCAGTGGAAGAACACTAAGGCTGCTGAGGTTGTTGCAGATGCGGCTGTGGCTGCTGTTTCTGAATGTTCTGAGTGTTCTGTGGCGCTGGGAATCGGTGGACCCCACTACAACAAAAAGTTCACGAAACTGGCTCTGACCACTCGGTGGGCATTCGGTCACATGATTCCGAAGTATGCTCTTCCAGAAGTTGACGCTGAAATAATACGTCAATGTGTTGAAAGAACTGTGGGAACCGTGGATTCTGCGATTCTTGACTGGAAAGGAATCAAAGGTGAACACAAACCCAAGATAGTTGCGGCGCTGGAAGAGCTGGGTGTGCCCTCAGAAAAAGTTTAGTTGCTAAAAAATGTGGGGTGGGGACTCTACGTTATTCCCCATTTTTTGGTGATCTTTACCAGTAGGAAGATGACCAAGGCAACGATAATGAAGGTTATCAGTGCCCCCAAGAAGTTTCCGATGCCAAACACTTGCTCTTTTGCAACATATTCATAGCTCTTTAAATCTGAAACAGGCAGTACAAGACCTATGGCAGGTAACAGCAAATCATTGGCCAGCGATTGAACCAGCAAACCCAAATAGACGCCCATGATGAAAGCTACAGCCAAGCCCATAACCTTGTAAGTTTCTAGGAAAGCTTTGAATTCGTTCCATAGACCCTTCGGAGCCGGCGGAGGCGGAGCAGGTTTAGCAGCCAACAACTCGCGTATCTGTTTTAGTTCATTTAGCATTTCATCCTCTTTTGACATCTAATCACCACTCTAACATTATCCGTTTTTTCGCCTTTTAACATCTGTTGTGCCCTGTAAACCACCTAAAACTGGCGAAAACACCAAAAAGTATGTTAGAAATAAGTTACACTCAGGGATAACTTTACATAGTAGAATTTATTTTGAAAGGTGCGAGGAACATTGGGACTAAAATCATTCTTTCAGTCAGCCTCCAGATTGCTGAAACTTGCCACCAAACCAGGCAGAACCGAGCTCTGGCTCTCGATAAAAATAAGCTTCCTAGGCATAGTTGCAATCGGAGGAATCGGCTACATAATCCAACTCATAGCTACTGTATTGCCAGGCGGGGGCTGATCAATCATGGGCGAGGAAACTAAAATTTCAACAGCGGTATTCGCCGTACGAACCACCGCAGGTCAAGAAAAAAACGTGGCAAACCTCATCGAAGCAAAAGCGAAAATGGGCGAGATTCCAATAAAAGCCGTGCTCGTGCCTGAGATGCTGAAAGGCTACGTTTTCATCGAAGCTGATGGACCCCACTCCGTAGAGAAAGCCATAACCGGAGTCAAGCATGTACGATCCCGAGTCCCTGGAATTGTGACTTTTCCTGAAGTAGAACGATACATTGTTGTAAAGCCGGTGATCGAAGAATTAGACGACGACGACCTCGTCGAAGTTGTTGGAGGACCCTTCAAGGGAATGAGAGCAAAAATCACGAGGGTTGATAAGGCGAAGGAGGATGTAACCCTTGAACTTTTGGAAGCCACCTTCACATTACCGATCACAGTTCACGCCGACTACGTGAAACTTGTAGAGAAAGCCAAAAAGGAAGAATAGAAAACATGGGAGAAAAGAAAGTTGTTGAAGCCTTAGTGAACGGCGGACAAGCCACTGCTGGGCCTCCCCTTGGACCCGCGCTTGGACCCTTGGGAGTCAATGTTCTAGCTATAGTGGAAAAAATCAACGAACTAACAAAGGATTACTCTGGCATGAAGGTGCCGGTGAAGATCAGCGTCGACACCGATAACAAGGAGTTCGAGGTGACTGTGGGTACACCCACAACTTCGGCGTTAATTATCAGCGAGTTGGGAGTGGCAAAAGGTTCAGGGGCTCCTAATACCGAAAAGATTGGTGACCTCTCCTTGGAGCAAGCAATACGCGTTGCTAAACTCAAGGGTGATGATATCCTCGCTAGAGACCTGAAGGCAGCAGTTAATGAAGTTTTGGGGACAGGCGTGAGCATGGGCGTAACGGTGGAAGGCAAAGACCCGCGGGAAGTTCAAAAGGAAATCAATGAAGGAAAGCACGACGCCTTACTGGCGGGATAAGTTTAAGAGAAGATTTTTATAACTGGCTCTTGTACGTCATTGGCGCGAGGCTCATTGAATGCCGCTAAACATGAAAAACCTCCTTGCTGCAGTGAAAGAAGTTAAAAGCAAGTCTACAGAACGAAAGTTTTCTCAATCTATAGACCTCGCCATAAACCTGCAGAACATTGACATGAAGAAGCCTGAGGGCAGAATTCAGGAACGCATCGAGCTGCCGCATTCTGTTGGGAAGGAAATGAACGTCTGCGTTATTGCCACAGGTGGGATGGCGCTGAAAGCCAAAAAGGCGGGAGCCAACCTAGTTCTCGAAAGAGCTGCTCTTGAAGCTTTGGTGGGTGACAAGAAAAAACAGAAAGACCTCGCCAAAAACTATGATTTGTTTATTGCTGAAGCCCCTCTGATGCCGCTTGTGGGCAAGAGCCTTGGTGCCTCCCTTGGACCTAGAGGGAAGATGCCTACGCCTGTGCCTCCCAATGCGAATATAAAGGAGCAGATTCAGAAGCATCAGAAAATGGTGTTGCTGAGGATGCGGGGGCAGCCTGTTCTTCAGTGCCGCGTGGGAAGCGAAGGCATGAAGGATGAGGAGATAGCTGAAAACGTTCAGGCGGTTGTTAGGCGAATCGAGGCAAAACTTAAGAGAGGAATCAAAAACTTTAGGTCAGTTTACTTGAAAACGTCGATGGGTTCCTCAGTTAAGGTGGCTATGTAGGGAAAAGTTATGGTGGTCCGTCAATCAACCCTGTTAAAGGCTGACAAAGTCAAAGAACTAAAGGAACTTCTGGTGCAGTATAATGCGGTGGGGATCGCCAGCCTACAAAAGGTCAGGTCTGCTCAGCTTCAGAAACTGAGGAAAAAGCTGGAAAAAAACGCCAATCTTCGTGTTGTCAAGAATTCTCTCATGGTTAGGGCTGTTTCCGAAACCAAAGATAAAACGGGGATAGAAAAGCTTGAGGAATACTTGACGGGACCCAACCTTTTCCTCTTCACCAACCTGAATCCATTCAAACTTGTTCTTCTTCTCGAAAAGAGTCGAGTTAAGGCGAAAGCCAGAGCAGGAGACGTCGCCGCCTTTGACGTGGTGGTTCCTGCAGGAAACACGGGGTTGCCTCCCGGTCCAATCATCAGCCAATTCACTGCTGTAGGTTTGCGTACCAGAATAGAATCTGGAAGCGTCTACGTGAACAAAGACACTATGGTGGTTAAAGAGGGCGAGACTATAAGCGCTCAGCTTGCAAGTTTGCTCTCCAAGCTGGGAATAAAGCCTGTAGAGGCTGGTCTCAGCTTAAGGATTGTCTATGACGATGGAACAATTTTAACCGAGGAAAACCTGACTGTGGACCTTGACGAGTTTCGCCGAAGCATCGGAGAGGCTCACCAGTATGCATTCAATCTGTCCTTGGAGGCGGCTATTCCTCTTCCAGAAAATGTCAGTCTCCTTGTTAAGTTGGCTCATCAGAAAGCCGCCAGTTTGGCTTTGAATGCGGGCATAATCAACAAGGATACTGTAGAGGACCTTATCAGAAAGGCTAACATGGAAATGTTGAGTTTAAGCGAAAAATTGGATGCGGCAGAGAAAAAGGGTGACTCACAGGGTGAGGTTCAGAAAAGTTGAAAAGTAAGTATGATGGAAAAGATGGAGGGAAATGAATATGGAATACGTATATGCTGCGATGCTCCTGCACAAGGCTGGAAAAGAAGTAAACGAAAAGAGCGTTTCTGAAGTGCTCAAGGCAGCCGGCGTTACCGCCGACACTGCTCGGGTTAAGGCTTTAGTTGCGTCTATTGCCGAAGTTGACATCGAGGAAGCAATCAAATCTGCTCCTGCAATGGCGGCGGCAGCACCAGCGCCTGCAGCTGAAGCACCAGCCAAGAAGGAAGAGAAGTCAGCAGAAGAAGAGGAAGAAGATCAGGAAAAGAAAGAAGAGGAAGCAATGGAAGGTCTAGGCGCCCTGTTCGGATAAAGGCGCATATTCCGTTTTTCTGAATGTTGGGAGGCTTTCTGTCTCTCTTTATCTTCTTTTTATATCTTGTTTTCTTAGCTACTGCAAAGGTGTTTTTTTCTGTTTGCGGGAGATTAAAAGTATGTCCTTTCAGGTTTGTTAGTTGTTTTGTTGAAGACAAGATTTCTTCTCATAATGTTTCATCTCAGAAAGCATTTAAACAATTTTTGTGAATTTGTTACTCAAGTGAACAACTGTGAATAACCATGAATCTGATGTTGAAGATGTCATTATCCAAGGATTAGCTAATCAGGAACGCCGTAAAATATTAAAGATTATAAAACTTGCAAAAAATGGCGCAATTTACAGCGATATTTTAGCTGAGTTAGAACTTAACTCTGGGTTGTTGAATTATCATCTTAGGCAACTTGAGGGGCTTATTACGAAGAGTGTTCAGGGTCGTTATTTTTTGACTCCTCTTGGGGAAAAAGCATTAAGAGGATTGTACTCTATGACCGAAAATCTTGAAAATGGTTACGAAGAATATCTCAATAAAGCCAAAATTCGACAACAACATACAGTATTTCCTAAGATTTCAAGCATTCTTACAATCATTGCCTCTTGTATTTCTTGTATCTATGGAATAATAATGAGCTTTATTATCATAGGTTGGCTCCTATCAAGATATCCAACAGGTTCTATTTCCGTTATCCTGTGGATGTTTAGTGTGTTGTTTGGTTATGTTGGGTTTGCTTTTGGTTTAACTGCAGGCATAAATCTTTTTAAAAGGATAAATTTTAGATTTTCATTACGCTCAATTTGTTTTCTGTTGATTTCCAGTTTATTGTTCATAGTTACTTCTTCGATATCTCTACAAAGTGGTTATATTGGGATGCTCTTAGCATTTTATGTGGGATTGCCTGTGCTGATTCTTTCTGTGTTGAGCATAATTTTTACGTCTATTTCAAAAGGTGAATTCGCCTAGTTTTTCCTATTGCTTTTTGTCTTTTTCAAAGCTTGTGAACCACTTTGGTGGTTGGACAGTTTACGTTATTGATATTAAGCAGTTTTGACCAACTCCTATTTATGGTCATAGATTCGAAAAAGCTGAAGAAACTGTTTTTGGGCTTTTTTAGTGAAAACCAGCATAATTTGATTCCGAATTCTCCTCTTATCCCAGAATATGACCCAACAGTTCTTTTCACTCCGGCTGGCATGCACCCGCTTATTCCATACTTTTTGGGTCAGCCGCATCCGCTTGGAAAGAAACTGATGAACGTTCAGAAATGTTTCAGGACTGGGGACATCGAATGTGTCGGAGACAGTCACCACATAACTTTTTTCGAAATGTTGGGCAGCTGGTCACTGGGTGATTACTTCAAAAAAGAGGCTATCCAGTTGAGCTACGAGTTTCTCACAGACAAGAGGTGGCTTAACTTGGACGAGAAACGTTTGTTTGTGACCGTGTTTGCGGGAGATCAGGATGCTCCAAGAGACATTGAGAGTTGTGAGACGTGGAGCGGTTTAGGTGTTCCTGACACTCACATCTTCTTTCTGTCGAAGGCAGAGAATTGGTGGGGTCCGGTAGGCAACACGGGACCCTGTGGACCCTGCACTGAAATGTTCTATGACACTGGAAAACAGCCCTGCAGTCCAGAGTGTAGGCCAGGTTGTTCGTGTGGCAAGTATTTTGAGATGTGGAACGACGTTTTCATGGAGTATAACAGAACCTGTTCGGGCGGTTATGAGCTGCTGAAGCAGAAGAACGTTGACACTGGGATGGGCGTGGAGCGTACTGTCGCGATGCTGGGGGGGAAGGAAACCGTTTTTGATATTGCCGCAGTTCGTCCGATAGTTGCGAAGGTGGAGGAGATTGCCTCAATTGGTGTGCCGACTGCTGCTCAGGAGAGGTCTATCCGAATAATTGCGGATCATGTTCGGGCTTCAACATTCTTTTTGGGTGACGAACGGGGAGTTAAGCCAAGCAACACCGACCGAGGCTATGTTCTCCGTCGGTTGATCAGGCGTGCAATAAGGTTTGGGCTACTGCTTGGGATTGAAAGGGATTTCTTGACGGAGCTTGCTGAGGTTGTCATAGTGCTTAATGAGTCTGAGTATCCGCTTCTTAGAGAGAAGGAGGCCAGCATCTTTGAGGAGCTGGGCAAAGAGGAAGTCAAGTTTAAGAAAACTCTTGAGAAAGGGTTGAGGAAGTTCCATCGGATAGCAAAAGGTAGAACAAAAATTGATGGAAAAGACGCGTTCTTGCTGTTTCAGAGCTTCGGGTTTCCATTCGAGTTGACGAAAGAGCTTGCTGCAGAGATTGGCGTTGAAGTCGACGAGGCAGAGTTCAAGAATGAATATGAGCGGCATCAGAAGGTTTCGGCTGCAAGCGCGAAAAGGCTGTTCAAGGGCGGTTTAAGCGACGCATCAGGTGAAACTGTAAGGCTTCACACTGCGACGCATCTGCTGAATGAGGCTTTGCGGGTGGTGCTGAAGAAGAAGGATATTTTTCAGAGGGGCTCGAATATTACTCCGGAGCGACTGCGTTTTGACTTCAACTTCGACCGACCATTGACGCCTGAGGAAATAGCTGCTGTTGAAGAGTTGGTTAACGAACAGATACGCAAGTGTTTGCCTGTGGTCAGAAAGGAGATGACCGTGGACGAGGCAAAGGCAAGCGGCGCTCAAGGAGTGTTCGATGAAAAATACGATGACACAGTGTCAGTTTACACCGTAGGCAACTACTCTTCAGAAATCTGCGGCGGACCCCACGTCAACAACACCAGCGAGCTAGGCACCTTCAAAATAACAAAACAAAAAGGCATCGCAGCCGGAGTCAGAAGAATACGCGCAATACTTGAACATAAAAAAGGGAATTAACACCTCACTCAGCAATCATATTTGTAGTCTAATAGAGGTTCATTGTTGAAAACAGTCTTTTTCTGGGAAACCAAACAACAGCAAAAGCAGGTAATAAAAAAGGGAACATTTGGAAACTGAAAACGGCACTTCAGCTAACCAGATGGAGATTTGTCTCGCAGCCCGCAATGCATGCGCGTCTTATTTTGTTGTTATTGTGTATAGGCAGCCAAGCGGTTTTAGAGCAAGATCAATTTTTTCTATGAGAGTATTGAGTTGGGATGTGCTAGGTTCCTTATGCCACTCGAAAAAGAAATCATATTCTCCCAGTTTTTGCCCATGTTTGCTGATTATGCTGTGGCATCTCTTGACTGGAACTACAACACCAGTTCGCTGCATAAAAAAGCCGGAAACAGCAACATCAACTGTCCCTACTTTGTTTCCTCCTATATCGCTAGCTATTCTTGGTGAAAGATCTTTCAGTATAACTTGATCCATTACACACACTTCAGGCATATCGATGGCTACTTTTTCTAGTTCTCTTATTGCCTCTAAAATGGGTGGACCAAAAATTTTGATGTAACTTCGCATAGACGTTCCTACATAATTCTAGTATGCTCGGACGCTATTAAAATTACCCAACAACTTTTACTAACTAAAAACAAACAACAAGAACTGCAATAGAAAAAGGAAAAGTGAAGAGTTTGCCGTTTTACCAGACCGAAATTTTTCCCTCGGCCAGTTTTTTGCAGAAATTTTCTATTGTTGCTAGTTCTGCGTCGATTACTTCGGTTATTCTGCCCTGCACACTCTTAAGGGAGCAGCCATCATTCATGACCACCTGCGCAGCAGCTATGGCCGGCTGATCAATCGGCTTTCCGATCTGGCTGAGAAGCCAAACACAGGTCTCCGCCACCTCAGGCACCTCGTCGCAGATGCTTCTTGCAATCTGATGAGACAAAGCATTGTAGATTTTTCCAACGTGGCTGACAGGATTCTTTCCCGCCGCAGCCTCAGTGCCTATAGGACGATTCAACGATATGACACCATTCACCTTGTTGCCTCTGCCCACCTGACCAGAATCCGCACCATCCGCGCACGTGCCCAGCACAGTCAAGAATATGCCGTCTACGCCCCGACCCTCAACATCCAACGTGTTAACGTAAACATTAACCTTCTCAAAGGCGCCCTTATCATTCGCAAACTCCTGCACATCAGCCTGAATGTCCGTCTTCTTCTTCATGTAATCCTTCTCGCTGTCAACAAAACGGTCAACAAAAGCCATAGCAATAGTCAAAGTCAGGACATCACCATTCTTGTAGCCCATAACCTTCACGTCTTCCCCAGCCTCAGGAAACCGCTTCTTGAAATCCGCCGAATTCACGTAACGCTCCGTCTCCAAAACCATGGTCTCTGTACGGGTCATAGGCGCGTAACCCACAGCCGCCGAAGTGTCATTAGCACCCATCATGCACGTCTCTCTCTTGAAAATGTCGGTAAGCCCCTGAGAACCCGGCTTCAGCTCCACCTGATACCTCATGTGCTCCTCAGGGTCAACAAACCTGAGATTCTCCCTCAACCAATCCTTAGCCGTCTGAATAGCAATCTCTTTAACGGGTATGCTTTCGCCATTAGCCTCGAAGGTTGCCCTGTCACCGAAAATAAGAAGCATAGGGTCATTAACATCCCCTCCGCCGAACTTGCATTCAACATTGCCTGCGACCAGCAGCGATTTGTCAGCGTTATGATGCAGGATAGTGCCGAACTTTTCAAGATAGGCTTTGCTCAGCCCCACCGAAACCTGATCCATTATACCGTCACACATGGAGTCAGGATGACCGACGCCTTTCCTTTCCACAATTTCGATCTGCTGTTTCTCAAGAGGCGTCCGTTTCGAACCGTTAACCATGATGTTCCTCATAAAAACACCTTGACGAAAGGCTAACAACTACAATTAATATATACCTTACGATAATACGAGCAACACAGCCATAACCACAAAATCATACCAACCCAACCCTCTCTACAACTCAAACGATTCGCTCACAACCCAGAACAGCAAATTTAGCCAGCAAAAGTTTTGCGCTAAAATTGTACTAAAACTTGATAAATAGGACATGTCAATAGTGAAAAATATGCTAGAACAGTTAAAAGAGGAATGCGGAGTCTTCGGAGCAAAAAACTTCGAAAACAAACCCGTGTTCCCCTACGTCTACTGGGGACTAAGAGCCCAGAATCACCGCGGCCACCAATCCCACGGCTTCCTCACCTTTGACGGAACATTCCACAGCCACAAAGACTTGGATTTGGTTCCGAAAATACAAAAGGAGGCCATCCAAGAGTGGCTCACCAGACTTCCTGGATCCACCGGATTGGGGCACGTACGATACACTACTTCTGGCGGAACAGATTACCAATCACTGGTAAAAAGCACCCAACCAATCTTGGAGAAACGGGGAGAAAAACAGGTTGCCATAGCATTCAACGGCAACATAGTTAACACTCCAGAAATAATAAAGGAAATCAGAGAAGAATACCCAAACTTCAGATTCAACTACGACGCGGAACTGATCTCCAGAAAACTCCTAAGAGGCGGAAAAGAACGAGACCTCGCCTCATCGGTTAAAAGATGCATGAAAGAAATGGAGGGCGCCTTCTCCGTGGCTGGAATGACAGAAAAAGGAGAACTGTTCGCCTTCAGAGACCCCCACGGAATAAGACCCCTATGCTGTGGCTGCAGCAGAGACCGAAAAACCTGTGTTTTCTCCTCAGAAACCGTGGGCTTAGACATCAACAGCTTCGAATTCGATTTTGAGGTGAACCCAGGAGAACTCGTAGTCGCCTCAAAGGACGGATTCAATCGACAGCAAGTGGTAAACAAAGAAAAGAGGGCATTATGCGCCTTCGAGTTCGCCTACTTCGCCAGACCAGACTCCCAACTGGGAGACAGGTACGTTTACGAAGTCCGAGAGCAATTCGGAAGAAACTTTGCATGGGAATACCCTGAAACCACCAGCAAAGTAGACATGATCATGTCCATGCCCGAAACAGGCAACGACGCAGCCTTCGGATACCACGAACTGACGGGAATAAGGTGGGAAAGAGCCTCCAGAAGACACAGATACGTGGCAGAGAGAGCATTCATTCTGCTTCCGGATGAACGTTTCAACACCATAGACAGAAAAATCAACATCGTCGACCATAAGCTGGCTGGAAAAAACGTTGCAGTGGTGGACGACAGCATAGTCAGAGGAGACACCACCAAGGTTGTAGTCGACAAACTGCGCAAAATGGGCGCAAACAAAATCTATCTCTTCATCACTTTCCCCAGAATAATCGGTCCATGCTTCTACGGAGTTGACATGGCAACCTACAAGGAGCTTATAGGGTCACGATACGAGGCAGAAGAGATTGCGAAGATAGTGGGCGCCGACGCAGTGAACTACCAGTCAGTGGAGGGACTAGTCAAAGCCACTGGCATGAGCAGAGACGACCTATGTCTGGGCTGCATCACCGGCAAGTACCCCACACCCACGGCTCAAAGATTGGCAGACGAAATGAAAGAAAGATTTGAGAACGGATACAACGAAAAGGGAAGAATATACGAGACTGCCATCAACTAACCACATAACAAGTTTGGTCCCTAACACATTCAGGTGAGCCCTTATGGAAAAAGTCGGTATCCTAATAGTTTCTTACGGCTCAAGAGCAGCCGCCATGATAGACGCCTTCATCCGCAGCGAAGAATACACCCCAAAACTTTACGTCGCAGATAAACAGAAAAACCCCTTCAACATGAAACACGCCGAAAAACACACAGTTATCCCAGACCTCAACGTAAACGAAATCCTCAAGTTCGCCAAAAAACACAAAGACCACATAGACTTCGGAATTGTGGGTCCCGAAAAGCCGATTATCGCAGGCGTACGAGACACCATCGAAAAAAAGACAGACATACAGATAATCTGCCCAACCAGAAAATATGCCATAGAAGCAAGCAAAATAGCTCAACGCAGGCTGTTCCAGAAGGTTGCGCCAGAAGTCAATCCCAGATTCAAGGTTTTCGACCCAAACGATTACAGCAGCACAGCACAGGTCAAAAAAAGCGTGTACACCTGGCTGAAAGAACTCGGCAATCAGGTTGCGGTGAAGCCTGACAGGGCAACTGCAGGAAAGGGAGTCGGAGTGTGGGGCGACCACTTCAACACTCCAGAAGAGGTTTTCGAGCATTTCCTCTCCAACTATGAGCATGGTCCAGTGATAATTGAGGAGAAGGTTGAGGGCGAAGAATCCAGTTTCCAGGCATTCTGCGACGGAAAACGTTTGGCTCCCATGCCTGACACCCGAGACTACAAACGAGCCTTCAACGAAGATAATGGACCCAACACTGGAGGAATGGGCGCCTACAAAGACGCAGGGGATATACTGCCGTTCATGACTACGAGGGACCGAGAGAAAGAAACCGAGCTTGTCAACAAGATTTTCGGGGAGCTGAGAGGAAAAGGAAGCAACCCTGAGCTGCGGGGAATCCCCCTGTACGTCGCCTTCATCCACACGGACAAGGGACCCAAAATCTTGGAGGTTAACAGCAGACCCGGAGACCCTGAGATAATGAATGTGCTGCCCATACTAGAGGACGACTTCGTTGAGGTGTGCTACAACATGCGGGACGGAAACCTTGGAAAAGTCAACTTTGTGGACAAGGCAACCGTGGTGACATACAAGGTTCCGCCAAACTACGGCGGCTACGCAACAGTGTTTCCTGACCGAGTGGACAAAACAAAAATAGACACTGCCGTGGACCTGACGGAAGCACAGAAATTGACTGAAAAAGATGACAATATACGGGTTTATCCGGGCTCCATGGAGCTACGTGACGGAGAAAACTTTGCGCTTGGTTCCCGCACCGTCGCTGTTGTCGGCGTCGGCGACAGCATTCAGGAGGCAAGAGAAAAGTCCCTGCAGGGATTAGGGGCGATTGAGGGGGGTGCGCTGTGGAACCGAAACGACATTGCAGCAAAGGGGCACATCGAACAAAGCGTGAAGCACATGAAAAAGCTGAGGAGGCTCTGATGTCAGCAGAAGCGTCCCAGAAGAATCCGCGAATTTTCGTTACTGACTGTGAGGGGCCTATCTCAAAGAACGACAACGCCTTCGAACTGACAAGCAGCCTTGTTCCAAACGGAGACAGCTTTTTCGCTCTGGTAAGCAAGTATGATGATGTTCTCGCGGATGTTGTCAAGAAGCCCGGCTACAAGGCTGGGGACACGCTGCGGCTGATTCTTCCCTTCCTGAAAGCATTCGGCGCCACAGACAAAAAGATAACAGAGTTTTCATCCAGAAACGTTCTGCTGGTTCCCGGCGCCAAGGACACGCTCACTTTCGTCAGGAAGCTTATGCCTTCCTTCATCGTCAGCACCAGCTACGAACAGTACATCTCTGCTTTGTGCACGGTGACTGGTTTTCCTTTTGAAAACACCTACTGCACCCACCTAAACATAGACAAATACGACATAGACGAGGAAGAAACGAAGAGGCTACGAGAACTTCAAAAGGAGATAACGGCGCTGCCCATGATTGAAATCCCGAGAAATGCCCGTTCGGTAAGCGAGTTACAGCAGAGAGACCAAAAAACCGTGGAGCGGCTGGACGAGATATTCTGGAAAGAGTTACCAAAGATGGAATCTGGCAGAATGCTGAGAGAGGTTAATCCTGTTGGCGGCTCAGAGAAGGCTAGGGCTGTAATGGACATTATTGAGAAGCTGGGTTGCAGCCTTGACAAGGTGATGTATGTGGGCGACAGCATAACCGACGCGCCAGCCTTGAGGATAGTCAGAGAGAACGGCGGATTAGCGGTCTCGTTTAATGGCAACAGTTATCCTGTGCGGGAATCAGATGTTGCGGTACTTTCAGGAGACACCACCGTAACGTCTATTCTCGCAGAAGTCTTCAGCAAACATGGAAAAGAGGGAGCATTTAGTCTGGTTGAAGAGTGGGGTTCCTCGGGCTTGAAGAAATATTGTGTTTCTCCAGAATTGTGTGAGCGGATGTCCGTGTTGTTTCCTGATGGTTTTCCTCAGGTGGAAAGAGTAACTGATGATAACCTTGAGCGGTTGAAGAGGGAGAGCAGCGTTTTCAGGAAGACTGTGAGGGGAGAGGCTATAGGAAAGTTAGGATAAATATTACACAGGGGATTCCATGAAGGCTGAAATCGAAGACACCTACGCAGAAGCTTTCGACGGAATAGTCTCCAGAGTAGTGGTCACCGCAGACCACCAAGAAGTTTTACGGGAAGCCGCTGAAGACGCCACAGCCACACCATCAGTAGTCATCGGCAGAATCGAGGGCGGCATCGAAAAATACCTAAACAAACAGGAAACGCCTGATGGACGCAACGGCGTAGTTCTGCAGTTTTGGGGAGGAATCGACGAAAACAAGCCTGTGGGGGAAGCGGTGAAAAAGTTTGAGGCTGAACTGTCATTTCGGATACGGCAGGACGTTCTCGTGAAGCCCTTCACGGCAGTCTTCGATGCCCAGCCTAAGGCTGATGGGAAGATGGGGATGATGATGCGGGTTGGTCACTGCGGAGACGGATTCGAATGGGAAGAAGAGCGTTATGGGCGAAACATGATTGTTGTTCCCCTGATGGTTTCTAACTTTCTGATAGAACGTGAACTGGGTTACGCTAGGGGAGTGATGGGAGCCAACTTCTGGTTCATGTGCAAAACCAAACAGGCAGTCATGGAGGCAGGAAAAAAGGCGCTGGATGCCATTCATCATGTTCCGGGAGTTATAACTCCATTCGATGTTTGTTCTGCGGGTTCAAAACCTGAAACCAACTTTCCACTGATTGGTCCCACAACCAATCATCCATACTGTCCCACCTTGAAGGAGAGATTGGGGGAGGAATCGAAGGTTCCTGACGGTGTTAACTACATTCCCGAGATTGTGATTAACGGTGTTTCCCTTGAGGCGGTTAAGGAGGCAATGAAAGCAGGCATCCAAAGCGCAAGCAAAGTTGATGAAGTAGTTAAGATTTCAGCGGGGAATTATGGCGGAAAACTGGGAAAACACAAGATATACCTGCGGGAGCTGTTCCGATGACATTCGATGTTGTAGGCTTCGGCGCACTCAACTTAGACAAGCTCTTCAAGGTGAACCTAATCGCCAAGAAAGAGGAAGAAGGCGCTGTATTAGACTTCAAGGAGTCTGCTGGGGGCTCAGCAGCCAACACTGTTGTAGGCTTGGCTAGACTGGAGCTGAAAACTGGGTTCATTGGGAAGGTTGCCTCGGACCGTGAAGGAAAATTTCTCCTAGGTGAGTTCAGAAGAGAGGGCGTTGACATCAACGGCATAATCGTCTCGGAGAATGGCAGAAGCGGCACAGTCATGGGATTCGTTGACCCGCAGGGAGACAGAGCATTGTACGTTGACCCGGGAGTCAACGACCACATAGACTTCAGGGACATCAACTTAGACTACGTCTCTGGCACAAAGTTTCTGCATCTGTCATCTTTTGTTGGAGAAAAGCCCTTCAAAGCCCAAAAACAGCTCATAGACCAGCTTTCTGGCGCTAAAATCAGCTTTGACCCCGGAGCCATCTACGCCAGAAAAGGCTTGGATGCTCTGAAGCCGATAATCAAAAAGAGTTACGTCATGTTTCCCAACGGCATAGAAGTGAAGCAGCTTACAGGACAGGACTACAGAGAAGGCGCCAGAACACTCATAGAATTGGGCGCTGACATAGTTGTGGTCAAGCTTGGCAAACGAGGCTGCTACGTCACCGACGGAAAGAAGAGACACCTGATTGAGGCATACAAGGTAGATGTTATTGACACGACAGGGGCCGGAGACGCCTTCTGCGCTGGTTTCCTGTACGGGTTAATCAAACGAAAAGACCTGTCTGAATGCGGAAAGCTGGGAAACTTTGTTGCCTCCCGCTGCATATCAAAGATGGGCGCCAGAACCGGACTGCCACGACTAGCAGAACTGGAAAACCTCTAGAAACGCTTCTTCAGGTACTCAACCATGGACTCAAAGACCAGTTTTCCATCCCCATACTGTGGCAACGTTTCTGTTTTTGTCCAGTCAGGCAGCTGCCAACCATAAAACGCTCGTTCAGGGTGCGGCATCAAACCGAAAACTGTTCCCGTGGGGTCACAGATGCCCGCTATGTCATGGAAGGCTCCATTAGGATTCGCAGGAAATTCTCCATCTGCGTACTCGCCTTCTCTGGTGCAGTATCTGAAGACAAGCTGGTCATTGTCATACAACTGCTCCAGATAACGGTTTTCTTTCTCTTTCAAGAAGAGGAAGCGTCCCTCGCCGTGAGCAATGGGCATCCGCAGCACTCTGTCTTTCGGAATCTTCTGCGTGAAGAGGCATCTGCCAGAGTTTTCATGCCTCAGGTGGACCCATCTGCACTTATAGCCGAGAATGTTGGTTGCCAAGGCTGCTTCTGGAACATCGCTGATTCCCTCAAACGCAGGCAATAGTCCTGCTTCAACTAAGACTTGAAAGCCGTTACAGATTCCCAAGATTGGGCGTTCTTCCTCAACAAACTGCTTCAGTTCTTTGCGGAGTTTTGTTAGTGTTCCTGTTGCCCAGATTGCACCTGCCCGCACGTAATCGCCGTATGCGAAGCCGCCAGGAAACACAAGAGCGTTATAGTCTAGCAAGCATCCACCCTTGACAATTTCGTTGAAGTGAAGCACGTCGGCTCTGGCTCCTAACTCGTCAAAGGCGTGTTTGGTTTCGGCGTCGCAGTTTGTTCCACCGACCCTCATGATACAGATACGAATATCTTCAACCTTCATGCCATCACGCCCCCAAAACGCTCTTCCAACGCCTTCTCAACTTCTCCAAATCGGCGTAAACCACCTGTTTCCCATTCAAGCCGTTAACCGAAAGATAGCTGTCCTTCTTGACTCTGCCAACCTCAGCGCAAGCAGCATCTTTCATCAGAGCTTCAAAGTTTTCGCTGCGTTTCTCTGTGACTTCCACCAAGAATCTGCTGTTCGACTCCGAGAAGAGAACCGAATCGTTTCTGAATGCTTCTTTGATTCTCGGAACCGCCTTGAGGTTCAACTCTAGCCCGTATCCGCTGCTGAAACCCATCTCCGCCGACGCAACCGCCAAGCCTCCATCAGACAGATCGTGGCATGACCTGACGTAACCCGAGTCGATGGCTTCGGTCATCAAATCCATTGTTTTCTTTGCCTGCTCCACCCTCACTTTTGGAACAGTCGTTCCCAAGAAGCCTTTGAGTTGGTAGTAGTGGCTGCCTCCCAGCTCAGGGTAGGTTTTGCCGACTAGGTAAAGGAGGTTTCCGGGCTGCTTCAGTTCCATGGACACCGTTTTCCGTATGTCCGGCGTTACTCCGATTGCGGTGATCAGGAGTGTGGGAGTGACCGGCCCCAGAGGGGATTCGTTGTAGAGGCTGTCTTTTCCTGAAATGAATGGGGTTTGGAAGCCTTTGGCGAATTTGTAGCAGGCTCGGCATGCGCGTACTAACGAGCCTAGGCGGTCGGGTTTTTCGGGGTTTCCCCACGTGAAGTTGTCGAGCAGGGCGATTCTTCTTCCGCCAACCGCAACGTTGTTTCTTATTGCCTCGTCTATGCCTGAGGCTGCCATCCAGTAGGGGTCGATTTTGCCGTAGTTGATGTTCATCCCGCAGGAGATTACTGCGCCCTTCCAAGAATCCGTGAGCGGTTTCAGGACGGCGGCATCGTTTGGTCCGCCATACCTGCTCTGCAGGGGCTTCAGCGCAGTGTTTCCTTTCACTTCATGGTCGTAGGTTCTTATCACCGATTCTTTGCTGGCGATGTTGGGCAAAGAAAGCACCCCAAAAAGCTCTTTGGTCAGGTCTTTTGGCTCCGGAAAACTGGGCTCCTCCAGTTTGGGCGGCTGCCACTCTGCGGTTCCCCTGAACTTGGGAGGATTAAACATAAAATCTATGTCTAGTTCCGCGACTTTGTGCCCCAAGTAAGTGACTGTGAGGATTCCGTTATCCGTGAATTTGCCTATTGGAGATGCCTTAACGTTTTCGTTCTCAAAAACCTCCAAGGCTTTCTCCAAGTTCTTCTCCGGCACCGACAACAACATCCGCTCCTGTGACTCGGAGACGTATATTTCCCATGGTGCCAAGCCCTGATACTTCAACGGAATCTTTTCTAGGTAAACGTGAATTCCAAGGTTTGACCTCTCAGCCATCTCTCCAGTTCCGCAGGATATTCCTCCGCCGCCTATGTCAGTGATGGCTGAAGCCAACCCTTCGTCTCTCAGCTTTACGATTGCCCGCTTCACTTTCTCCTCTTCGATGGGGTTTGCGATTTGAACGGCGGGTCTGGAAACTTCCTCGGACTCCTTGGTTAACTCTGCCGAGGCGAAAGTGACGCCGTGGATTCCGTCTCTTCCGGTTTCTCCGCCCACCAGAAGCGCTATGTCTCCCGCTTTCGTGGATTTCACAAACTTGCTTTTGGGAAGAATCCCTACACAACCACAGTAGACTACCACATTGCCGGCGTAGCTTTCGTCGAAGTGTATGGCTCCGTTGACAGTTGGGATTCCCATGTTGTTTCCGTAGCAGCCTATGCCTGCAACGACTCCCCTGTAAACATATTTCGGATGCTTTGTTCCGGGAGGAAGCTTATCATAATCGTAGTCTAGTGGACCGAAACAGAGAACGTCTGTGCATGCTATGGGGTCAGCCCAAACACCCAGTATGTCCCGTATTACGCCTCCTGTTCCCGTGGCTGCCCCTCCGAAAGGCTCAATGGCGGACGGGTGGTTGTGGGTTTCAACCTTTGCGGCTATAACATGGTTTCCCTCAAATTCTACGATTCCCGCGTTGTCTTCGAACACTGAAACGCACCATGACGGGTCAAGCTCTTGGGTTGCTTTGGCGATGTAAGTTTTGAAGAGGCTGCGGATTTCGCCCTCGGCTGTGGTTATGTCTCCTTTGAAGGTTTTGTGGTAGCAGTGCTCAGACCATGTTTGTCCGATGGTTTGAAGCTCCACATCTGTCGGGTTTCTTTTCTTTCTGGAGAAGTAGTTCTGAACCATCTTCATCTCATTTAGGTTCAGGGCGATTCCTAGTTCCCTGCTGATTTGGATAAGCTGCTTGTCATCAGCGTCTTTGAGGTCTATTTCTACAAGTTCAAAGGGCACGTCTCTTTTGACGTAGCGGCTCATTTTGCTTCCTCAATCTGGTAGCTGTAGTTATCCTTGGTTGGGTTAGCGAGGAGTCTCCTGCACATTTCCTCCACCGCCTCCTCGGCTTCTTCTCTGGATTCTGCCTCAAAAACTACCGTGTAAACCTTGCTTACGCTAACTTTTTTGGCGGAAAACTTCAGTTCCTTTAAGGACTGAGCGGTCATTTCTCCCTCCGGGTCTGAATGCCCCGGTTTGAGACTGACTTCGATTCTTGCGCGATACATCATGATTGTTAGTGAAAAAATCAAAATTTAAATGTTATCTATTCAAAAATTTAAATAAACAGTTAAACCCCACAAGCCCTAAATCACGTCTCCCCCCTTCAGATTAACACTCAGACACGCACTCAATTGTTAGTAATGTGCAGATTGGCGGATTCAACCAGTTTTGGTTTGGTGCGAGTTAGTTGGACCCTGGAAAGTGACGGTAGGGAAAAAATGAAAAACCCTTCACGTCATCACTGAACACGAACACTTTCCAGAGTCTGGTCCCTGTTGGTTAACCCCTTAACACATGGATGGATTATCCATCCATACATATAATCTTTGCTCTAATCACAACCAAACCAACAAAATTGCATTTAATCCGTTACCTAAGCTCCAGCTTCTTCTCTTTGTAGTGTGCAACAATTTTTTCTGAACTGGTTACTTTTCCGATTCTTTCAGCCTCAACGCCACATTTCTCAAAGATTGTGACGGCTTCATCCTCATCGTTTTTGTCTATGACCACGGCGAAGCCCCATCCCATGTTGAAGGTTTTCAGCATCTCCTTGTCTGTTATTTCGCCTCCAACTTCCGGGGCTGTCTGCTGGATCAGCTCAAAGATTGGTTGTGGCTTGAAATTGGCGAATTCGAATCCGATTCCTCTGGAATACTTCATTAACCGATCGAACTTGACGTAGGCGTCCCCGGTAACGTGAACAGCACCCTTTATCTTAACCTCTTTAGTCGCCTCTAGGAAAGGCTTAACATAAATTCGCGTGGGCTCCAGCGCCTCGTAAACTATTTCTCTGTCAAACCCGTCGGGAACGTCGAAGGGTTCGTATTTTCCTCCCCACTCCTTGAAAAGAACCTTTCTCACCAGAGAGATGCCGTTGCTGTGAACACCGGAGCTTCTTAAGCCCACAACAACGTCACCCGGCTTGATGCCTCGCCCAGAAATCACATCCTTCTCCTGCACCTCGCCCACGCTGGCGACAATCAGGTCAAAGCCTTTTCCCTCTGTAAGCCCCTTTATGATGGCTGCCACGTCTCCGATTTCCCCTCCCGGAACTGGACAATCCGACTCTTCGGCACCTTTCACTATGCCCTTCAGCCACTCCCGAACCAAATCTGGGTCAGAAACGTGAGCGTGAAAGTTGTCAACCAACGCTAAGGGAGTGGCGCCTGACCGTATCACATCGTTGACTGCCATGGCAACCCCGTCCACCCCGATAGTGTCATATTTATCTGCCAGCTGCGCCAACAGAACCTTGGTTCCAACCCCCTCAATAACAAGGTCTAAGTAGCGGTCGCCGGCAAGGAAGATGTTGCCGTAGGGCAGTTGAACAACTTTTCCGTACCTGCCCAGTGTGTAGGTTCTCTTCAATGCTGAGAGTGCCTGCTTGGATTTTGCTCTCGTTTCCCTGTCCACGCCCGCCTCCGAATAAGTAAGCTTCTTCGGCATAGCATTCACAACTGTTCAATGGGCTAAGTTTTCTTATAAGTTACGCTGTTCCAACCCACAAAACCACGGTTACAGACAATTACGAGCCGATTGAATGGTTTGTCAAGAAAATTTGACTAAGCTGTGACTGGGTTAGTCAAGAATCCTTTACAAAAACCCTTTTCAGCTATGTTAAAGCAGATTCATATTAGGAGCCTAATAACAGTTGATTGTTGAAAACAGTCTTTTTTCTGGAAAACCAAGCAACAACAAAAACAGTTTTTCTCTTCCGGCACCGAATATAAGCTTGCAAACGCCAGATAATCCGAACATTCTGGCGATAACAATGAAAAACGCAAGTTTATATTACCCGCAAATATTCTATAAAACCGCAATCTGGGGAAATTCTAAATGAAATCAGCTGTTCCAGAAGCGGAAAAAGAGGACACATACAGCGCAAGAGAGAGCTGGCCTCCTTACACATACAGAGATTATTCGGACATCGCACCTGAAACATACAAGGAATTCATGGAGTTCCTGGCAACCGAGAACACTTCAAACAAGGTGATGGAGCTCCAGCCCTGGATATCCTTCTGCGACTCCAGATGCACCTTCTGCTACTACCCAAACAACCCTTACTCCAGCTCCATGATGGAGCCATATCTCAAGGCTTTAAAGAAAGAGCTTATGATGTACGCTGAAACAAAGTATGTCAAAACCAGCGAATTCGACGAAATAGTTCTGGGCGGAGGAACACCGAGTCTCATGACCAAAGACCAGATGTTTGATTTGATAAAATTTTGCGAACAAAACTTCAACACAGTAGAAGACTACTTCATCAAAATCACGGGCTCGTCAAGAAGCTTTGATAAGGACAAACTGGTTGCGGCAGCAGAATATGGCGTCTTCCAAGTGGACATGGGAGCCCAAACCTTCGACGACAAACTCCGAAGGATGCTGAATCTGCCGGACAGCGCAGAACACGTAAAAGATGAAGTCAAACTCGCCCGAAAACTTGGACTCTGCGTCTGCATAGACATAATGTACAGCATTCCAGGACAAACACTGGAAAGCTGGATCGACACAGTGAAAACAGCAATCGAATTAGATGCAGAAGTTGATGCCTACTGCCTAGAAGTTTACCCCGAAACAGTCTTGTATAAACAAATGAAGGCTGGGAAGGTGCCGCCTCAGGCAGATCCGGAACTGGAGAAGAAAATGTATGTTGCAGCGTACGAACTATTCACAGAAGCCGGCTACAAGCCGATTGGTCACGATCGCTACTCCCGAGTAGAATGGCACGCCAAAGAAAACTGCCTAAACGGATGGCCTTGGGCAGGCATCCTGACAACAGGAGCAGGATGCTTCATGGGCTACCTTCAAAGGTTTTCCTACTCTAACATCGAGTTGGCAAAAGACTATATCGTAGCTGTCAATGAAGGAAGATTTCCGATCGCAAAACTCTCGAAATCTACAGACGAAGAAATGATGAGAAAGGTGATGACAAAACTTTACCTGCGCCTACCCGTAGACAAAACGGAATTCAAAGAAAGATTCGGAAAGCTCCCAGAAGAAGTGTACCCCCTACAACTGAAAAGACTCAAAGAAAAGGGATTAATCGAAATAAACGAAAAAGAAATCACAATAACCGAACTTGGAGACCTCTGGAAAGCCAACATCGCATGGGAATTCGCAGAAAACAAATAACCTTTTTGTTGTCACCCTATTTTTCACGCAAAAGTTTAGGAATGTATCCGCATGCTGGGTCAGAGGCGAATAGGTCGCCAGTGTAGATTTCTGCTCTGGTTCTGCATCCGCCACAGATTTCGCGGTACTCACAAACGCCGCATTTGCCCTTCAGATTACTCCGGTCCTTGAGCTTATGAGTGAACTCGGATGTTTGTATATCAGTCCAGATTTCCTTCATCGACTTGTCCCTGATGTTGCCCATACGGTAACCTTCATTGAAGCCGCAGGGTCGAGTGTCACCGTTTTCCAGAAGACCCATGTACCTGCCGCCGATGAAGCACTGCCCAAGAAACACATTGTTGAACCAGTAATCAAAGTCGGGCATACCCCGCTGTTTTGCGATGCGAGCGAAGAAGGGACAATACACGTTAACGCCGAGTTTTCCCCTATACTCTTGCATTAAATCGTAGATCCTGTTCAGAACAGTCTCATACTGCTGTGGGGTGGGAGCCAACTCCAGATGCTCTTCAGCTCTGCCAACAGGAATATAGTTGTGATAGACCACACGAGTAGCGTCATACTCATGCGCCAACTGGGCTACATGATCCACTTCTGAGCAATTATTCTTATTCAGTGTACTTACAACGCAATCAAAAATTCCGGCCTTAGATAAATTCTTCATAGCCTTGATGGCTGTTGCATAGGCGCCTTTGCCGCGTATAAAATCGTGCGATTTCTCTTTTCCATCAAGACTTACTGCAGTCATAACCTCGTTTCGGATAAGCTTGTCGAGGATATCCCCCCTAACATAGTAGCCATTGGTTATGAGGCTCACATTCATGCCCAGACTCTTCGCATGCCCAATAATCTCAAAAATATCCTTCCGCACAAGCGGTTCCCCACCACTCAGCCCAAACCACTTCGCCCCCAACTCATAAAGTTCGTCAACGATTTGCATTCCGCCTTTGGTGTCGATCTCGTTGATGGCGGCAGGGCTGGAACCGAAACTGCAGTGCAAACAATCATAGTTGCAGGCTCTCGTACATCTCCAAGTCATCATATAGAGGAGAGGTCTTTTATTCACGGTTTGTTCGCACTCCTTTACGTCAATCCCTTATTCTGGTTAATAGGGGTTAGAGTGTTGGAGTCCCAGCGTGTTAGCCACGTGTTATCCAGTCGTTGCTTTTCTGCATCAGCGCATGAGCAACTATGGTCTTAGGTTCCGCTTCTGGGAGATTGATTTTACTAGTAGAATGTAGCAACATGACGAATCTCGATGCGATAAATTTCATGTTAGGGGCTCCAACAATTGATTACGTGGCAAATAGGTAATAAAAGAGTTTTTGTAAAGGATTCTTGACTAACCCAGTCACAGCTTAGTCAAATTTTCTTGACTAAAGATTTCCCATAAAAATTAAGCATAAAATAAGATGTCAATCAGCATTTGCTTAGATTAGAAGAAGAAACCGATTCGATTAAATAAAAAAATAGTTATTCAGCTTTTTCACGCAACAGTTTAGGCACGTATCCGCATGCTGGATCAGAAGCGAAAATGTCTCCGGTGTAGATTTCTGCTCTGGTTCGGCATCCGCCACAGATTTCGCGGTACTCACAAACGCCGCATTTGCCCTTCAGGTTACTCCGATCCCTGAGCTTACGGGTTAACTCTGACGTTTGGAGTTCATCCCAGATTTGCTTCAGCGGCTTATCCTGAACATTTCCCAAACGGATATGGTCATTGAAGCTGCAGGGGATGACGTCGCCGTTTTCGATTACGCTCATGTATTTGCCTGCGATGGAGCACCTGCCAAGGAACACATTGTTGAACCAGTAATCAAAGTCGGGCATGCCCCGCTGTTTTGCGATGCGAGCGAAGAAGGGACAATACACATTGACTTCAGGTTTTCCGTAGTACTTCAGCCGCAGATCATAGATTTGGTTAAAAATTTTCTCATACTGCTGTGGGGAAGGAGACTTGGCGAGGTGCTCTTTTGTTCTGTTGAATGGAATGAAGCCATGAATCACCACCCACCGGGCACCATATTTTTCAGCCAGTTGGATGACGTGCTCCATGTTTTCGGCGGTGGCGTTGCTGCGGGTTGAGTCAACGTTTGTAAGGGTTGCCACAAGACAGTCCAGTAGCCCTGCTTTGGAGGTTTTTTCCATGGCTGAAACGGCTTTTTCGTATGCGCCCTTTCCTCGTATAGCATCGTTGATTTCTTCAGTTCCGTCAACACTCAGTGAGACGCGAACATCATGTCTAACCAGATTATCGAAGATTCTTCCGTCAACATAGTAGCCGTTTGTTATGAGGCTCACGTTCAGACCTATCTTCTTGGCGTATTCGATTATTTCGGGCAGGTCTTTTCGCAGAAGGGGTTCTCCACCGCTTAATCCCAGATAAGTTGCCCCAAAATCATGGATTCCGTCTACAACACGCATGACTTCTTCGGTTCCAAGTGCGTCGGAGGCAGGTGGGTTAGATGCAAAGCCACAGTGTAGACAACTGCTGCTGCATGCTTGCGTGCATCTCCAAGGCAGAATAAATAAGGGTCCATTAGACTTCAAAATCTTTCACCATAAGCAGTATTCAAGAGTTTAACTAGAAAATAAAAACGTATTCAATTTTTCCAGAAAGAGGCTTGTGTAACAGTTTTAGTTGCTTCATCCTTTTTCAACTTCAATCATAACTTACTTCACAGGATTAAGTTTCCTTTTTCTGATGGGAATCTTTGTTGTTTTTCTTTTCTAGTTTGTCCAGAAACTGTAAGAGTTCCTTGTTGCTCTTCACGGTTGTGGCGCCGTTATTTTTGAGTTTTGTCATGTATTTTGTGGCTCTGCCCTTGGTGAAGTCCCTCTCTTCGATGGGTCCATCTTCTAGAAGGACAATTGCTATTCCTTTTTTCAGAGCCGTTTCTGCAGCTTCGAGGTTACGCAGATTGCCGTCACCAAACTGGGTCGGCGTTATCACTACAGTATTGGCTTTACTTATCATCTTCAGGTTTGCTGCATAAGCTTCCTCGGTTATGGGAGAAAATGGAGCCTCGCTTGTTGTTGGAATCTTCAGCAACTGAGCAGACTCTTGATCCGTATCCAGCAAGTTGAGAACCCCAGCAGTCACGAAATAGCCTTCATCCTTCAAAATCTTCATCACGGGGCTACCGGTGCCACATCCACTAATCAGATGAACAGAAAGGCTCTTTTGTTGCTGATTTAGGGGTCTTGACATGGGAATAACATGAAGAGAGCCAGTGATTGGATGCTTCTTCACGATAGTGTCGACACTGAAAACTTCTTTGACGTTTTCGCTTGTGAGAGTCGCATCCGATTTTCCGACAGCAACAATTTTGCCGTCCTTCAAAAGAATAATAGACTCACAGTAACGAGCCGCCAAGTTAAAGTCATGAAAAACCGCGACAATCAACAACTGTTTAGTTACACACAATTCCTTGATTAAATCCATTATCTCCAACTGGTTGCTTATGTCTAAGTGGGTTGTTGGCTCATCAAGCAAAAGAATCTGAGGCTCCTGAGTAAGAGCACGCGCAATTATCACACGTTGCATTTCTCCACCGCTAAGTTCAGTTACAGGACGGTCAGCAAACTCCCAAGTGCGGGTTGCTTTCATGGAGTTTTTTGCTATTTCTACGTCCTTTTTTCCCTCCATTTGGAACCGACTCATGTGAGGATTGCGACCCATAAGGACTACTTCCAATGCAGTGAAGTCAAATGTCATAGGTGTGGTCTGAGGAACTACCGCCATCTGCTTCGCAACATCCACCGTTTTCATTGAATAAACATCTTCTTTGCCGATGAGGATTGCCCCTTTCTTTGGCTTGAGCACTCTGCTGATGCTTCTGAGTAACGTAGTTTTTCCTGAACCGTTGGGACCAAGAACACCTATGAACTCTCCGCTCTTAACTTCAAAGTTGACATCCTTCAGAACATTAACGGAACCGTAAGAACAGTCAATGCCATCAATTGTTAAGACCACCATCATTCAATCACCTTTACACGGTGTACCCTTTCTTTTTTCTACGTAGAAGATATATGAAAAATGGAGCACCTGTAAATGCTGTGATTATACCAACCGCTGGTTCACCTGAACCCATTATCACCCTCGAAACGGCGTCACATATCATCAAGAAAGAGGCACCCACAATCGCTGAAGTAGGCAACAGAACTCTGTGATCTGGACCGATCACAATTCTTGTTAGGTGAGGAATGATTAAACCAACAAAACCAATTAAACCACTAATGGAAACAGCAGCTGCAGTAACTAGGGCTCCCGTAATAAGCAAAATGCGCTTCACCTTTTCTATCTGAACACCCAAATACTGCGCTTGATCTTCTCCCAGAGCCATAATGTTCAAGTCCCTTGAATAAAGGTACGAAATAATTAATCCGAGGAGCACAAAGGGAAGAATCGAAAATACGTCGCTCCATTGCCCTTCTGTTGGTACAAGGCTTCCGACAAGCCAAAAAGCCCATCCGTGTTTAAGACTTGAACTTGCTGCAGTGAAGAGATACATCACTATAGCATTTAGGAAAATGCTTACAGCTATCCCGGTTAGGAGCAAAGTTGTGACAGGAACCTTAGAGCCGACTCTTGCAACAGTGTAAACTAGAAGAACGGTTGTTAGGGAGCCGACAAAAGCTAAGATTTGAAGAGTGTTCACACCAAAAAAGGAAATGGATACGCCAAGAAACAGTACAAGCGCTGCACCCACTGATGCACCTGTAGAGGCTCCAATGACGTAGGGGTCAGCCATTGGATTTCTGAATATCCCTTGATATATAACACCTCCAGTTGCCAGAGCCGCGCCAACTAGGGCTCCACATATTACACGTGGAAGCCTGACTTTGAATATTATCGTTTCAACCGTTTCATAATCTAGTATAACCGAAGAGTCTACAACATCTCTGAGTCCAGGAATCTGTTCAAACAGTGTAATCAAAACATCTCGGACAGGATAATGTTTGTAGCCAATGTTGAGCGACAAAACAAAAATGAGTGCAAACACAACTAAAAGTATCAGCAGATAAAGCTTCCAGTGAGAAACTCGTTTCAAATGAGCGGTTTCGGCATCTGCTTTCATTAAGATTCACAAATTACGTTTTGATTAGATAAAAAAGGGGGGTATTTTAGGGTTGTCCAAAGATGTCTGGATGAAGCAACGCTACTATGTCTTCGATTGCATCGACAACTCTTGGACCAGACCGAATAAGCTGGTCTTCAATGACCTCGTAGATTGCATCGTTCTGAACTGCAGTTATGATGCTCCAACCTGGGCGGTTAGGCACATCAGTCAAGTCGTAGTAGCCAGCTCCCATATACGAGTCAGGAAACAGCATTACATCCGGGTCCTTGGTGATAATTTCCTCAGAACTTACAACTGGCCAACTTGTAGTTGCGTCGTTGAAAATGTTTTCTCCGCCTGCCAAAGTTATGATCTCGTCAATGAATGTTTCTGGGCCCGCGCTCATGAACGGTTCGAACCAAACTTCGTAGTAAACTTTTGGAGTACTAGTTGCTGCCATTAGTTGAGTGGCTACAGCATCCATTCTTGCTCTCATGTCGATAACGAGGGCGCTAGCTTCATTGTTTTTGTAAGTCCCTCGTCCCACCAAGAGGATGGTTTCCAGGATCTCATCAATGGTGCGACCTTCTACTACTAAGACTGCATATCCTAGGTCCTTTAGAGTGTCGGCGGCGTCTAAACTTCCACTGGATGCAAGAACAAGATCAGGCTCCAACGCAACGATTGGCTCCACAGAAGGGTTCCAATAACTTCCTATGCTAGTCATGTTGCCTGCTTCGACCCACGCCGTGAAATTGTAAGGATAATTACAGTAATCTGTTACTCCAACAACGCTGTCACCTGCTCCGATAGCAAAAAGGATTTCCGTGTTGCTAGGTGCCAAAGAAACTATTCGTTCGGGAGGCTCATTAAAGGTTACTACGTTGCCCATGCTATCAACTAGAGTCACCTGTTTGTATTCAGAAATTTGTTCTTGTTGTTCTTGGATGGTTTCCTGATATTCGATGATCTGATCTTGTTGTTCACTGATCTGTCCCTGTTGTTCACTAATCTGGCTTTGTTGCTCACTAAGTTGCTGTTCTAAGGCACTCATGTTACTGTTATAGATGCCCATTTGATCTTCTAACCCGGTAATAGCACTGTGATAGACACTGAGCTGATCTTGTATAGTGCCAAGCTGCCCTTCAATTGTATCAATAGCAGCTAGCTGTCCTTCAATAGTGTCGATAGAACTCTCAAGATTACTGATGGTGGTCTGGCTAGTGGCTAGTTCTCCTTGTAGATTACTGACAGAACCGTTTAAGTCACTGATTCCTCCCTCAAAAGCGATGAAGCCGTAACTTGCAACAACTAATGCGACAACCGCTAAAATCGCTACGACATATGTGATGTATTTATCCATGTGTTCAACACCCTTTAGGTTGGATAATCCATCCAAACAGCTATATAAAAGTTCCGACGAAACCCACAATAACCAAATCCAGAAACAACACACTAACTAAAACCAAACAAAAAAGCTACGCAATTGACACACTAAGATAAGCCATGCCTTTCGCAGACTTCCTCTCCACAGACTTCACCTTAAAGGATTTTGCGTAGAGAGGGCACTCAAGAACCAACGTGTGAAATTCCCCGTTTTCGCCCAAAGGGTCAACACTTCCAATCTTTGACAGAAAGCTGGCGCTCGTCTCTTTACTGATGGTGTATCCCAACCACTCTTCACCCAGAGATTCCAGGTTTACACCTGTGATTAAAGCCTTGAATCCTAAACTGAAGATTTCATCGAAAACCTCTGAAGTGTCTCTTCTGTAGAGGGGCTCAAGCAACTCCAAGCCAACCTTACTGCAGACATCTTTAAGACCCTCCACATGCGCCTCAACAAAAATGTCGCCAGCCACCAAAGCATCAACCTCAAGGCTTCTGAGCGCCTCAACGAATGCGCCCTCTCTCTTAAAATCAACGATTGTCAACTGTTTCCCCATGGAACCAGCTAACATCTTCAGAGCCTCCATGTTTTCGGCATGAGGAGAAGGCCAAGGAAGACTCGGAAGCAAAGTAATCAGATTATCAACTGTGACGCCTTGCTTTTCGACAAGATGTAGAGCATAAAGGGAATCTTTGCCGCCAGAAAAGAGAGCAACAGCCTTCATGAACAAACCATCCTCCACCAACGTTTCCAATCAATGTTGTAGAGTTATTTAAGAACTTGCGTGAATCATCTGCTCCAGCATTTCTAGCGCATCCACAAGCCTAGGTCCGGGTCGAGAAATGAAGTCTCTTGGAATTTCATAGAGGTTGTCGTTTCTAATAGCATTTGTGCTCTTCCACCCCGGGCGTCTTTTCACATCCTCGAAGCTTCCCCAAAACCTTGGAACACCGGGAATAACGGGAAACACAATTATGTCTGGGTTCCTTTGAATAATTTCTTCTGGGTCTATTATAGGCCACTCTGAAACTGCTTCGCCGAAGATGTTTGCTCCACCAGCCAAGTTGATTACGTCACCAATCCATGTTCCTGAGCTCACGCTGATGTAAGGGTCATTCCAGACCTCAAAGTATACTTTTGGTCTATGAGATGCCGTCTTCGACTTTCTAATTACAATGTCTATTCTCTGCCTCATTTTTTCCACAAGGTTACTGGCTTCAGCAACATTTCCGCTTGCCCTTCCCACTAACAGGATATCGTCAAGAACGTCATTCATGCTATGGGGACCCAAAGTCAAAATGTTTAGGTCTAAACTTCTGAGTTGAGCGGCGACTTGTGTGGTTATTTCGCATCTGCGTTTGCAGTTCACTTTGCATTCGTTTGTCTTCACTGTACATTTGGCTGTGGAAACCAGAACAAGATCAGGCTTCAATTCCACGATTGTCTCTATTGCGGGGTTCCAGTAACCGCCTATCCTTGTTAGTTCTTCTGCTTCAATCCGCGCCTTGAGCTCATGGGGATAGTTGCAGTAGTCTGTTACTCCCACAACCTTCGGTCCAGCGCCAACAGCAAACAAAATCTCTGTGCTACTGGGAGAGAGGGACACTATCCTTTCTGGATGAACCTTTAGATCCGTCACAGCTCGATAATCATCTGTCATCTGTGATTTCTCTCCAGTGGTGCTGAGTTCCTAGAAGCTAGAATCAATCGGTTACTTTAGAACCTTTTTCTTCACCAAAGTCTGTTAAAGGTTCTTGACCCTGTGGTTCTGCTAAAGATTGTTCTTTTGGACTGTTGTCTACTACTTCACTGTCACGGATTTAGCCAGGTTTCGCGGTCTATCCGGGTCGCATCCTTGCTCGAGTGCCATGTAGTAGGCGAAGAGTTGCAACGGAACGACGAAAGGTATCGGAGACAAGACTTCAGGCAACTCTGTGCCTATCTCTATGTAATCGTCAGCCAACTTTTTTATCTCCTCATCCCCTTTCTCAACTATCGCGATTATGGAGGCGCCGCGAGCCTTCATCTCCATAATGTTTCCGATGATGCTTCTATGCGTGGAATCCTTGGGGCATATGAAAACCACAGGAAATCCGTCCTCGATTAAACTGATGGGACCGTGCTTGCTTTCTCCTGCAGGATAAGCTAAGGAAGGAATGTATGAGATCTCCATTAGTTTTAGTTTACCCTCAAGGGCGACAGCTGAGCTTACTCCCCTTCCTAAGAAGAAGAAGGCTTGCTTGCCGCGGTATTTCTTCGCTAACTGTTTCATCTTTTCCTCCTTATCTTCGATAGTGTGCTCAACGATGTCTGGTATCTGCTCAAGACTCTCTTCAATGTCTTCGATCTCCACGTGAGAAATCTTTCCCCTCTTCTTGGCTAGTCTTACGGCAAGCTGAGAGAGCACAGAGAGCTGGGAGGTGAAGGTTTTTGTAGCTGCGACTCCTATCTCTGGACCTGACTGCTGACATATGTAGACTCGAGCAACCCGGGTCAGGGTGGAGCCGACAACGTTTGTGAGCCCCAGAACCGTGGCGGCGCGTAGCCTAGAGCTTTCAACTGCGTCTAATGTGTCGGCGGTTTCTCCGGACTGGCTGACGACCAGAAGGGTGCTGTCGATGTTCACTGATTTGCCGTGTTGTTCAACGAACTCTGAGGCTATGACAGGATGGGTTGCCAAGAAAGACAGCTTAGAGAACAGGTAGGACGCTGCCAAGCAGGCATGGTAAGAGGTTCCACATGCAACCAAGAAAACTTCTCCTGCCCGATCTAAGAAAGTAGTCATTAACTCCAAGTATTTGTCCTGTAATCTGAGAGTGTTTCTTAAGCATAAAGGCTGCTCATGAATTTCCTTCAGCATGAAATGTGGGTAACCTTGCTTCTCAGCCATCTCTGGAGCCCAATCTATAATCTCAGGCTCTCTAGTGACCACTTTCCAGTCAGCAATGTTTCGGATTTCGTATCCTTTATCACTTAAAACCACAAGCTCTCCATCTTGAACGATAACAGATTTGTTTGTATTTGAAAGAAAAGCGGGAATGTCAGACGCAACGTAGAGGCTGTCTTCGGCTACTCCAAAAACAAGTGGGCTCTCTTTTCGGGCACAAACAATCTTACTGGGTTCTTTAGTAGAGATGACAGCGAGGGCGTAAGAGCCGTCTAACCGTTTCACAGTCTTGCGAACAGCATCCACAAGAGACAAGCCTTCCTTCAACTCTTCTTCAACAAGGTGCGCAATGACCTCGGTGTCAGTTTTTGACCTAAAAGTATGCCCAGACTCTTCAAGTTCAGTTTTGAGTTCCGCAAAATTTTCGATTATTCCGTTGTGAACAACAGCAATTTGGTTGTTGCAGTCTGTATGCGGGTGGGCGTTAACTTGGTAGGGTGCGCCGTGTGTTGCCCATCGTGTGTGACCTATCCCTAGTCTGCCGGGAAGAGCGTTCAGGTTGTGTATTGCGTGAACGTTGTCAATTTTTCCTCTATCCTTTTTTATAAATAACCGGCTTCCCTGAAGGGTGGCTATTCCGACGGAGTCGTAGCCTCGATACTCAAGCTTCTTTAATCCTTTATGAATTGCCGATGCAGCGTTGCCGGTTCTTAAGATGCATCCGAATATTCCACACATAATTCATTCCTCAAATTTCTTGGTTTATATGTTAAGAGGGTAGACACTAATCCTTTTGTGTAGCTTTAGTTAAAGCGGACGAGCATCTATAAACATTTTTAGGAATCATGTTTTAGAATTATAAGGGAAATTATAACGGTTTATTGTTGCGGTACCTGTACCGTACAAGTACCGTTACAGTTTTGGCTATAACGGTACACCCTATTTCACATGACTTCAGCCGTCACATCGTTTACCGCAACAAATATGAACCCAAAAACTCAACAAAAAAGAAGGAGAGCAGTTTGGTTCTCACAGACTTCCTTTACCCCGGAGAAACGATAGTATTCCAGAGCAACAGGATTGAAAGCCTTAGCGACCACTTTTTCTTTTACATAACTGATCAGCGAATACTGCTCTATAGACGTCGGGGAGTTTTGTTCAAAAAAGACAGAATTATCGCGGAGAGAATCGAGGATATTCGATCGATGCGATATGGTGAAATGGGGATTTTGCGAAAGAGAGGCATTTTATGCATCGAAACCTTGAGCAAAAAAATGGATCCGATAGTGGGAAAAGTGGCGGACATAAAAGCCATATGGCAAGAAATGCAGAAATACCTTAGAAGAGACCAAATAATTTCGGAGACCGAACGATCAGGTTCGCTAGGTCAAACGCATCAGACAGAGGATAGAGATTAGCCCCTTGTGAATCCAAGGAATAATCCGACGATAAGACTGGCTATGAAGGGAACGTGTGCCAACAGGGGAGTGAGCATATCTAGCGCAGGATTAACTGCGCCAATGAAACCTGAAGCCATTTCGGATAGTCCACTGTAATCTACGTTGATCACGTTTGTGTAAGCCAAGAATATCAGAGAAAAAACAATCACTCCGATAATCAAGGCGACTTTAAAGAATTTCCGTATGGCGTAGCCTATTAGAAATCCGCCGATTCCGCCTATGCAAAGCTGAAAAACGATTGGGGCAAATGATTCATTAATTGTCAGGGCTATCATTCCATTTTCTCTAAGTTCTATGCATCTAATAAAATTAACCATTAACTGGGCAACACAAAGGTTTTAGACGTCAAGCGCATGAATTTGAGCCGCATGTTATTTACCTTTTTTGCATAGAGGAAAAGTGCGAAATGTGTTTTATGTTTGAATCATTCAACATCAAAACCAGAGGAGGCAATGGTTGAAGGTAGTAACTGTGGGTTGGAATGTAGCTGTAGAGGAGACTGCACAGGTTCAACTGTGTAATGAATCGTTTTGGATGAGTGACCGTTTCCTAGCGGTGACAGAAATTGCGGTCATTAACCATTAAAAGAATATTTATAGGGGATTCGGTTATAGTTACGGGTATGCAGAAGAAACGTTTGCTCAATAGCGAAAAAAACCAGTTCACAGCTAAGGACATAGCGATTTTCGAAGACCCTGAGAGACTCAGGTCTGTCTTGAGCAAACTCAGCTGGAAGATCCTCCAAATCCTAAGCGAAAAGGAGATGTATCCCATGGAGGTCGCTAGGAAACTGAATGTGCACGAGCAGAAAGTGTATTATCACATCAGAAAGCTGACCAAAGTTGGCGCGATAAAGGTTGTTAGAGAGGAAGAAAAGCAGGGAGCCGTCGCAAAATACTACAAAGCCACGTTTCCAGCCATGGGCGTAGAACTTCCATTTGGCTACCAGACGGTCAACAGGTTCCCAGTCACCAACATAGATGAGAAAATGAAGCAGTTTCTAAGCCCCCTCATCAAAGACGGCACTTTTGACGGAAAGATTGTGGTGGGAAGCCCTGACTCTCATGGTCCATTCAAGGCTAAGGCTAGAGACGGACATTACGTCGCCTATCTGACCCTGTTTCTGGGTCAATTCGTGGATTTGCCTGAGGACTTTCTGATAAAGCTGGATGTTGACGTGAAGGCTGAGAAAGAGGAAGACAACAACCTAATCTTGGTGGGTGGACCAGGAACCAACCTGATCACCCAAGAGTTCAACGAATTTTTGCCTATACGCTTTAACATGATGCCCTCTGAACATGGCTTCCTTTTGGGGGGGCTGGTTTCAGAAAAAACCCAAAATGTCTACACTGCTGACAACATAGGGTTAATCGCGAAAATACCTAACCCGTGGAATACGGAAAAGAGCGTGGTCGTTCTCGCCGGCAACAAGGCGGTTGGAACCAAGGCATGCGTGTTGGCTCTCACCAAATTCTGGGAGAAGACCTTGAAGAATTTCAGTTATGAAAAATTTGCTGTTGTGATTCAGGGATTCGACCTTGACGGCGATGGGAAGGTTGACTCAATAGAAGTCCTTGAATAACCGCTGCTCCTGAACGTGCGAATTAGTTTTTCCTGTTTGGATGCTAAAGGAATATCTGAAGGAGAGGCTATTCTGTCAGGTATGGACTCTGTAACTGTTGTTTTTTCTGCACGTGGACACAAGAATGTACTGGCAGCTCACAAAACAACCTTTGAGGTCACAAAAGAGGCGACTCTTACGAAGCAGGGTGACTGCATAATTGCCGTGGAATCAACTAGGGCTGTGGCGGATTTGCCGTTCGAATTCAAGGAAGCCGCAAGAAAAGAGGGGGCACGAATAACAGTAACGATCAGGGCAGGCGAACTGGAAGAGACGGTGAAGGCAAAAGGAAGCCCAAAATTAACATTCACTCATCCCACAGATTTGGTGGTGAGGAAAAGCAGTTACGTATGCAGTCGAACATTGGCGATACGAGCAGACAAGGCTGCCAGCGACTTCTCAAGAAAGCTTGTTGAAACGCTGAAAGACCCCAATCAAGAAGTCAAAGTCACGTTGACTGTGGCAAGTTATTGAATTTCTGCGTCCACAACCACTTGCCAAGTGTAAGGGGCAACTTCTCTCACCGTCTTCGCTAACAGAAAGCTGTTTACCTGTCGGCTGTTTCGGCTCACGGCTTCGGTTAACCGAACTTTTGCTGTTTCCAGCGGGTTCGAAGCCTTCACGAAACCGTAATAATCTATAATACCGCCCTCTGGCTTGAGGGCTTCGCATGCTACATTCACAAACTCCAATGCAGTTTCCGGCAGATTCATGATCACACGATCAGCTTTCCCAGATAACTGTTCTCTGACCACTTGCCGAGCGTCGCCGAGAATGGGAACAACCTGTTTTTCTGCACGGTTCACTGCAATGTTCCTTTTCAGCAGGGCTACGGCATCCGGGTTAACGTCAACAGCGTAGACACGCACATTTTCATGCTTTTTTGCGATTGGAATGGCGAAGGGTCCAACTCCAGCGAACAGGTCAACAACTGTTTCTCCGTTTTTCACCTGTGAAGCAACCCTGTTGTGCTCAGTGGAGAGGCGGGGAGAGAAGTAGGCTTTGGCAACGTCAACATGATACACGCAACCATACTCCATGTAGACCGTGGCGGTTTTGTTGGCGCCGGCTATGACTTCAAAGTCTCTTGTGCGGTAAACTCCCTCAACAGCACCAGACTTGGCTAGAACCGTGCTGGTCTGTTTGTGCGCCTTCAGCAATGCTTCGCCCAACTCCTTTTTGTATGCTGAAAGCTCTGGGGGGACCTCGACTATGGCGATGTTGCCCACGAAGTCGATGGCTCGGGGGACACTTTCTAAAAGGTTGGGAGGCAGTTTGTCTGCGAGAAAGTCAAGGTGCGTAAGGTGGCGTTTTTTCTGCTCAGTAAAGTTGTGGACTGAGATTTCGAATTCGTGTAAGTTATCTTCAATTTTCGTGAGAATAGCGGAGTTCGGCTCATTGGCTAAGGGTATGCACAGGTAATCGTCAATTTGTTGAATCTTTAGTTTGCGGTTGAAGATTTCAAGCTCTCCAACTAGGCGGATGGCTTGTTCTCCCAAGTTTTTTGGGACCTTTAAGCAGGTTGCTTCTGGCACTGTTGCTCACAGAGTAATAGATGAAACAGCACTTAAATTCGTAGAGTCACCACAAACGATGATTTGCTGCTTATAGTGATGAGTAAGCCTTCTTAATCACGAAATTTGTGGCAGCGAAAATCTTAACTAATCCGCAAATACATATTATTATCTGCGTAAAAGCCATTTTTGGGGGAGGTGAACCATTTTGAAGTGTGGACTTTGTGGAAAAGAAGTCAAAGAGCAGCCAAAGATAACATCTGATGGAAAATGCTCTGTTTGTGGTGCAAAATTGAAACCAGCTTGATCTGTTAATCAAGAATTATCTGTGAAACATTCAGTTCCAACCTTGTGAAATGTGGATTAACATCGAATTCGCCCTAATCGCCAAACAGCCTGACTAAAAGATGCTGTGAAATTCTCTCCAAAAATCATAAAAGAACAAAAAGGAGATATATTATTTCATGAATTTTAGAGAAAGACAAGAAATCATAGCTACCTCGCCGATTTCTTTCTCGTATCTTAAGCGCTTCAATTTGGCTGCTGGTGTTTTGCATCTTATCCAAGGCTTATTGATGCTGGTGTTGGGGACTCAACTGGAGTGGGAACGTAGCATTTACACGTTCTACCCAAAATTCACAATAATCGAAGGTCCGCCATTCCAAATAAACATACTTCCAGACCCGCAAGTCTTTTTCACCGTAGGATACTTGGGAATTATTGTGGCGTCATTCCCACTGATTTCCGCTATTGCTCATTTCGCTATCGCATTCGTTAAAAATAAACAGTATAACGAGAACCTGAAAAAAGGCATGAATCCCTACCGGTGGTACGAATACGCGTTCTCTAGCTCCATAATGATTGTGTTGATTGCCCTGTTTTTGGGTGTCTGGGACTTCTGGTCGCTGGTCATGATTTTCGTGTTGAATGCAATGATGATAATGTTCGGTTACCTCATGGAAGTAGTGAACCAGAAAACCGAGAAAACAAGCTGGTCAGCCTTTATTCTCGGAAGCATCTCCGGCTTCATACCATGGGTTGTGCTCTACGCATACTTCATCGCCGCCATCCAATCCACGGGATTGGACCCTCCAACCTTCGTTTACCTGATATTGTTCATCTACTTCTTCCTGTTCAACATCTTCGCAGTCAACATGGTATTGCAGTACAAGGGCATTGGACGCTGGAGAGACTACCTGTACGGCGAAAGAATATACATCATACTCAGCTTCGTAGCCAAAACAATCCTAGCGTGGCTAGTGTTCATCGGAATCTTTGCACCATTCTAACCATAAACAAGCTTCAGGAAACTGAAGCTGCCCCTCTCCTTTTTTGGTATATGAAAAGAAGATTTGTTACTATAAACCAAATTGGAAGAACAGGCGGATTTTCTTCTGTTACAAGTTCTTGTTGCCTCGGTTCGATACAACGTATTTTGTGTATAAAAAGTAGCTTTTATTAGTTAAATCTACAAAGTAGTTATGGTGTTTTTGTTGGATGTGTTTGAGGCAATAAAGAAAAGGCGCAGCATAAGAAAATACAAGCGAACTGTAGTAGAAAAAGAGAAACTAATGAAAGTTTTAGAGGCTGCTCGACTTGCACCCTCAGCAATGAATCGCCAACCATACATATTTGTTGTAACGTCTGACACGGAGACCATACAAAAAATTAGTTCAGCATGCAACCAGCAATGGGATTCGCCAACAATTATCGCCATTTGTTCGTTTCCAGATAAAGCGTGGGTAAGAGATGACGGTGAAGAATACTGGAAAGTCGATGCAGCGGTTGCAATGACTAATTTATCGTTGCAGGCTTGTGCAGAAGGATTAGGAACCTGTTGGATAGCCGCATTCAAAGAGGACGAAATTAAACAGATTTTAGGAGTGAAAGAAGCCAGAGTGGTAGCCATGACTCCGTTAGGGTATCCCGCTGAGGAAAAAGGTCCAGTTACTAACAGAAAAAGCATTGACGAACTAGTTCAGTTTAGAAGCGTGTGAAACTAATGGAGCTGAAAAAATAGGTCAGGGCGACTTCAGCCCTATTTCTTGTGTTATCTGTTCTAGTTTCACAGCAACCAACGACGGATTAGTTGGAGTTAGCGAGTCCCATCCATCCCCCCTTTTGAAGCCATGAGCAGGAAGAAAGTTTGGCGAAAGCTTCTGTTCTCCTTCTTTTGCAAGTTCTTGTAGTGCCTTGGCTCTTTCTTGGGGGTCGGTGACGACTTTGAGGGTTCCTCTTAGGACGATGAAGCTGTATTCGCTCAGGTCTTCCCTGTATTCTTCGATTTCGACGCAGACACGTTTGTCATTTTCTATCAGCTTCATTTTCGTGCCGTAATCCGTGAAGTGAAAATACAACGTATCATCCAACACAACATACTGGAACGGAGCCATGTACGGGTAATCGTCTCCCTTGAAAGCGATCCGGCACAGCCGCTGCCTCCGAATCAGCTTCCACATTTCCTGTTTAGTCATTTTCGGCAACTTGAAAACAGCCACAAAGAATACCCCAACAGAATCTATGGCGTGCTGGATACTTGAATTTTGTGACAGAACAGCCATTATCGGGAGGGGTGAAGCGGGCCCGAGGGGAATTGAACCCCTGACCTACGGGTTAAGAGCCTCAGCCTAGTCCCGCAGGACCAGTCCGCCGCTCTGCCTTGCTGAGCTACGGGCCCACCCAAACGCATCCTCCTATTGAGAAAGCAGTTACCCTAATATTTTTTGTTCTTAAAGCCGTAAAAGGCTGTCTCCAATATTTGAAGCGTGAGACCACTACGTCAACAGAAACGGGAAAGGCAATAATTTGAATAAGCAGGTGGATTGCCGAGAGGGTGGAAAATTGGCAAGTGCAAATGGTCCTGTGAGTAGACTGGGTTTTGCCCGTTAGATTAGTCTGGAGAGCCAAATTGAATGCTCTTGCATGATCAGGTTTTCTACGTCTACTACCAAGTCAGTCAGGTCTTTCTCGGAAGTTAACGATCTTGTTCGCTCTTCGATTAGAGACAGCTCGTGAGAGATGATTCCGTATGATTCTGCTGGTTCACTGTAGCTTCTTGCGTTTATCCATGACAGAATTCCTCCCCCAGCGGCAAGAACAAGACTCACAGAGGAGATTATCATGTCAGACATAACGATGTTTATGACCGCAATCGACACAGCAATAAGCTCAAGAATCCAAGTTACCGTAAACCATTTGAATTCCTGGCTTTTATTCCATTTAGCTTTCTCAGTATACCAACATCTTTGATTATGAAGCCGATCTTTGAGGTATATCGCAATTCTATTCTTCAAATTTTCTTGTCGAGTTGTTCGCATAAACTCCGTAATTTGGGAAGAATCGCTGGATTGAGAAGCTAGCTGAGAACAAACAATGGAGTTTCGATGTAAGATTTCATTTAAGCGGTCCAGAAACACTTGCTCAGCACCCGAATCAACTAAAGAAGCATTATATTCATCTGTGTGCATCATGAACTTCCAAGTTTCCGTTTTTACTTCTTCAGCCATTTTACGACTGAATAACCACGTTTTGTCGGTGTTTCGAGTGCTCATGATTGCAGTTAAGCCAATTGACAAAATCATTGTTATCGCTAGAATCACCGCAATTGGAGTTCGAAGGAAAAAATCGCCAGGCCAATTAATCGAAGTAATAACCGCTACGGTGATAAGGAACAAAATTTTCAGCATTACCAGTCGAAAGTAATTTTTTTGAGCTTTGATTGCGGTTGAATCACTTTCTTGGAACAGCAGCGGATAATCCGTTTTTTCCATTTCGTAAACTCCAGTTCAAACAGTTTATGCAAATTGGGGTTTTAATATTATTCTGAAAAATCAATATAAAAATTGAGCCTCCCTTTCTTGAACAAAAGATGATTGAAAAGATGAAGGTGACACTACTCAGGTTCAGTTCTTTTTTCAATTCCCAGATGTTCCAATCCGCGAATAATCCGAGGAACAATTTCACGAACGCCCTTTTTAGGAACAGAAATTGAAGTGGCTGAACCAAAAGCCGCCCGCCACTCAGGCTGACGCTGCTGAAACTCGGCGTGAGTTATGCCCCGTAGCACAGGGATAAACTCTTTTCTCGCTTCGTGTGCTCGAATCACCTCCTTGGTGACCTGATGAGAGCCAAGAGAAGCGGGTGTGACTATGACGATGACAACTTTGGATTGCTGGATTGCATGGTCAATTGTCAAGAGATACGAAACTCCGGGAACGCTGTCGCGTTCATAATACCATGTGCTGTATCCTACTTCATCTAGACCTTTAGCTATCTCCAACGCTACATCTACATCCTCTTCAATATGGCTGATAAATATGTAATCTGCATGTTTCATTGGGGGAAGTTTCTGTTTGGAAGCTTGGTAGATTGTGTCAGCAGATTTCCTTTTCTTTCTTCTTTTCCGTACAAATATAATCGCCGCCAGCACTAAACCGCCTATGGAGACTGAAGCAACCAATATGATAACGGTGGTTACAGAATACTCAGGGGCTGCTTGGGTTGTTGCTGTCACTTGGTTGGAGTCTCTGTATTGCCCTAGGGTATACCATGATCTGACAGTGAAGTGGTATGTTGATGAAGCGTTAAGACCGCCGACTGTGTGGCTGGTTGTTGTGCGTTCAGAGATTGTGTATATTGGGTTTCCCAGTTCGTCTGAAGAGGTGGACATGAAAATTTCGTAGCGTGCAAAGTCTGTGTCGTCGTTTTGAGACCAAGAAAATTTAATCTTGTCAGAGCCCAGAACAGTTGGGGAAGCAAGCACCACGGCAGGATATGAAGGAGTTTCTGAACCATCAGTTGGAGACAGCGTAGACGAAACCGTGGTTTTTTGGTCTGCAGTTATAGTTAGCTCATCAGTCCAACTTTTGTAGCCTGACTTTGTGAGTGTGAGGTTGTATGTTCCTTCAATTAGCCCCTTTATTGTAGGCGAATTTCCCAGAGAATCTGTTTCGCCGCAGAACTCCCTATCCACATAAATCTTTACATCTGGAATTGCAGGGTTGAAGCTAATCCCTAAACTTCCATAGGATGCTGCTGACGTGTAAGATATTGTTTCGTTTCGGGTTACGCTGGCTCCGGACCCCACTTCTATAGTAGCATAAACCATTGTAGTTTCGCCGTCACCGATCTGTATCTGCTTAACCCAATCCTTGTTTCCATCCTTACTTAACCTCAACTGATAAGTTCCAGCAGGAATACCCTCATAGGCGTCAAGATTATCTGATCCAGTGTAACCGATCAGCTCATCATCAATAAATACGCCTAAGGCTTGAATGTGCTGGTACGGCCTTTCCTTGGCGAACAAATCCAAGTTGCCGAAAGCGGTATCATAAGATATTGTTTCACTTCGGGTTACGCTGGTTCCCGATCCCTCCTCGATGGTAGCGTAGACAGTTGTGGTTTTGTCGCCCGTAATTTGTATCTGCTTGATCCAGTCCTTGTTTCCATCCTTACTCAACCTCAACTGGCAAGTTCCAGCAGGAATGCCTGAAGCAGCAAGTTCTCCTTCGCTTGTGTAACCGACGAGTTCATTGTTAACAAACACTTCGATATCCGAAGCGGGTTGAGAAGCTCCCGTCTTAGTTAACACCGTTAAGTTGCCGAAGGAAGTGTCACATGTTATCGTTTCATTTCGGGTCACGCTGACTCCGGAACCCACCTCGATGGTAGCGTAGACCGTTGTGGTTTGGTCTTCAGTGATTTGTATCTGTTTAACCCAATCCTTGTTTGTACCTTTGCTCAGCTTCAATTGGTAGGTTCCAGCTGGAATCCCTGAAGCAGTAGCTTTCCCTTCAACTATGTACCCGGCGACTTCATCGCCAACAAATACTGCAACATCCGAAACAGGCGTATAAGGTCGTTCCATACCAAACACTTCCAGATTGCCGAAAGCAGTATCATACGATATCGTTTCATCTCGGGTTACGCATACTCCAGAACCCTCTTCGAGAGTAGCGTAAACTGTTGTAGTCTGGCCAGCGGAAATTTGTACCTGTTTCACCCAATCCTTATTGGCATTCCTAGTTAGCCTCAGCGAGTATGCTCCATCAGGAATCGCTGGAAACACGGCAGATGCATTGAAGTTCTCAGTCCCATATGCGGTTCCTACAAACACGCTATTCAAATATACACTGACATCACTTGACCATCCGGTGTAGTGAGACCAGTTGACATTCAATGTCAAACTACCAAGGGGATTAGCTGTGACTCTGAAGTAATCAAAATCTGCGTAGAAAGTTCCGTCATGATACACAGTAATAACGTCTAATCCAACATGTACTGGGTTAGACATGACGCATGTCAGATTTCCAACAGGCACCCAAGCGGCGCCATCTGAACTATAGTATGCCATGAACAGATCACTGTATCGCACAAGTCTCAAGTAAGTGGCATTCAAGTTGGATGAAAGAACAAGTGTTTCGCTGTACTCGGTTCCGCCATTAACTGAAAAGTATATCTGTTGCGTCACTGAATCATCCGAAAATCTGATCATTCTATCTAATCGTACGAAATTATCAGAATCTTTCCATATTAGAATCCCTGCACCTTCATCATTATGAGTCATGGAAGCGGATACCTTGGTTTCTATGGTGAAATCCCCTGTTACTCCAGAAGTGATTATTCTGGGAGCAGTCACTTTCGCCCAATAGAGGTCTCTGTCTGGAGGCGAAGTGGTGGTTATGCGTAGCCAACCCGGATTCTCGGTTAAGCTGAAAGATGAGCTGCCTTCTGGGTCAACAGTTGTCCATCTGCTATCTAACGCTGAGGCGTCGAATTCGTCATTAAATTCGCTAACAGCATGCACATACTGAAAGTTGAATGCCACTATCAAAGTGGCTGATAACAAACAGCAAAGAATAAACGCTGAAATATTTTTGGTCGTCAATATAACCTACCACTTAGTGTGAACACAATTTAACTTTAACGCCACTCGCTCCGTTTTTGAATTATTTCATGCACCAAATCAAATCATAATGCAGCACATCCAACTGTGCTATGTTAGAGGTGTCCAGAGGCTGAGATTTGTTGTTGAAATCAAATAATAGCATCATTGTGATGAGAAAACTTTGGCAGTTCTACAGGTATCATTATATTTTTTGTTGCCGAAAGACTGTAGGTTATATGGGAGGAAGAAGGCTTTGAACGAACTGGTCTTCATCGGATTAGGATTATATGACGAGAAAGACATCTCCATCAGGGGACTTGAAGAATTAAAAGAGGCAGACGCGGTTTTTGCTGAATTGTACACCAGTCTGATGCCGGGACTTTCCATGCGGAAACTGGAGGAGATGACAGGAAAGGTGGTTAAGGTTGTTTCGCGAAGAGTCTTGGAGGAGGAAGAGGGGCAACAGCTTTTTGAGGCGGCTAAAAAGGGGAAAGTGGCGTTTTTGGTTCTTGGGGACCCGTTGATTGCCACGACTCATGTGGATTTGCGGATTCGTGCAGAGAAGATGGGGATTAAGACGCGGGTTGTGCATGGTGTTTCTGTTGTTTCGGCGGTGAGGGGGATTTCGGGGTTGCAGAATTACAAGTTTGGGAAGGCTGTTACGATTCCGTTTTCTGAGCAGGGGTTTGTTTCTGAAACTCCGTATAGGGTTATTTCGGAAAACAGGGAGAGGGGACTTCACACCATGTGCTACCTAGACATAAAAGCTGAGGAACAGAGATACCTGACAATCAAGGAGGCGCTGCAGACGCTTCTGGAACTGGAGAAACAGAAGAAAGAAGAAGTTGTCACCCCAAGAACGCTGGTTATCGGAGTGGCGAGGGCAGGATCAGCTGAACCAATAGTGAAGGCAGGCTACATAGAAGAGGTGATGAACCACGTTTTCGGTGCTCCTCCACACACGCTCATCTTTCCGGGTAAACTGCATTTCATGGAAGCCGAAGCCCTCATCACACTGGCAGGTGCGCCTGAAGAGGTCAGGAGGATGGCTGAATGACATTTGAAGAGCTTGTTGCAAAGTATATTCGGGGCGCTGAGCGGGTCATCAAAGAAATTGGAGAAATACCAGAGGATGTGCACCTCAACAGAGAGGAGGCGAAGACAGTTTTTGACTGGGCTAAACGTTATTTGGAGGACGCAAAGTATTATCAGCAGGAAGGCAAACTGGAAACAAGCCTTACGTCCGTTGCCTATTGTGAGGGACTGCTGGATGCCCTGCGGCTGCTAGGAGCTGTGGAGTTCTCATGGTGACAAAAAAGAAAAAAAGAGTCGTGCTGGCTTCGGGAACCTTTGATCTGCTTCATCTAGGTCACGTGAGATTTCTGGAAGAAGCAAAAAAGGCGGGAGGCAAAGACGCGGAGTTGGTGGTTATAGTTGCTAGGGACAGCACTGTTAAGGCGAGGAAGGGAAAGAAGCCTGTTATGCCTGAGGATCAGCGGAGGGCGCTTGTTGAGTCGCTGAAGGTGGTGGATGAAGCGATTCTGGGTTTGGAGGATTTCAGCATAGACAAGGTTATTGAAAAGATAAAACCGGACATAATAGCTGTGGGTCACGACCAAGATGGAATAGAAAAGGATGTGCTGAAGGCAACAGAGCAAGAAAAGTTTGGCGTCGAGGTTGCGAAGATTGGAAGATTCGGGAAGAGAGAACTGGACAGCTCCTCAAAAATCGTGCGAAAGATCATAGAATCCTTCAACAAATAAAACGCTGGTTTAGGGCAAGATTAGGATTTCCACTTTCACTTTGTTTCCGTCTTTCAGTTTCAGTAGGCTTCGAAGATAATGTGAAGAAACAATCTCCAGAACGGATGAGCCATAATGGCTTCGCAGAGCATGGATAACAGCACCCTTCGCTTTGTTGTTTATTATCGCCGGGTAACATTTCACGGGACCAAAAGTTCTAGACTCGTCCTCGAAGCCTTCCAGTTCTATGGCGGGGTAGGTTTCAAGTTCTGACAGCGATTTTATGTCGTATTCAGATGTTAGCTTGAGGTTAAGGGTGCCTGGGTAGGGATCGAAACCGAGCTTCTCCAGGAACTGTTTGCGGTAGCCTTCTTTGGTTACGTAGTAGGCTCCCTCCCCTAACCCAGTGAAAAGGGTGCCCTCCAAGGTTACTGAGGGCGGATACTCTGACTCAAATATCAGCCGCAGCTCAGAGTACAGTTTCTTCAGCTCGGAGACTCCTTGGCTGGTGATTCTTGTTAAGCAGCCTTCCGGGGTTATGGTTCGTTTTATCCACCCCATCTTCTCCAGGTTTATGAGGTGACGGGATGCTGTCTGCTGGGATGCCCCAATCTTTTCGGCTAGATACTCCGTGGATACCTTGACGGTTCGGCTGGAAGCCCCCAATTCCGCTAACTTATACAGAGTGAAGAAGAGCTTCCAAGACTTCAAATCGAGCTTCAGGGCATCCACAATAATCGCCTATTTCTGAAAAAAGGCAAACTGCCTATTATAAGTAACCCGAAACCAAAACTTCATTCACATGGCCTTTTGCAGGCGTTCAACTTCTTTTACTGCTTTTATGGCTACTTCGATCATGTCGTCGTCAGGTTGTCTTGTGGTGAGATGTTGAAGAGCCAAACCCGGCGCCACCATAATCTTCATGACTTTTGAGTCTCTGTACTTGTCGCTGAGCTTCAAAAGCTCGTAGGAAACAGCAGCAATCACGGGGATGAGAACAACCCTGTAGGACAGTCTCACCAGATAATCGGCATGTGGCATAAGCGAAAAAAACAGTATGCTGATCAACGTAACTATAAGAAGAAACGATGTTCCGCACCTAGAATGAAAACGAGAATAGCTTCGGGCATTTTCAACATTCAATTCCACCCCAGCCTCATACGCGTTAATGGCTGTATGCTCTGCGCCGTGATACTGGAATATCCGCTTGAACTCTCCGACCAAAGACACAACAGCAAGATACACTAAGAGGAAGCTGAGGCGAACTATGCCTTCAGCGATGTTGAAGAGAACTCCTCCGCCCAGATTCAGGAGAGACGTTAAGAAAAAGGGTGTAACACTAAACAGCAGAATTGATAACGCTATGGCAAAAGCAACGACCACAGCAATCTCTTTAGAGTTAAGAACCTCTTCCTCGTCTTCGTCTTCGCCAAAAGCTGCGTTTGCAGAAAAATAGATGCCCTTGATTCCCGCGTACAAAGTTTCAAACAGAGCCAATATACCCCTCAGGAAAGGAAGCTTCAGGAACCTGTACTTTTCAGACAGAGAATGTAGCTTTTCCGTCTTCGTCGCTATCTCATTGTTTGGCTGCCGCACACATACCACCATGTGGTTTTTGGAGCGCATCATAACTCCTTCCATAACTGCCTGCCCGCCAAAAGCCAACGACGGCTCGTTCTGTTCCTTAGTGGTTAAGCTCATATCTGAAGGAGATTTTATCGATTCTTATATCCTTTTGCGAAAAATATTTGAAATTAAGAAACCTTTTATGCCTGAAATTCCTAGGGCATACCGTGGTATTGCTGATGGAAGGAAGATGGGTTAACGACTGCCAAAAAATCTTGAAAGAAATAAAGAAGTCAGAAAAGGTTGAGGGGCAGGACCGCCTAGACATGGTGCGAACCATCAGATTCACAATTCTTGCACTGCAGCGAAGCGTAACCGGATGGATGCAGTGGGCTGACAACCCCGACATAATGGCTCAGTTCTCTCTAGACGAGTTGGTGGAGATAAACAAGAACCTCGCCAAGCTTGTGTCCGCCTTTGTAGATTACGACGCAAAAATAACTGGAAGCCAAGAACAAAAGATAGAGAAGAAAATAAGAAAAGCCGCAAAGAAGCCACAAGAGACAAAAGACATGTTCTACGTGAAGTAGCGAGCCTACACACGAACTTGTTATGTTTTGTGTGACTGTTTTAGCTGTTTTAGGGCGATTGTTGCCATAGCCGCTGAGGCTACGCCCAAAACTAAGTAAGTAGGCGTTGGAAGAACGTTAAATGCGTAGCTGAAGAACAAGACGCCAGTTGAAACTAAGGCTAGCAAAGAAAGGTTTTTTCTGTAGTCAAAAACAGCTTTTCCTGAGAGAAACTTTAGGGGTACAAGAGAGAAGAATGCAGACATCAAAGTCAACATAAGTCCAGAGTCTCCTACAGTTCTGAAACCAAGCAGAAACAAAACCGTGAACGGAATCGCCAGTGTCAAAAGGATAAGTGTTTTCGAGAGAACAATCAATGCTTTTGTCTGTTTAGAAATTTCGCCGCTTTGGTATCTTGTAACTCCCGGAGATGAAAACGGAAAAAGAAACAGTAGCCCAGAGACTATAAACATCAAAACGCCTGTTTTCCAGAGGCTGAATTTTCTGTATATGCCGCAAGTTTTGGCGCAAAAGATTCCAGAAAACACTTTGGTAATCACAACAATGCATGACGAAAAAAACGTTGACGGAATCACTATCGCAAGTATCGATGGCTCCAAAAAAGCGGGAAAACCATTTGCTGCAACAAAACTATAAACCACTGTTATGATTGAAACAGAGATTCCGACGTATGCTAGTTCTGCCTTCGTGATGAACGCTAAAGTTTTTAGGGCTTCCAATTTCACTTTATCAACTTTCTGGAACAAACTTGCGCCATAAAATTTCAGGAACGACACCAACTGTTTCGGGACCGGCAAACTTGAAATCGCAGAATTGAATGCTGGACCTAAAGCCGCCAAAGCAGTTGCGGCAGTTACAGTTGCTCCAACCGCCGCGGCAGCAAGCAAAGGTTCGGATTCGCGTACTGGTTCATCAGTGTCTGGGGTTGTTTCTGGCCCCTCGAACTCGTAATAGTCGTATTTTGCGTCGCCAATCCATGGCGAAATCAGGTTTATTCCTGTTGCTTGGGATGGTCTCGTATCCTCTTCGGTGTATGTGTACTCAAGTTCTTCGTTAAAGTAGAAGTACAGCGTGTCTCCTTCGCGTTCCATCGAAAAAGTGAACCATTCATCCAGCTCGTCAGCGTAACCTGAAAAACGGGTTTCTACGATGCTGTCTCGGTAGAAAATGAATTCGTTGTAGTAGCCATCTCCGCTCCAGGAGTAGCTGTGGTGTTCGGTTATTACCGCGACGCAAAGTGTGCCTGCTCCCTGCCCCAGCCACATGCCTCTTGCTTCAGCTTCCCAGTCGTAGATTCCTGCTGGAAAATGGTTTTTATAAACTATTGATGTGTCTCCACCCGTTCCATCCAGAATGACTGCTCCAGAATCTAAACTGGTGCCAGCTGGGCGATTAAGTGTCCAACCTGCGGTAGCCATTTGGTCAAGGTCTGTGTAGTTGAAGTCTTCTCTGAACTCGAATTCAGCTGCTTGGACATGCATAACTAATGCTGAACTTAGGAAGAGAGCCGCTACTGCAAATATGATGCACGTTTTAATTCTCAACTAATCGCCTCTACAGGTAAAAGAATGTGTTCAGATTTAAGATTTGCCAAACAACGGCTTCAACCCATTAAAAGATACATCCACCTCAACTCATTAACGGTTATAGAAAATAAGCTCAGAAAGAACTCGATTAAACATTTCAGCAAAAATTTTTTATAAAGATTGGACGAGTAAGTGTTATGATTTGCTTGAGTTCTGAAAATGGTTCGATTCAAAAAAGTGGAAAAGCAGTCAGAATTCTCATCCTCATCGGCTGCATCGTTTTGTTGTTATTCGGAGTCCTCCTCATATTTGGGGGTGCAGCGTTGCTTGCGTATAACATGGGAACAGATGCTGATGGCTATTCACAAAGCAGCATCTACGAGGTTAGAAGCGATGCACATGCCTTTGCCCTTTGGGTAGCGCCATCACGTTTTCCTTCATATCTCACGTGGATGAGCCCAAAAGACATTGGACAAGCAGTATGGACAGTAGAACCAGTCAACTCATCCAAGAAACTTTTTGTAGGATGGGCAGAAGCTGCTGACGGCAAAAACTATGTTGAAAAAATGATGTTTTCGACACCTCCAACTTGGCGCTGGTACATTGAAGCGTACTATGCAGAAATCGAAATCCCCCCAAGTTTAACTCACAATCAAGGAGCGCCAACTAGACCTCCTGCAGAAGAAACATTCTGGATCGAGACTGCTCAATCCAATGGAACGTCGAAGATAACATGGGATGCATTCTGGGAACCCTTGGAAAACAGAAAAATGCTAATCATAATGAACGCTGACGGCTCAAGAAACGTTGAAGCAGACATTCAATTAGGCTTCAAGGTGCCAATATTCGGCTGGTTAGCCTTTGTGCTTCTTCCAGTTGGAGTAATCTTCTGCCTAATCGGAGTGCTTGTGATTAGACAAAAGAAACTGATTAAATTTCCAAAACGGTGAAACCGCAAACAGGTAACCCGAAGAACATGCTGTCTAATGGGTGAGACGCCCATCTACCTGCTGTTAACTAACAATGTTCTGGCTTAACCCAGAACAGGTCTGCTGAAACAAAGAAAAGAGGAGGTCAGAGGTTTCGAATCTTTTTGGCTATCTCGTTGCCGACCTCATCCGTTTTGGAGGCTCCTCCAAGATCGCGAGGAAGCACTTTCCCCTCTTTAAAAGTCAGGTCTACGGCATTGTCAATTCTATCTGCAGCTTCTTTGGCAGATTTGTCGTTGTGTGTTTGAGCCAGCCAATCAAGAAGCATCTTAGCTGACAGAATGGTTGCCACAGGATTCGCTACATTCTTGCCATAGTATTTTGGTGCGCTACCATGGATAGGCCTGAACATGCCATACCTGTCTCCAACCTCTGCGCTTGGAGCCACGCCCAAACCGCCCTGAAACGGCGACGTCAAATCTGAGATTATATCCCCAAACATGTTAGTTGTGACAACAACATCATAGTATTCAGGTCTCCTAATGGCCCACTGAGCCCAAGCGTCCACCAAAGCGTAGTCTTTTTCGATCTCAGGGTAGCCCTCAGCCACCTCATCGAAGACTTCCCTGAAGAGAGCGCAGCTTTTGAGGACCGTGCTCTTGTCGACACAGGTTACCCTCTTTTTTCCGTCCACGGGTGCTCCCCGGTCTCTTGCCCTGCAAAGGTTGAAAGCATACTTTATGATTCTCTCTGAGCCTTTCCGCGTGACTATCTTCACGTCTATAGCTACTTCATTTTTTTCGGCACGTTCCAAAGCCCCCCGAATAGGAGTGTAAAGGTCTTCCGTGCCCTCCCTAACCACAACCAAGTCAATGTCACCCGCTTTCTTTCCAGCCAGAGGACAAGGAATGTTTGCCCGAAGTTTGACGGGACGCACATTAGCATAAAGGTCAAGTTTTCGTCTGAGGAGCCTGTGAACGTAGACAATGTGCTCTAGACCTGCCACTCCAGGCATTCCCACCGCGCCGTATAGAATGGCGTCAGATTCTTTGCATGCAGGGTAGGCGTCGGCTGGCCATGGTTCTCCCGTTTTCTGGTAGTACTCAAAGCCGCATTCAAATTCTGCGAATTTTAAATCGAGCCCCTTCACAGCGTCTTGCGTGGCGTTCAGTGCTTTGACGGCTTCTGGAATCACTTCTTTGCTTATGCCGTCTCCAAGTAAAACAACGATGCTGTATTTTTTGGACATGTAAACTCATCCCTTTATATTTCGAACTGTAACGGTTCTATATAAGCTCAAGGACCCATCCAAGAAGCCGCCTATCAAAATTATGACTTTAGGCTGCTTGGAAGATTAGAAAATAATGTAACGGTGAGTTGGTGAAATTGAAAAAAATAGAAGAGAAGAAGTTTTACTCAGCTTTCGGGGTCTTAGTTTTTCGCCGCATGATGTAGACTGCAGTTATTGCAGCTACGGCTGATACCAGAGCCAGAACGAGTGCTATCACTACCAATATTTTCAAGAGTTCAATGTTTTCTTTCAGGTAGCTTTCTGTGGCGTCTGTGCGTTCGCTGAGAGAATCCAACGTAACTTCAAGTTCGTCTACAGTTGAACTTACAGCGGCTAACTCTAATTTGCTTGCGGTTGTAGCGTTGAGAGAAGTTGTGATTGACCATGCATTATTGACCATATCGGCTAGATTGTCCAAAACCACATCGAAACGAGCAACTTCCGAGGCAGTTGCGGTGGTTGCACTAAGAGAATACATGAGTCCCTCCAGCTTATCAACTGCAGCACTCAATGAGGCTATTGCTGAATTCAGGGCAGTTACGTTTTCTTCTATGTTATCCAGTCTATCGTTAAGCGCTTCTATCTCTGCAACCACATCATCAAGAGTGGCTTGTTGTGCGAATACGGTGAAGACATTTGATGACACCGTAGCTACGGATACCATCGATGCTATAATGAATGTTACTAAAATTTTTGACATTATTTTGTTACGCATCTCTGTTTCCCCTAATTCACTGCACCTTCAATCTGTTGATACAGCACATACATAAATTCTTTCCATACACTAGCACTCAAAAAATTTGTGCATAAACCCCAATCAGCGATGACAGAGTTGGTTTGTTTCTTCCCTTATTCTTTGATGCAGTTTATTCTTTATTGTAAACCTTTATTCCCCAAGATTTGAACGTCTGGATAAAGCTGGAGCTGCCCAATGTTTTGAGTATAGCGTAGCCTATTCCCGACATCACAACCAAAGTGCTAATCGTAATGCTAACCATCATAGTAGCCCACGCTGGAATTTGTAACCCAAAGACGTCTATTTGGAACTCGAAGAATAGCCAAAGATAGCTGCCCACAATTATTCCGATTGGAAAAGAACCAGCAGTGCAAGCCAACAGTTGCCGTTTTCTGAGAAGAAAAACGATTATTGCTGCGATCAAATTAGCAATCGTTCCCAAGATAACATCCTCTGTACCTAACCAAACAACTGAGTTACCAACAAAACATCCAGCTGTTACTCCGGCAATAACTGGCCAGCCAAACAAAGCTGCTAAGGGAATCAGGCAGTCTGCAACACGCAATTGCACAGGACCTTGACCCACTGTTCCTAGAGCAATAACTAAAACTGCATACAAACTTGCGAAGACTATCGTTAACGTTATCTCATTTGTTTTCATTCTCTATTTCTACCTCCCGACTCCGGGGTTTTTATTGCGGAACGGGTGGGAGGCACCACCTACCCGCAGACTGAAAAGACTACAAGGGTTTTGCTTAAAAACATTTAGCTCACGTCAGCTAGTGAACAGTAGTACATTTGTTTACAAATCATCATAAATACTTGAAAGGCGACTTTCTTTAGAGGAACAAACGTTGAAACACGCCAAGCTCCTCTCAATATTCCTGATACTGCTAATCATCATCTTTTCTTTAGTTGTAGTAGTCAATCTGAAGGGCAATCTTGCTCCATATTATTCAACACCATTTCTCTCTCAATCATTAGCTCAGGAAATGAGCCACAATAATGGCGCGCATCTTTTGAATCAAACCACTCGCATGCAAATCTACAACTTCATAACAAACAACCCGGGAATCAACTTCAGAGGCATCTGCAACTCCCTCACCCTTCCAATCGGAGTTGTACAGTATCACCTTGCAGTGCTCATGAAGGGAGACTTAATTTCTAATCGCCGCGATGGACGAAACAAACGATACTTCGAATCCAAAAAATTCTCCGGCATAGAAAAGAAAATCATTTCTGTTCTCAGACACGAGACAGCAGCAAAAATTTTGGCGATATTGCATGATGACGAGTCGGCGTCTCATGGAAAGTTGGCTCAGCGCCTAGAAATCTCCTCTCAGGCTCTAACGTGGCACATGAAACAACTGAAAGAGGAAAATCTGGTAACGGGTCGAGCTGACGGAGCTACAATCAAGTATTCTCTAGACGAAACACATCTGGATACAATCGAGCATTGCATCAAGCTAACCGCTAATTCAAAATAAAAACAAGGTTTGAAGTTTTTTCTTGCTCTATTCATGTATGAAGAAATACGGTCCTCCTTGCCGAGCCTTACAATTAGGCTCAAAAAAAGAAAAGTGGAAAAAAATTACTTTTTGGGGATATAAACTAGCTTGTTAAGCTTAATATCGACTTCTTGCGGGTCGTTTTTTAGCGTAACAATCTCTGCAGTATACAGGTCTGCTGGAGTCGGGTTTGAATGGTACTTGACATTCTTTTCCACATTCAGCGCAGACTGCATTGTGCATTTCTCTTGGTCTACCATAAGACATTCATTTTGCACCTCCGGTTCTATGACAAAACTAGTTTCTTCAACTCACTAATTCATAAATAGCAACCTCATAGTTGCTTATAAACTTGTACATCTGATGTTTAATATGACAGCGCGTAGAGCTGATCCTACGTTTTTTGATATTTCTGACGGATTTATGTATAGTAAACTTCAAGGAACTGTTCATTGTTCAGGTTTAAAAGAGGAGTTTATTTGCCTAAGAAAAGTAAGAGTGAAAAGGCTGCAGGTCGAGAACAGCATAGAAAACTGCAAAAGGCTAAGAAGATGCAGAAGAAACAAAAGAAGAGTGTCTCTCTTCCTGTGAAACATGAGAAATAGAATAATATGATCGTTTACTCGTAGTATATCAGGTCTTCTTCTTTGAGTTTTTCATGAAGTTTGTTGACTGCTTCGTGAACGTCTTCTTCTTTGGTGGCTCCTGTGCAAACTAGTTTTCCGCTGGCGAAGAGAAGAATCACAACTTTGGGGTCATCCATTCTGTAGATTAGACCCGGAAACTGTTCAGGCTCATACATGGTTTTGCCGAGACTGTAAGCCGATTGTTCAAGCTCTATTCTTCCCGAAAGATTTGCTGAGGCAACCATGTTTACTATTTTGATTTCGGGTTTGCCAGGGATGATTATTCCGCTTTTCTTCAGTTCCCTTACAACCTGTTTAACTGCTCTATTTGCTTCCTTCTCTGACTTTGCTCCGGTGCAAACCATCTTCCCCGTACTGAAAATTAGAATGGCTGTCTTGGGTCTTTTCAACCTGAAAACTAAGCCTGGAAATGTTTCCGGACGATACTCAACTCCCAGATTCCCTTTAACAACAGCCTGCAGGTCAATCTTCTGATTCAAAGTAGCAGAGGCAACAACATTTTCGATTCGGATAGAATCTTCAAACTTGGGCATTTTTAATCCGCCTTATGCACATCATGACTTCGGCGGAGTTATTTAAAGAGTTCTGGACCTAGTAAACCAGAAGCTATATTTCTTAATGAATCAATGTTTGGGGGAACCATTATCCGAAATCAAATTCCCAAAAGAACAAGCCGCAATCTAAACTAGAAAAACTGGCTTTGAATATATTTATTCGTTAAAAAACTTCGTGCTAACTCGGAAACAGAAGTAATTGGTCAACTAAACTCTTATTACGGTCCAGTGAATCCGCATTTTGGGCATCGGTAGTTTCTTCCGAACTGCCTGCATTTAGAACAGCGCCAGATAACTATTTCTCCGCAGTTTGGGCAACTGGTTTTTGTTGCGTCCTCGCCCGGGGGAATGGTTCGGTTACATGACATGCACTTGGGCATAACAATGTTTGTATTCTCGCTCATAGCAACACCTCAAGGAAACTTGGATAATACAACTGCCTCTTATATATGCTATCTTTTAATTCTTTCTCAGTGCTATAGTAGAGTTATTGGTTGAGCAGAAGATGAGGAGAAGTGAAGGAAAAACCTGACATCGTTGTAGTCGGGGGAGGACCCTGCGGCTCATACGCGGCATATACAGCCGCAAAACTAGGTGCTGAGGTGCTGGTTTGCGAAGAGCATGAAGAGATAGGGATGCCTAAGCACTGCGCTGGTCACTTGAATGTCTCCAGTCTGGAACGGTTAAGAATACGTGTGCCACCTGCTGCCATTGAGAACGAGATTAGAGGAGCCGTTTTCTGTTCTCCGTCAGGTAAACAGTTTGTACTGCGGTGCCGCGCTCCGGTAACCTATGTTGTTGACAGGGGACTCTTCGACAAGCATCTCGCTGAACTTGCCGTAAAAGCTGGAGTCAAGTATCGCTTCAAGTCAGGGGTGAAGTCTCTCATTTTGGATTCAGGTGTTGTCAAGGGAGTGGCCTTAAAGGGAGAGGAGAGGGTGGAGGCGAATGTGGTGATAGATGCAGAGGGCTGCTCATCAAAGCTTCTGAAGAAGACGGGACTCGATGGATTGGAGGGTTCTATGATGGTTAAAGGAGTCCAAGCTGAAGTTGACTGCGTGGAGGATGTAGAGGAAGACATGGTTGAGGTCTATTTTGGAAGAAACGTTGCTCCCGGCTTTTTCGCTTGGATAATCCCAAGAAAAGACGGCTCAGCAAAGGTTGGTTTAGCCACCGAATCTGGTGACCCCAGAAAATATCTGCAGAGATTCATGGAGAAGCATCCTGTGGTTTCTGAGAAACTGAAGAGAAGCCGAACCACATACAGTTCTTTTCATCCTATACCGTTGGCTGGTCCAATCCCCAAAACGTATTCGGACGGCTTTCTGGTGGTGGGAGACACTGCTTCCCAAGTGAAACCCACAACCGGGGGAGGCGTCATCTTTGGGCTGACATGCGCTAGGGAGGCAGGAGAGGTTGCCTACGAAGCCGTGAAAATGCAGGATTTTTCGGAGGCTTTTCTGTCCCGTTACCAGTCCCGATGGAGGAAACTGGTTGGTTTTGACTTGGCTGCTATGCTTCGTATGCGCAGAATGCTAGACAGCCTTTCTGACAGCAGAATAGATGGGATGATTGACTGGTGCAGAAAACTGGGAGTTGACAACGTGCTTGAGAAGGTTGGAGACCTCGATTTTCAGGGAAGAACCCTTATTCCCATGATCAAGTATCCGGGCACACTGGCGGTGATCAGCTATTTCCTCGTTTCATGGCTGACCTCAACAACAAAGAGGTAATCTTCGTTTCCGTAGAGCATGTATTCCAGTTTCTGAACGAAAAATTTCTGGTTGTGTCTCTGGAGGGCATGAAAGCGTTTTATGAAGGACAGGGACACATTAGATAGTTGTTGAGGCGTTAGGGATGACGGGAAGAATATCTTGTGATTCATCGGATTTCTCGTATAAGCAGGTTATTGTCGTGAGAACAGACATTAAGATGAGCAAAGGAAAGATGGCTGCTCAGGCTGGACACGCCGCTGTCTCCGCAGCAGAGTATGCGCGGAAGAATCGTCCCGAATGGTGGAGTCCATGGATCGGGGAGGGGCAGTGCAAGATTGCGGTGAAGGTGAAATCTGAGCAGGAGCTTCTGGAGCTTGCGAGAAAAGCCCGGAACGCAGGTTTGCCTGTAGCACTGATTGTTGACAGAGGCTTAACTGAGCTGCCACCGGAAACCGTAACCTGCCTAGGAATAGGACCAGCCCCATCCGATAAGGTAGATACCATAACGGGAAACTTGAGTCTCCTGTGAGGCTGATTTGTTGCAGGTTCCACCGCTAGAAAAGGAGCTGGGCATCGAAACTTACGTCACCCAATCTCCTGGGGTGGGAGGAAGAATACGTCAGCTGTTAGACGATTTTGTGGTTGAGGAGCTGCTGGTTGACGGGTCGCTGGCTGAGGTTTCGGTTTCTGTTGAGGGTTGGGAGCCTGCTGGGATGGGACGTTACCTCATCTGTGTTTTGGTTAAGCGGAGATGGGACACTTTTTTGGCGGTGAGGCAGGTTGCAGAGAGGCTGAGAATAAGCCAGAAGCGAATTAGGTTTGCGGGAATCAAGGACACGAAAGCCCTCACTGCGCAGCATATAAGCCTGCAGAACGTGTCGCCAAGCAAGGTTTTGGATGTGCAAATCAAGGACATAAAGTTGTATCCGCAGCGTTTCTCTAAAGAGAGGATGTATTCTCAGCTAATCAAAGGAAACAGGTTCCACATAACAATCAGAGGAATAGACTACCCAGCTTCAGTTATTGAGGAGCGGGCAAAGAAGGTCCAAGAGGAAATAGAGAGGACTGGCGGGGTTCCCAACTTTTTTGGGCACCAACGTTTCGGCACCATCAGACCCAACACCCATCAGATAGGCAAACAGTTAACAATGGGGGACTCTGAAAAGGCGGCTCTAGTTTTTCTTGCGGAACCCAGCGTACACGAGCATCCGGAAGCAAGGGAGGCCCGACAACAACTACAGGATACATTGGATTTTGGGGATGCACTTGAAAGGTTTCCCAGATTTTTGAGGTATGAACGTTTCATGCTCCGTCACTTGGCAAGGTATACAAACGATTACGTGGGCGCGTTCAGGACGCTGCCTCGGAGGCTACGCAAACTCTTCGTTCAGGGTTACCAGTCCTACCTCTTCAACAGGTTCATCAGCGAACGGATACGAAAAGGCATCCCCCTCAACGAGCCCCAGATCGGTGACTACACAATAAAGCTTGATGAACATGGACTTCCCACAGAAGAGTGCGATCAGGCAACCGAAACGAACCTTCAAGCAATAGAACAGTCAGTGAAGGAAGGACGTATGTGCGTGGCTGCGCCGCTCGTAGGTCCAGACCAGCCTACATCCAAGGGAGTCCAAGGAGAAATAGAACAGAAGATTCTTGAAGCCGAAAACGTGACTCCAGAAAAGTTCCAAATCCCTTTCATGCCAGAAGCAACTGCACACGGAAGAGTGAGGGCGATTCTGAATCCAGTCTGGAATCTGCTTCAGGAAGAAATAGCCGAGGACAAAGAGAACGAGGGAAAGCAGATGATGAAACTTGGCTTCACTTTGAACCGAGGCAGCTACGCAACTGTAGTTCTACGAGAGTTCATGAAGTCGCAAGACCTGATAGAAGCCGGATACTAGCCTTGGTTAGGGTGTGAGTCTGAATTGGTCTCTTGGGAAGAGCACTGCTTCTCTGATGTTTTTTATGCCTGTGAGGACCATGACCAGTCGTGCTAGGCCTAAGCCCCATCCTGCGTGGGGGGGCATGCCGTAATCGAATGCTTGCAGGTGCGTTTTGAAGGATTCTTTGCTTAGTCCCTGTTCGGCTAGCCTTTTCATTAGCAACTCTTTGCTGTGGATACGTGTTCCTCCAGAAGAGAGTTCTACCCAGTGCCACATAAGGTCGAAGCCTTCGCTCAGTTCAGGGTTGTTGTCTTGCGGTTGGATGTAGAAGGCTTTGGTTTTGGTTGGCCAGTCAGTGATGAAGTAGTATGTGGGATGAAGCTTCCCTAGAACCCTGTTAGCGGCGGTGGGGATGTCCTCGCCCCAGTTGATGTGAATCTTGTTCTCTTCCAGCTCATCCAAAACCTTGCTGTAAGTTAGGCGCTTGAAGGGAACCTTAGGAACCTTGATTTTGTGTTTTAGAAGCTTCAGTTCCCGTTCACAGTTCTCTGTCACATCCTTGCAGACGTTATGAATGAGTTCTTCGAGAACTTTCATGACGTCCTCAGCCGTGGCGAAAGCCTGCTCTATGTCAACTGAGATGAATTCGCTTAGGTGGCGGCGAGTATGAGATTCTTCGGCTCTGAAGAATGGTCCAATCTCGAATACCTTCTCGAAATCCAGAATCAGCTGCTCCTTGTAAAGCTGGGGACTCTGAGCCAGAAAAGCCTCCCTCGTGAAGTATGCCACAGGAAACAGGGCAGAGCCGCCCTCAGTGGCGGACACAATGATTCGGGGAGTAAAAACTTCCATGAACCCGCTCTTTGACAGGAAGCTTCTGGCAGCCTCAAGGGTTGCGTGTTGAATCCTGAAGATGGCTTGGTTTTCTTCTCGCCGCAAATCAAGTACGCGGGCGTCAAGGCGCACATCAATCTCTGCTTTGGTTCTTCCGGTTATGTCGAGGGGCAGGGGCTGCTTTGATACGCTGAACACTCGCATTTCGTTGGGGATGATTTCTGCCCCGCCGGGAGCCTTATCCATCTTTTTGACGGTTCCTTTGACGCCGATGCTGTATTGCTTCTGCAGCGACTCGGCTTTCTCCACCACTTCACCCGGGACTTTGTGTCTGTGGATGGTGATCTGCAGTTTTCCAGTTTTGTCCTGTAATATCAGAAACCGTAAGCCGCCTAAGTCCCTGATTTCGTGAATCCAGCCGAAAACCAAGACTTCCTGTCCGTCAAGTTCAGGTCCTATATCGGCTGAGTAGTGGGTTCTTCGCCAGTTCCCCATTTTGTCAACTTTCATTGGCGACCCCAGCTTTTATCTAGCGAATTCTACTCTGAGGGTTATTCCCCGAAGTTCTTGGGCAATCTGCTTCGAAGCTTTGACGTTGGGAATTCTTTTTCGTCTTCCCCGTTTCAGTATAACTCTTGTCTCGGTGGTTCCGTCAGGCAACCAAATCTTGTTTATGGTAAGAATGCTTAAGGGAACAAAGAGGTCCTCCAAGAACTTTCGTTCAGTTACCCCATATTCCAGAACACGGATGGTTTTTCCCGTCTTTTCGCCGAGAGCCTTAACAATCTTTCCGCCATGGCTCAGAAGACGGGGCACATCGCCCTTGTTGACGAGGATGGCGAGAATCCTATCCGCGTCCACAGCCTTGTGGAAATATACTTCTTGAAGAGTAGGATACTTTTCTTCCAGAGACAGAAGTAAACGGGCGACGGTGAAGTCTATCTCACTGACCTTCCCCGACTTAAGTTTTCCTTGACATTTCGAGCACAGTATTCCGCTTTTCAAGCAGAAGTTGCATAGTTCCGTTTTCACTCTGTCTTGTGTCCTCCCTGAGATAAAGGAGGTGGCGGCGGAGACTTTTAAAGTTGCGTGTTTTTTTTTATTTCGCTAAGGTTATTTCGATGGTGCTAACGTTCGATGGCGCGGCACCTTCTTCAGATGTAGCCAACTTTTCTGTGTCTATTCCGATTTTCTTGACTTTTAGGTCTTGCATGAAACGGTTTCTGGTTACTTCCACAACGTCAACTGCTCTGGTGATTGCTCTGCCTCTAGCCTTAACAGTTAGTTCGTTTGCTCCGCCGTGGAAGAGGGATATGCATGCCAGCACATAGTTCATCACTGGCTTTTTGCCTATCAGCACAGAATTGTTTTCTGCCACTTTCCCCGCCTCGCTCCTCATTTTTTCTGTTCGTGAACTTTTTGTCTGCTCAATAAATACGTTGCGGTGAATGTTTGCATATGTTACTGTTTGGCCTGATTTGGGATTTACTCCTTCAGAAACAGGAAACATTAGGCAATAATGGTGCCGAGAACGACGATAACGGTCTAAAACAAAGCAAAATTGGTGAAGCCAGTGGTTGAAGCCTTAGGGGAAAGGAAAACATATTTAGGTCAGAGGTGATTTGAATCGTAACTAAACTCAGCCATACGGAGAACATCTGACTTGCCAATAATGGACCCCTTCAAGAAAGCGCTTGCCCAGAAGCATAGACTCTACATGAAAATCTGCCGAGAGTGCGGAGCACGAAACGCCCCCAGCGCCACGAAATGCAGAAAATGCAGAAGCAAAAATCTGCGATGGAAGAAACGCGAACTCATCCGCTAAACCATCCGAGAACAATTAGCACCCAAAACGGCGCCAACCACATTCATATTAGGAGACTAATAAAGGTACATTGTTGAAAACAGTCTTTTTTCTGTTTTTTCAAGCAAGAATATGATTTGCTGTCCAAATCCCCGAACATATTAGGAGACTAATAACAGAAGATTGTTGAAAAACAGCTTTTTCTTAGACTGACAGCCGGTTAACGTCTTTTTTCTGGATAATCTTCTTTACTTCTTCTGCGCCTTTGTAGACGGTTTTCGCCATTTTCTGCTTGAACTTGTCCAGACTCTTTTTTAGGTCAGGGTTGGATATGGCGAGGATTCTCACGGCTACGAGGGCAGCGTTTTCGGGCTTAGCAACATAGGCAACAGGTATCCCCTTCGGCATTGCAGTGGAAGAAAACACTTTGGCGCCGCCATGTTTCTCAGAGTCTGGGGGGCAAGCAACAACAGGGTATCGGGTGTAGCCGGCAACAACTCCTGAAAGAGCATCTGACAAGCCGGCAACTGTGATGTAGACGATGCTGTCTCCGCTCTTCTCGTATCCCTTCAGGTCGTCCAGCAGCTTTTCTGGGGTCCTGTGGGCAGAGGCAACATTGTAGATGCAGTTGACCTGAAATGCCTCCTTTTCGAGGAAATCTTTGATCTTAGCTGCAAACGGGAGGTCTCTCGGAGACCCCATGAGAACAATAATCTTCTCTTCTGGCATAATTATACACTAGTCCAACATCAAGATTTAAGTCTTAGTCAACAAGGTCTCTTATTCCCACTGCTTCCGGATAGTCTCGCTCTTCCGGGTTGCCGCCTCAACAGCTCTCACCAAAGCCTGCCGAACCTGACTGCCCTCAAGCTCATAGATGGCTTCGATCGTTGTTCCACCGGGCGTAGTCACCATGTCCCGTATCTGAGAGGCAGTTTGACCCGACTCCAGCACAAGCTTTGCTGTTCCCAGAAACGCCTGAGTCGCACTGAGCAAAGCCAAATCTCTGGGCAAACCAACCTTTAAGCCACCGTAGGTGAGGGCTTCAAGTATAACAGAGAGGTATCCCGGACCGCTTCCGCTTACGGCAGTCACCGCATCCATGTGCCGTTCTTCAACTTCCCTGTGGATTCCCATCACGCCGAGAACCTCCTTGACCTTCTCTCGGTCTTCCCCCGTTACGTCGCCGTCGCAGCAGTAGGCAGTGAAGGACTCCTGCACCAGAATAGCAAGGTTGGGCATAATCCTGACAAATCGGGCTTTAGGCACTATCCGTTTACAGAAGCCAACAGTAACTGCGGCAGCAGATGAAATCACCAGTTTCCCTTCAACCTCTTTGCCTATCTCCTTCAAAACAGTCTCCACAACGTTCGGTTTAACAGATAAGAAGATAATTTCTGATGTTTGGGCAGCCTTTTTGTTGTTGCTGGTCACCGTTATCCCCAGCTTCTCCAGCTCACCAAGTTTTTCTGGCTGCATATCAGCCGCCGTTATCTTGCCGCCATATCCACTCTTCAGCAGACTCTTAACTATGGCTCCGCCTATCACCCCTGCGCCAATTACCGCAACACTATCTCTCATCTTATGTTCCTCACATAAACTGTGACTAACATTTCCGAAGCTACTCACTAATAAAATCTTCTTGATCAATGACCCTCAACATCAGAAATCAAGAAAAGATTCAGCAGCTACAATTGAGAATCCAACCAAAACCATACGTCTAGTCCTCATGAAGCAAAAAATGTTGTGCATACTACGTTTCCGTTATATTACCGCTTTCGTAATACGGCTTTATTTTAGTCAACGACAATCTCTGGTCTTCAGGAAACCATAAGCTTAGCTGAAGGCTTGTGCACACCCTGTTAGATCAATCAGCCGAAAATCAGGAGAGCAGAATTTGGACTACTTCGGAGAAGATGAAGAGGTTATCCGCGGCAAGAAATGGAACTGGAAGAACTTCAAATCCACCCAGGATTATCCGGTTTCAGCCAACCTTCTTGAGTGGGTCATCGGGCAAGAACGAGCCCTAAATGAGTGCTATCTGTGTCTGGAAGAGTGGGTTCACAAACTCAAGAACCTCAAGGAAGAGAAATGGTATGAGGCATGGAAAGACCCAAACAAGGAGAAGCCTCAGATCACCAAAACTGCTCCTCCTGGACCTTACATGCTTTTGCTTGGAGACCCGGGAACAGGCAAATCTTTGATAGGCAGAGCCCTGTCAGTTCATCTAACAGACCTTTACAAACAACAGGACATTCAGCTCCAAGATGTAGTCGCTTGGCAAAACGACATAATCCCCAGCGAACCAAAAGTCTCCTGTCACCCCGCTGGAGAGGGAAAAAGGATTATACTGAAACAGAAGCTGAAAGAAGCAAAGAGACTTTTTCTTCAGCGTCTTGGGGTCAAAGCCATAATCTACCTGATGGTAATTGTAGCCTCCATTTTCATGTTCGCTGGTTTCTACTACTTGTGGCAAGAGAAAGTCGCATGGGACACAAATGCCCTGACTGGCTTCGGAGAGCCCGTCCAAACGGTTCACAACGGTGATTTCGGCGCATACATGATAGACAAGTTTGTGTCAATTGGAAGCATAACCTTTCTTCCGGCAGGAATGATGCTCATGTTCCTTATTCTGGTGACAGTCCTGGGACGATTTGGCGTTCTCGGAAGCGCCAAAGGAATAGGTGGAGCAAAAGCAACAAAGGTTCCCAAATTCATCGTGAACAACTCCAAAAAAGTTGCCCCCTTCATCGACGCCACAGGACACGGCTCCGCACAACTGTTCGGGAGCATTGCTTGGGATCCACTGCAAACCGGAGGACTGGGCACCCCGGAACATCAAAGAGTAAGCGCTGGAGACGTCCACCGCGCTCACCTCGGCATACTATACATCGACGAAATAAAGAACATGCAGCCAGACGAAGCCATAACCCTCCTGACAGTCTTGGAAGATGGACAGCTGCCCATAACCATGCGAAGCCGCTGGAGTAGCGCTGGGGGAACGGCTGCCATGGCTGTGGCTACTGAGCCGGTGCCTTGCATGTGCTTCTTGGTTGGCGCTGGAAACTTCGACAGCATCGGGCACGTTCATCCTGCGTTGATGGATAGGATTTACGGTTACGGCAAAGTGGTGCGGATGAATAATGACATGCAGAACAATGTGGAAAATCGCCGCAAATATGTTCAGTTTATTGCCCAAGAGGTTTCGCGGTTCAGGTTGCTGCCTTTCAGCAGAGAAGCATGCAAAGAAATAATAGATGAGGGACGCAGGAGAAGCAACAAAAAGGATGCGTTAACCACTAAGTTTCGTCCCATGATCTCTTTGGTGAAGACAGCTGCCACATTGGCAATGAACGAGGGCTTGGAACTTGTTGAAAAGAGGCACGTTAAAGAGGCTATAGAAAAGCACTGCAAAACAATCCAGAAGCAGATTCTTGAGCATCAGATGAGCGAAAGAGGAAAACTTCTAGATATCAGACCGGAAGGAGCCAAGCTGGGACAGATTTACGGCGTAGCTGTTGTCAAAGACCCCTACAGCGGAGAGATGACAGGCAATGTTCTCACAGTCAAGGGCTTCCTAGAAAAACGGGACAAAAAATTTGACAACATACAAGGATACTATAAAGTCACGGGCATAGCGAAGGAGGGACAGGAGCAGTTCATCGCGGACAGCGTGGCGAAAGTGAGAAGCGTCATCCTGCAGAAGTACGGCGCCGACATCGCCCAAGAATTCTTCACCCACATAGACTTCGCTCAAGCCTACAGAGTGGATGGACCAAGCGCAGGAGTCACCATGACGATTCTTCTCTGCTCGTTGATAGAGGGAAAGCCCATCAGGCAGGACGTTGCGGTGACTGGAGAAATCAACGTTAGTGTGGACGATGTGGTTCCAGTTACTGCGGTTGGAGGATTGCATGAGAAGATTAAAGCCGCTGAGATGTGGGGCTTCAAGAAGGTCATTGTTCCAGCCAAAAACTACAAGCATTCGATAGACCCACGAGACTACAACATCGAGGTAATCCCAGGCGAGACTCTGGAAGACTACCTCAAAGAATCACTGATTCAGCCAGAAAAACCGTCTAACAAGAAGTAACTTTGCCCGCAAAAACAAGGGTGAGCCTATTCTTTCAATGCCTCTTTTATTTTGTCTATAGAGTCCGAGAAGTCCTCTTCAGCGAATTCCTTGCCTTTTACTGAGACACACAATAGAGTGCTGTAACCTTTCTTTTTCAGTTCCTTCTCCAATTTGCCGAAGGTTCTTCCTGTCCATAAACGATGAGTGCAAAACAGGATTGCCCGCTTTCCATCGCTATCTGGCAACCGTTCCACGAAAGCCAAGGCTTCTGTTGAGGGTCTGAAACCGTGAACTGGGGTTCCAAGAATTATCAGGTCAAAGTCGTTAACAACTGTGGGTTCTGTGGTGGTTATGTCGTGAACTGCTGGAATCTTTAAGGAGTCGGATATTGTTTCTGCAAATTTTCGGGTGTTGCCTGTTCGGGAAAAATATAGAATACAAGCGTTCATGACATCAACTAGGAAAAACGAACAATATATACTATTCTAACAATAATAGCGGGCAAACGGAAATGCGCGTGTCAAGCAATCATTATTGCAGTCAGGATTCTATGCAGAAATGGTTTGGCATGAATGCTGGAGAGAAAACTTTTGGTCGCTTTTTATCGTTTTCTCAGTTTCCATACAGCTACAGCAGCCACGAGAACTGTTATTGCTGCAACAATTCCGTATATGACTTCTGCTGGTAAAGTGAAGTCTTCAGATGAAGAATCTGCGGAATCCGGAGAATCTGTTGCAGGATTTGTTGAAATGTGCGGGTAATCCATAAGCGGATAGTTGTCCTGATTGTTTTCGTAAAGAACATAAGGAGACTCTCCTATACCATCACCATCAGCATCCGCTCCAGCGTAATCGCACCAATAGTTTCCTTCAGCACCATTATCCCAACTGTTCTCTGAGGGCACCCCCGCACTAATGTCGGTGTCCATTACCAACTCCGTTACGTTGATGAAATAGTTACTGTAAATTCTGTTGTTTGAAGAAAGCCCCACAACTATGCCATATTCACTGTCAATTACGAAGTTTTCTGAAAGGACATTGTTTGAACAATTAATCATAAGCATTGGATTTCCGCCAAAGAGGAGATTTCTGGAGATCACGCTGTTTGAGGACTTCCAGAGCATAAGCGCGCCCATTCCATCCTCAAGATCCGATATTCTGTTTCCCGAAACAGTGTTACCTGAAGAAGAATCAAGGGAAATGCCGGACACAAGGGCGCCAGTTATGTTGTTATCTGAGATTGTGTTACCCAGAGAATCAATAAGCTCAATGGAACGCTCATTGTTCTTTAAAGTGTTCTCAGAAATTGTGTTGTCTGACGAAGACCCATAGATGGAGATTCCCACACAATTGTTTTCTATCAAATTATTTTCAATAATGCAATCACTTGAGTTTGATATGCTGACGCCATACCCCTGCATGGCTTCACTGCTCATTACCGTGAATCCAGTTATGCGAACATTGTTTGCCGTTACTATGAATCCCAAGGCACTATGATAATAAACCAAACTTTTTTGGTTGTCCCCAACCAGCGAAACTGACTTGTCTATGGAAACCCAGTCTTCATTATATGTTCCTGCCTTAACAACAATTGTGTCTCCGCTGTTTGCGGCGTCGACGGCTTCCTGTATTTTCTCATAATCATCAGGGACAGTTATTGTGTTTGACTCTGAAGAAGCCTCCACGACTTCAAGTGCCATAACCAAAGTTCCCATCAAAAGAACCGTCAAAAGAATTGCGCTATGCACAGTCTTCGTTTTCATTTGGGATCACACCACTTTGATTTTTGTTCGATAAAACAGTTTGTATACCCAAACATCTAATCCGCCAGAGCTAGAAAACAGGGTAAAACTATGTAACACGTTTTTGGCGTAGTTCAGGGCTTTACTAATTGTTTGCTGTTCCTCGTTTCTTGTGGCGGCTCATGTCCCTGATATTTAGCGAAAATGTCATAAATTAGATGCATGTATAATAAAGGTGGTTTACACAGTTGACTGATGAACAGGAGTTGCGCCAAGTTTCCGACGTATTCAGCGCGTTGGGCAGCCCCACACGGTTGCGGATAGTTGAGCTTGTGAGTGAAACCGAGAGACCGCTGCACATAAAGGCTGTAGCTCAGGTGCTGAAGAAGGACTACGCTGCGGTTTATCGGCACGTCAAAGTTCTGAAAGATAGTGGGTTGGTGGGGGTTTACGAGGTGGGACGTTCACGAGTGATATACCTGAAAAACGCTGAAATGATTAAAGAATGTGTTCGAACAGTCAAAAAAACGCTATGAACACGCTAACATAAATTAACAAAAAAGACATATAATTTTACAAAAAACATAAATATGATTTAGCGTACACCCTCTTCTTCTCAGCAGGTGAAACGTAGTTGCCAAGACTAGACGCAAAAAAACTTGCCCTAGCCAGCATATTGGGGGCTCTTGCAGCAGTATCTGAGGTAATAAAAGGACCACCATTCGACATACCCTTCCCGCTTCTACCAGGCGTTATTTCATGGGACCTAACAGGAGTACCAATGATGCTCAGCTTACTCTTCACTGGTCCAATAGGCGGAGTGTACACGTCAGTTATCGGCTGTTCAATCATTTTTCTTAGAGGAAACGTTGCCGGCGGCACATTCAAACTCGTAGCCGAGTTAGCAACCATTTTGGCGTTTGCTGCAATCCGCAGGGGCGTAGTCACCAAAACGATTGCTGCGGTAGCATCTAGAGTCCTCGTGATGACCGCAGTAAATTACTATGCACTTCCAATCTTCTATCCTGTATACTACCCATCTGAGGCAGCCGTAGTTGGGATCCTGCTTCCATTAGCAGTGTTCAACCTCACCCAAGCGTTACTCAACATTACTCCATCATACATAATCTACTCTAGATTGCCGGATCAATGGCGCTTTTGGGTAACAACAGAAACCAAGCCTTGAGTTGATTCAAGCTTAAAATGATGGTGGACCGAGCGGGAATTGAACCCGCGGCCTCCTGAGTGCAAGTCAGGCATTCTTCCAGGCTGAACTATCGGCCCCCAAACTTGCTGCCTATCTTTGATTAGAGAAGAAAGATTTAGAGGTTTCTAACACTAAAAGTTTTACCAACCCCATTACATGCTCTAAACATGACTTGCTGGACTGCCACGAAAATTCTATCCCTTGATTGTGGAAACATCGACTCTGCTTTAACCCATAAATTATATGAAGGGCCGGGACCGGGATTTGAACCCAGGCGCTAGGCTCCACAGGCCTATAGGCTACCAGACTACCTCATCCCGGCCACTTATTGTGGTCTCAGCTACTTTTCAAGAGGTTTATTGCTTATTTACGTTTCCCGAAATGACATCTATTTCTGTGGAGATGTGGTTATCTTTTTAGCGATATAAGGAAACTAATAGCTTGTGGTAGATTACGTTGACTGTCTATGTTACCAAATTTGATGGAACAAGGCAACCATTCGACAAAACCAAAATTGTGAGAACCTGCGTGCGGATGGGCGCAACCAGGGCTGTTGCTGAGTCAATCGCCGAGGAAATCGAAAACAGAGTGTACGATGGGATAGAAACAAAGAAAATCCTTCAGATGATCTTCAGGAGTTTAAGGAAACATAAACCCGTAACTAGACATCAAATTGACCTGCGAAAGGCTTTGAGCCTGCTGAGTCCAGCGCCCGACTTTGAACGGTTCATTCAGCTTTTGTTAAGCGAGCACGGCTACGAAGTTACCCCAAACCAGATAATGCGGGGCAGGTGTGTGGAGCATGAAGTTGATGCGGTTGCCAGAAAAAACGGCAAAACCTGCATCGTGGAAGTCAAGCACCACTACAAATACCACACACCAACAAGCCTAGATGTGAGCCGCATCTCCAGAGCCGTATTCGAAGACGTAACCGAAGCGTACGAACTCGGATTGAATACCCCGAAAATAGATTACGCACTGATAGTCTGCAACACCAAACTGTCGGAACACGCCAAACGTTACGCAGACTGCAGAGGAATCAGCCACATCGGATGGAGTTCGCCTCCAAACCGTGACCTGCAAACGATGATTGAGGAAAAGAAACTCTACCCCATAACCCTTCTTAAGGGACTAAACACCGAGACCAGAAACAAATTGGCGCATAATGGAATAATTCTGTTAAAGCAATTAACTGAGAAAACTCCAAAAGAGCTCAGAAAACAAACAGGAATCCCCAAGGAAAAGCTTGGGGCCATAGTTGATGTGGCAAGAGCAATACTTTCATGAAGTTAATTGTGTTTTCTGCTTCTTTTTTGTTGTTCATGGATTTGGTTGCTTGATTCGTTAGATTTATTAACATGTTTAGTGAATCTTACTAAACGTGATAACAATGCTGAGAGCAACACTTCCATGCGCAGACCCTCAATGCAAAGACAAAATGAGGCTTGTATTCCAAAATGAGCGGTTTCTTGGTTACCGCTGTCAGCTAAAACCCAACACACACAACTTCAGATATAACATAGAGCGCAAAAGATGGGAAAAAATCATAATCACGACCAAACCAATAGTCGGTTACAAGGAATCGCCCTACGACATCTCGCTTGAGGAAGAGGTTATCATCGAAACAGTCTAATCCCAGAAAAATCCAAAAGCGCCCCAGAATTGAAGCCCCGTCTTCTAGTACACAAACAGTTTTTGGGTCAAACCATTTGTTAAAACGTTTCCAGTTGAATCTGAAACAGAGGAAAAAGGCTCTAACCTCACCTTGGTGGGAAACAAAAAACAGTAGCCAAATGGGCCATTCACGAATCATATTTATGTGAGTGTGCTAATGTGGACTGTTTAAATATCAGAACTCTAGAATAGGATGGTTAGAGGACAGAAAAATGGGTTCCAAAGCACCTAAAGGCGAACTTGCAGCAAGAAAACTGCTTGCGAAGAGAAAACATTTCAGATGGAAAGACGACTACTACAAACGGCGAATGCTTAGACTGGATATCAAATCAGATCCACTGAAGGGTGCTCCGATGGCGCGGGGAATCGTCTTAGAGAAAGTTGGTGTTGAAAGCAAGCAGCCTAACAGCGCCATCAGAAAATGTGTCAGAACGCAACTCATCAAGAACGGCAGAGTTATAACCGCTTTTCTTCCCGGAGACGGTGCACTCAACGTGGTTGACGAACACGACGAGGTTGTGGTGGAGGGAATCGGCGGGTCCCGCGGCGGAGCCATGGGTGATCTCCCCGGAGTCAGATGGAAAGTTTCAACCGTTAATGGGGTCTCCCTTAACGAGTTGGTTCTCGGCAGAAAAGAGAAGCCCATGCGCTAAATGCGATTCTGCTCTCTAAACAATCCTTAAATACTGGTTTCTGAACCCAGAAACTTTGTCAAGGTGGCTCGTTTGAGCAAGATGGAAGAAATCAAACTGTTCGGAAAGTGGAGCTTCGACGGGATTCAGGTACAGGACCCTGGGCTCCAGCAATACATTTCAGTTAAACCAGTGTATGTTCCCCACAGCATGGGGAGACATGAGCATGGAAAGTTTCACAAAGCTAAGGTCAGCATAGTCGAGAGGCTCATAAACAATCTTATGCGTCCTGGCAGTAGCTCCGGAAAGAAGACTCGAGCCATAAACTTGGTTAAGAACGCCCTTGAAATTATTCACCTTCGTACAGGAGAGAATCCCATACAGGTTCTGGTTACTGCAGTGGAAAACACCTCCCCTGGCGAGGATACTACCCGCATCAGTTATGGAGGCATCGCTTATCATATGGCTGTGGACATATCGCCTCAGAGACGAGTTGACCTTGCGTTACGTTTTCTCTCCGAGGGTGCAAGAAAGCAATCTTTCGGTAACCCAAAAGCTTTGGATGAGTACCTTGCTGAAGAACTGATTTTGGCAGCCAAAAACGACGTGAAAAGCTATGCTGTGAAAAAACGCAACGAGATGGAGCGAATAGCGCGATCTTCACGTTAGTAACAATTATTAATTGTGTCTAGAATATGGAAAAGGTGTAGCGATATTTTGGATTTCCTTCAAAAAGTTAAAATAACTGAACTACCTGTTGTCTCTACTAATTACCTTACCTAACGCGTAAAAAGATAAACAAAAAGTAAAGGAGAAAAATGGAGAAATGAGTAGTAAAGAAAAACCCCATCTGAACTTGGTAGTAATCGGTCACATCGACCACGGAAAATCGACAACCGTAGGTCACCTCTTCGCGCTCACAGGAGCAGTTGATGAGCGAACTGCTAAAGCCTACGAGGAAGAAGCAAAGAAACTAGGAAGAGAGACCTTCAAGTTTGCTTGGGTTTTGGACAAACTCAAGGAAGAACGCGAACGAGGCATGACCATTGACGTTGCTTATCTGAAATTTGAAACGCCAAAGTACGCGTTCACAATCATTGATGCTCCAGGACACAGAGACTTCGTTAAGAACATGATCACTGGTGCCAGCCAATCAGACGCTGCAATTCTTCTTGTCTCTGCGAAACGAGGAGAATTTGAAGCTGGAATTGGTGCAGGTGGACAAACAAGAGAACACGCTTTTCTTGCATACACCTTAGGTGTTAACCAGCTTGTTGTAGCTATCAACAAGATGGATGATGCTTCTGTTGACTGGAAAGAGGAGAGGTACAACGAAATCAAAGATGAGATGACCCGGATATTGAAGATGTCTGGGTTTAATCCAGCTAAGATTCATTTTGTTCCTACCTCTGGATGGACTGGCGACAACCTTGCCAAACGAAGCGAAAACATGTCTTGGTATAAGGGTCCAACTCTGTTTGAGGCACTGGATGAGATGGAAGTTCCAGCCAAGCCAACAACTAAACCTTTGCGTATTCCTATCCAGGACATTTACACGATTACCGGAATCGGCTCTGTTCCTGTAGGCAGAGTTGAGACAGGTATTCTGAAAGAAGGCGACAACCTTATTTTCATGCCCGGAAATGTTCAGGGACAGTGCAAATCCATAGAGTCTCATCACGTGAACGTTAAGCAGGCTCTTCCAGGAGACAACATCGGATTCAACGTCAGAGGCATCTCAAAGAAAGATGTCCACAGAGGCGACATTGCAGGTCACGTTAACAACCCACCAACCGTTGCAAGAGAGTTCACCGGACAGATAATTGTAATCCATCACCCAACCGCAATCGCCGCTGGGTACTCTCCAGTACTACACTCTAACACTGGTCAGGTGTCATGCAGGTTCAAGGAGCTTGTCGCGAAGCTGGATCCGAGAACTGGACAGACTGTGGAAAAGAATCCAGCGTTTCTGAAGACTGGTGACGGCGCAATTGTGAAGTTTGAGCCTATTCAGCCGATTGCTATCGAGCCATACAGCGATTTTCCTGAGCTTGGAAGGTTTGCGATACGGGACATGGGCACCACGGTTGCTGCTGGGGTAGTCAAAGAGATCACTGTTAAGGGCTAGAAAGAGACCCCTTTTTTCTTCTCTTTCATTATATTCTTTTTTTGCATCCACTAAGTAAGCAGTAGAGTGAATAGGTTCATGTCGAGAAGCAAAAGCACTCCTTGAGCTATGCATATGAAGCCTACGATGAGGGTGACAGGCCTTGAGGCTAGCAGCGTTCCGATGAGCTTCAGAACGTCTTCTATGAATTTGAAGACCATGTAAACTAGCACGGCTGGAATAAGGAATATTATCAGGTAGACCCATATTGAAGCTATTCCGAAAACGGTTTCTGGTAAAGGATAGAAAAAGTAGACTGCTCCTGCGCATAAGCTGCCGACAATTAGACCTATCAATGCCGCCCATGGAAAGTCTTTGATGGGTCTCAAAATCAGAACCAATCCGGCAATGATCAGCAGGTATATAGTGTAGGTGTCGACCTGAGGATTTTGCGTTTGCCATGCTACCCCACCTGTTACGACTAGGAGGATTCCGGCGAAGAATCCGAAGAAAGACAGGATTTTGGTTAGTATGCTTGCGGGTTTTCCAACCACAGGCACGGGTTTCAGTAGTTTTTCTAGGAACCATGAGGTTGCGAGGATTCCTCCCAAGATTAGAATTTGGGGGATGTAATTGGTTAAGACGCTGAAATCCATTTGTTTGTTTCACCTAACAAGTTTTGTTCTGGACTAGTTTTATGGTTGTAAATGCTTTTAATCTTTCTTACAGTTCAGCAGGTTATGGTGAAAAGCTTTTTTTGAAATAGTTGTTGTTAGTTATTTTTGATTGGAGTGTTTAAGGTTGAAGTTGATCTATATTGTTGTTGATGGGATGGGTGATGTTCCCGTAGATGAATTGGATGATAAGACTCCCCTTGAGGCTGCTGAGACGCCGCATATGGATTCGCTTGCCAAAACTGGAAAAACAGGGCTCATGTATACGGTGGGCAAGGGTATAGCGCCAGAGAGTGATGTGGCGGTTGTCTCCATTTTGGGTTATGATCCCTTTAAATATCATGTGAGCAGGGGTGCCCTCGAATCTGTTGGTGCAGGGTTAAAAATGAGGGATGGCGATTTGGCTCTTAGATGCAATTTTGGGACATTGGCGGCTGATGGCAGCTCTATAGTTGACAGGAGGGTGGGAAGAGATTTGACGCAGAAAGAAACTGATGAGTTGGCTCAAGCAATTAACGGGCAGGTACAGTTGGAATCGTGTCCGGTAGATTTTCAGATAAAGAGCACTGCAACCTATCGAGCAGCTTTGGTTATAAGAAGCGAGGAAAAGCGGCTTTCAGGCAACATAAGCAACACTGATCCAGCCTACAAGAGGATTGATAGTGTGGGGGTGGCAGATTTGGAAGCTGAGATGGTTCTGAAGACTTGTGAGCCTCTTGACGGAAGTGAAGAAGCGAGGATTTCAGCTGAACTGGTCAACGAATTCACGCGGAAGGCTACGTCTGTTCTGGATCAGCATGAAGTAAACAGGAGACGCGTCAGGGAAGAGAAGCTGAAGGCTAATGTTGTACTCAGCAGAGATGCGGGTAGTACGGTGCCGAAATTTCCTTCTCTCAGCGAGCTTTATGGTCTCAGTTTTGTTTGTTTAGCTGACATGAATGTTGAACGGGGAATATCTAGACTGGCAGGGATGAGTTTGGTTGATCTTCCACTTCCATCCGAAAGCCTTGAAAAAGACTGTAAACTTAGGGTGAAAAAGTTGTCTGAGGTTTTGCCTAGTTACGACTGCTTCTATGTTCACATCAAGGGTCCGGATTTACCGGGTCACGACGGCGACTTTGAACTGAAATCTCGGCTTATTGCTACTGTTGATAAATATTTTGTAGGAGAAATGTTGCAACGGATAAATCTGGAAGATTTTGTAGTGTGTATAACAGCTGATCATGCGACGCCCTGCAAGCTAAAGGCTCACAGTGACGACCCTGTGCCCCTCCTTATTGCAGGGAACAAGCTTAAGGGAGATAAGGTTCAGAGGTTCTCTGAGAAAGAGTGTAAGATGGGAGAATTAGGGGTTTTATCTAAGGGAACTGAGCTTATGCCCAGGCTGGTTAAATATGTGAAAGGATAGAAGGTGAGTTAGTACCTTCTGTATCCTAGGAATAAACCAGCAACGAAGCTAGCTACGAAAGGAACACTTGACAGCAGAGCCGCAATTCCTAAGGGAGCAACAATGCCTACCGCGTTCGATATGCTTGTAACTAATGCATCAAAATCCAAGGCAAGGTTTCCGGTGTATGCCAAGCCCACTATAACAAAAATGACAACTGCGATTGTTAACGCCATGCCCGTGACCCTCTTGGCTAAGCTTCCTGTTAAGTAGCCAGAGACTCCGCCTATTACAAACATGAACATTGCTGGGACTATCAAATCTTCCATTTTTTCTTTTCACCTCTCAATTTTGTAAATAAATTATGGTTCCACATTTTTTGCAGTGAAGGAAATTGCCTTCCGGACTGGATTGTCTGGTAGTTATTTCCTGTTTGCAGTTGGGGCACTCCATAATTTATGTCTCCGAGTTCTCCGTATTGATGCGATTTACTAATATTGATTATGAATTCTGAGTACATATCTCCGTTTCATAAGTGATTTTTATACAAGCCGCCTTAGGGTGTTTCGGCGTTAACTATGAGCAGCAAAGTTCGAGAGATTCAACGGAAACTTGAGAAACTTGAGAAAGAGGCGAATGAACTGAAACTTCTCAAGTCTGATTATCATTATGCTAGAAAATTCCGCAGAATGATTGTTAAGCAACAGGTAGACTAGAGCCTAAATTGGCGGTTTTTGCTGTTTTCTTTTCTGTACGGGCAGTCTCAGCCACTTCATGAAATCGGAGCTTGGCGGTTCCGTTTCGAAGAGTTGCCTGCGGCGAAACTCCAGAAGGTTGTTTGTTGTTCCTGAGAATTCAGCTGCTGTGAGGACCTTGTGTCCTACTTGCGTGGCGGCGTCGAATATTGGCTGGGTTTTGCTTCTCCAGTTTTCGTCTCTGAGGATGTGGTGTTCGAGTGTGGTTGTGGGCACGTTCTCAACTAGGGTCTTCAGGTTCTGCATTCCTGCTTCTATATGTTCCTCTTTCACTCTGAATCCTGCGAGATAGGTGGGAGGTCCGCCTATTATGACCAGTTGGGGTTTTTCAGCCAAGATTTGGTTTAATGTTGGCGTATGTATGGGTCCTTGAACATCAGCTGCGAACATCACTTTTTCGTCTCCACATTCTATGGTTACCATTAGCACCCATCCCAGCTCCGAGTTTTCGGGTCCATGAAAGGCTGGATCGGAAAACTTCAGTTTTGTTTCTCCGAACTGGAATGTTTTGCCATCAGCGGATTCTACTCTTTTTGCGTGTTTGCCTCCGGTTTTTCTGAACATCCATCCTCGCCGTCTTTGGCTGGCGTTGATCATGGAGCGGTAACTTTTGGCGAGGACCAGTTTTCCTTGGTAGATTTTTTTTGCGGTTTCTGGTGAGGACCAGTTGGTGAACCAGTCTGTGTATGAGGGTGTGTGGTGGTCGAAGTGGTAGTGGCTTATGGTGGTGATGTCTGCTTTTTCCGCTGTTTTGGCTATTTTTTTGCGGCATTCTGCCAGGGCTTGGTATTCTCTGGGGTGAGGAGGGTATCCCAGTCTTTTTGGGGCTAGGGATGCGCCGGCGTCTAGGAGAATTTTGGTGTCTGCGGTTTCTATGTAGGTGCACATTGATCGTACGCCGAGGCTTTCTTCGGCTAGGGGGGTAACTTTGATTTGTTTGGGCACTGTTGTTCAGCACTTTTTCTGTTAGGCTATATTTTTATGTTGGAGTGGCATTTAATGTTGTTTGGTGGGCGATGACGATTTTGACCCCACTGAAAAGTGATTGAGATCTTGAGAAAAGTGGACGGCTTATGGCTGGTCGCTTTCAAGAATGCGTGAGCCCACCAACAGTTTCTGCTTTTGTGGTGTTTGGGTTGCTGGTTGCTGGTGTCATAAGAGTTGTAGCATGTGTGACTAGATTTATATCAAAATTCGTAATATAGAGTTAAATGTTAAATATGTAGAACAGTATACTGTTAGAAAAACATGGTTGGTAATGGGTTTGGTGGAAGAGAAGATAAAGAACATTCTCACTGACGAGAAGCTTTCCGCTATCAAGGCTGTGCTGGAGAAGGACCATGCCATTGACTGTATCTTTCTTTTGAAGTTGGAGAAGGGGCGGTGGAAGAATGCTAAGGCGTTTATGCGTGATTTAGGTCTTACTTTGAGCGATGGAACGTTCCGGTCGAGGATGATGGAGATAGAGGATTTGGGGCTGGCTGAGAGTGTGGCGATTGATCCTTTGAAGAAGTATTACGTGATTACCGAGTTTGGCGAGAAGGTAGCAGATCTTCTTTTGGGCTTCTTTGATAAGCTAGAGTAGGTTTGTTGACGGTTTCGTCGGGTTTTCTACGTGTCTATTTTCGGCTTTGTAATACGTTATATTGTGTCGTAAGACTTAAATCTCATTAATACTTAGTTGTCTTGTGAACTCACAAGGAGGGAAAGAACTGAAATGAGAAAACTCCTAAAGAGTAAGAAAGCTCTAAGCCCAGTAGTTGCAGCCATCATACTCATCGCAGTAACCGTCGCAGTGTC